>NZ_FXWK01000001.1:634171-1268342 GCF_900177655.1 Devosia lucknowensis | reverse complement strand
GCCAGCGGGACGCGCACATAGAGCGGCGCCACGCCACCGACGCCCTCATCGATGCTTTCGGCCGCGGTCAGGGCGGTCGATTCCCGCGCGACGAAATCCTCGAACGAGAAGTGCGGCTTGATCAGGACGTAGGGGATGAACAGGACGATCGTGACGACGATGGCGAGGATCGAAATCGGGCGGCCGAAGCGGCTGGCGAGGAACCAGCTGAGGGGCAGGGGGGCAGTCAGCACAACACTGGATTTCGGCGGCGCCTTGAAGCCCAGCCGGATCGAAAGCTTGAGCAGGAGCGGCAGGAAGGTCATCAGGCACACGAACAGCAGGAACGTGCCCAGGGCGCCGGCCATGGAGAATTCGCGTATGCCCTGTCCCGGCGTCAGCGACAGCGAGGCGAAGCTGACGAAGGTGGTCAGCATGGTGAGCGCCGCTGCAGGGCCGACGAGCTTGACCGTGGCATCGACAGCCTTATTTGGCTCCATGCCGTCGCGCCAGAAGGCGAGCCAGTTGAAGACGAAGAACATGGACTCGGCGAAGGAGATCACCAGTACCAGGGTGGTGACGATGATGGTGAGGAAGGAGAATGATCCGAAGAAGAGAAGGATCATGCCCATGGACCACATGACCGCGAGGAACGGCGTGGCGGCGACGATGATGGCGCCGAAGAAGGAGCGCAGGGCGAGAAGCGCGATGATGGCGCCCAGGCCGAAGCCCCAGACGGTGAACTTGATCTGGTCGTCCACCGCGGCATTGAGCATTTCCGAGGTCCAGACCGGCGGGCCGGTCAGCTCGATGCTCAGATCGCCGCCTTCGTAGAAGGCAATGGTCTGGCGCAGGCTCTCGATCATGGCCTTGGCGCCGTTCTGCTTCACAAGCTCCTGATTGGGGAACATGATCAGAACCACGCCGGTGACATCGGGCGTGATCAGATTGCGCATCATCGGATCGTTCTGCTGCAGATCCATCAGCGCCATGGCGACTTCGTCGGCCGTCAGCATGCCCTCGGGCACGGCGGGCACGGAGCCGCCACTGCCATTGGGCTTGCGGAGCGTGAACGGCGACATGGTGCCGACCGCGTATTCATTGAGCTCCAGATCGAAGGCGAGGCTGCGCACCTCCTCGATGACGTCTGGATCGACCAGATTGGGCGCGTTGACGAGCACGTAGATGTCGTTCTCGAACGTACCGAAGGTTTCCGAGAGGTGCTCGTAGGCGTCGTAATACTGGCCCGAATGCGCATAGACGCGCAGCAGATCGCCATCGACATTGGCCTTGGGCACCTGAGTTGCGGCAAGGATGGTGAAGGCCAGGACCGCCAAGGCGACAAGCCTGGGATAGCGGAGGGTGGCAAGCCCGATATATTCGAGGCCGAAACCGATGGAGCGCTTGTAGACGATACGCTCGAACGCGCCCTTGAGAACAGAACCCATAGACACCAGAACCCGACTCCCCCGTGGGCGGCATGTCGGCATTTTCTACGGGCAAGACGTGCTGGCGTCCAGCGTCTGCGCGGCTGACGGATTGTGCGCGAGCGCAAAGAAATGGCCCGCCGGAGCGGGCCATCGACACTCAGCCGGCCAGAGCCGCCTTGTTGGCCGCGAGGAAATCGGCAAAGCCCTGGGGCTTGCGGCCGCTATAGCGCTCGACGACGTCGGTGACGGCGCCATGGTAACCGGTGACGGCATCGCGCTGGAAGGCGACAAGCGCCTCGGCAAAGCCTTCCGGAATGCCTGCCGCGACCATGCCGGCCTTGAGATCGGCCGGGGTGAGCGGGATTGCGTTCACGGGCTTGCCGGACAGCTCGGCCAGCAGGGCGGCGCGCTCGACATTGGTGACCGGGGCAGGGCCGGTGACGTCCTCGACGGTGTTGGCGTCGGCGGTCAGCAGCGCGCCAGCGGCGGTGCGGGCAGCGTCGGCGCGGGTAACATAAGAGGTGCCGCGATCACCGATGAGGCCGAACAGCTGGCCCGAGGCGATGGTATGTCCGACGCCGATGAGGTTGTTTTCGGCATACATGTGATTGCGCAGGATGGTGAAGCCGAGGCCGGAGGCGGCCAGTTCGATCTCGGTCCAGAAATGCTCGGGATTGAGGCCGGCATCGGCATCCGGACGGGCGGCAGGAGCGGACGTGTAGACGACATGCTTGACGCCGGCAGCCTTGGCGGCCGCGATGGCTGCCTTGTGCTGGGCGACGCGGGTGCCGACACCGTCGGTCGAAACCAGCAGCAGGCGCTCGACGCCGGCAAAGGCGGCCGGCAGGGTGGCGGCATCGTTGAAATCGAGCTTGCGAACTTCGACACCCCGCGCTGCCAGATCCGCAAGCTTTGCAGGGTCGCGGGTGCCGGCGATGACCTTGGTTGCGCCGCGGGCGAGCAGTTCCTCGACGGCAAGGCGACCCAGATTGCCAGAGGCACCGGTGACGAGAAGGGGGGAATTGGCAAAGTTGGCCATGATGCACTCCTAAAACAGTGACGTTTCCGGACTTCCTTGATCTCGCTGATCTTGGAGAGTAAGTATCGGAAAGAGAGTGCTATCTAGTCGCGCCGCGCCGCGGTGAAAAGGAGGCACTTTTTCGGTGGAAGATTACCCGGAGGTAAGTGTCATGCAGGCAGGTCAGGATATTGCGGAGATTTATATCCAGCGCTGGAATGCCGCGGTGGGCCTGCCAGGGCCTTGTCCGGTCCGCGACGTTCTCGACAAGATCGGCGACAAGTGGAGCATGCTGCTGCTGATGACGCTGGCCGGAGGGCCTAAGCGTTTCAACCAGTTGCACCGCGAGGTGCCCGACATATCGCAGAAGATGCTGACGCAGACGCTGCGCGACTTGCAGCGCGACGGTCTCGTGGCGCGCCAGGTGTTCGATACCAAGCCGCCCTCGGTCGAATACCGGCTGACCGATCTGGGGCACTCGCTCATCGTGCCGTTCGGGCATCTGATCGAGTGGGCCAATTCCAGCATGGCCGATATTTCTGCGTCACGCGTGCGGTTCGACGCTGCCTGAAAAGGCCGGGGTGGGGAACCTCCTACGCGGTACATAATGCAAACATATCTTTGCAAAGATATGTTTGTGGTTTAGGGTCGCTCCACATCTGGAGTGTGCCCCATGACGTCGTCCCGAAAAATCAGCCGGATCGAGCCCGATGCCATGGCGCTGCGGGCGCTGGCGCATCCGCAGCGCATGCGCATGTTGGGGATGCTGCGCATGGACGGCCCGGCCACGGCCACGGGGCTGGCGGCAAGGCTCGGCATGAACAGCGGGGCGACGAGCTACCACCTGCGGCAGCTCGCCCGGCATGGCTTCATCGTCGAGGACGAAGAGCGGGGCAGCGCGCGCGACCGCTGGTGGAAGGCGGCGCACGAGTCGACAGTCTTTCACACCGACGGGAGTGATGACGAAACGCTCGACGCAAGCATTGCCTTTGCCGAGGCGGCGCTGCAGGCGCAGATCGGGCAGATGAAGCAGGCGCTGGCGCGTCACGTCACGCTGCCGGAGGAGTGGCGGGCCGCATCCACGCTGAGCGATCTCAGCATTCCCCTCAGCGCACCGGAAGCCAGGGCCCTTGTCGAGCGCCTCAACCAGGTGATCGCGGCGGCCATGGAGACGGCGCCCAAGCTTGGCGGGCCCTATCCGCCCGGCGTCGAGCCGTTCACGATCATGCTGCATGCCTTCCCGCATCCGCCCGAGGAAGACGCGGAATGAAGCAGCATCGCCCCCTGATATCGCTTGCGGCCGCGACGGTGTGTTCGGTCGGCGGGACACGGCTCTCCGTTATCGCCATCCCCTGGCTGGTGCTGACGACAACAGGCAGTCCGGTTCTGACGGGTGTGGTCGGCATGGCGGAGCTCTTGCCCTATGTCATGGCCAAGGCGCTCGGTGGACCACTGATCGACCGGGTTGGCGCACGCCGGATCGCCATCTGGAGCGACTGCCTGTCGACGATCGCCCTCTTGATCGTGCCGATGCTGTTCTGGCTTGGGCTGCTCAGCATCTGGCTGCTGATCCCTGCCGTGGCGCTGATCGGGGTTCTCCGCGCGCCCGCGGACGCGGCCAAACAGGCGCTGGTGCCCACCGTCGCTGCGCTGGGCGCGGTGCCACTCGAGCGGGTGACCGGCGTCTTGGGAGCCAGTGACAGGCTGGCGGGTACAATTGGTGCGGCTGGCGCGGGGGCGCTGATCGTCCTTGTCGGGCCGGCCCCGGCGCTGCTCGGCAACGCGCTGGCCTTCGTCCTCTCGGCCGTGCTGGTTGCCGGCGGCATTCCGCGCGTCGACCGGTCCACGCAACCAGGCGAGAGGGGGAGTTATCGCGCGGATTTCGTCGCGGGGTGGCATGGGCTGCGGAGCGACCCGGTCCTGGTCGGGCTGACGGTGATGATCGCCGTCACCAATCTGTTCGACCAGGCCTATGCCATCGTGCTCCTGCCGGTGTGGGTGCTGGAGGCTGGGCTGGATGCGAGCTTCGTCGGCATTTTCCTCGCGACGTTTTCGGCCGGCGCGATCGTCGGCGCTGCCATCGCGGCGGCGGTGGCCGAGCGCGTGCCGCGGCTGGCCATTTATGTCGGCGGCTTTTTCTTCGCCGGGCCAATGCCCATGGCCATCCTGGCGCTCGGCGCTCCCGTTCCTGCCATAGCCGGCGTGTTGCTGTTCAGCGGGTTTGCGGCCGGCTTCCTCAACCCGATCATCGGCGCCATCCTGTTCGAGCGGATCGCGCCAGCGCTGGTAGGGCGCGTCATCGCCCTGTTCGGGGCGCTGGCCTGGGTGCTGATGCCGTTCGGCGGACTCTATGCGGGGGTGCTGGCCGATGGCCTGGGCGTCCACGCTGCCCTTTGGGTCACCGGAGCGCTGTATCTGATTGCGGCATTGTCGCCGGTTTTGATCCCGAGCTTCCGGGCAATGAACAAGCCGCGCCGTGCCGCGCCGGAAAGCGAACGGCTCTCCACAGCTCAAAGCCCATGAAAATTGGCATTGTGCAGCGGAATCGCCTATCTATCGGGGTAACTGGAACCAACGTAGAATCACCCCGTGACAGATACGCCCGAAGACGTGAGCGGCGGCAGCCTGCCGAGCTCCGACATCGCCCCGATCTTCATTACCGACGAAATGCGCAAGAGCTATCTCGATTACGCAATGAGCGTGATCGTCAGCCGTGCGCTTCCGGATGTGCGGGACGGCCTCAAGCCTGTGCATCGCCGCATCCTGTTTTCGATGAGCGAGAACGGCTACGAGTACAACAAGCCGTTCCGCAAGTCGGCCCGCGTCGTCGGCGACGTTATCGGTAAATACCACCCGCATGGCGACAGCGCCGTCTATATGGCGCTGGTGCGAATGGCCCAGGACTTTTCGATGGGTCAGATGCTGGTCGAGGGCCAGGGCAATTTCGGCTCCGTCGACGGCGACATGCCGGCGGCCATGCGATACACCGAAGTGCGCATGCAGCGGATCACGGGATCGCTGCTCGACGACCTGGACAAGGACACCGTCGATTTCCGCGACAACTATGACGGCTCGGAGCGTGAGCCTACCGTCTTGCCGGCGCGTTTCCCGAACATGCTGGTCAATGGCGGCGGCGGCATTGCCGTGGGCATGGCCACCAATGTGCCGACCCACAACCTGGCCGAGACCATCAATGCGGCGCTGGCCGTGCTCGACAACCCCTCGATCCTGACCGAAGAGCTGCTTGAGCATCTCCCCGGTCCGGACTTCCCGACGGGCGGTATCATTCTTGGGCGCGCCGGCATTCGCCAGGCTTACGAGACCGGCCGCGGCTCTATCATCGTGCGCGGGCGCTCGAGCATCGAGGAAGTGCGCAAGGAACGCGAAGCCATCGTCATCACCGAGATCCCGTATCAGGTGAACAAGGCGGCGATGGTGGAAAAGATCGCCGAACTGGTGCGCGACAAGCGCATCGAGGGCATTGCCGACCTGCGTGACGAATCCAGCCGCGAAGGCATGCGCGTCGTCATCGAGGTCAAGCGCGATGCGCTGCCGGATGTGGTGCTCAACCAGCTCTATCGGTTCACGCCGCTGCAATCCTCGTTCGGCTGCAACTTTGTGGCGCTCAATGGCGGCAAGCCTGAGCTCATGAACCTCAAGCAGATCCTCGATGCGTTCATCGCCTTCCGCGAGGAGGTGGTGACCCGCCGCGCCCGGTTCCTGCTCAACAAGGCCCGCGACCGTGCCCATGTGCTGGTCGGTCTTGCCGTTGCCGTCGCCAATATCGACGAGGTCATCGCCCTCATTCGCACCGCGCCCGATCCGGCGACGGCGCGCGAGCAGCTGATGACCCGCCGCTGGCCTGCAGCCGACGTGGCGCCGCTGATCAAGCTGATCGACGACCCGCGCCACCGCATCAACGAGGACGGCACGTTCAACCTTTCGGAAGAACAGGCGCGCGCCATTCTCGAGCTACGCCTCGCGCGCCTCACGGCGCTCGGGCGCGATGAAATTGGCGACGAACTCAACGGCCTTGGCGCAGAAATCGAAGACTACCTCGAGATCCTGCGCAGCCGCGAGCGCGTACGGACGATCATCCGCGAGGAACTGGAAGCCATCCGCGAGCAGTTCGGCTCGCCGCGGCGCAC
The DNA here is from genome assembly GCF_900177655.1 of Devosia lucknowensis. NCBI lineage: Bacteria > Pseudomonadati > Pseudomonadota > Alphaproteobacteria > Hyphomicrobiales > Devosiaceae > Devosia > Devosia lucknowensis. Next base: position 1,261,767 of record NZ_FXWK01000001.1, on the reverse strand, counting down.
GGAAATCTCGGACCATGTCGCCGACTTCGACGACGAGGACCTGATCGCCCGCGAGGACATGGTCGTGACCGTGAGCCATGCCGGCTACATCAAGCGCGTGCCGCTGTCGGCCTATCGGGCGCAGAACCGTGGCGGCAAGGGCCGTACCGGCATGTCGACGCGCGAGGAGGATTTCGTCGCAAGACTGTTCGTCGCCAATACGCATACGCCAGTGCTGTTCTTCACCAGTCGCGGCATTGCCTACAAGCTCAAGGTCTGGCGCCTGCCGCTCTCGGCAGCCAATGCCAAGGGCAAGGCGCTGATCAATATCCTGCCGCTCGAACAGGGCGAACGCATCACCTCGATCATGCCGCTGCCGGAGGATGAAACCTCGTGGGGCAATCTCGACATCATGTTCGCCACGACGCGCGGCACGGTGCGCCGCAACTCGCTGGCCGATTTCGTGGAAGTGCGGCAGAACGGCAAGATCGCCATGAAGCTCGACGAAGGCGACGAGATCGTCGGCGTCGAGACCTGCACGACCAGCAATGACGTGCTGATGACCACGGCCATGGGCCAGGCCATCCGCTTCCGCGTCGACGATGTGCGCCTGTTCAAGGGGCGCGACTCCATGGGCGTGCGCGGCATTCAGCTGGCGGACAAGGATACCGTCATCTCCATGGCCATCATCAACCACTCGGATGCGAGCGCCGAGCAGCGTGCGGCCTATCTCAAGCGCAGCAGGGCCATGCGTGGCGAAGTCGACGCCGACGATGCCGGCTCAGACGAGGCCGGCGTCGAGGCCGGTGAACTCAGCCAGGAGCTTTATGCGCAGATGGGGGCGCAGGAGCAGTTCATCCTGACCATTTCCGAAAACGGATATGGCAAGCGAACGTCCAGCCACGAATACCGGATCACCGGTCGCGGCGGTAAGGGTATCGTCGCCATGGCAGTCAACAAGCGCAACGGCAACCTGGTCGCCAGCTTCCCGGTGGAAGAAGAAGACCAGATCATGCTGATCAGCGATGGTGGCCAGACAATCCGCCTGCCCGTCGGTGGCGACAAGCCAATCGGCATCAAGGGCCGCTCGACCCAGGGTGTGATCGTGTTCGATACGGCCGAGGACGAGAAGGTCGTGTCGGTGGAGCGCATCAGCGAGCCTGAGGGTGAAGAGGGCGACCTGCCCGAAGCGCCAGAGGCGCCGCCGGCCGATCCGGCCGTGGAATAGGAAAAGGGCGCCTCGGCGCCCTTTTTTGTTGGGGTGCACTTGCTGAGAGACCTCTACACATGCCGGTCTGCCCTTCGGGCTCGACCCAAGCGCGGAAAAGCGAGCGGGTGGCAAAGTCCTTGTCTTTTCCCGAGCCCGGTGGCTTGCTCCTTTTCCGAGGAGATTCCATCGTGTTCGACCCCAGCATACTCATCCCCTATCTGGGAGCCTGCTTCCTCCTTGCCATCGTGCCGGGACCGACCGTGACGGTCATCGTCGCCAATTCACTGGCGCGCGGGACCGGGGCAGGGCTCGCCATCGTGGCCGGAACGCAGGCAGGCGTTCTCGTGATGACGCTGATCGTCGCGCTGGGCATGCAGGCCCTGGTGGCATTCATGGGCGCCGCCTTCGACTGGATAAAGCTTGTTGGCGCTGCCTATCTGGTCTGGCTCGGCTTCAAGATGCTGCGCAGCGACGGCGATATCGGCGGGGTGGAGGCGGCGCGCGGCAAGTCGAACGCCCGGACGATGCTGGAGGGTTTCCTCGTTATTCTTTCCAATCCCAAGGCGCTGATTTTCCTTGGGGCATTCCTGCCGCAGTTCGTGGATGTGAGCCAGCCCACATTTCCGCAGGTCATGCTGCTGGGCCTGTTCTTCATGCTGGTGGCCGGCTCCACCGATGCGGTTTATGCCCTGGTGGCGGGCCGGGCCCGTGGACTGCTGAGCGCGGCACGCGTGCGCATGGTGTCCCGGCTTTCAGGCGTGATCCTGATGTTCGGCGGTGTCTGGCTGGCCTTGCAGAAACGGGCGTGATCCTGGTTCTCGGTCGGCCATTTCGTTCACGTTTTTCATCAGGGAATTCTCGCAATGCCTTCTACAAGAATCGAAACCCGTAGCGGGTGGCTCGGTGCCCGTCGCGGTGAATTCATCGAAGCTGTTCAGGCTGCGCTCGTCGAGGGCATACTCATACCGGCGCAGGACCGGTGCGTGCGGCTCCATGAGTTCGAGCTGGACGCTGTCATCTCGCCGGCGACGTCCAGCGAGCGCTACACGGTCATCGAGATCAGCCTCTTTACCGGCCGGAGCATCGAGGCCAAGCGCCGGCTCTATGCGGCAATGGTAACTCGACTGGCGGCATTCGGACTCGAACCGCACGACATCAAGGTGATCCTGCACGAAGTGCCAAGAGAAAACTGGGGACTCCGTGGCAAGCCGGCGAGCGAAATCGAGCTCGGCTTCAAGGTCGATGTCTGAACCGGACTACGGCATTTCCGACCTGCGCGACGCGCCGGAATTCGTCGGCCGATCCGGCCGTGGAATAGGAAAAGGGCGCTTCGGCGCCCTTTTCTGTGGTACTTTTAGGAGAGGCGGTTGGGGGCATGACGCCTATGTCCGCTATCGGGCCGCCGCCTCATGTACTCGAACGTCTCGGATGGGGCGCCCTTTCGCCATCAGCGGGAAAAGTAATCCCCGCTCATTCACCTGGCCGCATACTCCTCCCATCACCCGGCGCGGCGGTCTGCAGGCGAACAGTGGTCGGGTGAGTCGGGTGGGGCTTTTGCCTGTCCCACAGGTTCCAGTCCGGCCGTGACGGGACGAGCGATCCCCCCGCCGCCGGACAGTTCCAAAAACCGGCGACCCGAGGCGGCCACGTCTCACTATTTCAAAACCTGCGAGACGCACGCGCCTCGGGTCCCGTCCAATGCAGGAACCGGCAGCCTCCGAGGCCAGCCGGCGCTGAGGCACGCGCTCTTGCCCCCCGAGGACGGAAATGACAAAACGATCCAAAATCACCCGAGGAGGGGATGCGTATGACGGGTTTGGTGGGATTCTATCCGGGGTCGTTCGATCCGCTGACCAATGGGCATCTCGATGTCATTGAACGCGCCTGCAAGCTGGTGGATACGCTGGTGGTCGCGGTCGGTATCAGCGCCACCAAGAAGAACCCGCTGTTTTCGCACCAGGACCGGGTCGCCATCCTCGATCAGGTGCTGCCGCCGATCGGCATCCGCACCGACACCACGTTCCGGATCGTCGATTTCTCGGGCCTCATGGTCAATGCGGCGCGGGAAAACGGTGCCAAGCTGATCATCCGCGGGCTGCGCGACACCACGGATTACAATTACGAAATGCAGATGGTGGGCATGAACGCGCAGATGGCGCCCGACCTGCAGACCGTTTTCCTGCCCTCCAGCCCGCCGGTTCGGCATATCTCGGCCACATTGGTGCGCCAGATCGCAGAAATGGGCGGGGATATTTCCGCCTTCGTTCCTCCAATCGTCTTCAAGGCTCTCAAGTCCAAATGATCAAGTTGACCCGCCGTACCTTCGCCGCGCTTGCCCTGGGCGCGACCCTTGTCGCTGCGCCGGCCTTTGCCCAGTCGGGCCAGCCGCACCTGATCCTGACGCTGGAGGACGGCGTGGTCGACATCGAGCTGCTGCCGGAAATCGCGCCCAAGCATGTCGAACGCATCGTGGCGCTGACCGAAGCCGGCGAATATGACGGCGTGGTGTTCCATCGCGTCATCGACGGGTTCATGGCCCAGACCGGCGACGTTTCGAACGGCGACTCCGACGATCCGGCATACAACCTGGCGATGGCCGGCACCGGCGGATCGGACATGCCCGACGTCGAGGCCGAGTTCAACTCCGAGAGCTTCGTGCGCGGGGCAGTGGGCGCGGCTCGGTCCCAGGACCCCAATTCGTTCAATTCCCAGTTCTTCATCGTGACCGCGGATTCCACTTTCCTGGACGGCCAGTACACCGTGTTCGGGAAGGTCGTTTCGGGCATGGAGACGGTCGACGCGCTCGAAAAGGGTCCGCAGGAGCGCAATGGCGCCGTCGAGAACCCGGACAAGATCGTCTCGGCCGCCATCGAATACAAGTAAGGCGCGATCGCCGGACCATCGGGACGCCGTCATCGCCTTGCGGTGCGGTTTCGGTTGGTTCGGCGAACCTTGCGCCTGTCGCCGATCCGGCCTAAATGCGGGCCGACCCTCTCCAAGGAAAGTTGCTGAACATGGCCTATGCCGATCCCGAAAACACCCTCGTCATCGAAACCACCAAGGGCAATGTCGTTATCGCGATGAAGCCGGACGTGGCTCCCGGTCACGTCGAGCATATCAAGAAGCTTGCCCGTGAAGGCGCCTATGACGGCGTGGTGTTCCACCGCGTGATCGACGGCTTCATGGCCCAGACCGGCGACGTGAAGTTCGGCAATTCGAACCTCACCGACTTCAACCCGTCGCGCGCCGGCACCGGCGGCTCGCAGTATCCGAACCTGAAGCAGGAATTCAACGAGACGCCGCACAAGCGCGGCACAGCCTCGATGGCTCGCGCCCAGGACCCGAACTCGGCCAATTCGCAGTTCTTCATCTGCTTTGCGGATGCCCCATTCCTCAACCGCCAGTATACTGTGTGGGGTGAGGTCATCGAGGGCATGGAGAATGTCGATCAGATCAAGCGTGGCGAGCCGGTCATCAACCCGGACAAGATGGTTTCGGTCAAGGTCGCGGCCGACATCGCCGAGTAATCTTTGCGTCGCAACGCTGGTTGCGGCCATGGCTCTCGTTTCGCCTGCCCAGGCAAGCGGGGGCCTTTTTTGTGAAGGCGAGGGCGGATCGGCCGATATCGCCATGGGCCGGCTGGTGGTGATGCAGGTGCTCGGCGCCAGCGTCGAGATCGGTGGCATCACCTATTCGACCGGCCCGGAGCGCGGCGAGGGCGAACCATTCGCCGTCGGCCAGGCCTTCGCCGAGGGCGACGACATCATGGTCGATTTCGTCGATCCCAATTTCGAGGACATCATCGTCAGCCTCAGAGTTCGCTTTGATCGGGCAACCGAGAGCTTCGTGGGAGTGCTGCGTTCGCAGACCATGCAGGTCGACGTCACATGCATGGAGGGGTGAGCCGTGGCGATGAAACACGCAATCACTTCGGGTCTCGTGGCGTTTCTGGTGACGCCGGCTCTGGCGGTCGAGACCGTGACCTGCACGGATGCGCAAGGTGAGATCACCTTCAGCTATGCCTTCGACTATCGACTCGACCAGCCGATCCGCGAGGTCACCATGCAGCTGATCGACGATTTCGGCTACTCGACGAATCCCGACCATCCCAAACACGACGGCGAATATGTCCAGGACGGGTTCCGCGGTGACGACACTGAAGGCGGCTCGGTGTCGTGGGACGACGAGAATGGCGACCGCCACCATTCGATGAGTTTCCGCATCGGCCGCGTCTACGAGGCGCAGCGCTCGCAGATCGGCGGGGTCGTGGCTGTGGGCGGCGGTGGCTTGTGGACCGTCACCTGCCAGTCGGATGCGCAGTAGCCGCAGGCTTGACGCGGAAGGTGTGAAGCGATCTGGTCGAGGCTTGGCCGGACTTGTCACGCTGAGTCCGCTTCTCATCTCAGGTCATTGATTTTGAAAATGGATACAGTTCTCTGGGCGCTCATGGGCGTCATCGCGGGCGCCTGCATTGCCGCGCAGGCGCCAATCAATGCCAGCCTCGGGCGGGCACTGGAAGTGACGGTGGCGGCCGCCGCAGTATCGTTTCTCGCCGGCGGCGTCGTGCTCTGGGCGCTGGCGTTCCTGTTCAGCCATCTCGGTGGCACACCAATCAATTTCGGAGCGCCTGCGCCGTGGACGTTCGTGGCCGGAGGGCTGCTGGGCGCGTTCTATGTCTTTTCGAACATCACGCTGACCCCGGTCATGGGAGCGGCGGCCGTGATGGCGCTCTCCGTCACCGGCCAACTGGTGGGCGGACTGTTTCTCGACAAGATCGGATTCATGGGCATGGCGGTGCGCGAGATTTCGGTCGGGCGACTGGCCGGGGCGGCACTGCTCGTGGTCGGCGCAGTGATGATCCGCGTGCTTTAGCAACTTCCGCTGCGCGCGCGACGTTTTCGCCAACTCAAAGCCATGCTAACGAGCGGCCATGCGCGTTACAGAATTCGACTTCGACCTGCCCGAAACCCTGATTGCCCTGCATCCGGCCGAGCCGCGCGACAGCGCACGACTTCTGGTGGTGCGGCCGGGTGAGCCCTTTGCGAACCAGCATATCCCCGACCTCCGGACGCTGTTGCGACCCGGTGACGTGCTTGTGGTCAACGATACGCGGGTGCTACCAGCGGAGCTCAAGGGCATCCGCGTGCGCGGGGAGACTCGCGCCAACGTGTCGTTCAACCTGCACAAGCGCGACGATGCCCATACCTGGCGGGCGTTCGCCCGACCGGCCAAGAAACTGCATCTGCTTGATCGGCTCGAACTCGGGAATGGCGGTGCCGATCCCCTGATCGCCCGCGTGGCCGGCAAGGGGGACACCGGCGAGGTGACGCTGGAGTTCGAGCTGGGCGGTGCCCAACTCGACGAGGCCATCAAGTCGCATGGCGCCATGCCGCTTCCACCCTATATCGGGGCCAAGCGGCCAGTGGAGGAGCGCGACAAGGTCGACTACCAGACTGTCTATGCCGCGGAGGACGGCGCTGTCGCCGCACCCACTGCCGGGCTGCACTTTACCGAAAAGCTGCTGCAGGATCTCGCCGACATGGATGTCGCCATGGAGCGGGTCACTCTGCATGTGGGCGCCGGGACCTTCCTGCCGATGAAGGCAGATGACACCGACGACCACGTCATGCATTCAGAATGGGGCGAGATCGACCAGGCAACCGTCGAGCGGATCAATGCGCGCCGTGCCGCAGGGGGCAGGGTGATCGCAGTCGGAACGACCAGTCTCAGGTTGCTCGAAACCGCTTCGCGGGCAACGGGTGAGCTGAAGCCCTTCGTGGGCGATACCGACATCTTCATCACGCCTGGCTTCCGGTTCCGGACGGTAGACGTGCTGATGACGAACTTCCACCTGCCCAAATCGACCCTCTTCATGCTGGTCAGCGCCTTTTCGGGCCTGCAGACGATGAAGGACGCGTACGCACATGCCATCGGCAACGCATATCGCTTCTATTCCTACGGCGACTCGTCGCTGTTGCACCGTGCCCCGCATCCCGAGGATGATGCGTGACGGAGCGGCATTCGCCGATCAACAGATACATGCGGCGCATTGCCCGATCGCTCCGGCTGGCCGCTGACCACAATCAATCGCACGTGACGCTCGACAGGCTGATCGAGCTGCTGGGGCCGAAGTCTCACCGGCTCCTGCTGCTCGTGGTGTCGCTGTTCAACATGATCCCGGGACCTCCAGGCTACGGCGGCACGATCGCGTTCACCACAGGGGCGATCGCCATTGCCATGCTGATGGGCCGGCCGATCCGGCTGCCGGGCATATTGGGACGGCGGAAGCTGCCCATCGACCTGATGGTGCGGGGCAGCAACCAGGTCGTGAAGGTCGCCAATTTGCTATCGCGGTTTTCGCGACCGCGGATGCGGTGGTTGACCGGCGCGGGCGCGGTGGTGCCTTATGGCGTCCTGGTGATCGGGGTGAGCCTGGTGATGGCGCTGCCCATTCCCTTCATCAATGCCATTCCCAATGTCGGGCTTTGCATCATCGCGTTTTCAATGCTCAATCGCGACGGGGTGGGGGTCATCACCGGACTCGTGGCGACTGCGCTGGGCCTCATTGTCGACGCAGCCATCATCCTGGGTGTCCTGCACCTGGGGATGACGGCCTTCCAGTCGATGGCCTCTTAGAGGCCGGCGGCGTCGTGCTCGAGCGTGCCGCTGAAGCCACAGGCGGCGCCGTGATAATAGAGGCACCCGGTCTTTTCTTCGGTAGTGAGCGTGCCGTCCTCGTTAAACGTCAGGGCGATTTCGCAGTAGCGGCGATTGAGACCGGCTTCTTCCTGCTGCGGGTCATAGTCTTCGTTCTCGACGAAAAAATTGCCGCCTTCGCTTGTCAGGATCACCTCGCCGTCGATGCCACCGGCGCAGCCGCCGACATCCGAGATCGGCACGACGGTGTTGATGGAAATCTTATAGACGTCATTCTCGACATGGGTGAGATCGAGGGTGATGTCGCCCTCGCCTTGCCCGGACCAGAACCCCTCATGTTCCTGCGCAAGCGTGGGGACGGCCAGAAGAGGCAGGATGGCGGCAGCGAGCACGGCAAAACGGTTCATCAAAAATCCCTCACAGACAATGTTTTAACTGGGGTAGAGGCGCCAACAAGAGTGGCAACTTTATGAAGGCAGGGGCCCACTCCGCGGCAAAAAGGCTGCAACCAATACGGATGCAAGAGCTTTTGCCCTTATCATCCAAACAGGAGCCAAACCTTGACCGACGATACCTTTTTCGGCGTTTCGACCGCCTGGATCCTCACCAATGCATGGTCGTTGCTGGTCGCGATCATCGTGCTGGTGGCGGGTTGGATCATCGCCAATATCGTATCGCGGGCCCTCGCATCCTTCGTGGCGGCGCGGGTGCGCAATAGCGCGACCGTGGCGCCGCTGATCGGTCAGGTCGTTCGATATGCCGTGCTGTTCGTCACCATCATCATCGTGCTGGGGCAGTTCGGCGTGGAAACGGCCTCGATCCTGGCAGTGCTCGGCGCGGCCGGCCTGGCCATCGCGCTGGCCTTGCAGGGAACCCTGTCGAATATAGCGGCCGGCATCATGCTGGTGTTCCTGCGTCCGTTCAACACGGGCGACTATATCGACGCCGACGGCATCGTGGGTACGGTGGTGGAAGTGGGGCTGTTCGCCACGCAGATGCGCACCATCGACGGCGTGTTCTTGTTCGCGCCGAATTCAAAGCTCTCCAACGCCAAGATCATCAACTACAGCCGCGAGGCGGACCGTATGGTCGAGGTCAAGTTCAACGTTCCGCGCAGTGCCGATCTTGCGACCGTGCGCGCGCAACTGGTGGGTTCCATGCGCACCGACTATTCCGACCCCAATGCACAGTCGGAAGTGCTTCTGGACACACTGGGCGATTCCAACATGACCCTCGTCGCCCGCGTGCCGGTTCGCAGCAAGGACTGGTGGCGTGCGCGCTCCGAAGTGCAGGAACGGGTCAAACAGGTGCTGGACGCCAACAACAACTTCGCGCCGGCGGCCTGACCCGAGGAGGCGCGCCCAGACCGATTGTCGGGCGCGTCGCAACAGGCTAGAACCCGGGCCATGAAGCAAGTCACATTTTCCGTTCTCGCCTCGGACGGCATGGCCCGTCAGGGCCGCATCGATACGCCGCGCGGCGAGATCAATACCCCAGCATTCATGCCCGTCGGGACAGCCGGAACGGTCAAGGCCATGTATCCCGAGCAGGTGCGTGAAACCGGCGCGGATATCCTGCTTGGCAATACCTACCACCTGATGCTGCGCCCCGGCGCAGAACGGGTCGCCTCCCTTGGGGGGCTGCACGATTTCATGGATTGGCAGCGGCCGATCCTGACCGATAGCGGCGGTTTCCAGGTGATGTCGCTGGCCAAGCTGCGCAAGCTCACCGAGAAGGGCGTGACGTTCAAGTCGCATATCGATGGATCGGCCTACGAACTGACGCCGGAGCGCTCGATCGAAATCCAGACTCTGCTCGACAGCGATATCATTATGCAGCTCGACGAGTGCATCGCACTACCGGCCGAGCGCAAGGAGATGGAGCGGGCAATGGAGCTTTCCATTCGCTGGGCGGAGCGGTCGAAAACCGCTTTCAACAATCAGCAGAACCGGGCGCTTTTCGGCATCGTGCAGGGCGGTGACGACGCCGAATTGCGCGGGCGATCGGCCGCGGGGCTCAAGTCGATCGGCTTCGACGGCTATGCCGTTGGCGGACTGGCTGTCGGCGAGCCGCAGGCGGTGATGTTCCGGGTGCTCAGCGACATCACGCCGGAATTGCCGGAGGACCGGCCGCGCTACCTCATGGGCGTCGGCAAGCCGGACGATATCCTTGGCGGGATCGAGCGCGGTATCGACATGTTCGACTGCGTCCACCCGACGCGCGCCGGACGACATGGCCATGCCTACACCCGCTTCGGCGTCATCAACCTGAAAAATGCCCGGCATAAGGATGACCATCGTCCGCTGGACGAGGCGTCGCCCAACCCCAACTGCCGACGCTGGAGCCGCGCTTATCTGCACCATCTGGTCAAGACCGAAGAGATTTTGGGCGCCATGGTGCTTTCGCAGATCAACCTGGCCTATTATCAGGAACTGACGGCGGGGACACGGGCAGCGATTGCGGCCGGACGGATGACGGATTTCGCGGCAGAGACACGTGCGGCATGGGCCGCCGGCGACCTGCCGCCTCTCTAGGTTTTCTCAAAGGGACATGACCATGGCCAAGGGCGAACGCGGCGACGTGCTCAATCTGCTGACCAAGCAGCGCAAGCGGCTGGACGATTACACGATGCGCGAAATGTTCGCGCTCGATCCCAACCGCTTCCAGCGGTTCTCGGCCACCGGTGCCGACATCCTGCTCGACTATTCCAAGAACCGCATCGACGAAGATGCGATGGATGCGCTGTTCGAGTTGGCGCGCGCCGCCGGGGTGGAAGATCGCCGCAGCCAGATGTGCGAAGGCGAGCACATCAACATCACCGAAGACCGCGCCGTGATGCACATGGCGCTGCGCTACCAGGGCGACAAGCCGGTCGAAGTCGACGGCAAGGACGTCATGCCCGACGTGCGGGCGGTGCTCGCGGCCATCGAGACCTATACCAATGCGGTGCGCTCGGGCGAGATCCGCGGCCAGGGCGGCGCGCAGTTCACCGATGTGGTCAATATCGGCATCGGCGGGTCGGATCTAGGCCCGGCCATGGTGACGCTGGCGCTCGAACCCTATACGCGCGCCGACCTGCGTGCCCATTACGTCTCGAATGTCGATGGCGCGCATATTCACGACGTCCTCAAGCGACTCGACCCCAAGAAGACGCTGTTCATCGTAGCGTCCAAGACCTTCACCACCGACGAAACCATGACCAATGCCAATTCGGCGCGAGACTGGATTTCGGACACGCTGGGCGAGGAGGCGGTGCCGAACCACTTTGCTGCGGTGTCGACCAATCTCGAGGCTTGCGCGAAGTTCGGAATCCGGCAGGACCGCATATTCGGGTTCTGGGACTGGGTCGGCGGGCGCTATTCGGTGTGGTCGGCGATCGGGCTGCCGATCGCGCTGGCCGTGGGGTACGACAATTTCGCGAAGTTTCTCGCGGGTGCCGACGCCATGGACCGGCATTTCCTCGAAACGCCGCTGGAGCGCAATCTCCCGGTGATCATGGCGCTGATCGGCGTCTGGTATCGCAATGCCTGGGGTTTTTCAACCCATGCCGTTCTGCCCTACGACCAGCGGCTCAGCCGCTTTGCCGCCTATCTGCAGCAGCAGGACATGGAATCGAACGGCAAGTCGGTGACGCTTGATGGCAAGAAGGTCGACTGGCCGACTGGCCCGATCGTCTGGGGCGAGCCGGGTACCAATGGCCAGCACGCCTTCTATCAGCTGATCCACCAGGGTACCGACGTCATACCGTGCGATTTCCTGATTGCGGCGCGTCCGCACGAAAACCTGCCGCCGCATCACGACAAGCTGGTCGCCAATGTGCTGGCGCAATCGGAAGCGCTGATGCTGGGCAAGACCAAGGACGAGGTGGTCGCCGAGCTCAAGGCGCAAGGCCTCGACAAGGACCAGATCAAGGCGCTGGCGCCGCACAAGGTGTTCCCGGGTAACCGGCCATCCAATACGCTGTTCTACAAGCAACTGACGCCGGAAGTACTGGGCTCGCTCATTGCGCTCTACGAGCACAAGGTGTTCGTGCAGGGCGTGATCTGGAACGTCAACTCCTACGACCAGTGGGGCGTGGAACTGGGCAAGCAGCTTGCCAAGGCCCTCCTGCCCAAGGTGAAGGGCGAAGAGAGCGGCGAAGGACACGACGCCTCGACGCAGGGGCTGCTCGGATACTACCTTGCCAACAAGGCCTGACGCTTGATCATCACGACTGACGAACAGCTCGACAAGCTCAAGGCGATCGGGCGGATCTGCGCCATGGCCCGCGAGGCCATGGCGACGGCCATGCGGCCGGGCATGACGACGCTGGAGCTGGACGAAATCGGCGCCAAGTTTCTGGCCGGGTATGGCGCGGTATCTGCGCCGGTGCTGACCTATGACTTTCCGGGCGCGACCTGCATCTCGGTGAACGAGGAGATCGCGCACGGCATTCCGGGCAATCGGGTTCTTGCCGCCGGCGACCTCGTCAATATCGACGTTTCAGCCGAACTCGATGGCGTGTTCGCCGATTGCGGCGCGTCCTACATTCTGGGCAAGGCTGACAAGCGGCTGGAAAACCTTTGCCGTGACGGCAAGAAGGCGATGTGGGCCGGGATCAATGCGGTGAAGGCGGGAGGCGCGCTGGCCGATATCGGCACGGCCATCGGCAAGGTGGCCAAGAAGGGCGGATACACGCTGATCCGCAACCTCGCCAGCCACGGCGTCGGTGCCAGTCTTCACGACGAGCCTGGCGAAATTCCGACCTGGCCGGACCGGTCGGAGCGGCGAAAAATTCAGAATGGCCTCGTCTTTACCATCGAGCCGTTCCTGTCGATGGGCGGTCAGATGGCCGAGCAGATGTATGATGACGACGAGTGGACGCTGACGGCCGAGCCCCTGGCGCCGACCGTGCAGTACGAGCATACGGTGGTAGCGACGCCGCGCGGGGCGGTGGTTGTCACGCTGGCGGGATGATGTTCGTGGAACCGGCTCGCCACATAAGCTGCCCACATCCACCGTACCGCCCTCGGACCTGATCCGAACGCCACTTGCAATATTCGCGCATATCGCAGCTGTTCCGACGGTCAGGCCCGGGGAGCAGGTGGCGCTTGGACAAGACTTTCCTGCGGCGCGCCTAAAGCCAGACCAGCAGCAACGGCCCCAGCACAATCATGCCGACGCCGATGGCGAAGCGCAGGTTGCCCAACTGCCGCAGGGCGGGAACCGCGAGAAACGTCGAAAGCACAAAGAAGCCTGCCAGTGCGATCAGCGCTGGCATCAGCGGATTGAGGTTGAGCGCTGTGTTCTCGGTGAGCTGCAGATAGACCATGTGGCCGACTGCAAAGCCGAGCAGGGCCACGATAACCACCGCGACGGCCTTTGCTGTGATCAGCAGCGCCTGGTCGATGGTGGCGCTGGTGAGCAGCAGGGCGATGCCGGAGCCGGTGACATGCACCGCTGCCAGCGTGCCGAAGACGCCACTGCCGGCCAGGATGGGTATCAGTTCGGGTGGCGCGCTGAGCGGCAGGGAGCCGACCATGGGCAGGTTGGCGCCGTATTGCGCGAGCAGCAGGATGCCATAGAGCATGACCAGTGTGCTGGCGGCAAAGACCAGCAGGGTTACCGCCAGGACCTTGAGAAGGTCGGTCGTTGCTTGAGACATGACATTTCCTCGACGCGCCGTGGCCCTTGCCGATAGTACGGCATGGGGCTGATTCTCAAATGCGAATGCGACCGGGATTGGCGCTGAGACGCGTTCGCGTTACCCGCTGGTGGCGTTGAGCGTCCCGATGGATGCGGATCGGCTTGCGAAAGTCTTCCGACAGCTCGCCAGCGTCGGCCCGATAGTCGAGTTCAGCATAGGGATCGGGATCGTCGATTGTCTGGGTCATCGCTGGAGCGGGTCCAAAGCCTCTGGCGCATGTGCCGGACCAATGTGACCGCGGCGCGACAATCGAGATCGATCGGGAAGAAGTGTGGTACGCCGGGTGGGGATCGAACCCACGACCATTCGATTAAAAGTCGAATGCTCTACCACTGAGCTACCGGCGCCTACATTATCAACGCCTTGGGACGTTGCGGCGGAAAATAGCCAGACTCGTCCGGCTGTCAACCGAATTTGGCTGCTATTGCCCAGCGGCGAGCGGCGTGCCGCTGTAGGGCATGGGAATACAGGCGATGGAAACGCGCTCGAAGCGCTGACAGAGCGACCGGGCCTCGGCCAGCTGCTCGATCGGGCCGACGACGATGCGCTTGTTGTCGCCGCTGGCGTCGTCGACCACGAGCGGCGCAAGGCCGAAGAGAAGCGGCCCGAGCTTGAGCGTGAGGTCACTCCAAAGAGCTGGTGTTTCATCGAAGGGGACCGCACTGCCGATAGCGATGCCGTAAGCACTGGTATCTGATGTAGCCAGGGCCGTGTCGGTCGAGAGGATGTCGGGCAGGGTCTGCGCGGTACTGCCAGTCGTGGCCGCCGCATCGGGAATGGCGGATTGGCGGACGGCGACCGAGCCGCCGTCGGCGTCGAAGGTCAGCGTCTGGTTGGCGCCAATCGACGACGTATAGGTCGAACGATCGATCAGAGCATCCGGCGGCATGTTTTCGAGCAGGCGTGGAACACTGACCTCGAGCGCGCCGACGCGGCGTGTCACCTCGTTGTTGGAGCGTTCCTGCATGGTGAAGCGTGTGACGAGCAGTTCGTTCTCACGTTTCAGACGGGCGGTTTCCTCGCGCAGGTCCGAAACCTGGAGGCGAAGGGTCTCGATCGAGGCGCCCGCAACGCGCGGCTGGTGCAGTCCGCCGATGATGCTCTGCGGCACCAGCAGCGAGATGTTTGATCCGAACACGGCGAGAGCGACGCAAACAAGCGCAACGACGCCCCAAATGGTGACGTCCGATTGCCGGAACTGTTCGGATGCTTTAGCCAAGCGACGAGACCTCTGAAGCGCCCGAATCGCCGGGCTTATCGCGGCTAGAGTGGTCCCATTGTTAGGGGTTCGCCAACTGTTGGCTGCCATAAATTTGTGTAAATGCCCCGCGATACGTAGCGGCCTGGGGAGCGCGTCATGACTGAGTTGCTGTCGATCATTCTTGCGGCAGGTGAAGGCACGCGGATGAAGTCCGCGACCCCGAAGGTTTTGCACCCGGTAGGCGGACTGCCGATCATCGGCCATGTGGTGCGCGCGGCACGCGAGGCCGGCTCGAGCAAAATCGCCATGGTGACCGGGCCCAAGCACGGTGCGATCCGCGAGGCGGTTTCCGGCCTGGACGCGGATATCGTCCATTTCGAGCAGACCGTGGCCAAGGGCACCGGGCATGCGGCGGCCCAGGCACGCGCGCTGTTCGAAGCGCATGATGGCTATATTGCCGTGGTTTATGGCGACCACCCGCTGCTGCGCGGCGAAAATTTTCGGGCGGTGCTCGATCGGCTCGATGCAGGCCTCGATGCCGCCATCCTGGGTTTCGAGCCCAAGGATCCGACCGGTTATGGGCGGTTCATCACCGAGGGCGAAACACTGCGTGCGATCCGCGAGCACAAGGATGCCAGTGAAGCAGAGCGCGCCATCGGGCTTTGCAATGCCTGCATCCTGGCTTTCCGGGCCGACGTGTTCCGCGATCTCATCGACCGGATCGACACGAACAATGCGCAGGGCGAGTACTACCTGACGGACCTCGTGGGCCTTGCCAATGCTGCCGGCAAGAAGGTGGGATACGGTGTGGCGCCGGAAAACGACGTGATGGGCGTCAATGACCGTTCGCAACTGGCGCGTGCCGAGGCCCTGTTCCAGGAGGTGCGCCGCGAGGACGCCATGCGCGCAGGGGTGACGCTGCGCGATCCTCCGAGCGTCTGGTTTTCATGGGACACAGACCTTGGTCGAGATGTGACCATCCATCCGAACGTGGTCTTCGGTCCAGGCGTCAAGGTTGCGGACAAGGTCGAGATCCGGACGTTCTGCGATATCGAGGATGCCGTCATAGGCGAGGGTGCCACGATCGGACCGTTTGCGCGCATTCGCGGCGGTGCAGAGCTGGGTGCCGATGTACATCTCGGCAATTTCGTTGAGGTGAAGAAGAGCAAGATCGGCGCCGGCACGAAAGCGGGTCACCTGAGTTATCTCGGCGATGCCGAGATCGGCAGCAAGACCAATATCGGCGCGGGCACCATCACCTGCAATTATGACGGTGTGAACAAGGACCAAACCATTATCGGCGACGGCGTCTTCGTCGGCTCTAATACGTCGCTGGTGGCGCCGGTGTCGCTCGGGAACGGCGCCTATACGGCGTCAGGCAGCGTGATCACGGATGACGTGCCTGATGACGCGGTGGCATTCGGGCGAGCCCGGCAGGTAAACAAGCCGGGCTACGCGCCCAAGCTCAAGGAAAAGGCGCTGGCCAAGAAGGCCGCGAAAGGAAAATAGCATGTGCGGTATCGTTGGGATTGTCGGTGATGCTCCCGTGGCCGGTCGGCTGGTCGATGCGCTCAAGCGCCTCGAATACCGGGGCTATGACAGTGCGGGTGTAGCGACCCTGGAAAGCGGCGCCATTGCGCGGCGCCGGGCCGAAGGCAAACTGGGCAATCTGGCCAGCAAGCTGGGCATGGAGCCGCTGGGCGGGCATATCGGCATCGGCCACACGCGCTGGGCGACCCATGGGGCGCCGACCGAGAACAACGCCCACCCGCATGCGACCGATCGCGTCGCGGTGGTCCACAACGGCATCATCGAGAATTTCCGCGAACTGCTGGCCGACCTCGAGCAGGACGGTTACCTGCCGCAGACGCAGACCGACACGGAATCCGTTGCCCTCTGGGTGACGCGCGAGCTGAACAACGGCGCCGAGCCTGAACTGGCGGTGGCGCGGACACTCAAGAAGCTCAAGGGCGCCTTTGCCCTGGCCTTCATGTTCAAAGGCGAGCAGGGGTTGTTGATCGCCGCCCGGCATGGCGCGCCGCTGGCCGTCGGCTATGGCACGACGGAAATGTATCTCGGGTCCGACGCGATGGCGCTGGCGCCCTTCACATCGCGCCTCACCTATCTCGAAGACGGCGATTGGGCCGTGATCACGCCCAAGGGCGTGACGATCCGGGACGGCAAGGATGCCATCGTCCAGCGCGAGCAGCTGGTCAGCCAGGCATCCGCGCTGCTGGTGGACAAGGGCAACCACCGCCATTTCATGGCCAAGGAAATCTACGAGCAGCCCGAGACCATCTCGCACACCCTCAGCCACTATGTGGACATGGGCGCCGAAAAGGTTGCCATCCGCGAGACGCTGCCATTCGATTTCGCCGATCTCTCGAGACTGACGATGAGCGCCTGCGGCACGGCGTACTATGCTGGTGCCATCGCCAAATACTGGTTCGAACGCTTTGCGCGGTTGCCTGTCGATATCGATGTGGCCAGCGAATTCCGGTATCGCGAACCGCCGCTGGAAAAGGGCGGGCTCTCGCTGTTCATCTCGCAATCGGGCGAGACCGCCGACACCCTCGCGGCACTGCGTTACTGCGCCGGTCAGGGCCAGCATGTGGCCAGCCTCGTCAATACGCTGGAATCGACGATTGCCCGGGAGTCCGGCGTAGTCTTTCCGATCCTCTGCGGGCCGGAAATCGGCGTTGCCTCGACCAAGGCGCTGACGGCACAGCTGACAGCGCTGGCCAGCCTTGCCATCGCTGCCGGCCGGGCGCGCGGGGTGCTGAGCGCCGAGCAGGAAGCCGAACTGGTGCGGGCCCTGACGGCGCTGCCATCAGCCGTATCGGCAGCGCTGGGTGCCGAGGCGCAGATTATCGACATCTCGAAGCGCCTTTCCAAGGCCAAGGACGTGCTCTATCTGGGCCGCGGAGCGATGTTCCCTGTGGCTATGGAAGGGGCGTTGAAGCTCAAGGAAATTAGCTACATCCACGCCGAAGGTTACGCGGCAGGTGAACTCAAGCACGGGCCGATCGCCCTGGTTGACGAGGCCATGCCTGTGATCGTCGTCGCGCCGTCGGACGAGCTTGTCGACAAGACCCTGAGCAACATGCAGGAAGTCGCTGCGCGTGGCGGCAAGATCATCCTGATCACCGACGAGGACGGCGCCGAAAGCGTCGGCCACGGTGTGGCTGACATCATCAAGATCCCGCATGTCCATTCCTTCGTCGCTCCGATCCTCGCGACCATCCCCGTGCAGTTGCTGGCCTATCATACGGCCGTGTTCATGGGCACGGATGTGGACCAGCCCCGGAACCTGGCGAAGTCGGTGACGGTGGAGTAGGGACCTGTTCTGAAGCGAAATTGCCCAGTGGGCGGGGCCCGCGTGTGCTTCACCCCGCCCGGATCAGCGGGATCGCGAGGTCTCTTCTGAACAGATACAACAGCGTACGTGCGGCTTCGCCTTCTTCGCCCGTCAGGCCGGGGTTGCGCTGCATCAGTGCCTTGGCGTCGTCGTGGGCGAATTCGAGCAGGTGGCGGTGGACGTCCGGGACGGCGAGGCGGTAGCCCGGCATGCCGGACTGGCGGGTGCCCAGGACGTCGCCCTGGCCGCGCAGTTCGAGGTCGCGCTCGGCGATGAGAAAGCCGTCTTCGGTCGATTTTATCGTTTCGAGACGGGCCTTTGCGGTTTCGCTGAGCGGGTCTTTGTAAAGGAGGAGACAGGCCGAGCGCTGAGTGCCCCGGCCGACACGGCCGCGCAACTGGTGGAGCTGGGCCAGGCCGAAACGCTCGGCGTGCTCGATGATCATGATGCTGGCATTGGGAACATCGACGCCGACTTCAATCACGGTGGTTGCGACCAAGAGCTTGATTTCATTGGCCTTAAATCGCCCCATTACGTCCTGTTTGGCGGCAGCCGACATGCGGCCGTGGACCAGGGCGACCTTATTACCGAAGATTTTCTGCAGTTCCGCGAAGCGATCTTCGGCGCTAACCACTTCCAGCGTCTCGCTTTCCTCGACCAGAGGACAGACCCAGTAGGCCTGGGCGCCTTCGGCCAGCCGGGACTGCAGCCGGGCGATGACCCGGTCGTAGTCGCCGATGGAAAGGACAGCCGTATCAATAGGTTGGCGGCCGCGCGGCTTTTCGCGAAGCACGCTGACGGCCATGTCGCCGAAGTGGGTGAGGACCAGCGTGCGGGGGATCGGGGTGGCCGTCATGACCAGGAGGTCGGTGTGGCGGCCCTTGTCGGACAAAGCGAGGCGCTGATGAACGCCGAAGCGGTGCTGCTCGTCCACGACAGTGAGGCCCAAGTCCTTGAATTCGATATCGGATTGGAAGAGTGCGTGCGTGCCGACGGCTATGCTGATCGACCCGTCGGCCAGACCCGCGAGGATGGCGCGACGCTCGGCGGCGGGCATCTTGCCGGTGAGCAATGCGCAGGTGAGTCCTGCTGCCTCGCAGATCGGCTGAATCGTCCTAAAGTGTTGTGAGGCAAGCAATTCCGTGGGCGCCATCAGCGTCGATTGCGCGCCTGACTCGGCCATTGCAGCCATCGCCATGAGCGCGACGACCGTCTTGCCGGAACCGACATCGCCCTGAAGTAGCCGGGACATGCGATCTGTCGCTCTCAAGTCGACAAAAATCTCCTCAAGAGCGTGTTTTTGTCCCTCGGTCAGCGAAAATGCTAGCAGGGCGCTAACCTTTGCGGGCAATTCGCCAGCGAACTGGCGCGCGACGCCCTTTGCGGCCACCATGGTCGAGCGGACGAGCTGCAAGGTGATCTGGCCGGCCAGATATTCGTCATAGGCAAGACGCTGCCGGGCAGGGGACCAGAGTTGACCCTCATCGGGGTTCTCCGGCAGGTGAACATTGCGCATGGCGGTCTGGAAGCTGGGCCACTTCCGTATCGCCATGGTCTCCGGGCCGATCCATTCGGGGAGTTCGGGCACGGTGTCGACCGCCTGCCGGACGAGTTTGGCCAGGGCCTTGGACGACAGGCCGTTGGTCAGGGGATAGACGGGCTCGACCAAGGGCAGGGTGGCGAACCTGTCCGGCTCGACGATGTAGTCGGGGTGGGTGATCTGCTTTTCGCCGTTGAAAAAGCCGATTTGGCCCGAAACGAAGCGCTCCTCGCCGACGGGCAGGGCCTTTTCGACCCAGCCGCCCTGGGCGCGGAAGAAGACCAGGTTGATGTCGCCGGTTTCGTCGTGGGCAAAAACACGATGGGGAATATGAGGCTTGCCGCGCGGCGGAGGCTGGTGGCGATCGATGTGGAGGCGCAGCGTGACCACCTGGTTGAGATAGGCTTCGGCAATGCCCACCTGTCGACGGCGGTCGACGACGCCTGATGGCATGTGCATGAGCACATCAAGAACGATCGCCTCCTGGCCTTCAGGCGCGCCGAAAAAGCGGGTCAACAACGCAGCCAGCTTGTCGCCCACGCCCTTGATGGCGTGGAGCGAAGCAAACAGGGGCTGGAGTTCTGCAGGGCGGGACAAGGCACGATTCTCCTGCGGGAGATGGAACAATCCAATAGGCATCGGCGCGCAGGGAGAGAACCCCTTACCCCGGATTTTGCTGACCGCAAACCCCGGTCCCTCTTCCCCGAGGGGCGAGGGGAGGCCGGTGAATGGCGATCGGCCAGAGTCAGGGCTGACAATCGCATTCAACGCGCGTAATAGACATGTCCAAATCGAGAACAAATTGCAATCATGGGTGTCGAAATGGCGGCCGGTGAAGATATTTCCATTCGTCGCAAGCGCCTGAAATACCGGGCCTGGCATCGGGGCACCAAAGAGATGGACCTGATCCTGGGGCCCTTCGCCGACGCCAATGTGGACGGTTACGACGAAGGGGAACTCGATCGGCTCGAAGCCCTTATGAACGAGGAAGACCCGCCGCTGCTGAAATGGGTGATGGGTCAGGAAGAGCCTCCCGCCAACGTGGACCGGGATTTTCTTGCACTCGTTGTCGCCGATCATCAGGCCCGTATCGCAAAATGAACGAACTTTCCGGGATCACCCCGCCGACGCGGACGATTTCCAACGTCCCCGACGGCATGCAGCCGATGGTGCTGGCCAGGCTCGTTGAAGACCGGCTGAAGGCTGCGCCTGATGCTGTCGCAAGCCTGGTGTTCGTCGCGCGAGACGGCCGCCGCATGCAGCGCATGGCCGAAATCCTCGGCGCCATGCTGCCCGGCCATGCGATCCTGACGCTGCCCGCCTGGGACTGCCTGCCGTATGACCGCGTTTCCCCTAACACGGTGACGATCGCGGCCCGCATGAACACTCTGGCGGCGCTGACTTCGGGTGCCAAGGGCACGATCGTGCTCACGGCCGTCAATGCGCTGATTCAGAAACTGCCGCCGCGCGACCTCGTCGAGACGATGAGCTTTTCGGCCGCGGTCGGCCGGGTGGTGGACAGCGACAAGCTGGTCGCCTGGGCCGCCAACAACGGCTACCTGCGCGTGCCGACAGTGCGCGAGAGCGGCGAGTTCGCGGTGCGTGGCGGCCTCGTCGACCTGTTTCCCGCCGGATCGGAGTCGCCGTTGCGCTTCGACTTTTTCGGCAGCCAGCTCGAATCGATCCGCACATTCGACCCGGACAGCCAGCGCACGACCGGCACGCTCAAGCGGGTAGACCTGACCCCGATGAGCGAGGTGGTGCTGAACGAGGAAACCATCAGGCGTTTCCGGCAGAATTATACGGCAACATTTGGCGGCAATACCGTCGACGACACGCTCTATGCCTCAGTCAGCGGCGGCTCGCGATATTCGGGCACCGAACATTGGTTGCCGTTCTTCTACGACCACATGGACCGCCTGGCCGACTACGTCGGCGATGCTCCCTTCGTATTCGATGACCAGGTGGGCGAGGCTTATTCCGAGCGCGCGACGCAGATCCGCGACTATTACGAGGCGCGCGAGGCGGCACGACAGGCGCCCAAGGTTGCCGGGGCCGGCGCTCCCTACAAGCCGATAAATCCCGAACTGCTCTATGATCTGGATGTTGCGCCGACAGCCCTAGCCGGGGCGTCCGTGGTGCAATTCTCGCCATTCCTGTCTCCGCAAACGGCGCGGGGCGACGATGCCGGCGGCCATATCGCTCCGAGCTTCGCCGCCGAGCGGGTGGCATCGGACATCAATCTCTTTCAGGCGGTCGTCGATCGACTGCTGAAGGAGCGTCGGGACGGAAGGCGGGCGATCATCGCCTGCTGGAGCTCTGGCACGCGCGACCGCATGGCGCAGGTTTTGAAGGACCATGGCCTTACCAATCCGCGCATGGCGGAAAACTGGCGCGACGCGGAGACCACGAGCGCGGCGACGACGTCGCTGGTGGTGCTGCCGCTCGAGACCGGGTTCGAGACCAAGGACCTGCTCGTCCTTTCCGAGCAGGATATCCTGGGGGAACGGATCCTCAGGCCGCAGCGCAAGAAGAAGGCATCGGACGCGCTGACCGAGGCGGCGAGCCTCAATGCCGGCGACCTCGTCGTGCATGTCGATCATGGCATCGGCCGCTTCATCGGCCTCAAGGTCATCGAGGCCGGAGGGGCTCCGCATGAATGCGTCGAGCTCGAGTATGGCGGCGACACCAAGCTCTACCTGCCGGTGGAAAATATCGAGCTGCTGACCCGTTACGGTTCGGACGACGGCAATGTCACCCTCGACAAGCTGGGCGGCGTCGCCTGGCAGGCCAAGAAGGGCAAGCTCAAGAAGCGCATCCGCGAGATGGCGGAACAGCTTATCAAGCTGGCCGCGCAGCGCCTGCTGACCAAGGCCGATGTCGTCGAAATCAATGCCGGGGCCTATGACGAGTTCGCGGCGCGCTTCCCCTATGAGGAAACCGAAGACCAGCTCAATGCCATCGAAGCGGTGTTCGACGACATCACTTCGGGCAAGGTCATGGACCGGCTGGTTTGCGGCGACGTGGGCTTCGGAAAGACCGAAGTGGCGCTGCGCGCGGCTTTCGCGGTGGCGCTGAGCGGCAAGCAGGTTGCCGTCGTGGTACCGACAACGCTGCTGGCCCGCCAGCATTTCAAGACCTTCTCCGAGCGTTTCCAGGGACTGCCGGTGCGCGTGCGCCATGCCTCGCGCATGGTGCCGGCTGCCGAACTCAAGGCGACCAAGGACGGCCTTGCCGATGGACAGGTGGATATCGTCGTCGGTACGCATGCGCTGCTCAGCAAATCGATAAAATTCAAGGACCTGGGGCTGCTGATCATCGACGAGGAACAGCACTTCGGCGTTGGCCACAAGGAGCGCCTCAAGGAGCTCAAGGCCAATGTGCATGTGCTGACGCTGACGGCGACACCGATACCACGCACGCTGCAGCTGGCCCTGACGGGCGTTCGCGACCTCAGCCTCCTGGCAACGCCGCCGGTCGATCGCCTCGCGATCCGTACCTTCATCTCGCCCTTCGATCCGCTGTCGATTCGCGAAGCGCTGCTGCGCGAGAAGTATCGTGGCGGCCAGAGCTTCTATGTGGTGCCGCGGATCAAGGACCAGCCCGACATCGCCGAATTCCTGCGCACCCAGGTGCCGGAAGTGTCGTTTGTCGCCGCCAATGGGCAGATGGCGCCGGGTGAGCTCGACGACATCATGAATGCCTTTTACGACAACAAGTTCGATGTGCTGCTGGCCACGACCATCGTGGAATCGGGGCTCGACATTCCCAACGCCAATACGCTGATCGTGCACCGGGCCGACAATTTCGGGCTGGCGCAACTTTATCAGATCCGCGGCCGCATCGGGCGGGCCAAGCAACGCGCCTATGCGCTGTTCACCGTGCCTCCGGACAAGAAGCTGACCGATACTGCCGAGCGGCGCCTGGGCGTGCTGCAATCGCTGGAATCGCTGGGCGCCGGCTTCCAGCTGTCCAGCCACGATCTCGACATCCGCGGTGCGGGTAACCTGCTCGGCGACGAGCAGTCGGGGCATATCCGCGAAGTCGGCTACGAACTCTACCAGGCCATGCTGGAGGAGGCGGTAGCTTCGCTGAAGAGCGGCGAGGAGGACTACGAAGACCGAAACGAGTGGAGCCCCCAGATATCGCTGGGCATGCCGGTCATGATCCCCGAGCACTACGTGCCCGACCTGCAGCTGCGCATGCAGCTCTATCGCAAGCTCGGCGACCTGACCGACTTCCGCGACATCGACGCGGCGGGCGCAGAACTGATCGACCGCTTCGGGCCGCTGCCCGAGGAGGTGGAGGCGCTGCTCAAGGTCATCCTCGTCAAGTCGCTGTGCCGGCAGGCCAATGTCGAAAAGGTGGATGCCGGGCCCAAGGGCGCCGTCATTACCCTGAGGAACAACGAATTCCCGAATCCGGCCGGGCTTGTGCGCATGGTCAGCGATCTTTCCAACCAGGTTCGCATCAAGCCCGATCAGAAGCTCGTGTTCGCCCGCAACTGGCCGACGCCGGAACAGCGGCTCAAGGGGACGGCGGCAATCCTCTCCAAGCTCGCAAAACTGGCCGAAACCGGGGCCTGACCGTGCTCGCGCGGCAACGCGCGAGCATAATGTTTTGGCAAGGTGCATCGGTCATGTTATTGCCCGATTTGAGCCCTTGAAGGGCAGTTCGAAATTGATGGCGGCGCGAAGCCGCCGGGACCGCCAAGGAAGGCAAGGATATTCTATGACTTTCAGGAAACCCCTCGTCGCCGGAGTCGCGGTGGCCGCAATGATGCTGTCCCCCCTCTCGGCGTTTGCGCAGGACACGACGACACCCGCCGAGGCGCCCGCCGCGGAAACCACCGAAGCTGCACCTGCCGATGCTGCGCCGGCCGAAGGCTCCGCGACGGCTGAGGTCGCAGCCGCTGTCGACAACCTGGCTTCGCAGAACTGGCTCAAGGTCTGCGATCCGCTGCCCGATGGCCAGAAAGCCTGCCTGATGCGCCAGGTTATCCTGGCGAACGGCCAGTTCCTCGGCTCGTTCCTGCTGCGTGACGACCCGGGCCAGGAATCGCGCCTGCTGGCCGTTGCCGCCGTGCCGCTCGGGGTGCTGCTGCCGTTCGGCCTGACCTGGCAGATCGACAATGCCAAGCCGGTGCGCGTGCCCTACATGCTTTGCGACACGCAGTCGTGCTCGACCCAGCTGGTGATCAACGAGCAGTATGTGAATTCGCTCAAGCGCGGCAACAAGCTGACGCTGACCGCCAAGAACCGCCAGAACCAGGATCTCGCCATCGAGATCGACCTTGCCGGGTTCACCGCGACCTATGACACCGATTCCGCGCTGACTTTCGAACAGCTGCAGCAGCAGGAATCGGGCCAGAACGCTCTCGAGCAGGTCCTGCAGGACCGTGCCGAGCAGCTGCGCAAGGAACTGACCACCGACGGTTCGACGCCGCCGGCCAATGGTGCCGTACCAGCCGATGGCGCCGCTCCTGCGAATGGCGCACCAGCCAACGGCACGGACGCTCCGGCCCAGCAGTAAGCGGACCGCGTAGACTTCTGAAACGGGCGCAGGAAACTGCGCCCGTTTCGCTTTTTTGGCATGGCGATGGAGAGCGCGTCGCTCGGTCAGCGTTCGCCCATGCCGAGGGCGAAGGCCTGGCGTCGCAGCGGCGGCAGGAGCTTCAACGCCCAGAGGCCGCCGGCGCGCAGCGCCTGGCTGGGCAGCATTTCTGCGAGCAGGGAGCGGAACAGGGCGTCGACCATGCCGCCAGTGCGGGCAAGGTCGCCGGCCCGACGCGCGGCGTAATCCTGGCTGGCCGCGATGCCCCAGGCCGGGTCGGTGCGGTCGGCCGCATCGACGGCCGCCACGAGATCGGCAGCGTCCCGCAGACCGAGGTTGAGCCCCTGCGCGCCGATGGGCGGGAAGGCGTGAGCCGATTCTCCGACCAGGGCGACGCCATCGCGTCCGGCCGTTTCGACGGTGAGGGTCGAGAGCGGAAAGACGAAGCTGGGCGAGGCCAGGGTCATGGTGCCGAAGAGGCGCTGGGCACGCTCATGCAGTGCGGCAAGGAGCCTGTCCGGGCCTTCGGACTGGAGCTGGCGCAGTTTGGCTTCCTCGTCGATCCAGACCAGATTGGCCCTGGTGCCACCGGCCGGCACGAGGGTGAAGGGGCCGCGCGGATAGTGGAATTCGATCGACGCACCGCCGATCGGGCGGGCGAGATCAAGGTCGCAGACAAGCGCGGCTTCGGCGAAATGGTGCTCGCGCGTGGCGATGCACGCCACAGAGCGGAGCAGGGATTTCTTGCCATCGGCGCCGACGACGAGTGGCGCCTGCAGCTCCGTGCCATCGGACAGGGTGACAACGCCCAGATCGCCGTCGCGGCGCCAGGCGGTGACCGCCTGACTGCGGGTCTCGAAGCCGGCGGACGGAGCGGCCTCCTGGAAACGGGCGAGAAGGGCGGCGTTGGCAAAGTTCCAGCCGAAGGCCGAGAGGCCGATCTCGGCGGCATCGAAGAGCGTTTCCGGCGCGCGGATGAGGCGCGGGGTCGCGTCGATGATGCGGATGGCGGTGAGGGCATGGCCGAGATCGGCCGGTTCGCCGATGAGGCCGGACTGGCGCAGGAAATCGACGCTGGGCATCATCAGGGCCGAGGTGCGCCGGTCGGGCGGGGCGGGGGGCGCGAGGTGGATCACCCGATGCCCGGACCGCGCGAGGCTGACGGCCGAGGCGAGGCCTGCAAGGCCACCGCCGACGACGATGATGTCGGTGTCGGCTTTCATCGGGCGGCCTCCGCAAGGCGGTGGGGCTTGCGGGTCGGAAACAGAAGACCGCCGGCCAGCGAACCCGCCAGCATGGCGCCAAGGAACAGCCAGAGGCCATCGGGCTGAAAGGCGATCAGCGAGATGGCCGGGCCGGGGCATATGCCCGACATGCCCCAGCCGAGGCCAAACAGCGCCGCGCCGCCGACGAGGGGGGCATCGATGCTGCTCGCCTTGGGCTCATGGAAGTGCGTGTCGAACAGCGGAGCGGCGCGCCGGCGTCCGATGCGAACGGCGACGAACATGACTGCGATGGCCGGGACGATGACAAAAGCGAGGCTCGGATCCCAGCCGCCGGTTGGGATGGCGGTGAAATCGAGAAAGCGCAGGACCTTGAGCGGATCGACCATCTGCGACACATAAAGGCCGGTGCCGAACAGGGCGCCGCTGAGGGCCGCGGTGACGAGGTAGGGCAGGCGGAGCGCGGCCATCAGACGATCCCCGTTATGGTGACGGTGAGAATGGCGACGCCGAAAAAGACGGCGACAGCCACCAGCGAGCGTGGGGACAGGCGGGCGAGCCCGCAGACGCCGTGGCCGGAGGTGCAGCCGTTGCCGATCCGGGTGCCAAAGCCGGTGAGGAGACCGGCGACGATCAGCCAGACGGGCATGGGTATGGCCCAGCCTGCTGGCGGGGGCACCAGTGCCGAGGGTTCGGCACCCCCCGCGCCAAGGCCCGGAAAGGCTTTTGCCGACAGGAAGGTGGCGGCGACGAGGGCCGCGAGGAACACGAAGCGCCAGGCCACGGTCCGTGCCGGGGGAAGCAGGTTGCCGAAGATGCCGGATATGCCGGCGATGCGGCCGTTGCCCAGCCAGAGGACGGCGCAGGCCAGACCGATCAGGCTGCCGCCGAGCGCGGCGGTGAGGGGAGAAAAGGTTTCCATGCGGCATTCCCGACTGAACTTTGGAACCGGAGCCTAGCACCGGACATTCGGGCGATACCAGCGGCCGGGGTGGAGGGCTATTCCGTTTGATGCCGCAGGCGCGCAAAAACTCGATTTGCCGCCTTCACCACCTGCAAAGCTGTCCCTAGATTGAACTGTCATTTCGACTCGCCGCATGGAGCGCTCGATGCTTGAACTGCTCGCCGATCCCAATGTGTGGATTGCCTTTGCCACGCTCACGATCATGGAGATCGTGCTAGGCATCGATAATATCGTGTTCATTTCGGTCCTGGTGTCGCGGCTGCCGCGTGAGCAGGCCGAATTCGCCCGCAAGCTGGGCATCGGTCTGGCGCTGGTGTTCCGCATCGTGCTGCTGTTCCTGATCAGCTGGATAGTGCAGTTGCAGGATCCGGTATTCTCGGCCTTCGGGCACGACTTCTCGTGGAAGGACATCATCCTGATCGCGGGCGGCGGGTTCCTGATCTACAAGGCCACGCACGAGATGCACGCGGCCATCGAGGACGATCACGAGGTCAAGCCGGGCGATGCTGCCAAGGCGACGCTGCAGGCGATCCTGCTGCAGATCGTGGTCATCGACATGGTCTTCTCGATCGACTCGATCATCACTGCCGTGGGCATGGTGCCGGCGGACCAGGTGGCGGTGATGGTGGCCGCCGTGCTGGTCGCCGTGGCCGTGATGTTCGTGGCCTCAGGCCCGATCGCGAAATTCGTGGCGGATCATCCGACAACCAAGATGCTGGCGCTGGCCTTCCTGCTGCTGATCGGCGTGACGCTGGTGGCCGACGGGCTCGGCTTCCACATTCCCAAGGGCTATATCTATTCGGCCATGGCCTTCTCGGTTCTGGTCGAAGCGGTCAACATCATCGCCAAGGGTCGCAAGCAGCGGCGTAGCGGCGCGGCGGGCAAGCCGCAGTTCACGCCCTTTACCGGGGATACAGGATCGGTCTCTACCGAGACCGCCCTGGCGGCCATGGGTAGCGCCGCCGTCGGCGCAGCGCGAACCGCGGCCACGGCTCCGAGCGTCGACCCGGTCACCGCGGCCAAGCTGCGTCCCAAGTCCAACCCGTCAGCACGGGCGCAATCGCGGCCCAAATCGGCGCCCCGCAAACCAAAGGCGCCGAAGTGACCCGGGTCGTCGTCGTCAACGCGCATGGCGGGCCGGATGTCCTCTCGGTCGAGGACTGGACCGTCGATGCGCCAGGACCGGGGCAGGCAAGGGTCAGGCAAACGGCCATTGGCCTCAATTTTATCGACACGTACCAGCGCTCGGGCCTCTACCCGCTGCCGCTGCCATTCGTGGCGGGGAATGAGGCTGCGGGTGTGGTGACCGCCATCGGTGAGGGCGTTACCGAGGTCTCGGTCGGGGACCGGGTGTGCTACCAGGGAACGCCGGGCGCCTATGCCGACGAACGCCTGGTGCCGGCCGCCAAGCTGGTGCCGATCCCCGAGGGCGTGGACGACAAGACAGCGGCGGCAGTGCTACTCAAGGGGCTCACCGCCTACTATCTCTTGTTCAAGACCTGGCCGGTGCAGAAAGGTGAGACCATCCTCTGGCACGCAGCCGCGGGCGGCACCGGACAGATCGCAACGCAGTGGGCGCGCGCCTTGGGCGCCACGGTCATCGGTACGGCCGGTGGCCAGGAGAAGGTGCAGATCGCGCTCGACCACGGGTGTCACCACGCCATCGACTACAAGGCCGAGGACTTTCCGGCCCTCGTGAAGGAATTCACCGGGGGCAGGGGCGTCGACGTGGTGTATGACGGCGTCGGCAAGGCGACGTTCGAAGGATCGCTCGACTGCCTGAGGCCGCGCGGGCTGCTGGCCAGCTTCGGCAATGCCTCGGGCGTGGTAAGCGTACCGGACCTCGGCATTCTGGCCCGTAAAGGCTCGCTGTTCGTGACACGACCGACCGGCACGCATTATTTCGCTAGGCGCGAGGATCTGCTGGAGGGCGCCAAGGCGCTGTTCGACGCGATCCTTGCCGGGGCGATCAAGGTGGAGGTGGGGCGGACATTCGCTCTCGCCGATGCCGCCGACGCGCACCGGGCGCTCGAGGGACGGGAAACGACTGGCTCGGTGGTGCTTCTGCCTTAGGGGCATGGGCACTGTAGGGCGCCATTCTAGCCCAGGGCCGTCGCGGCCCTGGTCCCCTTATCCGCTCTTCGGACACCTTCTCCCACGAGGGCAGAAGGCGATGGAGCCGTGGCATGCACTTGGTGATGGCGCCCTTATTTCATTTTGGAAGAAGGTTGGATCGCGCGCTGCGCAAGGCCGATGCGGGAACGGTGCCCGTCTACACTCTGGACAGCCCGTCGCTCTGCCTTTAAAGGCACGGGCCAGGGGTAGGTGGCAGAGTGGTTGATTGCTCCGGTCTTGAAAACCGGCGAAGGTGAAAGCCTTCCGGGGGTTCGAATCCCTCCCTACCCGCCACGCCGCGCATATTGACCTCCGCGCCGACCGGCGCGAACACAGCGAGGCCGGCGCCATGACCATACTCTATTCCGGCGCTTTTCCCGTCGCATACGGCCAGTTCTACCTGGAAGCCGGCAACCGCTTCGAGGGTGACATGGCGCGTTGCTTTGCGGGGCAAAGCAACGGACTGCTCGGCGCACGCGTGCCCGGCCTGCTGTTTGCCGTCACCGGACTGCACACCGGTATTGTGGGCCTCACCATCAGCCTCGAGGACGGCGAGCCGATCCTAGACGAGAGTTGGGACGAGATTGTCGAAGTGTCCCTGCAGGTGTCGGGTTCGGAGGTTGGCCTTCTCGAATGGTCAAGCGACGTTCCACATGGGCTTGCGGTCATGGCGGGCAGCTATCGCGTGCGATACGCGGCCTGCAACATGGACGCGGCCAGCGAAGCCGACACACATGAGGGAGCCGAGCCCATAGACCAGTATAGGCTGCAGCTGTGGCCAGCGTCGCCGCAACCCGACATGGTTATCCGGCAGACCGGCGCGACCGCGGAATACTGGCACGACTGGGCCCGGGGGCTGCAAACTTAGGGCCGTGGGCGAAACGTGCTTGAGCGCCACGCTGCGGTCGCGCTAAGAGGCGCCGATGCCTGATCTGACTTCGAGGATGATGCCATGAGCCGCAAGGAATTCGACGCTTCGCGCATGCGGCGGATGAAACGCGTGGCCGGGCGGCATGGGCTGACGATCCTGACAGCCGAAAAGATAAAGGTGCTGGGGCAGGCCGGCGGACACCAGGTACGGGACGACGAGACGTTCAAGATCGTCTACGGCGACATTCCCAAGCCGTTTTCGGCGTCGCTCGACGACATTGAAACCTGGCTCGAGCAGCTCGATGCAGAATCGGACTGAGCGTCAAAGTCATTGCGACCAGCGGCAACCTGTTGGGCGGCCGACCGTTTCCCGTGCGTGTGACAATTTCATGAAAGCGGGCGAAGCGTAAGCGAGACTGACCAGATGAACAACCCTTCTTCTGCCAGCGCCCGGTGCAATCCGTTATTCAAGCGGTAATGGAATCGACGCACACTGTTACCTGTAGGCTCGTCTGGAGCCAGTCTGGTTCCAGACTATCGTGATCGCGGGCTTCTGCGGAATCCTTACCTACGTCCGCATCCCGCTCCGTAGTGGAGGCGCGTTCCTCATGTTTACCCTGATCAACGCCGACGCCGAAGAAGACGACGCCGAAATCACCGACCCTCAAGAAATCGCAGAACTGTTTGCGGCCATTGCCGCCGTGGCCATCGAGGCCATCGGCGCCGGACAGGCCCGCACGCTGTTCGAGGCGGTCGTCGAGCAGGAGGGTCGCGACCCAAACTGAGCGCAGATCACGCCTTTCCAGACATCGCCAGATTGCATGGCATCGTGCCCTGATTATTCCTGGGCTTCAGACCTGACGGACCGCAGAACGGGGTGAACCCTCTGCGTTCCGTGAGCCCATGACAGCGGACCGCCATGACTCACATCGACAGCGCAAGCCTGCGCCGCGCCGAAATCTTGCCCCTGGGTGACGCTGCGCTGCTCGTCCGGTTTGGCACACGTCTCGACGAGAGCACCAACAGGTCGGTGCTGGCACTGGCAGAGGTGCTGCAGAGCGACCCAATCGCCGGCGTGCTGGAAGTAGCGCCGAGCCTCGTGTCGGTGCTGATCCGATACGACCCCGATACAATCTCATTGACGCGACTCGCCGGGGAAACCGCGCTTCGGCTACAGGCTCCAGACGGCCATGGGCAGAAGGCCGTCCATACTCTTGCGGTGCGATTTGACGGCCCGGACCTGGCTGAGGTTGCCGCCACGCTGGGATTGGAGCCTTCCGAGTTCATTTCCCGACATAATTCAGCGCCCCTCCGCATTCTGACGACCGGATTTGCGCCCGGTTTCGTTTATTGCGGCATGCATGGCCGGGACCTGACCTTGCCACGACGCCAGTCGCTGCGGCCAATGGTGCCCGCGGGGAGCGTGCTTTTCGCCGCCGGCCAGACGGCAATTGCCGCAACGGATATCCCGACAGGGTGGCACGTGATCGGCAGCACCGATTTCCGCAACTTCAGACCAGAGCGGGACCCGCCGACGATCCTGCGGGCTGGCGAGCTGGTGCAATTCACGGTAGCGCCATGACCGTTTGCATCCTGCGAGCCAGTCCGCTCAGCACGATCCAGGACCTGGGGCGGCCGGGATTGCTTGCGCAGGGTATCAGCGCGTCGGGACCGATGGACCGTGGCGCCTTCGACGCCGCGGGCCGGCTGGCAGGGGCGAGCGGGGACGCCGGCATCGAATTCACACGCGCCGGGATCGAGCTTAAGGTCGAGGATGGATCGTTCCGGATCGGCTGGGCGGGCGGCGCATTCACGGTGGCCATCAATGGATCGCTGGAGACCTGGCCCGGGGGCGCCCTGGTTCGCAGCGGCGACGTGATTTCGATCACGCCGGGGGCTGCTGGCAATTACGGCTATCTGCGATTTGGCCCGAGGCTGGATCTGCCGGAGGTGATGGGGAGCCGGGCGACCAGCACGCGAGCGCGGCTGGGCGGGCTTGATGGCCGCGCACTCATGGCGGGCGACGTGCTTGCTCTCCAGGGAAGCGGGGTGGAGCCTCGGAACGTGGCCATGCCAGAAGCCAGCGATGGCTCGATCCGCTTTGTCTGGGGCATCCATGCGGAGGCATTCGTCGCCGAGGTTCGGCAATGGTTCGTAACCGAGATGTTTCGTATCAGCCCGGTGATGGACCGCATGGGGGTGCGGCTGGAGGACCGGAGCGGCCTGTTTTCAGGTGCCAGTATCCTGTCGCTGATATCCGACCCGATCCTGCCGGGCGATATCCAGATCCTGGGCGACGGCACGCCAATCGTGCTGATGCGCGACCATCAGCCGACCGGTGGCTATCCGCGGATCGGCACGGTCATCGCGGCCGATCTCGACCGGTTTGCGCAAATGCGAGCGGGCCGCGAGATTGCATTTTCCCCGGTGACGGTCGAGCATGCGCAGCGCCTGTTGCGGAGCCGCCCATGACGAAAACGATCGACCTGAATGCCGACCTCGGCGAAGGCATGGGGACCGATGACGACCTGCTGGCCGTGGTCTCAAGCGCTTCCATCGCCTGCGGGGGGCATGCCGGGGATGCGGCCACCATCCGGCATATCCTGAAGGTCTGCAAGGCCCGCGGCGTGCGGGCGGGCGCCCATCCGGGCTATAACGACCCGAAACGCTTTGGCCGCTTCCGCCTGGTCATGCCGCTCGAAGACCTACTGGGGCAGATTCGCAGCCAGATGTTCCTAGTGCGCCATATCGCCGACGAGGTGGACGTGCCGCTGCGCTATGTGAAGCTGCACGGGGCGCTGGCCAACCAGACGGCCGAGGAACTGGCCTTTGCGGTGGGGATATTCGCCGCGATCCATGCGATGGATCCAAAAATGGCGGTGCTGGCGCTCGACAATAGCGAGCAGGTGCGGGCGGCACGGGCTGTAGGCTTGCCGCTGATCCGCGAGGCCTATGCCGACCGCGCCTATGGCGCGGATGGACTGCTGGTGCCGCGCACAGTAGAGGGCGCGGTGATCCACGATGCCGAGGCGGTCATTGCGCGATGCCTGCGCCTGGCGCAGACCGGCGAGATCGTGGCCGTGGATGGAACGGTGCTGAAATCGGCGGCGCGATCGATCTGCCTGCATGGCGATACGCCGGGGGCCGTGGACCTGGCGCGAGAGGTGCGCGACGCGCTGGAGAGCGAGGGGATCACCATAGCGCCGGTGGATCCCGAGGCGGCGACGTAGCTGGCGCGGGGGAGACGTACCCTGGGACCTCTGAGGAGGGAGAGGTGAAATCGGCGACATGCCTTTGGGTTCAAAGGACCCAGGGTAGCTGGTGGAGGGGGCGGGGGCCCCCTCAATGGTCTAGATGGCCAGGTATTCGTGGCGCAACTCGGCGTTGTCGAGCACTTCCTTGGCGGTGCCCGAGAAAACGACTTCGCCGGTATCGAGGATGACGGCGCGGTCGGCGAGCTTGAGGGCCGCGACGGCGTTCTGCTCGACAATCACCGTGGTGATGCCCAGCGGCTTGATCGAATGCAGGATGCGCTCGATTTCCTGCACGATGACGGGTGCCAGGCCTTCATAGGGCTCATCGAGAAGCAGGAGCTTGAGATCGCGGGCCAGGGCGCGCGCAATGGCCAGCATCTGCTGTTCGCCGCCGGAGAGGGTCACGCCTTCCTGGGTACGGCGCTCGGCAAGACGCGGAAAGCTCTCGTAGATCTGGTCGAGGCTCCACCCATGGCCGGGCGCGACGCGGGCGAGATTGAGATTTTCCTCGACCGTGAGGCCCTGGATGATGCGGCGATCTTCCGGGACCAGCTGAATGCCTGATCGGGCGGCCTGGAAGCTCTTCATCTGGTGCACGGGTTGTCCGTCGAGCCAGATTTCCCCGCCGCGCATTTCCGGATTGTCGGCGCGTGCGATGGTTCGGAGCGTGGAACTCTTGCCCGCGCCGTTGCGGCCGAGAAGCGCGAGGATTTCGCCCTTGCGCACATCGAGCGAGACACCCTGCACGATGTAGCTTTCACCATAATAGGCGTGGACGTCGCGCACCGAGAAAAAGGGGCGGGTGGTCTCGATATCGGCGGCGTGAGTGCCGGCCAGGGTGGTTTCAGAGGTCATGGCGACGGAACTCATTCGTGTGCTCCTCCGAGATAGGCTTCCTGGACCTTGGGATTGCCGCGCACCTGATCGGGGGTGCCGTCGGCGATGATGCGGCCCTGGGCGAGAACGGAAATCTTGTCGGCCAGCGAGAACACGACATGCATGTCGTGCTCGATGATGACCTTGGTCATGCCGCGGCTCTTGATCTTCTTGAGCAGCTCGATGGTGGTGTTGGTATCGTGGCGGCTCATGCCGGCGGTGGGCTCGTCGAGCAGCAGCAGGCGCGGATGCTGGATGAGGCACATGGCCAGTTCCATGCGCCGCTTGTCGCCGCGCGACAGCGAACCGGCCGGGCTGTCCTTGCGGTTGATGAGGCCGACATCCTCGAGCATGTGCTCGGCCTCGGCCCGGATGCCGGTCTCGCTGTCGAGCGTGCGCAGCATGTTGAGCTTGAACCTGCCGTCGCGCTTGGACAGGGCCGGGATCATCACGTTATGCAGCACCGAGAGATCGGCGAAGATCTCGGGGGTCTGGAACACGCGGGCAATGCCGAGCTGGTTGATCTGGTGCGGCTTCTTGCCGGTGAGGATGGCACCGTCGAACACGACCTGGCCACTGGAGGGCGCGAGCTTGCCGATGATGACATTCAGGAGGGTGGATTTACCGGCCCCATTGGGGCCGATGATCGCGTGGGTCTTGCCTTCCTCGATCTGGAGATCGATGTCGGCCAGGGCATGCAGACCCCCGAACCGCTTGTGGACGTCTGCGACGTGCAGGACAACGTTTCCATTGGACATGTGACGATCCTACTCTGCGGCTTGGGTCTGGGTGGTGGAGCGCGGCGTCGATCCGCGGTTGCGGAAGGCGGCGGCGATGCGGCGCACGCCTTCCATGATGCCACCGGGCAGGAAGATGACGATGATCACGAAGAGCAGGCCCAGCGTCAGGTGCCAGCCGTCGCCGACGAACTTGCCCACGACCTTGACCACGACGCTATCCATGCCATCGGGCAGGAAGTCGAAGAAACGGGCGAGGATATTGTCGTTGAGCGCCGAGAGGATGTTCTCGAAGTACTTGATGATCCAAGCGCCGATGACCGGACCCACAAGGGTGCCGACGCCGCCCAGAATGGTCATCAGCACGACTTCGCCCGAGGCGGTCCACTGCATGCGTTCGGCACCGGCAAGCGGATCGGTGACGGCGAGAAGCGCACCGGCAAGCCCGGCATACATGCCCGAGATCACGAAGGCGGAGAGCGCATAGGGACGGGTATTGAACCCGGTGAACTGCATGCGCGTCTGGTTGGACTTGATGGCCTTGAGCATCATGCCGAAAGGTGAGCCGGCGATGCGCTGGGCGAGGAAGAAGGTGATGATCAGGAAGCCGGCGCAGAAGTAGAAGCCGGCGTAACCGCCGATGGGCGTGCCCAGAAGGGTCGGGATCGGCTGGCCGACGAAGCCGTGGCCGACGGCCGCGTCGAGGACGCGCGGATCGCTCAGGGTGAGCTGCAGACCGGTTTCGCCATTGGTGATCGGGGTGAGCACCGAATAGGCGAGGTTGTAGCTCATCTGCGCGAAGGCGAGGGTGAGGATAGAGAAGTAGATGCCGGAGCGGCGCAGGCAGAGGAAGCCGATGACGAGGGCAAAGAGACCCGAGACGATGACGGCGAAAAACATGGCCGGGATGGCATCAAGCGTCAGCAGCTTGAGCGACCAGACGGCCGTGTAGGAACCGACACCGAAGAAGGCGGCGTGGCCGAAGCTGAGGTAGCCGGTGAGCCCGAAGAGGATGTTAAAGCCGACGGCGAAGATGCCGTAGATCATGAAACGCTGCAGCAGGTCCGGGTAGCCGGCGCCGAAGGGCGCCAGCCAGATTGGCATGGCCAAAACCACGACCGTGAAGCCGAGCAGCAGGAAGAGGTCGTTGCGGGACATGAGATTGGGGTTCATGTCAGGCCTCCATCACACCGCGCCGACCCATGAGGCCCCGCGGACGAACGAGTAGAATGACGACGGCGACGAGATAGATGATGATCTGGTCGATGCCGGGGAAGACGGCTTTCACCTGGTTCATGGACGCGAAGGACTGCAGGATGCCCAGGAGGAAACCTGCCAGGACGGCGCCGGGCAGCGAGCCCATGCCGCCCACCACGACGACAACGAAGGACAGCACCAGGAAATCCATGCCGATGTGGTAGTTGGGCGGCAGGATGGGCGTGTACATGACCCCCGCCATGCCTGCGACCACGGCGGCAAGGCCGAACATGATGGTGAAGCGGCGGTCGATATTGATGCCGAGCAGCCCCACGGTCTCCCGATCGGCCATGCCGGCGCGCACCACCATGCCGAAGGTGGTGAACTGCAGGAAGGCGAAGACACCGCCGATGACCACGGCCGCGAAGAGGAAATAGACCAGGCGCCAGATGGGGTAGGTGATGACATTGGCCTGCATGCCCAGCCACGCGCCGATATCGGCCGCGCCGCGGAAATCGGTCGGCATGGGCTGGGGCATCGGGTTTGGCCCGAAGATCGACTTGATCACTTCCTGCGCAACGATGGCGAGGCCGAAGGTGACAAGGATCTGTTCGGCATGGGGGCGCTTGTAGAAGTGCTTGATGATGCCGCGTTCCATGCCGATGCCGATGAGCAGCATGACCGGGATGGTGATGAGGATGGACAGGGGCACGGAATAGTTGACCAGAACCGCGCCAAAATCGCCAAACCACGCCTGTACCAGCGGTTCGCGGATTTCCAGCGGCTGTCCCCAGGGCGAGAGGCGTTCGGGGTCGATGGTGACCGTTTCCATGGTGAGGAACATTCGCACGGTCACGGCGCAGAACGCGCCAAGCATGAAGAGCGCGCCATGCGCGAAATTGACCACGCCCAGCGTGCCGAACACGAGGGTGAGGCCAAGGGCGATCAGCGCGTAGGCAGCGCCTTTATCGAGCCCGTTGAGGAATTGCAGAAAGATGACTTCGAACATGGATGGCTCCGTCGCGCCTGAGGCACGCTTCTATCGTCTCGGCCGTCACCGCCGGGCGTGACCCGGCGGTCCAGTTTGCGCTGGCGCAATGGCTGGATTGCCCGGTCAAGCCGGGCAATGACGAAGGTTGAGAGCGGTTGTCAGCCGATCAGCACTGCGGCACGGGTTCTGCCGGTCCCAGCTCGCCGCCGAAGATCGACGGGTCGTAGGTGGCAGCTTCGCGGTCGACTTCCTGAACGACGTTGAGGACGTCGAACTCGCTGGTCGGGGCCTCGTTGCCCTGCACCACCAGGACCGACTTCATGCACTGATGGTCTTCCGCACGGTAAAGCGTGCGACCATTGCCCATGCCGTCGAATTCGTGGCCTTCCAGCGCCTTGATGACTTCCGGCGGATAGAAGGTGCCGGCGCGTTCCACCGCATCCGCGTAGAGCAACATCTGCACATAGGCGGTGTGAGCGGCCTGGGACGGCGGGGAACCATAGGCGGCGCCGAAGGACTTGGTGAAGGCGATCGAGCCCGGATCCTGGAGGTTCCAGTGCCAGTTCGAGGTGCCGTAGACACCCTGCATGGCTTCGCCTGCGCCCTTGGCCATCAGCTCGGACACGAGCGGCGTGACGATCTGGAACTGCTTGCCGTTTGCTTCGCGGTCGCGCAGGCCAAACTGCACGGCCTGAGGCAGCGAGTTGACCATGTCGAGGCCGTAGTGGTTGAGGATCAGCACGTCGGCGCCGGAATTGAGGATCGGCGTGAGGTACTGCGAGTAGTCGGTGGAGCCGAGCGGGGTGCGGACCGTCGCCACGGTTTCCCAGCCGAGGGCTTCAGTCGCAGCCTTGATCGATTCTTCCTGCGTCCAACCCCAGGTGTAGTCTGCGGTGAGGTGGTAGGCGCGGCGGTCGGCGCCGTATTCCTGGCCGAGCACCGGACCAAGAGCGATACCGGACTGATAGGCATTGAAGAAGTGACGGAAACCGTAGCGCCGCTTGTCCTTGCCGGTCGTGTCGTTGGAGTGCGTCAGGCCGGCCATGAAAATGATGCCCTTTTCCTGGCACAGGCCCTGCACGGCAATGGCTTCGCCCGAGGACGAGCCGCCGGTGATCATGATGGCGCCATCGCGCTCGATCATGCGTGTCGCGCCGGCGCGGGCCACGTCGGACTTGGTCTGGCTGTCCGAGGACACATAGCCGACCTTCTTGCCCAGGATGCCGTTGCCCGTGAGGGCGGTCGGGGTCAGGACGTTGATCAGGCCGCCGTCGCCTTCGCCGTTGAGGTGGGCGATGGCCAGTTCATAGGCCTTCTGCTCATCGGCACCTTCTTCGGCGTATGCACCGGTCAGGGGCAGGTTGAGGCCGATGGTTACAGTGTCGCCAGTGGGGTTGTTGCAGAAGTCTTCCTGCGCCCATGCACCCTTGGTGAACATCATGGGCGCAACGCCCGTACCGATAATGCCGGCCATGCCGGTCTGCAGTACCCTGCGGCGGGAGAGCCCGCGCTTCAAAAGTGTCATTGATCTCCTCCTTTGGCGCGGGGCGACTGATGCTTTGCCAGAGGCTCACCGCTTGCCAAGTATTCGACACATTTGAAAACGACGGCAATACGTCGTTGTAATATCGAGCAAAAATTGTAAATACTTGTTCTGCTTGTGACTGATCAGCGTAAATTCGTTGACAGATCAGGCTGTGGGGAGGGCAGACATCATGCGGGCGCCGATCGGATTCCGGATCAGCAACAGGCGGAAATCGCTCAGAATTTCGCAGGCGGCACTGGCGCGGCTGGTCGGCATATCGCCGAGCTATCTGAACCTGATCGAGAACAACAAACGCGATGTGGGCGGGGCGCTGCTGCAGCGTGTCGCACTCCATCTGGACATCGGAATCGAGGACCTGACCGGGCAGGCGGAGCAGAAACTGCTCCAGGACCTCGAAGAGGCCTATGCCGATCCCATGGTTGAGTCGCTGCCTTTCCAGCCGGACGAGCGGCGGCAGATGGTGGCCCAATATCCGGCCAGTGCTGCGGCGATGGCGCGGATGCATCGCGCGTATGCCGACGCGGTGGCGAACGCCGATGCCTATGCCGACCGGCTGCGCTCGGACCCGATGCTCGGGCAGATGCTGCACCAGATCCTTTCGGGAATTACCGCGGTGCGATCGAGCGCGGAAATCCTCGAGGAAGTGCCTGATCTCGACGACACAGAGCGTCGCCGTTTCGTCGATGCCATCGGCCGCGAAGCGCGGGTGCTCAGCGATGTGGCGCGCAGCCTGATCGGGCAGTTCGAAAGCACCAGCCAGACGGCAAGCAGGATTTCGGCGCTGCGCGAAATCGACGACCTGATCATCGAAAACCGCAATTATTTCCCACATCTCGAGGAAACAGCGACGCAATTGCGGGCGGATGTCGAGCAGCAGGGACAGTTCGATCTGGGCGGGCTTGGCCACTGGCTTGAAAGCCGCTTCGGGGTGACCATTCGCATCGGCGGGGAGGCGCAGGTGCCGGATTTCCCCGGACAGTACAGGTTCGACGCCGAGAGCCTAACAATGTGGTTCCAGGGGACGACGACCCAGGCGACCCGGTACTTCCAGCTCGCGCGATTGCTGGGGGAGCTGTCGGCGCCCGATGTGCTGCGCCAGACGCTCGATGGAGCCGTGCTGACCTCGCCGACGGCGCGGCGGCTGGCGGCGCGGGCCATGGGGTCATATCTGGCTGGTGCGATGGTGTTCCCGTATTCGCGCTTCCTGGCGGAGGCCGAGCGGGCCGCCTATGACATCGACCAATTGAGGCAGGCGTTCAATGGCAGTTTCGAACAGGTCGCGCACCGGCTGGTGTCGCTGCGGCGACCGGGCGAGGAGGGTATTCCGTTCGGTTTTCTCCGCTCCGATCCGGCCGGGCGGCTGACCAAGCACTTTCCATTGCCTGGCCTGCTCCTGCCCAATGCCGGCCACGCCTGTCCGCTCTGGGCCATCTACGGTGCCTTTCGGCAGCCCGATGCCCTGCTGCGGCAGGTGGTGCGTTTCTCGGATGGCTCGCGCTACCTCTTCCTTGCGCGGACGCTGCAGCACCGGCCGCATTCGTTCCGCGACCAGCCGACCGTGATCTCGGTGATGCTGGCCTGTGACGCGCTGCACGCCGACCGCACCATATACGGCACCGGACTGAACCTTTCGGACCAGACGGCCGACGTGCCGGTGGGACCGAGCTGCCGGCTGTGCCCGCGGCGGGACTGTTCGGCAAGGCAGGAAGAGATGCTGGGGCCCGGTGGACAGCGTTCGGTGACACGCCTGCCGCTGATCCCGAAAGAATTCGGCCTTGGCGAACACGGGTGATTGCGCTTTATTGTCGCTGTTCGCGGAGGGGAGACCGCGGATGACTGGGGGGAAGTTTGGCTGTCGATGTTCTGATCGCCGAGGATGAGCCAAGTATATTGGAATCACTCGACTTCATTCTGCGACGCGCAGGCTGGAGCATCGATTCCGTGACGGACGGGGAAGCGGCGCTTGAAAGCGTCCGGCGAAACCGGCCACGAGTGCTGGTGCTCGACGTGATGCTGCCGCGCCGCAGTGGTTTCGACGTGCTCAAGCAATTGCGCGCCAGCATCGATACCAAGGACCTGCCCGTGCTGATCCTGACGGCAAAGGGGCAGCAGCAGGACCGACGGATCGCAGAGGAGCTGGGGGCGGACGGGTTCGTCACCAAGCCCTATTCCAATGCCGAAGTGGTCGGAGCCGTACGGCAGTTGCTGGGCGACGCGGATGGAACGCCGTAGGGTCGTCGGCGGCATGCTGGTGCTGACAGTGGCGGGGTTTCTGCTGCTGGTGCCGCCACTGGTGCAACTCTTCAATCACGACGTGCGCTTTGCGGGCGTGCCGCAGATCGTCGTTTATCTCTTCGGACTGTGGCTGGCGCTGATCGGGGGAACGGTGGCGTTGACGCGACACCTCGAGCCCGACCGGAACGACCTGTCCGACGAAGGCGACAGCTGATGTTGTCGGCCGATTTCGTCATTGCCACATCGATCGCCTATGTGGGGTTGCTGTTCGTTCTGGCCTATGTCGGCGACCGGCGGGCGCGGCGCAACAACAATTCCTGGCTGCATTCGCCGGCCGTCTATACGCTGTCCATATCGGTCTATTGCACAAGCTGGACATTCTACGGCGCCGTGGGAAATGCCGCGCGCAGTGGGCTGGAATTCCTCACGATCTATCTTGGCCCGACGCTGGTGTTCGTGGGGTGGTATTTCCTGTTGCGGCGGCTGGTGCGCATCGGCCACCTGCATCGCATCACCTCCGTGGCCGACCTGCTGTCGTCCCGCTTCGGCAAGTCGAGCCGGCTGGGCGTCATCGTCACCTGCATCGCTGTGGTGGGCATCGCGCCCTATATCGCCCTGCAGCTCAAAGCAGTGACATCGTCGATCCAGGCGGTCGCCGGATCGTCGGAATTCGGCCGCGGGAGCCTCAAGGGCATCGACGATGTGGGGCTGGCGCTGGGGGTGGCGGCGGCCATGGCGCTGTTCACCATTCTCTTCGGCACGCGGCACGTCGATGCCAAGGAGCAGCATCATGGCGTCGTGGCCGCCATCGCCTTCGAGGCGGTGGTGAAGCTGGCGGCACTCGTGGCGGTAGGGGTGTTCGTCGTCTATATCGGGGGCGGGCTTGACGCCATCTTCAGCCGGGCAGGCGAGATGGGCATCGTCGTGGATACGTCGGCATCGTTCGACAGCCGCTGGATCACCACGCTGGTGCTGTCGATCGCGGCGATCGTGTGCCTGCCACGCCAGTTCCAGGTGACGGTGGTCGAAAATTCGGATGAAAACCACCTGCGCGTCGCCGGCTGGGCCTTTCCGGCCTACATGATGCTGATGAGCGTCTTCATCCTGCCCATCGCAGTCTACGGACTGACGGTGATGCCCGCAGGTTCGAACCCCGACATGTTCGCGCTGACGCTGCCGCTGG
The DNA here is from genome assembly GCF_900177655.1 of Devosia lucknowensis. Taxonomy (NCBI): domain Bacteria; kingdom Pseudomonadati; phylum Pseudomonadota; class Alphaproteobacteria; order Hyphomicrobiales; family Devosiaceae; genus Devosia; species Devosia lucknowensis. Next base: position 1,219,392 of record NZ_FXWK01000001.1, on the reverse strand, counting down.
CAGCCGGGCAGAACGGGCTGGCGCTGTTCGCCTTTATCGGCGGGTTCTCGTCGGCGACATCGATGATCATCCTCGAATCCATCGCGCTCTCGATCATGGTTTCGAACCACATCATCATGCCGCTGGTGCTCCGCTTCAGCACGAGCGAGCTGTCGGCGGACGGGCAGGGCGTGAGCCGGCTGCTGCTGGTGGCGCGGCGATTTTCGATCGTGCTGATCCTGTCGCTGGGGTTCTTCTACTTCTTCTTCACACGCGATTCCGACGCGCTGGCGCCGATCGGGCTGATTTCGTTCACGGCCATCGCGCAGTTCTTTCCGGCGCTGCTGGCGGCGATCTTCTGGAAGGACGCGTCTCTCAAGGCGGTGACGGCTGCGATCCTGGCCGGGTTCGTGGTGTGGGCGTGGTGCTGTTTCCTGCCCTCGTTCGAGTCGGTTTCGGAGGGCGTTGCCCTGCTGCTGCAGGTGGGGCCGTGGGGGATCGGCTGGCTGCGCCCCGAGGCCATGTTCGGGCTCGAAGGCTGGGATCCGCTGACGCATGCCGCGTTCTGGAGCCTTTCGATCAATATCCTGGTGCTGACGGTGGGCTCGCTGGTGACGACGCCTTCAGCACTCGAACGCATCCAGGCTACCGCCTTTGTCGACGTGTTCAGCCGCCGTGGGCTGCCGCAGGGCAATTTCGTGCGCGGTTCGGCGACGGCCAACGACCTGTTTTTCGTGGCCGAGCGCGTGCTCGGGGAAAAGCGTGCCGCGGCATTGTTCGAAACTGCCGCGCGCGAGCGGGGCGTCGATCCGGCGGGGCTGGAGCCGACGCCCGAATTCATCGCCCGGCTGGAGCGCGAGCTGGCCGGTTCGATCGGCGCGGCGTCGGCCCACGTGATGCTATCGAAGGTGGTGGCCGGCGGTGACGTATCGCTTGAAGAAATGATGCAGATGGCGGATGAGACGCAACAGGCCATCGAATATTCCCAGGAGCTGGAGCGGACCTCGGCAGAGTTGCGGGTGACGGCGCGGAAGCTTGAGGACGCCAATGCACAGTTGCGCGAACTCGACAGCCAGAAGGACGAGTTCCTGAGCCAGGTCAGCCACGAAGTGCGCACGCCGATGACCTCAATCCGCTCGTTCTCGGAAATCCTCATGGAGCCGGGCGATCTCAACGACAGCCAGCGCCAGCGCTTCGTCAGCACGATCCACCAGGAAAGCCTGCGACTGACCAAGTTGCTGGACGAGATTCTCGACCTCAGCGCGCTGGAACGGGGTGAGCGGAGCTGGCGCAATACGCCGGTCGACGCCGAGGCGGCACTGGACCGGGCGGTCGCGGTCTGCGATGCGCTGCTGCGGCAGAAAGGCATGCGGGTGGAGTTCGGCGAGCGGGCGCGAACGACGATGGTCGAGGGCGATGGCGACCGGCTTTGTCAGGTGTTCATCAACCTGATCTCGAATGCGGTGAAGTACAATCATACCGATAACCCGGTGGTGCGGATCACCTCGGGCGTGAAGGCGGGGCAGTTCGTGGTCGATGTCGCCGACAACGGCCCCGGTATTTCCAAGCCGAACCGGAAACTGATCTTCGAGAAATTCTGGCGCGGCGTCGAGGGTGCCGGCGACCAGGGCGGTGCGGGGCTGGGACTGGCGATCAGCCGCCAGATCGTGGCGCGGATGAACGGGTCGCTGGATCTCGTGCAGGGACCCTTGCCCGGCGCCTGTTTCAGGGTGCGGCTGCCTGTCATCAAGCAGGCGGCTCTGGCCTAGCCCTCACCCTCGTCGGGAATGTTGAGCAGGTGACCGCAGGCCTTGCAGTGCACGGCGTCGGGCTCGTGCCGCTGCAAGCCGCATTGCGGGCAGGGAAACTTGATCTTGACCGGACGGAAGATCAGCTGCGCCAGCCGCACGAAGAGCGAAATGCCGATAATCATGACGACGATCGACACAAGCTTGCCGAAGGTTCCGGGCAGCACGATGTCGCCGAAGCCTGTCGTCGTCATCGTGGTGACGGTGAAGTAGAGCGCGTCGACATAGCCGGCGATGCCGGATTCGCGGTTGGCAAATGCCGTGTAGACGAAACCGGTCACCACGAAGATGAAGACGAGCAGGTTGATCACAGCCTGGATGGTGTCGCGGTAATCCGCCAGACCCCGTTTTTCCAGCGGGCGCCAGACGAGGCTCGACCTGCTCAGCGTCCAGAGCCTCAGGATGCGCAGGAAGCCCAGGTTGAAGAGCCATGTCGGCGCCAACAGGGTGATGAGGATGAAGATGTCGATGATGACCGGAAGCTGCCTGATCCAACGGGTCGGGTGCGACGCTGCAAGAGCGCGCGCGCCCAGATCGACAGCCAGGACAGCGGCGATCGAATAGTCGATCCAGAGGAAGCTCTCGCTGTCGCGCAAGAGCGGCGTCGCGATGAAGAAGGCAATGATCGCGAGATCGACGACGAGTATGATGGACTGGAAGCGCAGCGCCTTTGGAGACTGGCCGTGATAAAGGAGCCTCAGGGTGGAGCGCAGTCGTTCCAGTCCCTGTGGCGGCGTCTCTTGTGCAGGATCGGTCGTGGCCACGTCATCTCACTTGCGCTGGCTGAACGGACAATTCACGAGGCGCCAAGTGGGTTGCACATTCAAGCGCTTAGAGCTGCCGTCGTGCGCTAACAGTTAAACAGGCGTGGATTGCAGGGCGGAGCCGGTGTCGTCGTAACCGTCTGTGGCGTGCTGCTTCCACCCGAGGGCGATATCGACGCATTGGACCCGGTGTCACGTGGGGCAAGGCAAGCTTGTGCACCCATGACCCGGAATTCCGGACGAAAGGCCGACTGGATGTTGGGCAGGGGGAAGTAGCCCACATATTCGGGGCGCTCGCGATGCGGCCAGTCGTAGAGACCGGAAACGGTACGGCCGGTGACGGCGATGTCGCAGCGGGAGTTCAGCTCGACGCATGTGGTGCCTTCGCACTGGGTGAGGGCGCCTTCGTACAGCATGGTGAGGCTGAGACCGTCGGCAACCGTCAGGTCGAACTTGGTGCCCCTGATCGCAATGGACGCCGTCGGCGTGTCAATCGAATAGGCAGGTTTCGGGCTGGTGCCGGAGATAAATCGGAAGGTACCCGCCAGCGCGTTGACGGCGAACTTTTCGGCGCTGCCATTGCCATTGAGCAGGTAGGTTTCGATTTCCAGCGTACTGCGCGGACCCACGACGAGCTTGGTCTGGTCATCGAACAGCAGCTGGACGTTGCCGGTCGGTCCGGTAACGATCAGATCACCGATGGAGACGTCGCTGCCGACCACCAGTATCTGCTCGGCCTGACCGGTGCGAGACAGGGCATCGGGCTTGACGCCGACGGCCGTACCCTCATCGGCCGCATTTGCCGACGCGAGCAGAATAATCGAAGCAAAGATGGCGGAGGCAGAGCGTTTCAACATGACCATACTCTCCGACATGCCCGCTGAACCGGCGATGAACTGGTTGTTGTCGCGCCCATATTAGCAGACAGTCAGATCGGACGAATAGCCATGCGCTTTCATCTGACGTCGATGGTTGCGGGCCGGACGGACGGTTGCCGCAGGGCGGATGTCAGGCTATGTGCAGCACAAACAACCACCGGCCCGACGTGGGGCAAAGGGGACTTCATGAAGCTGGCCTTCGTCATTCCTGCCTATAATGAAGAGGCACTGATCGGCAAATGCCTTGAATCGGTGCTGGCAGAAATCAAGCGCTCGGGCGTTCCTGCGGACGTTATCGTCGTCAACAACGCTTCCAAGGATCGCACCGGCGAAATTGCCAGAAGCTTCGAGGGCGTGCGCGTTGTGGACGAGCCCAAGAAGGGGCTGGTCAATGCACGCGATGCCGGCTTTGCGGCGAGCGAAGGCTACGACCTGGTGGCCAATATCGACAGCGACACGATGGTACCCGAGGGCTGGCTCACGACCGTCATGTCCGAGTTCGCCAAGGACAGCAAGCTGGTGTGCCTCAGCGGTCCCTACATCTACTACGACATGGCTTCGCACAATCGCGTGCTGATCAGCATGTTCTATGGGCTGACCTACCTCATCTATCTCATCAACCGCTTCGTGCTGCGCGTGGGATCGGTGGTGCAGGGCGGAAATTTCGTGTTCAAGCGCGAGGCTTGGGCCGCTGTGGGTGGCTACGACCGCAGCATCGATTTCTTCGGCGAAGATACGGATGTGGCGGTGCGCCTTTCCAAGGTGGGTGGCGTCAAATGGACCTTCGGGCTCAAGATGAAGACGTCGGGCCGCCGGCTGGAGAAGGAAGGCGTGTTCCGGACCGCAGGCACCTATACCCTCAATTTCCTCTGGGTGACGTTCAAGGGCAAGCCGATCACCAAGGACTATACGGATATCCGTCCGCAATAGACTGGAAAGGTTGACCCGCGGCCTGGGCTGGCGCCGCCGGCCCCATGCGCTAAGGTCGCCGCCAGCCACATGACGTGGCCGGAGTCGCCCGGCTATGAGCATTACGTCACAGTTGCCGCCCATTTCCCTCGCACAGGCCGGTGCCGGCATTCGGGCGCTGGCCAATGGCCAGACCATCGAGGCCAGGGTGCTCGGTCCATCTGCCAACGGTACGACGCAGGTGCAGGTCGGGCGACAGGTGCTGAGCCTGACGCTGCCACAGCAGCAGCCAGTCGGCGCGACATTGACCCTGTCGGTTGCGCAGAGCGACGGGCAATTGCAATTGTCGCTGGTCAGCGTGCGCCCGCCAGAGGCTCCACAGATATCCGTTCAGCAGGGTTCGCTGGCAACGCCGGCGACGTCGGTGCAGCTGTCGCCGACCGCGCTGTCAGCGTCGCCTGCCCCAAGCGGAGCCAGCGCCGCTCCGGCAGCGGAAGCCGTTGCTTCCCGACCTGCAGCTACAGCTCAGGCGCCGCAGGCGACTTCCAATAGAAGCGTCTCGACGGAAAGTCCGGCGCGGACGGCTTACACCGCGAATGCCACATCGCAGGCTGGAGCGGCCACGCCGGGAACGTCAGCAGCGGGGGCTCCTTCGAACGCGCCCGCCACGCCGCCGACCGGTTCGGCGAGCGCACAACCGTTACCGTTGGGGCAGGCTGGATCGTCCATCGTGTCGACGGCGCAGACGCAGGCCACCGTCGCAAGTTCGCCTCCGTCGGTCCAATCAGCGCTGGCGCAGGGTGCGGCGCCCCCCGGCTCGTCCGCACAACCCGTTGGCACCCAGCAACCGGTGCAAGCCACCTTGCCGACCGGGGTGTCGGCTCTGCCAGCCGCCGGAGCAGCGCCGGCATCGGTGGCACCGAGTGCGGGCGGTGTTCCCGTGCGGGTCGACATTCCATACGCCGTCGCGGCGCCCGCTGTAGGTCCTACCATCGCCAGCAGCGTCGCCCGCCCTGCGGCGCCAGTGGTGGCCCCAATTGTACAGGCCACAGCAGCGGGCGCGCTTGGCCAGCAAACCACTTCATCGAATTTTTCGGGGTCGCCCATGTCGGCGACGCCCATGCCGGCTGCACCGCAAGGACCAGCCAATCCGCAGGCGGCGCTGGCGCAAATGGTGCAGCAGGCGCTGCCGCGTCAAGACAGCGTCTTGAGCCTCACCGGTGCGCTGACGGCCATTGCCGGAAAAGTGGCACTGCCGGAGCCGGTCGCCAAGGCTGCCCAACAATTGCTGGCCGCGCGAACGCCGCTGGATGGCGGAAAGCTCACCGGCGCCGTGATCAAGAGCGCTGTGCAACAAGCGGGCATTTTCCAGGAGGCCATGCTGGCGTCTGGACAGGGCCAAGCGGCCGCCGGAGACGTGAAAAGTGCGCTCCTGGCGCTCCGCCAGGGCCTGGGCGCTTGGCTCGGCAACCAAGCGCCGGTGGCACAGGTCGGCAGTGTGCCGCCGCCGCTGCGGGGCCACGTGCCGCGGGCGCGTGCTGGAGAGGGCCAGCCGCCTGACATCCCTGAGGATCCCCTGGAAATCGGCAAGATGCTGCTCGAAAGAACCGACGCGGCACTGCACCGTGTGCGCCTGCACCAGAACGCGTCCTTGCCCGATCCAAACCAGACGCGGCAGGATACGCAATGGAGCATGGACCTTCCGGTGATCGTCGGTGGCCAGCAGCAGGTCCTCCATCTGCAAATCCAGCGCGATGCGGAGCAGGATGCCGAGCGCCCGGAGGATCGCGGCTGGCAGGTGCGGTTCGCCATCAATCTTGCCGAGCGTGGCGAGGTGGGCGCACAGGTTTCGTTGCGGGCGAAAAATACCAGCGTCCTGCTGTGGTCGGATCATGAGGACACGGCGCGGAGCCTGGCCATCGAGGCGGAGGCGCTTCGCGAAGAGTTGGCTGAGGTGGGGCTTGTGCCCGGAGCCATCGTGGTGCGAGCGGGTACCCCCCACGAAGAACCACAGCAGCCTGCAAATGGCGCCGGCCATGTTGTGGATGCGGAACGATGAGCGAGGACGACGTGCGCCAGAGGGCGCTGGCGGTGGCGCTGCACTACGAAAAGGGGTCCAAGGAAGCGCCGCGGGTCGTCGCCAAGGGCAGGGGGCTCGTGGCCGAGCGCATCGTGGCCCTGGCCGAGGAGAACGGCGTGGTGATCGAGGCCAATCCGATCCTCGCCGAGGCGCTGAGCGGGGTCGAACTCGACGATACCATTCCGCTCGAACTTTATGACGCCATTGCCGTGGTGATCGGATACGTGCTGAGGCAAACGCGTCGCTGAACCTTGTGCCCGGCTCACGGGTTTCCCATGTCACTGGGGACGAGGTGAGGAGAGCGACATGCTGAGACGAGAAGACGAAGACGCCATCAATGATCTGTTCGAGCGCCTCCGGCGCGTGGAAGGCCAGAGCGGTCCGCGGGACGCCGACGCCGAAGCGCTGATCCACCAGCGGCTGTCGGAAAATCCGGCCGCCGCCTATTACCTTGCGCAGACCGTGGTGGTGCAGGAAGCGGCATTGCGGGAGCAGCAGGCGCGTATCGCGGAACTGGAACGTTCAGGCGATCGTGGCCGGTCCGGCTTCCTCGGCGGCATATTTGGCGACGACCGTCCCGAGAGCCGGGAGCCTCAGGCGCAACGGCGGGGCGGCCCCTGGGGTCAGCCGCAGGGCGGTGGCTTTCTGGCAGGCGCCGCGCAGACGGCACTCGGGGTCACCGGCGGCCTGTTGCTCGGCTCGGCCATTGCAGGAATATTCGGAAGCACGCCGGCTATGGCCGCCGAGGACACTCCCCCAGCCGATGAACCGGCTGCGGACGACGGCGGCATGGATGGTGGCGGCGACGACTGGGGCGGCGGCTTCGATATCGGTGGCGATTTCTAGCGTCGGCTAGCGAACGGTTCGCTTTTCGTAGAACTCGTTGCCACCGGCTTCGAGCACATAAAACATGTTGTTGTATGGGAAGCGCAGGCCGGCCGTGTGGAAATGCTGTGCGTTCTGGACGCCCGGGTGGCGCGCGCCAGAGAGAACCTGATCCGCCATCTGCGCGGCGAGCACGGCGCCGCTGTCGGTCATCGGCTTGGACAGGACGCCCTGGGCGAACTGGTTCTTCTGGCCCACGACGCCGCAGACGGTCTTGGGATAGCGCGGGTCGTTGTAGCGGTTCATGACCACGGTCCCGACGGCCAGCATGCCTTCGGCGCTGGAGCGATTGGACTCGAAATACATGGCGCGCATCATGCATTCCTTCTCGCTCATCTGGTTCATGGCGAAATTGATGCCCAGAAAGCTGCAGCCGCCGAGGCTGGTGGCCACGACGGCTAAAGCTGCGATGCGCAGAATGTTCGGCGTAAGGGCGCGCATGAAAACTCCGGACTGTGGCGGAAAGGCCGCTTGGTCCGAAAATGCGCGCTCAGCCTTAAGGAAAGCCTGAGCGGCTAGGTAAATGAAGCGTTTACTGGCGCTTGAGGAGGCGGGCGAGCAACAGACCCGTGCCGATCACGGCAATCAGGGGCAGGGGATCGCGCCGGATCGTGTCCGCGCCACGCAGGGCCTGTTCGCTGGCCAGGTGAGCGAAATGCGAGGTCTGGCGAGCGGCGTCGCGGCCGAAGTCGCTGAACTGATCTGCCCAGTCGTCGGCGCGGTGACTGGCGTGGTGTGAAAGGGTCTTGCCGATGCGGCGAACCTCGCGGCGCATGGCATGGAGCTGGGCTTCGAGACTGTGCGGGTCGTGGCGCTGAAGGCCGAGCTGTGTGAGTAGGCTATCAAGGGACATGAGACGCTCCGTGTTTAGGGATCAACGAAGCAGCAGGGCCGCCAGTTCCGCGCTCTTGAACTCCGTGGCGACACAGGCCATTTAGTTCGCACTGGAGGCGCGCATGAGCAAAAGTGCAGATCGGCTCAACCGGCTGTTTGATCGTCTGGAACGTCGCGTCCCCGCAATGGCTGCCGGATGGCTGGCGCGCGTGCGCCGTCCTGAGGCGCGCTGGGTGCGCATTCCGCTCGGCGTGCTGCTGGTGCTGGGCGGCATTTTCAGCTTCCTTCCGGTGCTCGGCATCTGGATGCTGCCGCTCGGATTGCTGCTGCTGGCGCTGGATCTGATCTTCCTGCAGAGCCCGGTGAACCTGGCGATCCTGCGCGGCGGACGGATGTGGACGCGCTGGCAGCGGTCACGTCGCGACAAGAAGCGGGCTCGCGAGAACAAGCTGCCCTAGCAGACCTGATAGTGGGCGGCGACGCGATCGACCGCCGCTGCCAGCTTTTCATCGATGATGTGGAGATAGCGCGTCCAGTCGGCCATGCCGCCGAGGGGTGCCTTGCCGTCGGATATGCCGCGCAGGGCGAGCAGCGGTATGCCGAAGCTCTGGCACGAACGCAGGACCGCATAGGTCTCCATATCCACCATGTCTTCGGGGATGGCGTCATATGCCGGGCCGGAAATGACACCCGCGCCGGTGGAGAGGGACGCCGGATCGAGGCCGGGCACCAGCGGCTCGAGCGGCAGGGTTGCCGGGAGGTCAAGAAAGGGCGTGACGCCCCTGGCGAAGCCCAAGGGCGAGGCGTCCATGTCGCGATAACTCACGGTCACGGCCTGATAGACGCCGCAGTGATCGAGACTGCGCGAGCCGGCAGAGCCAAGCGAAACGACAAGCCGCGGCAGTGCATTGCGTCGCTCGTACAGCGCGCGGGTCGTATTCACGGCTGCCTCGACAGGGCCGACGCCGATCATCACAGGCGAGATGCGAGCGCGCAGTTGCTGGCCGTATTCGGCTTCTGCGGCCATGAGGTAAAGGATGGTCATGGCTGACCTTTAGCATGGGACGAGCCGACTCAGCCGTCATTTTCAGTTCCGTAACCAAGCGGAGTTAATCTCCCGGGATGGCGCGGCAGAAGGCCGACGCCCTTCGGAACGGCACGACATGCGCTTCGCAGAGATCCGGGATAGTCGAGAGTGGAGTGAACTGCAGGTAGGCCTGGCCAGAAGGGGCCAGACCGTGGACGCGGTTCAGGTGGAAAACGAAGCCCGCCGGCGCAAGAGCCTGTTGCGGCTGGACGAATGGGAGTTGCGCGAGTTCGTGACCGACCGTCCCGTGCCCGAGCATATCGTGCAGCTTTGCGTGCAGATCGACCTCGCCGCCGCAGCGCTGGCGCGGCTGTCGCCGATACCAGCGGACTATGCCGACGACCTCTACTGGCCGCGCGTCTGGTAGGCATGTCGAAACGACAGCCGTTCATGCGTCATGACGATGAAGCGGTGCCGCTGACAGGATGTGTCATCGTCGCCGGTTAGATGTTGAGCCGTCTCCGGCGCGGGACTAAGGTCTCGCCCGGCCATCAGAACTGGATCATGACATGACGCCGTTCCACTGGATCCTGGCAAACAATCTCGTTGCCAATGTCACCAATTTCACCGTGTGGTTCGCGGTGACCTTCTGGGTCTTCCTCGAAACGCAATCGGTCTTTGCGACCGGCATGATCGCCGGCATCTATCTGGTGTTCACGGCCGCCTTCGGCATCTGGTTCGGCTCCCTCGTCGACCACAATTCCAAGACCAGGGTGATGGCGGCGTCGAGCGCGGTGTCCGCCGTGCTCTATGTCGTCGGGCTGGTGCTGGTGGTGATGGAGCCCGAGGGGGCGTTCTCCAATCCATACGGCCCCTATCTCTGGGCCTTTATACTGATCGTGATGCTGGGCGTGATCGCGGGCAATATCCGGTCGATCGCGCTGCCTACCCTGGTCACGATCCTTATACCCGAGGACACGCGGGACAAGGCAAACGGGCTTGTCGGAATGGTCAGCGGCATCGGTTTCCTGACGACGTCAGTTATCTCGGGCTTTCTCGTCGCCTATACCGGCATGCTGGGCGTGATGGTTCTGTCGCTGGTCGCCACGGTCGCGGCGCTGCTGCACATGCTGACGGTCAGGGTCGATGAAGGCCGCGTGGCCGCGGAGGCCGGCAAAGAGGAAGAGCCAAAGCGGGTGGACATCGCGGGCACGATCCGGGTCATCGCGGCCGTGCCCGGGCTCTTCGCGCTGATCTTTTTTGCGTGCTTCAACAATTTTCTGGGTGGTGTCTTCATGGCGCTGCTTGACGCCTACGGCCTCTCGCTGGTGCCAGTGGAAGTGTGGGGTCTGACCTTCGGGGTGCTGTCGCTCGGCTTCATTCTCAGCGGCATCATCATTTCCAAGACTGGGCTAGGAAAGAACCCGCTCAAGACCCTGCTCATGGTCAATGTCATCACCTGGTCCGTTTGCTGCGTGTTCACGATACAGCCATCGTTCTGGCTGCTGGTCGGTGGATGTTTCGTATGGATGTTCCTGGGGCCATTCGCCGAGGCGGCGGAGCACACGACGCTTCAAAAGGTCGTGCCGCTCGAGCGCCAGGGCCGCGTGTTCGGGTTTGCCCAGTCCATCGAGCAGTCGGCATCGCCGCTGACAGCGTTCATGATCGGGCCGCTGACGCAGTTCGTGGTGATCCCGTTCATGACTGACGGGGCCGGCGCCGCCACGATCGGAGGATGGTTCGGGACCGGACCGGATCGGGGTATCGCCCTGGTCTTCACCATTGCCGGTCTGGTGGGACTGATCGTCACTATCATCGCCTTCAATTCCCGCTACTACCGGCAACTTTCGGCCGCCTATGTCGCAGGCAAGGATGACGATGACCAGGATGGCGGGGCAGCCGTTGCCGCCCCGGCCTGAGAGGTCACTGCGCGACTACGCCGGCAGTGCGTCTGTCGGCGTTGTCTCCTGCCGCCTTGGCGGGAAGGCCAGTGCGAGCATGGCCGCTGCCAGGCCCACGCCGGCCGAGGCGACATAGAGCCAGTGGTAATCGCCGAACGTGTCGTAGAGGTAGCCGCCGCCAACGGGACCGAAAGCCATGCCGATGGATGAGGTCATGGTGATGCCGCCAAGGACGGTGCCGAGCACACCGGGACCGAAATAGTCACGCGCGAGGACCGAATAGAGGGGCATGACCCCGCCATAGACCAGCCCAAGAACCGCTGACAGCATGTAGAAGTGGCTCAGTTCGCTGACATAGATGTAGCTGTAGATGCCCACGGCCTGAACAACGAGGCCCATCACGATGACGCGCTTGACGCCGATGCGGTCGGCCATGACCCCGAAAATCACGCGGCCGAACAATCCGGCAAAGCCTTCGACGCTGTAGATGCTGGCGGCTGCAAGCGCAGAGGCGCCGCAGAGCATGGCATAACTGACCGTGTGGAAGATCGGCCCGGAATGGGCGCCACAGCAGAGAAAGAAAACAGCGGCCAGCACGATGAACTGCGGCGTGCGGAAAATGGCGCCGATACTGGTCGGCGGCTTTTCGGCCGGGACGACGTCGCTGGCCGGCGTCGGGCTTTCAGCGACGGCCTGGGGAGCGCGGCGGATGAGGAAGGCCGCGGGAATGATGAGCGCCGCCGCGGCAATGGCCGTCATCATCATGGCGTTGCGCCAGCCATAGGTGCCAATGAGGACGGTGGCGAGCGGGGTTATGGTCATGGGCGCCACACCGCCGCCGAGCGAGACGAGCGAGACCGCAAGGCTCCGGTGTTTGTCAAACCAGCCCAGCGTCGTGGCGATCAACGGCGCGAAGAAGGCGCCGCCCGAGGCACCCACAAGGCCTCCATAGGCAAACTGGAAGACCAGAAGGTCCCTGGCCTGGCTGGCCACGAAAAGGCCAAGGCCGAGCATGACGGCAGCGACCAATATGACGGGACGCGCGCCGATGCGGTCGGTGAGCGTGCCCCAGAGGAAACCGGCGATGCCCATGACGATGAAGCCAACGGTCATGGCGCCGGAAATGCCGGCGCGGGTCCAGCCGGTTTCATCAGCTATGGGTTGGAGATAGACGGGCAGGGCAAACATGGCGCCCATTGCCAGACAGGTGATCACGGCCCCCGCCGCGACGATCACCCAGCCATAGTGTCGTTCCATTTGGAATGTCCCTCCTTGCAGGAATTCACCTGCACGACGGATGGAGCGCCCGAGAATCGACAGCTGCAAGTGAAATTTATCGACGCCCGGCGTCCTCCAGCTTGCCGCAGCGGAGGTCGGGCCACATATTCGGTTCATGAGCGAGAAACATCCGACGCACCGCACAGACGCTCCCGCAGCTTCCGGGCCCGTGCGCAACGAAATTGCCGATTTTGTGAAAAAGGTCGGGCAGCTCGCGCGACCCAATGCCGGGGAAGATGGACGGCTGCTGTTTGCAATGGATGCAACAATGAGCAGGCAGCCGACCTGGGATATGGCGGTATCGCTGCAAGCCGGCATGTTCGAGGCTATCCCCAAGGAAGCGGCATTGCAGGTGCAGCTTATCTATTTCCGGGGGCTCGGTGAGTGTCGCGCCTCGAAATGGGTTCGCGATGCAGGTGCACTGGCGAAGATGATGAGCACCATCGCCTGCCAGGGCGGCAATACCCAGATCGGCAAGGTTCTTGGTCATGCGCGGGACGAACACGGCAAACGCCGCATTCATGCTGTGGTCTATGTCGGGGATGCAGTGGAAGAGAATGTCGACGCGCTCTGCGCCAAGGCTGGTGAACTGGGCCTGATGGGGCTGCCGCTCTTCGTTTTCCAGGAAGGGAGAGACGCACGGGTGGAAGCGGCCTTCAAGGAATTCGCGCGCCTGAGCAAAGGCGCCTATGCCCGCTTCGATAGCGGTGCGCCCCAGCAGCTTGCCGATCTCCTCAGGGCCGTCGCGGCCTATGCCAGCGGTGGACGATCGCAGCTCAAGCTGGAAACCAGCCCTGCCGCGCGAGGGCTGCTGACGCAGATCGAGGGTCGATGAGCTGGGTCTTTCTGGGTTTGCTCGGCATTATGGGCCTGCTGTGGCTCGGCTATGGCCTTCGCAACATGGATCGGCGGTTGCTTATGCAGGGCCTGCGTTGGGTTATCGGCGTAGGGGCCGGCGCGATCGCCGCCGGCGCCTTGCTGTTCCGGCGCATCGACCTAGCCATGATCATGGGCGCTGTGGCGGCTTCCGTCATCCTGCGCGGGCGGCTGGGACAGTTTTCATTCGACAGTGTCGGGCGCAGCAAGGGCAATGTCTCGCGCGTCAAAAGCCGGTTTCTCGACATGGAACTCGACCATGACACCGGAGAGCTCAGCGGACGCGTCGTCGACGGCACTTTTGCCGGTTGGGACCTGATGGACCTTGGGGAGCAGGAGACACGACGCCTGATCGACGAGATCGGCCATGACGCAGAGAGCGTCAGCCTGCTCGAGAGCTGGCTGGACACCAACCGCAGCGGCTGGCGCGAATATTTCGCCGAAACCAGGTCCGGTGAGGGCGGTTCCCAAGAGGGCATGCCGGGGCGCGATCCGGTGGCAGAAGCCTATGCGGTGCTAGGATTGCAGCCCGGCGCCAGTCAAGATGATATCAAGGCCGCGCATCGTGAGCTCATGAAGGGCGTGCACCCTGATCGGGGCGGCTCGGAATTCCTGGCCGCCAAGATCAACGAGGCGCGCGACCTGCTGCTCGGCCGTTGATCCCGCGCGATGCCCGATCCGCGATGCGCTAAGTCAGCAGGTCGAACAGGAAGCGGCCGGCGACAAGCAGCAGGAAAAGGCCGAAGGCCATTTCCAGCCGACGCTTGGGGAGGGCATGGGCGACGCGCACGCCAAGTGGGGCAAAGAGCATGCTGGTCGGGATGAAGAGGATGAGGCCGACCAGCGATACATAGCCCAGCGCAAGCGGGAACTGGATCGCTGCGACCTGCGGGAACTCGGCGGCACGCGGCCAGCCGGCATAGATGTAACCCAGGGCGCCGGGGATGGAGATCAGCATGCCCAGACCCGACGAGGTGGCGACCGCCTGATGGATGGGCCGGCCATAAAAGGTCATGAACAGGCTCGAGAGCTGACCGCCGCCGATGCCCATCAAGGCCGAGAGCACGCCGATGACCACGCCATAGGTGCGCATGATCCACTTACCCGGGATCTCGTCAGCGAAGCGCCAGCTGTCCTTGCCGAACAACAGGCGGAATGCGGAAATGCTGGCAACGGCTACAAACACCCACTTGAATAGTTCAGCCGACGCGTAGCGTGCGATAACGCTGCCGACGATGACGCCGAGGATCGCAGGGATTGCCCAGACGCGAATGATGGACATGTCCACCGCGCCCCGCTTCCGATGCGCATTGAACGACTGGATCGACGTCGGGATGATGATGGCGAGGGATGTGCCGACGCAGAGTGGCATGCGGATGTCGTCGGGGACATCGAGCGCCGTGAACAGTTCGTACAGCACCGGAACGATGACGGCGCCGCCGCCGACCCCGAAGAGGCCAGCAAGCAGTCCGGTGGCGGCACCCGCCAGGAGCAGGCCAGCGGCCAATATGGCGAGTTCCGCGTAGGGTATGCCCATGAACATGGGATCGGCTCCTGAAGTCGGGCCACCTGGCCATCCGAGCGGGGACAGGTTCCCCACAGCACCAGCCTTGCACCGGATTGCCGCGCGCAATCAAGGCTTAAGCGCGCCAAATCCAGACTGGAATGCTGCGGCTGTGCCTAGAGAAGCGCCGCGGTCCGGAGGGCTTTGAGGTTTGCCGAGCCCGTGCAGAAGCAGGCAATGCGCAGTTGCGCCGTGGTGACCGACACATGGTCGATGACGGCTTGAGCCGATATTGTAGCGGCCTGCAAGACACCTGCAGCCTGGCCAACGACGTCGGCGCCGAGGCGAATGGCCTTGGCTGCATCGAGGCCATTGCGAATGCCGCCCGAGCCGACGATGGTCGTATCGGGGCAAGCGGCCCTTACGTCCGCGATGGCTGTGGCGGTGGGAATGCCCCAATCGGCGAAGGCCCGGCCGATCGCTGCCTGACGAGGGTCTTTGCAACGCTCGGACTCAACCGCGGCCCAGCTGGTGCCGCCGGCTCCGGCAACATCAATTACGGAAACGCCTGCATCCGCGAGGCGCCGGGCCAGTCGACCGGATATGCCGGCACCGACTTCCTTGATGACAAGGGGTTCGTCCAGCCGTGCCGCCAGCGTTTCGATATGGGCGAAAAGGCCCCGCCAGTTGCGGTCGCCTTCCGGCTGGACTGCTTCCTGCAGCGGATTGAGATGAATGATCAGCGCGTCGGCCCCGATCATCTCGATTGCCCTGCGGGCCTCGTCAACGCCGAAGCCGAGATTGAGCTGGGCGGCGCCGAAGTTGGCGAGGATGGGGATGTCGGGCGCGTGGCGGCGCAGCTCAGCCCCCAGCCCGCCGACGTCGCCGCTCTCAATGGCAACACGCTGCGAGCCGACAGCCAGCGCGATACCCAGATGCTGGCAGGCCTCCGCCAGATGGGCGTTGATGGCGCTGGCGCGCGCTGGACCGCCGGTCATCGAGCTCACCAGGAGCGGCGCGTTGATCCGCTTGCCCAGGAATTGCGTATTAAGGTCGATCGCGTCGAGATCGAGCTCGGGGAGGGCGTAGTGTTCAAAAACGATGTCGTCAAAGCCGGTTGTCGTCCGTGATACGCCCCGGCCGTCCAGAACGATATCCAGATGTTCATTCTTGCGATCGGTCAGCAAACACTTCCCCCCGGCGGGGACTGGCCCCGATCTCGACTTGGTACCTTACCATCGGACCGAAAAAATCAAACGGTCACTTCAGTGCTTACGCTTGCGCTCGGATTCTGGTTCACTGCCGATCGAGCGGTCTGCCACGGGAGACACATCGATGACCTCAATTGGCTCTTTTGCCGAAGCCGGCGCGCTCTCGAGTGGCGGATCGATCGACATCGCCGAGATCCGTGCAGCGATAGAAGACCGTCTGGAGCGGCAGATCGACTTCGATCCCATTGTGCCGGCCAACCTGCAGGCGGCGCTACGCCACGCGCTGATGGGGCAAAGCAAAAGGGTTCGGCCCACGCTGATGTACCTGATCGCCGAGCCGGATGGCGCCGCGATCGGCGCGGTGCTCGACGCCGGCTGCGCACTGGAGATGGTGCATACCGCCTCGCTGATTATCGACGATCTGCCGTGCATGGACGATGCAGCCATACGCCGGCAACGGCCGACCACGCATGTGGCTTTTGGACAACCCACGGCGATTCTTGGAGCCATAGCGCTTCTGACACGGGCGTTCGGCATCATCGCCGAGCTCGACGGCGTTCCGACGGCGACGCGAAACCGAATGGCTACCGTTCTTTCGCAGGCCGTCGGGTGGAACGGGCTCGTGGCCGGGCAGGAGATCGACATCAACAACCGCGCGGAGCTCGGCAATGCCGAGCAGGTCGAGCAGCTCAACTGGCTCAAGACCGGCGTCCTGTTCGTGGCTGCGGCGAAGATAGGCGCGATCCTTCGGGGGCTCGAGGGGGAGCGGCTTGAAGCCGTCGGGCATTTCGCCCGACATTTCGGGCTGGCGTTCCAGACAGCCGACGACCTGATCGACAGGACCGAAACCGTTGCCGAAGCCGGCAAGGACGTGGGCAAGGACGGCGACAAGGCGACACTGGTTTCGCTGTTCGGCGCCGATCACGCCCGGATGACATGCCAGCAGCACATCGCCCATGCCGAGCAGGCGCTGCTTGCGAGCGGCATCAACGGCGCTCCGATCAGGGCGCTGATGATGCGCCTGCTCGACAAGGGGCAGAAGGTCATGCCTTTGTGAGCGAGACGACCGCCGCGCTGAACATCGAAGGACTGGTCGTCCGCTACGGGGACCGCGACGTGTTGCGCGGGCTTGGGCTCAGCGTCGCCCGGGGCGAGATCTATGGCCTGCTCGGTCCCAATGGGGCGGGTAAGACGACCTTGATTCGCACCATCTGCGGACGGGTTCGGCCGGTGTCGGGCAGGGTCATCGTGGCCGGCCACGCTCCGGGGCGGACCGCCCTGCGGCAGATCGGGCTCGTGCCGCAGGAAATCGCGCTCTACACGCATTTGACGGTGCGGGAAAACCTCGAGGTTTTCGGCCGGTTGTCGGGCATGGGGGCGGCGTCGACCCAGGCGGCCATCGAATGGGCGTGCGCGGCGGCCAATCTCACGAGCCGGCTCAACGACAGGATCGACATTCTTTCCGGGGGGTGGAAACGGAGGGTCAACATCGCTGCCGCGATCCTGCATCGTCCGGCCCTGCTGATCCTCGACGAGCCGACCGTGGGGGTGGATGTCGATGCGCGGAACGGGCTGCATGAGGTTATCCAGCAGCTGAGCCAAACCGGGATGGCGGTGCTGTTGGCGACGCACGATCTCGACCAGGCCGAGACCATCTGCAACAGCGTCGGCTTCCTGCGCGCTGGTGTGGTCGCGCCGCAGGGGAGGCCGCGAGAGCTGATCGCAGAGGCTTTCGGATCGCAAAAGGAAGTCATTCTCGAATTGCGGCAATTGCCTTCCCCCGATCGGGTGGTCGTGCTCGAAAGGGCGGGGTTCTCGGCCTTCAACGGCGGGCTGGGCTGGGTGATGCTGGGGCAGGCCAACGAGCGCACAGTTGCGGAACTGTCGGCATCGCTGGAGCAGGCCGGCATCGAGGCCCGCGAGGTCCGGCTGCGCGGGCCTGGTCTCGACCGGCTGTTCGTGCACCTGTCGCGCGCGACACGCATGGAGGGGGCGCGATGATCGTCGCCATGCTGCGCGTGATGGCGCTGAGCCTTATTCGTGACCGCGGTGCGCTGGTGATGGCGTTCCTGTTGCCGCCGACAATCTTCGTGATCTTCGCCGCGATTTTTGCGGGGACGAGCGGCGATGAGTTGCGGCTGCAGGTGGCGCTGGGTGTCGGCGAGCCGTCAAGCCTGAGCGAACGGCTGGTGGCGGCGCTGCGTGCCGACGATTCGCTGCGCGTGTTGCCGGAGACCTATGCGACCGCGGACCAGGTGGTGGATGAAGTCGAGAGCGGGCGCGCCGATGTGGGGCTGATGCTACAGGGTGCTCTCGAACAAACCACCAGCACGCCGGCCGTCGTCTATGTCGACCCGGGCAAGGTGATGGCCGGCGCCATTCTTGCCGGCCAGGTTCAGCGCGTCATCGGCATCGACCTGCCAGACCTGGCCCTCGCGCGCAGTGCGCCGACCATTGAGACATTGGTCGGAGGGTTTACGCCGGAACAGTCAGCCAGGCTCGACGCCGCCATTGCGCAATTGGCGGAGAACGGCAGCAGCGATGCGGAAAACCAGGCCGGGCTCGTCGAGTCCCGGACGGTAGGGCCGCAGGACGGGTCGGGAGCAACAGTCACCTACTACGCCGGCGCCGTCGCGATCCTTTTTCTGCTGTTTTCAGCCATGCAAAGCGCCGCGACGCTGATCGAGGAGCGGCATTCGGGGATCATCGACCGCATCGCGGTCGGGCCGGCAGGAACCGATGTGGTCGTGATCGGCAAATTCCTGTTCCTCAGCGTCCAGGGCATCGTGCAGGTGTCACTGATCTTCCTTGTGGCCGCGCTGGTCTACGATGTCGAAGTCATCAGCCATCTCGGCATCTGGCTCTTGACCACCTTGGTCGCGGCGGCGGCTGCGGCGGGACTGGGGCTGGCGGTCGCGGCATTGTGTACGACCAAGCAGCAGGCGCAAACTATCTCCACATTCGTGGTGCTCTTATGTTCTGCAGTGGGCGGGTCAATGGTGCCGCGCTTCATGATGCCGCCATGGCTGCAGGAAATCGGGTGGTTTACCCCCAATGCCTGGACGATCGAGGCCTATCATGGCGTATTATGGCGCGGCGAAGGGCTTGCCGAATTGTTGCCCGAACTGAGCTGGCTGCTGGCTCTGGGCATGGTCGGCACCCTGGCAGCATTGGCGGTTTCGAGGCTGCGACTGCGCCTCTGAAGGGATGTGTGACATGGCAGGATCGACCCGCGTGGCGTCTGTCAGCCGAAACGACACACTGATCGGGCTGGGTCTTTCGTGCGCCATCATCGCGGCATGGCTGACGGTCCACGTCTCGTCGATTTTCCTGATCGACTGGACGCAAGGCTGGACCTGGGTAGCGGCCCCTCTGGTCATCGCCGTGCAATGCTGGCTCAGCGTCGGGCTCTTCATCGTCGCTCATGACACCATGCATGGCTCGCTCGCCCCGCAGTATCCGTGGTTGAACCGGGCCATCGGCCGTTTCTGTGTATTCGTCTACGCCGGCTTCTCGTACGAGAAACTCTACCAGAACCACCACGCGCACCACCGCAATGCGGGTACGCCTGATGATCCCGATTTCGATCCAGAACACGCGTCGCGTTTCTGGCCCTGGTACATCAAATTTTTCAGGCACTATTTCGGCTGGCGCGAGTTCGGAATGTTGACCATTGCGGTGCTGATCTACCTGGTAATCCTGCGCGAGCGCTTTCCAACCATGCTGGTGTTCTGGGCGCTGCCGGCGATCCTGTCGTCGCTGCAGCTCTTCTATTTCGGGACCTACCGCCCGCACCGCATCGATGACGAACCCTTTCGCGACGAGCACCGTGCCCGCAGCAACGATTTCTCGCCACTGGTGAGTTTGCTGACCTGCTTCCACTTCGGCTATCATCATGAGCACCATGACGCTCCGTGGGTGCCGTGGTGGAAGCTGCCGGCGCACCGCCGGTCGGTGCTGGATGCGCAAGCAAGCGAGGCGCTATGATCCAAGACGTGCTGCATTATCTGGTGCCGATCCTGCTGGTCGTCGGAACCGTGGTCTTCATGGAGTGGTTCGCGGCCTGGTCGCACGAGCACATCATGCATGGCTGGGGTTGGGGCTGGCACAAATCGCACCATGAGCCCCATGATGACGCGCTGGAACAGAACGACCTCTACGCGGTGGTCTTCGCCGCTTTCTCCGTGTTCCTTTTCTGGATCGGATCGGTCTGGTTTTGGCCGGTGTGGTGGATCGCCGTAGGGATTTCCATCTACGGCATCCTCTATTTCTTCTTCCACGATGGGCTGGTGCACCAGCGCTGGCCGTTCAAATACATTCCGCGCCGGGGTTACCTGAAGCGAGTGTATCAGGCACATCGACTGCATCATGCCGTTGAAGGCCGGGATGGGTGCGTGAGTTTCGGCTTCGTCTATGCCGAACCGGTCGATAAACTGGTCAAGAAGCTGCAGCAGAACAAGAACGGCTATGACCGGAACGCCCTCGATGACCAAGATCAGGGACGCCCGACCGCCCGCTGATCAGGGTCGGTTCCAGAGGCCTTCGCGCGGTTGATCCGTGGGGCCGAAACGCGTGACGCCCACATCGCCCAGTCCGAGGGCCAGCAGGGCGATCTTTTCAGCCTTTGTGGTGGAGACACGCTCATCCCATGCTTGCGGGCCCCCGGCGCGAAGCTTGCTGCCGATGGCGCGGTAGACGCGGCGCGCCGCTGCAATGGCCCAGGCGGAGCGGGGCGGCAAGGCGGCCATGCCGACATAGGCGCTGGAATAATAGCGTTCCGCGAGATCGAGCAGATCGAGTGCGGCGGCGTGAAGGGCAGGGCGCTGCGTCCGATCCTCGGGATCGATCCGGTCGATGCCGTGACGGGCGAGGATGTCATCAGGCAGGTAGACGCGGCCGGCGCGTGCGTCATCGATAACGTCGCGGGCGATATTGGTCAGTTGAAAGGCGAGACCGAGATCGCTGGCGCGATCGAGCACTCTCGGATCACGTGCGCCCATGATCATGGCCATCATGACGCCGACGACGCCGGCCACGTGATAGCAATAGTCCAGCGTGTCATCGATGGTGGCATAGTGCCTGTCGGCGACGTCCATTTCAAAGCCCGCCAGGAGTTCAAGGGGGTGGCGGGCAGGGATCTGGTGACGCTCGACGACCCGTCGCAGGGCTTCGAAGGTCGGGTCGTCGGTGCTCTCGCCGGCAAGGGCGGCGGTGGTCTTCTCGCGTAGTGCATCGAGGCGTGCCTGCTGTCCGGTGCGAAAGTCAGCCTGCTGGGCGTGCCCCAGGGTCTGCCCATCGATGACGTCGTCACAATGCCGGCACCAGGCATAAAGCATCACTGCATCGTCGCGCGTCTGCCGGTCGAAGAGGCGCGCCGCGGCGGCAAAGCTCTGCGAGCCCTGAGCGATGGCAATTTCGCTGGTCGCAACCACGGCGTCGCTCATGGCTTTGAATCCTCGATCATCAGGCCTGCCGTCGCCTTTGCCGATCCCACAACCCCAGGAATGCCTGCCCCGGGATGTGTCCCCGCGCCGACGATGTAGAGGTTGCTGATATCGTCGTCGCGATTGTGCGGCCGGAACCAGGCACTCTGGGTGAGGATCGGTTCAACCGAGAATGCCGATCCGAGATGGGCATTGAGCTGGTCGCGGAAGTCGAAGGGCGTGAAATGGCGCACGGTCACCAGGTCGTCCAGAAGGCCTGGGATGTAGTGATCATCGAGATATTTGAGGATGCGGTCCCGATATTTCGGACCTTCGGCGGCCCAATCGATGTCGGCGGTTCCCAGATGCGGGACCGGTGAGAGCACATAGTAGGCGCTCGATCCAGACGGGGCGAGGCTGTCGTCGGTGACGGAGGGCGCGTGGAGGTAGAGCGAAAAATCGTCCGCGAGCCCATCGGTGTGGAAGATCTCGGAAATCAACTCGCGATAGCGTGGCCCGAACAGGACCATGTGGTGCTTGAGCTCTGGATGTGTGGTCCTGAGGCCGAAGTAGATGACGAAGAGCGACATGGAGAAGCGCTTCTTCTCGAGCGCCCTGGCATTGCTGGCCCCGCGATCTGTCCCGCGGAGCATGTGCTTGTAGGTATGCACAACATCGGCATTGGAGGCGATCTGATCAAAGGCGTGCCGCGTTCCCTGCCTGAGTACAAGACCGGCGGCGCGATCGTGCTCGACTTCGATGCGATCGATCTCGGCATTGAGGTGCACGGTGCCGCCGAGATCTTCGAACAGCTTGACCATGCCTGCGATCAAGGCCCCGGTGCCACCCTTGGCAAACCATACGCCACCCTTGCGTTCCAGCGCGTGGATCAGCCCATAGATCGATGAGGTCTCGAACGGATTGCCGCCCACCAGCAGGGAGTGGAAGCTGAAGGCCTGGCGCAACTGGTCGTCCTTGATGAACTGGCTGACCTTCGAATAGACGCTGCGGTGACTTTCGAGCCGAACCAGTTGCGGTGCGGCCTTGATCATCGACCAGAAATTGAGGAACGGCACGGTCCCGAGCTTCTCGTAGCCCTCGCGATAAAGGTCTTCCGAATAGCGCAGGAACCGGTGGTAGCCGTCGACATCATCAGGCGACTTGGCGCGAATTTGCCGGTCGATTTCCGCTTGGTCGTTGGCGTAATCGAAGCGGTAGCCGTCTTCCCAGCAGAGTTGGTAGAAGGGTGTGACCGGCAGGAGCGTCACGTAATCGGAGAGCTTGCGGCCGGACAGGGCCCAAAGCTGTTCCAGACAGTCGGGGTCGGTGATGACCGTGGGGCCAGCATCGAAGGTAAAGCCATCATCGGTGTAGACGTAGGCGCGTCCGCCCGGCTTGTCGCGCTTTTCGAACAGGGTGGTTTGTATGCCGGCGCTCTGCAGCCTGATAGCCAGAGCCAGGCCGCCAAAACCGGCGCCAATGACAGCCGCAGTCTTCTGGGTGGTGGTCAAAGCTTTTTCGCTTTCAGCATTGGCGCTTCCCGCAGGCAGGCGAGGGCGCGATGAATGGGCACGGGTGGTTTCCCGACAAGGATACGAACGATGTCCGCAACACCAGTACGTCCGGAATAGAACCTCTCGATCAGTCCCTTTGGCAATTTATAGAAGCGCCGCAAAACGAGATGCCGTTTTTCCGGCTTCGCGGCGCGAAACAGCATGCGGTTGAGCAGGCGGTAAAATGCCTGTTGCCGATGGCGGGTGCGTGCATGGGCCCAGATCCTGGGTGCCAAAGCCGCGCTGCCGACAGGCCAACTGCTGCCGACCAGACTGGCGACGCGAACCGCCTCGGGGAGGCTGTAGCCAGTCGTCGGGTGGAAAAGTCCGGCGCGCATGCCCGCCTGAGGGATATCATCCGGCCTTTCCGCCCAGAAGCGCTCGAAGTCATGCGCAAGGGCGATCGGCAGCACGCCGTTTTCCTCGCGCACGATGCGAAGGATCGACCAGCCCTGATCCTCGGCATAGCGATTAATGTCGGCGGCCAATGCCTGCAGGTCCAGAGCTTCGCCATCGGAGTAGCGGGTATCCTCGATGAGAAGCCGGGTGGGACTGAAGGGAAGCAGGTAGACGAAGCGATAGCCGTCTCGCTGATCCACCGAGGCATCCATGATGACGGGATCGACGAGACCGTGGGGGGCTTCGAGTTCAACTTCGAGGCCGACGAACTTTTGATAACCCAAGACCAGCGCGGGGCTCGGCTGGTAGCCACGGCAATCGATGACGCAGGATGCCTCGACAACCGTTCCATCGGCCAGGGTGACGCTGGTTGGAGCAACCGAGGTGACACGGGCGCCGGTACGCAAATCAACATTGGGCAGTTTGGCGATGGCCGCAGCGACCGAGGCAGAGGTCAGCGACGCGTAACCGCTGTCGAGGTGCCTGTTCAGGTTCTGAAACCGTACGGACTGTCCCTGCCAGCGATGTGCGACCATGGTGTCGAGCCAGGCACGGTCGGCCGGTTCGACGTCGGCATCGTGGAAGGACCAGGTGTGTTCGCCAAACGGCTCGGTCGATCCCTCGAGGATCACGATCGATGGACCGGCGCCGCCATGGGACAGCCTCATGGCAATCAGGGCGCTGGACAGGCCCGCCCCGACGAGAACGAGCGGACGCTCTGCTGATGCTGGCAAGCCGATCTCCCTAAACGGTTGTCTTCTATCACGCATCGGTACGTGGTGAAACGTGCCCACGAGCGGGAGGTGGGTCAGGTCAGCGGTTTAGCAGCGCCTCGACCTCCGGCAGGATGCCTTCGACGATCACGGCCACTCCTTGTGCGTTAGGATGCAGGCCATCGGCCTGGTTGAGCGATGGATCCGTGGCGACGCCGTCCAGAAAGAACGGGTAGAAGCGCGTGCCGAATTCGGCGGCCAGTTCGGGGAACACAGCTTCGTAGGCGTTGACATAGTCGGTGCCGAGGCCGGGGCTGGCGCGCATGCCGGCCAGCAGCACGGGAATGTTCTCGTCCCCAAAGCGCTGGAGGATGGCCGTCAGGCTTTGTCGCATGGTGTCAACGGATCGCCCCTGAAGCATGTCGTTGGCGCCCAGTTCGAGAATGACCGCGTCCGGCCGCTCGGCAAGCGACCAGTCAAGACGCGCCAAGCCATCGGATGCAGTATCTCCCGAGACGCTGGCGTTGACGATGGTAACGTCGTCGCCAAGGGCCTGCTGCAGCTGACCTGCGAAACTGTCCTGGGCCGAAAGGCCAAGACCAGCCATCAGGCTATCGCCATAGAGCATCAAGGTACGCTCGTCGGCAGTCGTCGCAACCGGCAGGAGGATGGCGACTGTCAACGAAAGCGCTGCGCCGAGAAGTCCGTCACGAAGTTTTTTTATCTGCACGGCTGTTCTTTCCTCCGCGACCGCCTAGGTCTTGCTGAGTGATCATTCTGACGGAAGTGCGCCCATGAGCAGCCCAGTGGTAGAGACTGCCGCCCTCAACCTGAACCTGCAATCGGGCAAGACGCCGCTCCACATTCTCAAGGACATCGACTTCTCGGTCGCGCCGGGCGAGGTGGTGGCGGTGGTGGGGCCGTCGGGCAGCGGCAAGACATCGCTGCTCATGGTACTCGGTGGGCTCGAACAGGCAACAAACGGCAGCGTGATTGTTGCCGGCAAGCCGATCACAGGCCTTGGCGAAGACGAGCTGGCAATCTTCCGGCGTCAGCATCTGGGCATCCTGTTTCAGAATTTTCATCTGATCCCGTCGATGACGGCGCTCGAAAACGTGGCGCTCTCGCTCGAGATCGGAGAGACAGGGCAATCCTATGCCGAGATCATGGCCGCCGCGACCGAGGCGCTGGTCGCCGTGGGGCTCGGCGATCGGCTCGATCATCGTCCGAGCGCTCTATCTGGCGGGGAGCAACAGCGCGTGGGGTTGGCGCGTGCCATCGTCAACAAGCCCAAACTGCTGCTGGCCGACGAGCCGACGGGCAATCTCGACCAACATACCGGCGCCCGGGTGATCGAGATGATGTTCGCACTGGCCCGCGACAACGGTACGGCGGTTTTCCTCATTACCCATGATCCGGCTCTCGCCCGTCGTGCCGACCGGGTCCTCGCCATGAACCACGGGCGATTGACCAGCGTCACGGAGCAGGTGCTTGCATGAGCCGACTTCTGGGCTGGATGCGGATCGGGATTATCGACCTGCGGGGCGATTTCAGGCGCTTCGTCATTCTTCTCGCTTGTCTGGCCCTGGGCGTCGGTGCCATTGCGGCAGTGTCGTCGGTCGGGGCTGCACTGCAGTCGGCGGTGCAGCGCGATGCGCGCGTCATCCTCGGCGGTGACATGGAAGTGCGTTCGCGCGGAGCAGACATCTCGCCCGAGCAACGCGCGGCGGTCGAGGCGCTTGGCGAGACGGCAAGGGTGGTCGATATTACCGCCCGGGCCAGCGCCAATGGCGCCAGTACGCTGCTGAGCCTGCGCGCGGTGAGCAGCAATTACCCGCTGCTCGGAAGCGTCGCGGTTTCGCCTGCATCGGGAGAACCGCTGGGTGTCCTCCTCTCCGACGAGAGCGGGTTGCCCGGAACGGTGGTGGACCAGGGGGTGCTCGACAGGCTCGGGGTGACGCTGGGTGATACGATCCGGATCGGCGATGCCGACTTTGCCGTGCGCGGCGTGCTCGAGGCGCTGCCAGACCAGGCGGCACTCGGGTTTCAGCTCGGCCTTCCGGCCGTCGTAATCGATACCACACTTGCAGAGGCAGGGCTGCAGCAGCAGGGCGTTCTCAGCCGATACGGATACAAGGTCGTGCTCGCGGAGGGTAATGCGGCGCGGGCGATCGAGGGACTGAACGCGGCTCATCCCGACGCCGGATGGGACCTGCGGCAGCCCGAGGACGCGGCGGCGAATCTCGCGCGGTTCTTCGATCTTTTCGCGCGGTTCCTGACGCTGGTGGGCTTGTCGTCGCTGCTGGTCGGCGGGGTGGGCGTCTCCAACGCGATTTCCGCCTATATCACCGAAAGGCGCACCTCTATCGCCACGCTGCGCAGCCTGGGCGCCACGGGGGCTCGAGTCCTCGTGCACTTTCTGACGCAGGTCATGGTGCTGGCCGCTGCGGGTGTGCTTCTCGGGCTGGTCCTTGGCGCAGGGACAAGCCTTGTCGCCTTGCCGGTCCTGTCGGGCATGCTGGGCATTGAACTCGCGCCGAGCCTCGATCTGCGTTCGCTCGTCACGGCGGCGGGGTTTGGCCTGCTGATCGGTTTCGCCTTCGCCCTGTTACCGCTTCGCGCTGCACAGAAGCTCAAGCCCGCCAACCTGTTCCGCGCGTCAGACGGCGGTGTGAATACCCTCAACTGGCGCGATCTCGTGGCTTGGCGGACGTCCTTGCCACTTGCTACTGCGCTGCTCGGCATAGCCGGTCTGGCCGTCTACACCACAGGCTCGCCCTGGCTGGTCCTGTGGTACACGATAGGCGCGGGGGTCGCGTTCGGCCTGCTGCGGGTCGCCGCCTGGCTGCTGCAGGCGCTGCTGCGGCTGGTTCCACCGATGCCCAATACGGTGCTTCGACAGGCCTTCAAGTCCATCTACCGGCCGGGATCGGTCGCTCCCGTGGTGGTGCTGTCGCTCGGGCTCGGTCTTGCGCTGCTCCTGATGATCACATTGCTCGACCAGAACCTGCGCAGCCAGATCGACGGCGCAGTGGCCGAGGATGCGCCGGCCTTCGTGCTGCTGGATATGCCCAAGGAGCAGGTGCCACTGGTAGAGGCGTTTGCAGCGGCCGATCCCGGTATCGCGGCGCTCGAGACCATCCCCATGCTGCGTGGCACGATCGAGAGCGTTAAGGGCGTGGCCGTCGCCGAGCTCGGACCGGTGCCCGACGACATCGCCGACATGTTCGAAGGCGATACGGCGCTGAGCTGGGCGCGATCCTTGCCAGAGGGCTCGAGCGTTGTCGACGGGGAGTGGTGGGCCGACGACTATTCCGGCCCTCCACTGGTATCTCTGAGCACCGAGCTGCGCGCGCCGCTAGGGCTCTCCGTGGGCGATAGCATGCGCATTGCCGTTGCAGGCCGGGCGATCGATGTGACGGTTGCCAATTTTCGGGATATCGACTGGCGCGAGGGCGGCGTGAATTTCCGGCTGCTGTTTTCGCCCGGCATGGTCGAGAGCGCGCCGCAGACCGTGATGGGCGCCATCGACGTGGTCGATGGTGCCGCTCCGGGCGTGGAGGGCCGGCTGTCCCAGGCCTTTCCGACACTGAGCTTTCTGCCAGTCGGGTATGCGATCGCGCGGGTTGAGGAGATACTTTCAAGCCTTGCCAACGCCGTGGCTCTGGTGGGGAGCCTTGCGGTGGTGTCCGGCGTGCTGGTGCTGGCGGGCGCCATGGCCGTTGGGCGCCGACAGCGCGAGGCGGATGCCGTGGTCATGAAAGTGCTGGGGGCAACTCGGCGCAATGTGATCGTGGCCTTCGTGGTCGAATACGGGGTGCTCGGTCTGCTTGCGGCAGCCATGGGCGCCGGCCTGGGTGTGACTGCGACATGGGCGATCCTGACCTTCGTGATGGAAATCCCCTTCGTGCCAAACATGATGACGGTCGCGGTCGTCATCATCGGGGCCGTCGCGACGACGATCGCGACCGGAGTTCTGACGACCTGGTCGGCCATGTCGGTGCGGCCAGCGCGGCAGCTCCGAGCCGACGGCGTCTAGTGCTCGGCTCAAGTGGTCCGAAACCGAACAGGCGACGTAGTGTTATGACATCGTGGCTGACAGTCCGATCAGCCCGCTACCTGAGGAACACGTCACATGCGCGCCGCGGATCTGCCCGTCAAACTTGGGCTCACAGTTACCTACCTGCTGATGGTCTTCGTGAATTACCTGGCCAACGCGCTGCCGCTCAACGGGCGCCAGACCGGCGAGATTTCCGATGCCTACGAGAACCTTTTCGCTCCCGCCGGCCTGACGTTTTCGATCTGGGGGCTGATCTACCTGCTTCTGGCGCTGCATGTGCTTTATCAATGGGGACTGTTCCGTGGCCGCAGCCGTGACGACAGCGGGCTCCTCAACAAGATCGGCACGCTTTTCGCCCTTTCCTCGCTGGCCAATACGGCCTGGGTTTTCGCCTGGCACTACGATCAGATCCTGCTCTCGACCCTGCTGATCACCACGATCCTGATCCTCCTGGCGGTGATCGTGCTGACGATCCGCCGGCACGCGCTGAGCGGCCGGGACTGGTGGCTGGTGGCGGTGCCATTCTGCGTCTATTTCGGCTGGCTGACCGTCGCCACGGTCGCCAATATCACCGTGCTGCTGGTCAGCGCTGGCTGGGACGGTTTTGGAATTTCGGCGGACATCTGGGCGGCCATCATTATCGCGGTCGCTGCGGCGATCGGGACGCTGGCCATGGTCCGAAACCGCGACATGGCCTATGGCTTCGTGCTGATCTGGGCCTTCATCGGCATTGTCGTCAAGCACACCTCTGCTGATGGATTCGCGAACCAGTATCCGCTCGTCATTGCCGTCACGATCGGCTGTATCATCCTCTTCGTCGCGTCCGAGGTTTTCGTCTGGATGAAGCGTCAGAGAACAGGGCTCGCCTGACGCCAGCGCAATTTCCCAAGGATGACCCGAAGCGGCCAGACCCAAAAGCTGGCGGCTTCGCTGCAACTCCGCTCCAAACGGCTTTTCTCGATTGTGCCCCGTTTCCGACGCGGTTGGGCGCTAGCGCGAAAAGAGCGCGGCGCTTAAGGAATCCTGCACTTCTCGGCGGCAGGGTCGCGCCACCTGGATCGAAGGAGCTTCCATGTCGACAAGCTGGCTCGACGCCGCAATTCTGGGGCTGGTGCAAGGCCTGACGGAATTCCTGCCCATCTCATCGAGTGCCCATCTCCGGGTGCTTGGCGAATTCCTGCCCTCCGGGGCCGATCCTGGCGCCGCGTTCACCGCCATCACCCAGATCGGCACCGAACTGGCCGTTGTCGTCTATTTCCGCCACGACATCCTGCGTATCGCATCGGCCTGGATCAACCGCACCCTGCTGCGCAATACCAATGGCGAGGCGGCGGATGCTCGCATGGGCTGGCTGATCATCCTCGGGTCGCTGCCGATTATCATCCTGGGCCTCCTGTTCAAGGACGCGATCGAGACGGGCCTCAGAAACCTCTACATCACCGCGACCGCGCTGATCGTCTTCGGCATCATCCTCGGGATTGCCGACCGGGTAGGGGCCAAGGTGCGCCCACTGGAAAAACTGACCTGGACCCACGGGCTGCTGTTCGGCCTCGCCCAAGCCATGGCGCTGATCCCCGGCGTGTCCCGCTCGGGCGGCACCATCACCGCAGGCCTGCTGATGGGCTACACGCGCGAAGCGGCGGCCCGCTACTCGTTCCTCCTCGCCATCCCCGCCGTCTTCGGATCCGGCTTTTACCAGCTTTTCAAGAGCATGGGCGAAGTCAACCCGGTGGGATGGGGCGAGACCTTCCTCGCCACGGTCGTCGCCTTCTTCGTCGGCTACGTGGTGATCGTCTTCTTCCTTAAGCTGATCTCGACCCGCAGCTACATGCCCTTCGTCTGGTACCGGGTCGTTGTCGGGCTTGGTCTTCTGGCGCTGCTTGGGCTTGGGGTTCTGGCGCCGATTTAGGTCGGGGTGGACCCTATAAGTTCAGGGATCAGACGCCTGCTTGCGTAAGCGTTGGTTGGACTACCGTGCTCCCGTGGGCAGTCACATGTAACGCGACTGCTCTAACGCGTGAGCCAGCTTTCCCGAAGTTCAAAAAGATCGGGGCGCCTGAGCGCCCCGGCAATTCATCGATAGATTGAGATCCAGAAGGGCTCAGCTACACCCGGTGGTCGTTCCGCAGGTGTCGCACTTCAGGCAGGTGCCGTTGCGGACCATGGTGAAGTTGTTGCACTCCGTGCACTGGTCGCCGGTATAGCCCTTCATCTGCGCTTCGGCGCGAAGGAGGCCAGCATCCCTTGACGGCGGCGGGGCGGGGATCGGGTCGAGTTCGGCGGTGTTGAGGGCCGTCGGGCTCGGGTCGATCTTGAGCGCGGTGGCGCTGCGCAGGGCAGTGACGGTCGATGTGGCCGTCGCGGTGGCCGGGGCGTAGCGGGCGGCCTCGGCAGTCGGCACCAGCATCAGGGATGCATTGGCCGTCTTGCCGCGGGTCATGCCGCGGGAGACAAAGCGCTCAGCGGGCACCGGGGCGGGCGCAGGCGCGGTGCGCGTGCCCTGTTCCTCGGCAACGCCCTTGCTGAGCGAAGTCGGGCTTTCCGGATTGACGTGGGCGAGGTCGTTCCGATCGAGATAGGAAACGGCCAGTTCGCGGAACACGTAGTCGAGGATCGACGTGGCGTTCTTGATGCGATCGTTGCCCATGACCATACCGGCCGGTTCGAAGCGGGTGAAGGTGAACGCCTCCACATATTCGTCCAGCGGCACGCCATATTGCAGGCCCAGCGAGATGGCGATGGCGAAGTTGTTCATCATCGCGCGGAAGGCGGCGCCTTCCTTGTGCATGTCGATGAAGATTTCGCCCAGGCGACCATCGTCGTATTCGCCGGTGCGGACATAGACCTTGTGGCCACCGACGACGGCCTTCTGGGTGTAGCCCTTGCGGCGATCCGGCATCTTCTCGCGTTCGCGGAACACCTTCTCGACGATCTTTTCGACGATGACTTCGGTGCGCGCGGCGGCGGGCAGGGCGGCGATGGCCTCCACCGCATCGTCCTCGTCCTCGTCGTCGGCAGCGGCCAGCACGGAGGAATTGAGCGGCTGGGAGAGCTTGGAGCCATCGCGATAGAGCGCGTTGGCCTTCAGCGCCAGGCGCCAGGAGAGCATGTAGGCGTTCTTGGCGTCCTCGACGGTGGCGTCGTTGGGCATGTTGATGGTCTTGGAAATCGCGCCCGAGATGAAGGGCTGGGCAGCAGCCATCATGAGGATGTGCGACTCGACCGAGAGGTAGCGCTTGCCGATCTTGCCGCAGGGGGTGGCACAATCGAAGACGGGCAGGTGCTCGTCCTTAAGGAAGGGCGCGCCTTCAAGCGTCATGGCACCACAAACGTGGATGTTGGCGGCCTCGATGTCCTTCCTGGAGAAGCCGAGATGGCTCAGCAGATCGAAGGAGAAATCGCCCAGCTGTTCGTCGGTGACGCCGAGGGTCTTGAGGAAATCGGCGCCAAGCGTCCACTGGTTGAAGACGAACTTGATGTCGAAGGCCGACTTCATCGCGGCGTTGAGCGCCTCGATCTTTTCATCGGTAAAACCCTTGGTGCGGAGCGTCGAGGGGTTGATGCCAGGCGCCTGGTTCATGTTGCCGTGGCCAACGGCATAGGCCTCGATCTCGGCGATCTGGTCTTCGGCATAGCCGAGGGTGCGCAGGGCGGGGGGCACGGCGCGGTTGATGATCTTGAAGTAGCCGCCGCCGGCGAGCTTCTTGAACTTCACGAGGGCGAAGTCGGGCTCGATGCCGGTCGTGTCGCAATCCATAACGAGGCCGATCGTGCCGGTGGGCGCGATAACGGAAACCTGGGCGTTACGGTAGCCATGAGCTTCGCCCAGCGCCAAAGCATTGTCCCAGGCAATCCGGGCACGCTCGGAAAGGGCCGCGTCCTTGACGTTGGCATGGTCGAGCGGAACCGGGTTGATGGAGAGGCCTTCATAGCCATCAGCATTGCCATAGGCGGCATTGCGGTGGTTGCGGATGACGCGCAGCATGTGCTTGCAGTTGCGCTTGTAATCCTTGAACGGGCCGAGCTCCTTGGCCATTTCGGCCGAGGTGGCGTAGCTGACGCCGGTCATGATGGCGGTGATGGCACCGGCGATGGCGCGGCCTTCGGCGGAGTCATAGGGAATGCCCGAGGTCATCAGCAAGCCACCGATATTGGCGTAGCCGATGCCCAGCGTGCGGTATTCGAACGAGCGTTCCGCAATGGCGCGGCTGGGGAACTGGGCCATCATCACCGAGATTTCGAGCACGATGGTCCAGAGGCGGACGGTGTGTTCGTAGGCAGCGGTGTCGAAGCTCGAGTCAGCGTTGCGATAGGGCAGGAGGTTGACCGAGCAGAGATTGCAAGCCGTGTCATCGAGGAACATGTATTCCGAGCACGGATTGGACGCGACGATCGGACCGGCTTCGGGGCTGGTGTGCCACTCGTTGATGGTGGTGTGGTACTGGATGCCGGGATCGGCCGATGCCCAGGCCGCGTAACCGATCTGTTCCCAAAGGTCGTTGGCCTTGAGTGTCTTGATGGTCTTGCCGTTGCTGCGGGCCGTCAGGTTCCAGTCGCCATCGGATTCGACTGAGCGCAGGAAGTCATCGGTGACGCGGACGGAATTGTTGGAGTTCTGGCCCGAAACGGTCAGATAGGCTTCGCTGTCCCAATCGGTGTCGTAGATGGGGAATTCAAGATCGGTGTAGCCCTGGCGAGCGAACTGGATGACGCGGAAGATGTAGTTTTCCGGAACCAGGGCCTTCTTGGCGGCGCGGACTTCGCGCTTGAGGGCGGGGTTCAGGGCCACGTCGAAGCAGTCGTCGCCATTGCCTTCACAATTGACGGCGGCCTTCATGATGGCCTTGAGGTGTTTCGAGACCACCTTGGAGCCGGTGACGAGGGCGGCGACCTTCTGCTCTTCCTTGACCTTCCAGTTGATGTAGGCCTCGATATCGGGGTGATCGATGTCGATCACGACCATCTTGGCGGCGCGGCGGGTGGTGCCGCCCGACTTGATGGCGCCGGCAGCGCGGTCGCCGATCTTCAAAAAGCTCATCAGGCCCGAGGACTTGCCGCCGCCGGAGAGCTTTTCGCCTTCGCCGCGCAGCTTGGAGAAGTTGGTGCCGGTGCCGGAGCCATACTTGAAGAGGCGCGCTTCGCGGACCCAGAGATCCATGATGCCGTTTTCGTTTACGAGGTCATCGTCCACCGACTGGATGAAGCAGGCATGCGGCTGCGGATGCTCGTAAGCCGACTTGGACTGGACGAGCTTGTGGGTGAAGGGGTCGACATAGAAATGGCCCTGGCCGGGGCCATCGATGCCATAGGCCCAATGCAGACCGGTGTTGAACCACTGCGGGGAATTGGGAGCGACCCGCTGGCTGGCGAGCATGAAGGCGAGTTCGTCAAAGAAGGTGCGCGCGTCTTCCTCGCTGTCGAAATAACCGCCCTTCCAGCCCCAGTAGGTCCAGGTGCCCGCAAGGCGATCAAAGACCTGGCGCGAATCCATTTCCGAGCCGTAGCGCTCATTTTCGGGAAGCTTGGCGAGGGCTTTTTCGTCTGGCACGGAGCGCCACAGCCAGGAGGGAACGTCGTTTTCCTCGACCTTCTTGAGGACCTTGGCGACGCCGGCCTTGCGGAAGTATTTCTGCGCGATGATGTCGGTGGCGACCTGAGACCAGGTTGCGGGCACGGCAATGTCGTCGAGCTTGAAAACCACCGAGCCGTCGGGGTTCTTGATCTCGCTGGTTGCCGAGCGGAACTCGATAGAGCCGTAGCGGTCCGCGTTGGCAGTCGTAAACCGGCGTTCAATGCGCATTCGTATTCCCCAAGTGTCGGGCACAAATGTGCCCACCAGCCGAAACCCCGGCTTCTCATCCAGATCTGTATTGACGCTTCACCAAGCAAAGTCCGCAGGAGGGCGGCCTTTGTAGAATTGCCCCGTGCCCCGGTCCTGCGCAGGTCTGATGCCAGCGCTTGGTCGGGGACTTGTCCGGAGCCTTTTTAGAGAGCGCCGGACCGTGGATCAGAGTTAGTCGATTCAGGGGCAGCGTCAACGCCAGAAATCACAAGACCTAGTGTTGCGGCTATGCGCTCAAACAAGAGCTAGTATGGGTAATATGTGGATTACGGGGACAAATGGCAAGGAAACCAGAGCCATTGCGGCGCGAATTAAACGCTGTGCCGGAGTGGCCAAGCCGGTCGATACGGGGTGCGAAATTCGGGCTCTAAGGGTGCGAATTTACTCACAGATCCGTCCAATCTGCCGGGTGTTAACCGGGCATTATCCATGCCGCTAAGAGGCAGAATCAACTCCTGACCCAGGGTGTCAAGGCCAGAATTTTGAGCGAAATCGTGTTAGGGGAGGACACCACATCTAGTCGGTGGCCCTCAGGCCGCGACGCTGCCCGTAGATGACCCACAGAGCCAGAGGCGCCATGACGAGGCCAGCCCAGCCATAGGCGGGCAGGATGCCGACCCGCTCGGCCAGGAGGCTGAAGGCAAGGGTCAGCACGATGCCCGAGACATTCTCCGCCATGACGAGGGCAGAGGTCGTCGTGGCGCGGCTGCGGCCCTCCATGACGCGTTGGAAGCGCGCTTCGGCGAGGACGTTGATCGGCGCCATGACGACGTAGGCGGCGCAGAGCAGGAGAACGAACCAGGGCGAGGCGCCGACCGATGCCAGAACCAGCAGGACACCGCCGACCAGCGGCAGAAGCCAGGCGAGCCAAGGCCGACCGTCAAGGCGATGGGCGAAGAGGCTGGCGCCTGCAAAGAGGAATTCGACCGCCGCGCCGGCAACACCCCAGGCCCATATGGGCAGGGAAATGGCCAGATAGTAGAGCTGGTCAAACTCCTCAAGGAGCTGAAACACCACAAGGCCCACTGCGATGTAGGTTGCGACAAAGCGCAGATTCGCGTGGTGGCGGAACTCATTGGCCGCATCCACGAAATGGGAGAAATACCCGGAAACCGTTTCCGTGGGTTGTTCCGAGCGCGTCGACCGACGGACGTCCTCAAGCCCTAAGGCGAGGGCGGAGGCCATGAGGAGAGGCGGGACCGACAACCACAGACCCCAATCGAAACTCAACCATGCGACAAAGCCCCCAAGCAGGGTGCCACAACCAATACCCAGCTCCTCGGCTGCATTGTCCCGACCCAGCGCCTTGTCGAATTCCGCCTCACGCCCGTCATGAGCCATCCGCTCATAGAGCAGGGCTTCGCGCGATCCGGACTGGAGGGCCTGGGCGAGGCTCCAGAACATAAAGCCCAGGGTATAGAGCCAGAAGTTTCCGGCCGCGAGGATCCAGAGCAGAAACGTCAGCGCCTTGAACAGCGGCGCTGCCATCAGCAACCAGCGCCGGTCAAAATGGTCGGACAGCGCGCCCGAAGGCATTTCGAGGATAATGGCTGCGGCGGACCAAAGCGCCAGCAAAACGCCAATCTCCGTTATCGACAGGCCTTCGAGTTCGAACAAGGCCGTGTAGAACGCGTAGGCGAGGATGAAGTCGAACAGGAACACATAGGCATAGTAGCGCCACAGAAAGCCACGCAGGGTCATGGACCTAGCCGTCCGGCCGCTATCGCTCTGGCATCGCTTTCCGTGGGCACAGGCGGCGGCATTGCTTTTCCAAAATTTCAGAACGATAAGTGAATAACCCGGCTGCGAGCCAGGGTCAATTGATAGCAGAATGATCGATCTGAAATGGCGCGACCCAGAGGATATGAACGCGATGACGTTATCGACAAGGCGATGGAGCTGTTCTGGCGCGTTGGGTACGAGGGCGCGCATCTGGCCGCTCTCGTGCAGCATACAGGTCTCAATCGGTTCAGCCTCTACAAGGAATTTGGCGGCAAGGCAGGGCTATTCGAGGCGGCGCTCGAGCGGTTCGTGGGCTTCCTGCTCAAGCAGTATCGAGCCGCATTGACCCGGCAACCCATGGGCCTTGAGAACATCGAAACCAACCTGAGAAACCTGCAGTATGGCAGCGAGTATTATGGCTGCTTCATGCTCAATACGCTCACGCAACGCCATACCGTGCCCGATGGTGCCTATCATCGCGCGGTGGAGGCGGCAGCGGAGATCGAAGCACTTTATCACGCCAATCTGGTGAGTGCTGCCGCGCGAGACCAGGTCGACGGCGCAAGCAATCTCGCAGGCCTGGGAAAGATGCTGCAAACGGTGGACCAAGGGCTGCATATTCAGGGGCTCGCAGGCACGAGCGACGTGCAAAAGGATCGGGTGATCACCGCGATGATGAGCCTGCTGCGCCGAGGCGAGGCCAGCCAGCCTCCGGTCTGAGGCTGCTGGAACGCATTTGCGCCTCTGCGTGGACCGGGCGGCGCAAGGAACCAGAGGTGTGGCTCAATTCCGCGCGGAGGCTCTAGGCTCACCCGCTGCACCATGCTAAACCGACCGCAAAATCGACGCCATCTATGCGGAATCGAAAATTGGCCAAATCCGGTATCAAGCAGTTTCTCACCGAAATCTTCTCCTGGTGGAGCGGCAACACCTGGGGCACGCGCCTTTGGGTCAAGCGCTTCGGCGCCTATGTGGGTTCGGACGAGTTCGGTAACCGCTACTACCAGGACAAGCGCGCCAATCGCCGCTACGTGACCTATGCAGGTGGCTATGCCGATGCGTCGTCCATTCCGCCGGGCTGGCACGGCTGGATGCACCATCGCTCGGACGAAGTGCCGGCCAATGCCAAGTACGAGCCGCACGCCTGGGAGAAGCCGCACCAGCCGAACCTCACCGGGACGGCCGCTGCCTATCGTCCGGATGGGAGCCTGCTCAACAAGGGCGAACGCCCGCGCGTTACCGGCGACTACCAGGCCTGGTCGCCCGAATAAGGGCAGCGGAGCTTGCGCATTCCATTTGCAAATCTGGCACGGCCGCTCCTGACAGCGGCCGTTTTGACCTCGACGCTCCAGTTGCCGGTGCAGGCTCAACCGATCGCCAATCCTGTGGCGACGTTTGCTGGCCTCGACAAGATCACCGGCCGCATCACACGTTTCGACGTCTACATCGACGAGACCGTACTGTTCGGCGCCCTCGAGATAACCCCGCGGGCCTGCTACGAGCGGCCCAGCAACGATACGTTGCAGCGCACATCGGCCTTCCTCGAGGTCGATCAACTCAGCCTCGACGGCACGAACGAGCGCATCTTCACCGGCTGGATGTTTGCCGATAGCCCAGCCCTCAATGCCGTCGATCACGCCGTCTATGACGTGTGGCTGATCGAGTGCAAAACGGCCACCAGCGTCCCGCCCCCAGACCAGCGCTAAAAATTTTCAGCCCCCGTGTTCAAGTTTCTCGTTCTCCACCGTCGTGGTGATAGAGCGCGAACCAGTGTGGGGAGGAAACATGCTGCTCAAGGACAAAGTGGCCGTCGTTTACGGGGGGAGCGGCGCAGTAGGGAGTGCCGTGGCCCGGGCATTCGCGCGCGAAGGCGCCATCGTGCATCTGGCGGCGCGGCGGATTGACCCGCTGGAAAGCGTGGCCCGCGACATCAGGGAACGTGGTGGACACGCTTTCGCTGGGCGAGTCGATGCGCTGAACCCGGATTCCGTCGCGGCGCATCTTGATCAGGTTGTGAGCCATAGCGGCCCAATCAAGATCGCCTTCAGCGCGGTGGATTGGGGCGACTCGCAAGGCCGCGATCTTATCGACCACGATTTCGAGACCTTCATGCGCCCGGTGCAGAACGGGCTGAAGTCGTGGTTCAATGTCGGGACAGCCTATGCCCGGCATATGGGAGAGAATGGTGGCGGCGTCATTCTCGGCTTCACCGCAAATGCTGCGCGGCAGGCATTCGGGCAGATGGGCGGTTTCGGCGTCGCCAGCGCTGCGGTGGAGCATTTTCTGCGGCACCTGGCCGTCGAGAGTGGACCCAAGGGGGTGCGTTGCTGCTGGGTGCGTTCGCCTGGATCGCCGGACACGCCGGGTATCCGCGAAGTTTGGACTATCCACGCAAAAGAGCGCGGCATGAGCTTTGACGAGCTGCACGCCGAATTCGCCAAAGATACGCCGCTTCGCCATATCGCGTCGCTCAGCCAGACCGCAGACGCTGCGGTGCTGCTGGCGAGCGATCTGGCATCGAGCATGACAGCGACGCTGGCCAACACGACTGGCGGCGGGCAGGTCGACTAACTGGAGGAAACAAAATGCTGACACTTCCCGAGATCGAAAAGCGCAAGGCGCAGCCGTATATCTTTGTGCCGTTCACCGTAACCATGCGGCAGATGCAGAAGCCCGCGAGAGATGGCTTTCCGCTGATCTTCGCGCATCTCGAAAAGCATGGGCTGAAGCCTGTCGGCCCGGCTTTCTACAATTACCGCCGCATCAATATGGCTGAGACGCTCGATGTCGAGGCGGGGATCGCGGTGGAGAAGCTAGGGCCGGAGGAGGGGAAGGTGAAGAACGGCACCTTGCCCGCCGGCAAATTCATCGGCGTGAGCTGGACCGGTCATCCGGACAAGCTGATGACCGTTACAGGCATGCTCATCGGTTGGGTCAAGGAGAGCG
This sequence comes from Devosia lucknowensis, assembly GCF_900177655.1. Classification (NCBI taxonomy): domain Bacteria; kingdom Pseudomonadati; phylum Pseudomonadota; class Alphaproteobacteria; order Hyphomicrobiales; family Devosiaceae; genus Devosia; species Devosia lucknowensis. Next base: position 1,180,800 of record NZ_FXWK01000001.1, on the reverse strand, counting down.
GGCAAAAGCTCGATGTCGAGGAAAAGGCCGATGGCGATCACTTTGCCTGCCGGCTGGAGCTTTATGACAGCGACCCGGAAGAGGAGCCGGATATGGAAAAGTGGGTGACGACGCTGGCGTTCAAGATGAAGGATTGAGGCGCGCCCTCTCCTGGATTTTACGAGACCGCCCTCGGGACGACCCCCGGGGCGGAATGGCGACGTATCGATTGATCGCGGCTCAAAACATCTCATCGAGCGCGCAATAATAGCGGTATTTTTCCTCGTCCCAGTCGGTTCCATAGGCAGCGAGGAAGGGGGCAATGTGCTCGCGGCCGATATTGTATTCAATACTGCGGCAGGCCAAAGCGAGGTCCTGCCACATATCGGCGAGGCCCATTCGGCCGCAGTCGACCATGCCGGAAAAGCGGCCGTCGAGCGCCAGGACATTGGGTGTCGAGGCATCGCCATGGGTGACGATGAGTTGGCCTTGCGTGGGCCGATTGCCCTTGAGCCAATCGAGAACCTGACCTGCGGTCCAGCCAACGCGGTCCGCATCGAAGTCGCTCTCGTCGACCAGCCCGGCCGCCACGCGGGTCTCGGCCTCGGCTAGACGCGCCTCGATGGCGTGGTCGAAGAGGCAGGTGGTCGTGTCGAGCGCGTGGATGCGCTTGAGCCCCTGGGAAAAGACGCGGATAAAGTTCTCGGGCTGGCTGGTGTAGTGCGTGAGGTCTTCGCCCGGCACGGCGCTCATCAGCAGCCAGACGCGGTCGACGGATTGTTCGGCGTCGATCACGCGAGGCGCCTTGAAGCCCATGCGGGTAAGCCAGTTGAGCCGTTCGATTTCGCCGGGCAGTTCGGCAAGCGGGCCAATGGCTTCGGATTTGAGAAAGACAGAATTGCCGTCGCTGAGGGCAATGCGCCAGACGTCGCTCGCGGACTGTCCCACCGTGATCGGGGTCCATTCGAGGTCGCGCAGCGGCGAAAGACTTTCGGGGAGCGTTTCGGGTCTAATCATAGGCGGTCCCATGCGTGCCAATCGGCGTCTCGCGATGTGGCGCGAGCAAGGCGGTCTTCGTATTCGGCTCGCCCGATTTCGACACCGCCAAGCGAGGCGAGGTGATCTGTCAGAAACTGGGTATCGAGCAGTTCGAAGCCCCCGGCGTTGAGACGCTCTACAAGATGGGTCATCGCCATCTTGGAGGCGTCGGTGCGGCGGTGGAACATGGACTCGCCAAAGAACGCGCCGCCGATGGCGATCCCGTAGAGCCCGCCAACAAGCTCCGAGCCATCCCAGACCTCCACGGTGTGGGCGATGCCGCGATCGAACAGAGCACCATAGACGGCGCGGATGGTGCCGTTGATCCAGGTGGTGTCGCGATCGGCGCCGACCGTGGCGCAACCTTCGACAATGCCATCCCAATCGGTATCGACGCGAATGTCCCAAACGGACGTGCGCATCGCCTTGCGCAGGCTTTTGGAGGCGTGGAAGCCATCGAGGGGCATGATGCCGCGATGATCCGGGCTGACCCAGAAGATTTCGGGATCCGTTGCGTCTTCAGCCATGGGAAACATGCCGGCGCGATAGGCGCGCAGCACCAGCTCGGGTGTGAGTTCGATGGCGAAGGGGTCGGTGCGGCGGGCCATGCGGGAAAGATAAGGGGCGCTGTCGCGCCCCTCAAGCTCAGGCCTTGTTGTTGGCCAGGAAATTTTCGAGCCAGTGGATGTCGTAATTGCCTGTGAGGATGTCCGGCTGCTTGAGAAGGCGCTGGAAGAGCGGCAGGGTGGTCTTGACCCCATCGATGACAAATTCGTCCACGGCGCGGCTCAGGCGCTTGAGGCATTCCTCGCGAGTGCGCCCGTAGACGATCAGTTTGCCAATCAACGAGTCGTAGTAGGGCGGGATCTTGTAGCCCTGATAGACTGCCGAATCGACGCGGATACCGACGCCACCGGCCGGATGGTAGAAGGTGATCGTGCCGGGCGAGGGCGCGAATGTCTGCGGATCTTCGGCGTTGATTCGCACTTCGATCGCATGGCCGAAGAACTGCACCTGATCCTGCGTCATCGAGAGTTTTTCGCCAGATGCCACGCGGATCTGCTCGTAGACGATATCTATGCCCGTGATGCGCTCGGTGACCGGATGCTCCACCTGCACGCGGGTGTTCATCTCGATGAAGTAGAATTCGCCGTTCTCATAGAGGAACTCGATGGTGCCGGCGCCAGAGTATTTGAGCTTGCGCATGGCGGCAGCGCAAATTTCACCGATGTGGTCGCGTTCTTCGGCGGTGATGGTGGGGCCGCCGGCCTCTTCCCAAACCTTCTGATGGCGACGCTGCAGCGAACAGTCACGCACGCCGAGGTGGACAGCATTGCCCTGGCCATCGCCAAGCAGCTGCACTTCGATGTGGCGCGGCTTGCCGAGGTATTTTTCCATGTAGACGGCTTCGTTGCCGAAATTGGCCTTTGCCTCGGAACGGGCCGTCGACCAGGCGACAACGACATCCGCTTCGCTGCGGGCGACCTTCATGCCTTTGCCACCGCCGCCGGCCGTGGCCTTGATCAGCACTGGGTAGCCGATTTCCTTGGCGGTACGCTTGGCGTCCTCCTCGGTCTCGACGGCGCCCGCCGATCCCGGAACCACGGGAATGCCGAGCTCGACCGCCGTCTTCTTGGCGGTGATCTTGTCACCCATGATCTCGATATGGTGAGCCGAAGGCCCGATGAAGGTAACCTTGTGCTCCTCAAGGATCTTGGCGAAGCGCGCATTCTCGGACAGGAAACCGTAGCCGGGATGCACCGCGTCCGCGCCGGTGATCTCACAGGCAGCCAGGATCGAGGGGATGTTGAGATAGCTGTCGCGTGCCGAGTTTGGGCCGATGCAGACGCTCTCGTCGGCCAGGCGCACATGCATGGCATTGGCGTCGGCGGTCGAGTGCACCGCAACGGTCTGGATGCCCATTTCCTTGCAGGCGCGCAGGATGCGCAGGGCGATCTCGCCTCGGTTGGCGATAAGAACCTTCTGGAACATGGTCGCTCCCTTACTCGATGACGACGAGCGGCTCGCCATATTCAACCGGCTGAGCATCGTCCACGAGGATACGCGTGACGGTGCCGGAACGGTGCGCGGGGATCTGGTTCATGGTCTTCATCGCCTCGATGATCAAGACGGTCTGACCTTCCGAGACCTTGGTGCCGACCTCGGCGAAAGCAGGTTTGCCAGGTTCGGGCGAGCGGTAGGCGGTGCCGACCATGGGCGAGGTGAGGGTGCCAGGATTGGAGGCCAGGTCTTCAGACTTGGATGCTGCGGCGGCTGGCGCCGAACCAGCTGGCGTGCTCGGCGTTGCCGGGGCATGGGGCGCTGCGGGCGGCGCCATATACTGCATGGGCTGCGGCGCGTAGACCGGGGCTTCGGTAGGGTATGAGCGCGTCACCCGTACTCGCAGATCGTCCTGCTCGATTTCGATCTCGGCAAGGTTTTCCTTGTTGAGCAGTTCGGCAATGGCGCGGATCAGGTCCTGATCCACTGATGACTTGGTCATTCTGTCGGTCTCCCGGCTTCTCGCGTCGAAGCGTTATTTGAGTTTTTCGGCCAAGGCCACGAGGGCCAGTCTATATCCAAGCGAACCAAAGCCGCAAATGACGCCGAAGGCGACAGAGGACACATAGGAATGATGCCGGAACGCTTCACGCTGGTGGATATTGGTGAGATGAACTTCGGCCACCGGCAGATTGACGGCGCGGAGCGCGTCGTGGATGGCCACCGAAGTATGGGAATAGGCGGCGGGGTTGATCAGGATGCCGTCGGCAGTCTTGCGCGCATCCTGGATCCAGGTGACCAGTTCGCCCTCATGATTGGACTGACGGAAATCGAGGCCAAGCCCCAATTCGCCCGCTGCCGTCTTGCAGAGATTTTCCACATCCTTGAGCGTTTCCGAGCCATAGGTTCCCGGCTCGCGCGTGCCGAGCAGGTTTAGGTTCGGGCCGTTGAGGACGAGAACGCGTTTGGTCATGATCCATGCCTTGTGCACCGGCCCTTTTGACCGGCGCAAGGGCGGTTACACGAAATGCACTAAAAAGCAAACAAGGCAGAACAATGCCGGCGCGTCAGCTGCACTGGCTCTTGCCGCATTCTCGCATATTGGCAATCCGGCTCCGCAACTCGTCGGCACCGATCGCACCGGGAATGATTTCGTTACCGATGATGTAGGTCGGGGTCCCGGTAATCCCCAGTGCCTGGGCGATTTCATAAGAGGACTGAATGGTTTCGGCCACGTCGGGGGCATTCATCCTGGCTTCGAGATCGGCAGATGACAAACCCAGGGTCTCGGCGGCCGACAGGGCGACCGCCTTGTCGACCTTCCCACGGCTGGTGAACAGCGCCGAGTGGAAGTCCCAATAGTCCGCATCGGCCTGGCCCACCAGGACGCCTACACGCGCCGCATCGATGGATTCGTTCGACAGGATCGGGAATTCTTTCAGCACGACCTTGAGGTTAGGGTCCTCTTCGAGGAGTGCGGCCATATCGGGCAGGGCCGCGCGACAATAGCCGCAGTTGTAGTCGAAGAATTCCACAAGGGTCACGTCGCCGTCGGGATTGCCGAGAACGATCTGGTCGGGCGCATTGAAGATGCGATCATGGAACGAGGCCATGGCCGTGCGGGTGCGTTCCTCTTCCTCGCTCCGTAGTGCCGTCTCGAGGGCGGCCGACACGCGCTGAAGGACCTTCGGGTCGCTCATGAGGTATTGCTCGATCATGGGGTTGAGGATCGCGGGGTCGATGGCGGCCGTTTCCGGTGCTTCTTCGACAGGCGGGACAGCCGCGGCCGCCATCACGGCGTGTTCGTCCAGGACTTGCTCGACAATGGCGCGGACGGCGACAGCATCGGTTTCCGGTTTGGGTTGCGTGACAAGCGAATAACCCAGTGCACCGGCAAGGATACCCGCTACGGCGGCCAGTACGATGGAAAGGCGGTTCATGGTCGGCTCCAGTCGAGTCTCTGGCGCCATGTCTAGCAGACGTCCTGCACCTGGCGCACCTGCTCTCGGTTGAGCCGAAAAGCGATTGGTTCAATTGTTGTTGAGAATTGATCCGCTTCGCGCTAGGCCGCCAGACAACACCGGAGTTTGCATGACCATCTCTGCCGACGGCCTGATGCCCTTTTTCGCCATGGACATCCTCAAGCGCGCCAAAGCACTGGAGTCCCAAGGGCGTACGGTCTGCCACCTGGAAATCGGCGAGCCTGGGGCCCCTCCGGCACCCCGCGTGATCGAAGCGGTTGCGAAGGCGCTGCCGCAACCGCAGGGCTACACCAATGCCAAGGGGCTTACCGAACTCAGAGAGGGGCTTGCAAGGTACTACGATGACCAGCATGGCGTTTCCGTCGATCCTGATCTGGTCCTTGCGACCATGGGTTCTTCCGCAGGCTTCATCCTCGCCTTTCATGCGGCCTTCAAGCCCGGTGCCCGCATCGCCATTACCCGGCCGGGCTATCCTGCCTATGTGAACACGCTGCTCGGCCTGGGCTTCGGGATTGCGGAAATTCCGGTGACGGCTGCGGATAACTGGGTGCTGACCGGTGCGCAGATCGCGGCCGCACATGCACGCCAGCCGTTCGACGGACTGTTGTTCGCCAGCCCAGCCAACCCCACCGGCGCTGCGGTAAGCCGGGACCAGCTGAACGACATCATTTCGACGTGTCAGCGCTTGGGCGTGACCTTCATTTCTGACGAAATCTACCACGGGCTCGACTATTCTGCTCCGTCGGTCAGTGCACTCGAGTTGACGCGCGACGCGATCGTGATCAACAGCTTCTCGAAGTATTATTGCATGACTGGATGGCGGATTGGCTGGATGGTGCTGCCCGAAACCCTCATCAGGCGAGCCGAGATTCTGCAGCAGAACCTTTTCATTTCTGCGCCCACACTGAGCCAGATCGCGGCCACCGTGGCCCTCGGCGAGCGCCACTATGCGGAGGAACAGAAGGCTGGATATGCGCGCAACCGGCGAATTTTGGGGCAGGGTCTGCGGCAGCTGGGCTTCGATATGTCTGCCGACGGCAACGGAGCGTTCTATGCCTACGCTGGAATTGGACGGTTTTCGAACGATTCCATGGACTTCTGCCTGAGCATGCTGGACCGCGCAGGTGTGGCAGCAACGCCGGGTGTCGATTTCGACCGGACCGATGGCAATAGCTTTGTGCGGTTCAGCTATGCAGGCACGCAGCGGTCAATCGAAGAGGCGCTCGAGCGGATGCGCAGTTTCCTGAAGGACGGTGGCTAGATGATCGCCATCCCGACGCTCACCACCGAACGGCTGGTATTGCGGGCTCCGAGCATGGCGGACTATCCGGCCTATGCCCAATTCATGGCCTCGGACCGGTCTCGGATGATGGGTGGTCCGCATGTGCGCTGGGCGGCCTGGGGCATGTTTTCGAGCGATGTTGCCATGTGGACGCTCTACGGCCACGGCGCACTTATGATCGAGGCAAGGGAAACCGGTCATTGCATAGGGCAGGTGGGCATCAACCACGGGCCGATGTTTCCTGAAAAGGAGCTGGGCTGGATGCTCTATGACGGGTTCGAGGGCAGAGGTTATGCAACCGAGGCCGGTGGAGCGTTGAAGGATTGGGCGTTCGGAACGCTGAAACTGGATACGCTGGTGAGTTATTTCGATCCGGAAAATGCCAAGTCCATGGCGGTTTCAGCCCGGCTGGGCGGTATGCGGGACGATCGCGCAACGCCCCAGGACCCGGGCGATGTGGTGTTTCGGTATTTTCCGGGACGCTAAGGCCGCAACCGCACGACTATCTCAAATCGCCCTCGGACTTGACGCCAGAGCCGCGTTCGACGTTCGCAACGGCTCTCGTTTGGGCTGAGAGTGGCCCTCGGGTCAGGCCCGAGGGCGGCACTGCGGAGCTGCGGTAGCCAAAAAAGGGCGGCCCGTAGGCCGCCCTTGATGCTTCTAGCCAAGGCCGAGGCGGCGCTGCCACCAACCGACCTTCTTTTTCTTTTCCGGCTCACCATCTCCGGCAGTCTCGTCCGCATCGGGGGCGCCGGCAACGGCCGTTTCAGCCTCTGCACTGGACGTCACCACGACGCCTTCGGGGGGCAGTTCCTTCTTCACCCGGCGAGCACGGGCCGGCTTCTTCTCTTCTTCCGCCGGCGTTTCGGCCACGGGTGCGACCTCGGTCACTGCGGGCGCCTGTGCCGCCTCGGCGGTTTCTGCCTTGGGTTTACGAGCGCGCGGCTTGCGCTTGGGCTTTTCCTCGGCGGCAGGCTCTTCAGCGGGCGCGGCGACTGCTTCAACCGGAGTGGTTTCAGCCGGTGCCGACTCCTCGGTTTCGGTCACCTTCTTGCGGCGGCTGCGCTTGGGTTTCTCGGCGGGTGCTTCTTCGGCGGCCGGAACGGGCTCGGCGGCTGGCTCAGCATTCACCTCGACATGGTCGACAACAGCATCGGCCGGTGCAGACACTGCGGCCTCGGCGGTCTCGGTGCCCGCTTCGCCGTTCTGGTCGCGCCTATTCCGGCGGCCACCACGACGGCCACGACGGCGGCGACGGCGGTTTTCGCCGTCGGCGTCGTCTGCGGAACGAACGCCGTTGTCGTCACCGCCATCGGTCTCTTCGCCATCACTTTCGGCATCGACGCCCGTATCGTCGGAGGTCTCGGCGACCTGCTGATTGACCTGGTCGCCATTGCGGCCACCGCGACGACGGCGACGGCGGCGACGGCGGCCGTTGCCTTCACCTTCACCCTGTTCGCTCGAACGAGCCTCGGCGTCCTCGGCTTCTTCGACCTCGTCCTCTTCCTCGACGACATCTTCGATGACAGCGCTGTCGACGCGGACATGGGCGGCGGCGCGCTGATCGGCATACGCCGAAACGCGGGTCTCACCCTTTTCGATGTGGAAGTCGTGGCCAGCCAGTTTGCTGTCAGCAGTGATGGTGATCGACAGATTATTGCGGATCTCGAGCTGCGTCAGCGTTTCGCGCTTGAAGTTGAGAATGTAGAGCGCGACTTCGACCGGCACGCGGACGTTGATCGACTGACCCTGCTTGCGCAGCACGTGGTCTTCGATGTGACGCATGATCATGAGCGCCAGCGATTCGGTGGAGCGGACGAGACCGGTACCATCACAGATCGGGCACTTGTGCGTCGAGCTTTCGACCACGCCGAAGCGGATGCGCTGGCGGCTCATTTCCATGAGCCCGAAGTGCGAAATGCGGCCCACCTGGATGCGGGCGCGATCGTCTTTGAGGCAATCCTTGAGCTTGCGCTCGACGGCCCGGTTGGAGCGGTTCTCCATCATGTCGATGAAGTCGATGACGATCAGGCCTGCAAGGTCGCGCAGACGCAGCTGGCGGGCCACTTCCTCGGCCGCTTCCAGATTGGTCTGAAGCGCGGTGTCCTCGATATTGTGCTCCTTGGTGGAGCGGCCCGAGTTCACGTCGATGGAGACGAGCGCTTCGGTCGGGTTGATAACGATGTAGCCGCCCGAGGGCAGGGTAACCGTTGGCGAGAACATCGAATCGAGCTGGGCTTCGACGCCGTACTTGGAAAAGAGCGGCTGCTCGTCCTTGTAGAGCACCACATTCTTGGCGTGGGACGGCATGATCATCTTCATGAAGTCCTTGGCCTCGCGATAGGCGTTGTCGCCCGCGACCAGAACTTCGTCGATGTCCTTGTTGTAGAGATCGCGGATCGTGCGCTTGATCAGCGAGCCTTCTTCATAAACGAGGCATGGCGCGGAGCTTTCCAGCGTCAGCGTGCGCACGCTCTCCCACAAGCGCATAAGGTATTCGAAGTCGCGCTTAACCTCGGCCTTGGTGCGCGATGCACCGGCGGTGCGCAGGATCACGCCCATGCCCTGCGGCACTTCGAGATCGGCGGTGATTTCCTTGAGGCGCTTGCGGTCAGCCGCATTGGTGATCTTGCGCGAGATGCCGCCGCCACGGGCGGTATTGGGCATCAGAACCGAGTAGCGCCCAGCAAGCGACAGATAGGTGGTGAGGGCCGCGCCCTTGTTGCCACGCTCCTCCTTGACGACCTGAACCAGCATCACCTGGCGGCGCTTGATGACTTCCTGAATCTTGTACTGGTGACGGCGCTGCTGGCTGGAGCGACGACGCTCCGGCACTTCCTCGAGCGCATCTGCACCGCCGATCGATTCGACCGGCTCGCTGTTGGCCGGAGCCTGCTCGATATGGCTGTCCTCGCCGTGTTCCTGAGGATCGGCTTCGGCATCGGTCTCGACGACGCCCTCGGGCACGGAGACGGTGTCCTCAGCGTCGTCGTGATGATCGTCCTCGTGCTCTTCATCGCGCAGCAGGGCTTCGCGGTCGGCAACAGGGATCTGGTAGTAGTCGGGGTGGATTTCCGAAAAGGCGAGGAAACCGTGGCGATTGCCACCATATTCCACAAAGGCCGCCTGCAGCGACGGCTCCACGCGCGTCACCTTGGCGAGGTATATGTTGCCCCGCAACTGGCGGCGGGTCGCCGATTCAAAGTCGAATTCCTCCAGACGGTTACCCGAGGTAACGACAATCCGTGTTTCTTCCGGGTGGATGGCATCCACCAGCATTCTCTTGGTCGCCATAATGAACTCCGCGCACCCGCGCGCCGACAAGGGGACGCCGGAAGGCCGGCATCCTGGTCGTGGCGCATTGCGGGGCGAATAGGTTTGATGTTGGGCGGCGCGAACCTCTCACGTTCTGCGCCAGAGATGTGTCGGTCAAAGCCTGCTTTGAGGCCGAAGCAAAGCGGCAATCGGAATATTCGATCGCGTCGCGCTCTGTTCGCCAGCGGGCCATATGACCTCTTCCTATTGGGTGTCAGGCGCGTTGCCTGGCACCGTCCGGTCCGAGTGGACCGAAATTCGTCACTGCAGAGCGTTGAAACCGCAACTTCCGCTTCGAGCCATAGGGGGCTAAGTCAAACCCCGAAAACGGCCGCGAAACACACGCACCTGCATCCTTAGCGTGTAGAAAAGTTGCGCCGGAATGGCAACAAGAAAGTCAAAACAGACGCTCCTGCAAGGGTTTTGCCGCGTCGTTCCTTGGCCACAGCCGCAAATCATCGCATAAGGCCACATCTGCCAAGGAATCGCCGCAAGCTGGCGCCATTTCATGGCCCAGACTTTTGGGAGCCGGTCGACCTCTTGACCACACAGTTTCTGATACGCTTCGCCTGCGCCGTGATGGCCATCGTGGGGCTTCATTTGCCGGCTCAGGCGCAGGATGCTGCGCCGCTGCCGCCATTGCCGAACGTCATCGATGCCCGCGTCACCGTCGGCGCCGACCGGGCGCGATTGGTCGTCGACCTGGCGGAGCGGACGGCCTTCTCGTTCGTATCGCTCGACGATCCGCAACGACTTGCGATCGATGTGAGGGCAGGGACCTTTTCGGTGCCGGAGCCTCAGGGCGAGGTCGCCGAGGAGGGACTGGTTTCGGCCTATGCAGTCGAGCAGGCATCGGCAGACCGCGTGCGCACAACGCTGACGCTGACCGCCCCGGCGCAGGTGCAGCAGGCTTATGTTCTGGACGCCTTCGAAGGCCAGCCGGCGCGACTGGTCGTCGACATCATTCCGGCAACGGCCGAGGAATTTACTGCCAACGTTGAAAAGGACAGGCTGGGGTCCGGAACGTCTGTTGCGGCCGTGTCGACCCCGGCAGGTGGATCTGAATTGCCGATCGACAGCAAACCGCTGGTGGTGATCGACCCCGGACACGGTGGCATCGACAGCGGCGCAGAGACGCCGGAGGGCATTAAGGAAAAGGACATTGTCCTGGCCTTCTCGCTTCGCCTCCAGGAGTTGCTGGTGGAATCAGGCCGTTTCGATGTGGCGCTGACCCGGCAGGACGACACATACCTCAGGCTCGAAGAGCGCGTGGAGCTTGCCCGGGTGAACAAGGCCAACCTTTTCATCTCGATCCACGCCGACAGCTTCCAGCAACCCGAGATTCGCGGCGCTTCGATCTATACGCGCGACGAGAACGCCACGGATGTGCTCGACAAAGTGCTGGCGGACAATGAGAACGCCACCGACGTCATTGCCGGCTTCGCCATGCCACAGACCATGGCGCCGGAAGTGGTCGACATTCTCCTCGACCTGATGCGCCGGGAGATGCGGGTGCAGTCCTTCATGGCTGCACAGTCGATCGTCCACCAACTCGAGCCGAGCGTCGCGTTGCGGCGCTTCCCGGTACGGCAAGCGGATTTCTTCGTGCTGCAGGCACCCGATGTTCCATCGGTCCTTGTGGAGCTGGGATTTCTCTCCAATGCCAGCGACATCGCCAACCTGATGCAGTCGGACTGGCGGGACCGGACGGCCGAAGCAATCGCGCGCGGGATTTCGACCTATTTCGACAGCCTCGAGGACGAATTGTGACACGAGCGCTCGTGATCACCATTCCAATGCGGCTCTGCTATATTCGACCTGTGGTCGCGATTGCGGCCAGGAGAACCTGACTCGATGTTTCGTCTACTGGGCTGGCTGTTCGGATTTGGCATGTTCCTCGCGCTTGGCGGGGTCGCAGCGGCGGCAGTGTATCTGGCAACTGTCACGGCGCAGCTCCCCGACTACACGGTGCTCAAGGACTACCAGCCGCCGGTGACGACCCGCGTCCATGCTGCGGATGGCACCTTGCTGGCGGAATATGCGCGTGAGCGGCGACTGTTTCAGCCCATCGAGACTGTTCCGCCTCTCGTGATCGAGGCGTTCCTGTCGGCCGAGGACAAGGATTTCTACAGCCATAGCGGCATCGCCATCGACGGCGTGGTCCGCGCGATGCGCGACAATGTCGTAGCGCGCCTCGATGGTAACAACTCCATCCAGGGCGGCGGTTCATCCATCACCCAGCAGGTAGCCAAGAATTTCCTGCTGACTTCGGAGCAGACCTGGGACCGCAAGATCCAGGAAGCCGTCCTGGCGCTCAGAATCGAGTCCACGTTCTCGAAGAACAAAATCCTCGAGCTTTATCTCAACGAGATCTTCCTCGGTCTCAATTCCTATGGCGTGGCGGCTGCCGCGCTCAATTATTTCGACAAGGCGCTTTATCAGCTGACATTGCCGGAGGCGGCCTATATCGCGGCGTTGCCGAAGGGGCCCAACAATTACCATCCGTTCCGCCGTGCCCAGGCCGCTATCGAGCGGCGTAACTGGGTCATCGATCGGATGGTCGAGAACGGCTACGTGACCTATGAAGCGGCGGCTGCCGCCAAAGAAGAGCCGCTCAACGTGATTCCGCGGGCTGCAGGGAGCCAGCTCTACTCTGCCGAATACTTTACCGAGGAAGTCCGCCGCGAGCTTGCCAAGCTGTATGGCGAAGACCAGCTCTATGGTGGCGGGCTTTCTGTGCGGACCACGCTGGAGCCACGACTTCAGGAGTATGCGCGACGGGCGCTGATGGATGGTCTTATCGACTTCGATCATCGCCGCGGTTTCCGCGGGCCGGTGGCGAGTATCGAAGTGGGTGACGACTGGGGCCAGGCGGTCTCAGCCATCAAGCCGCTCAGCGACGTTCCTGAATGGCAGCTGGCGGTTGTGCTCGAGGTTGGAAACAACCAGGCCCGTATCGGTCTGCGCCCGGAGGAGGACGTCGACGGCGCAGTATCGGCTACCCGGATCGAGGGAACTTTGTCCGGTCCCGAGATCAAATGGGTATCCCAGCCTGTGCAAAGTCTGCTCAAGGTCGGCGACGTCGTCTATGTGGCGCCGGTGGCGGGCCAGGATGCTGTCTACACGCTTGAACAGGTGCCGGAGATCGAGGGTGCACTGGTCGCCATGGATCCGCGTACCGGTCGCGTACTGGCCATGGTCGGTGGCTTCTCGTTCGCCGAGAGCGAATTCAACCGGGCGACGCAGGCGCTGCGGCAACCGGGCTCCTCGTTCAAGCCGATCGTTTATGCAGCGGCGCTCGATAATGGCTATACGCCTGCTTCCGTCGTGCTGGATGCGCCGGTGGAAGTGCGCATGGGCGACGGCTCGGTCTGGCGCCCGGAGAACTACTCCCAGGAATTCTATGGCCCGCAGACCCTGCGTCGTGGCATCGAGCGCAGCCGGAACGTGATGACCGTGCGACTGGCGCGTGATATCGGCATGCCGCTCATCGCGGACTACGCACAGCTTTTCGGCATCTACGACAACATGCAGCCGGTCCTTGCCATGGCGCTTGGTGCGGGCGAGACCACCGCCATGCGCATGACGGCGGCATATGCGACGATTGCCAACGGTGGGCGCAAGATCGTGCCGACGCTGATCGACCGCATCCAGGACCGTTACGGCTCGACCGTCTATCGTCATGATCAACGCGTCTGCGAGGGGTGCGAGGCCGCCGACTGGCATGGGCAAGGGGAGCCGCGCATTCTCGACAACCGTCCGCAGGTGCTCGATCCGATGACGGCCTACCAGATCACCTCGATGATGGAGGGCGTGGTGCAGCGCGGGACCGGGACCAAGGCCAAGGCGCTCAATCGGCCTGTTGCTGGCAAGACCGGCACGACCAACGACTACAAAGACGCCTGGTTCGTCGGCTTTACGCCCGAACTCGCGGTCGGCATTTATGTCGGCTACGACCAGCCGCGCTCGATGGGTTCAGCCTCCACCGGTGGCGACATGGCCGTGCCGATCTTCACCAGTTTCATGGCCAATGCCTTGCAGGGCAAGCCGGCGACCCCGTTCAACGTGCCGACAGGCATGCAGACGGCCTGGATCAACCCGTCGACGGGTGTGCAGGCCTTCGAAGGCGAAGCCGCCATTGCCGAGGCATTCAAGCCCGGTACCGGCCCCAATCTCATGACCTCAGTCATTGGGCTCGATGTGCAGGCGTTCGACGCCATGCAGCGCGAGCAGATGATGCAGCAGCAGTACGGCGGTGGGATGTTCAGCACCCAATCGGGCGGTGGAAGCTTCTTCTCGAACCGCCCGGGCACCAGTCGATTCAGTCCCGCACAGTCGGCCCCCGCAGAAGACAACTCGGGTAGTGGAAGCCTGCTGTAGAAGCGGGCTCAAGATGGCGGAAAGCGTTGTGAACTCTGGCATGCGATCAGGCGCGCAAGCTGTTGCGCGAGGGCGACTTCTCGGCTAGGAACCGTCTCGTGCCCCTCTGGCGGAATGGTAGACGCAGAGGACTCAAAATCCTCCGCTGCGAGGCGTGCCGGTTCGAGTCCGGCGGGGGGCACCATTCTCTCACAAGCAGACAAGCAGAGTGACGTCGGACCTTATTGAGGCCCGAATAAAAGTCGGCTCAGCCAACCACGCGGCCAGATTGACGCCCGCACAGAGCGGGCGTAGACAGGCCGCCGTCATTGCCCAGCCTCCCGCGCCCGTCCAGCCGGCATTGCAATTTTCTGCAGTGTGAATTGGTCCCTCCGGCCGCATCGCGAAACGTGATCTTCCGGTCCTGGGCCAGAGCCGTGACGAGCCCATTGATGCAGTTCCCGGAGCGTTCGCATGAACCCCCATTCCACCCGGCCGCTATGGCAGCGGTTTGCCCTCTTCCTCGTTCCGCTGATGGCGTCCAACATCCTCCAGGCACTGTCGGGAACGATCAACTCGATCTATGTCGGTCAGATGATCGGCGTGGAAGCCCTCGCCGCGACGGCCACATTTTTCCCGATCCTGTTCTTCCTGATGAGTTTCATCATCGGGCTCTCGGCCGGCTCCACTATTCTGATCGGCCAGGCCTGGGGCGCAAAAAACATCGACAAGGTCAAGCAGGTCACCGGCACGACATTGGCGACGGCTTTTGTCCTTGGACTTGTCGTGGCGATTGGTGGCGGGCTCTTCACCGAGCAGATCATGACCGTTCTGGGAGCGCCAGAGAACATTCGCCACCTTGCCGTGGGCTACGCGCGAATCGTGTTGATCGGAATGCCCGGGTTCTTCCTGTTTCTCGTTGTCACGTCGGTGCTTCGCGGGGTCGGGGACACGATCACGCCGCTGTTTTCCTTGATCATGTCTATGGTGGTGAGCCTGCTGGTCACGCCGGCGCTGATCCAGGGATGGTTCGGTTTGCCGCAGCTCGGTGTCGACGCGGCAGCTTGGGCAATGATCGCCGGATTTGCCACGGTCCTTATTTTTCTCTTCGTCTACATGCGGGCGCGCAACATGCCGCTGGCACCCGACGGCGTGCTGCTCGGCGCGGTGTTGCGCCCCGACTTCAAGCTTCTGGGCCTCATCCTGAAGCTTGGCATCCCCGCGGGGTTGCAGATGGTCATTTCGTCCATCGCCGGCATCGTGGTGGTCGGACTTGTCAATCGGTTTGGATCCGACGCGACTGCGGCCTACGGCGCGCTGGGGCAGGTTATGAGCTATGTGCAGTTTCCGGCCATGTCGATCGGCATCGCCGCATCGATCTTCGCGGCGCAGGCGATCGGTGCCCGCCGTAACGACCAGCTGGGCGAAATCACCAAGACTGCCCTCGTGCTGAACCTCATCATCACCGGTGGATTGATCGTGCTCGCCTATCTTTTCAGCCAGCACGTGGTGGCATTGTTCATCACCGACCCGTCCGTTGTCGATTTGACGGAGACGCTTTTGCACGTAGTGCTGTGGAGCATCCTGTGCTTCGGCTGGAGCGTCGTGTTCTCGGGCATCATGCGCGCTAGCGGTACGGTCTACGCGCCGATGCTGCTGTCGCTTGCCTGCATCCTCCTGATCGAGCTTCCCGGCGCCATCTGGCTCAGCCAGACGAGCCTGGGGCTGACGGGGATCTGGGTCGCCTATGCGGCGAGTTTCACGATGATGCTGATATTGCAGGCTGCCTGGTATCAGTTCGTGTGGAAGCGCAAGACAATCGTGGCGCTCGTCTAGCTCCAAAGAAAATGCCCGGTATCGCTACCGGGCATTTTCATTATTCACGACCGAAGGTCATTCTCAACGCCCGCTTTCCACCTGGCGCAAAGACATCGACTTCCACATGGGCGGGGTCCTGCGCCATGCGCCGGGTGCGGGCCGAGAGGGCCATTACCACCGCTAGCAGATCGCCCACCGAGCGCTTCTGACGCGGCAGAATCCGATCGGTCATGCCAGACAGCGCTTTGTTGCGCACGCGCATATCCGGCGAGGCAAGAGGCGAACGGCCGACGAAATTGGCCAGTTCGATAAGAGCGTTGCGCTCACTCATTGGGCTACTCCAAACACAAGCACCAATTGCATTCCAAGGAGCGGCAATACGCGCCGCTTACCTGCTTCGGGCCCGCTGGACCCGTGTGGACGGCGGTTTACCCGCCGCTCCACGGTGTCGTATCAGCCCTGCATCGCCAGGCACGCCATGTCCTGGGCCTTGAGGTGATTGCACATGTTGGTCGCCGCATCGCGGTCGCCAAAGCCGACGAACCGAGCACGGAAGAACTTCTGACCGTTCTTCTCGAAGGGTTCGACATAGGAGCGGAAGTCTCCGAGCGAGCCGACCTTGCCGGCCGCGTCGGACAGCATAGCGCGCGCACTGTCTTCGGACGGGCCGGCGCCGATCTGGACGATCCAACCACCGATGGAAGCGGCATCGGCAACCGAACCGGAATGCATCAGGTCGACTGGCTGGTCGGCAGCATCACTGGTGCCGCCATTGACGCTGCCCGGCGGGAGCAGTGGCGTGGACGGTGCCGTCTGGCCGAGTGCTGCCGGAGGTGCGCCGAGATTGTAGGTTTCGCTGAGCCAAGCGCCTATGACATCCTGGCTATAGTTTGGTGCTGCCTGGGTCGGTGCTGCCAGGACATTGGCGGCCTGGACAGCAGGCGACAGGCCAAGATCAGCCGGGGCCGGTGTCGGCAGGGCGACTGGAGCCGCCGAGGCGACGGCGACCTGGGGCTGCGGCTGGGCTCCGTTACCAGCGACGAGCGCCGCAAGGCGGAAGTCGGGCATGGGCGTGGGCATGACGAAAGTGGGCTTGCGCGGCTGGGCCAGCGCAAACTGGGTGTTACCCTGGCGCCCCGGCACCGGAACCATGGCGGTCTGCAAGTAGTCGCCGCGACGACCCTTATCGAGGTAGTTGGCCACGAGCTGGCGCACCTTCTCGTCGCGCGAAGCCGCGGAGTTGAAGCCGAAGGCCACGATGACGATGTGGCGGTTATCTTTGCGGGCGGCGGTGAGGAGGTTCGAACCGGCGGCGTTGATGTAGCCGGTTTTGATGCCGTCAACGGCGCCCATATAGCCCAGAACGCGGTTGTGGTTGCCGTAGGTCTTGCCGTTATAGCGGAAGGACGTGGTCTGGAAGAAGGAATAGTACTGCGGGAAATGCTGGTATACGGCGATGCCCAGGATTGCCTGATCGCGCACGGTCGTTACCTGGCCGCCATCCGGAAGACCCGACGCGTTGCGGTAGGTGGTGTTGCGCATGCCCATGGCTCGGGCCGTGGCAGTCATGCGCTCGGCGAATTTGGATTCCGAACCGGAAATATGCTCGGCAATAACGCGGGCCATGTCGTTGGCCGAAAGGGTAACCAGCGACTTGATGGCGTCTTCTACCGAAATGGTCGAGCCAGCGCGCAGGCCGAGCTTGGTGGGGACGGCCGAGGCGGCGTGCCGCGACACCGTCATTTTGGAAGACAGGCTGAGATTGCCAGCCTGCAGTTCCTGAAAGAGGACGTAAAGCGTCATCACCTTGGCGACGGACGCCGGGTAACGCCTTGAATCTGCTTGATCTTCGTAGAGGACGCTGCCGGTCTTGGCATCGACGACGATGCCGGCATATTTGCGGAGGTTCTCGATGGCCTGCGCATGGGTCGCAGCCGAGAGGCTGACGGTGAGGGCCACAAGGACAGCAGCGGCGGCGCGGAAAAATGCGGTGCGCCAGGGGGTCTTTGCCAGGGAAATCACCCGGTACTCCAATTACTTAATCGGGCTTTCTGCCCGTACTCAACCTGTTCGACGCAGCAGGATCCGGTTGTCCCCAAACCACAAAATCCAGCCTCTCAAGAAGTTAGCTTCGCCCCGTTACGAATCCGTAAAATGCAACGAAATTTCGTCAGAAAGCGGCGTCCGGGCCACAGGATGTCACGCATGACCATGACAATGCTGTGAAATTGCTAACGTTGGCGCACCCTTGGCTGCACTCACACTTTCGGGATTGGATTGCCCTTAACACCGCGTGGTTTTTGCCTACATAATGGGTCCAACCAACTGCTTCGTTTCCTCCCCGCGACAGTGCGACCACAATGACCTCTACTCCCCTTCTGCCCAATGCCATGCCGACATCCGAGAGCCCGCCGACGGTGCCGCCGAGCATCGTTGCCGGCCCCAAGGACGACGATGGCCGTCGCCCAGGCGGGAACGATACGGATTTCGAAACCGGGACGGTGACCAAGACGCGTCCCAAAACCAAGCGCCCGAACCTTTACCGGGTGCTGCTCCTGAACGACGACTACACGCCGATGGAATTCGTCGTCCTGGTCCTGCAGGACGTCTTCAACAAGTCACGCGAAGACGCCATGCAGATCATGCTGCACGTTCACCAAAAGGGGGTGGGTGAGTGCGGCGTATATCCATACGAGGTGGCCGAGACCAAGGTGACCCGCGTCATGGATACGGCACGCAAGAACCAGCATCCGCTGCAATGCGTGATGGAAAAACAGTAGGAACATCATATGCCCTCATTTTCGCGCGGACTCGAAAAGGCCCTGCACCAGGCGATGAACCTGGCCCGTGAGCGCAACCATGAGTTTGCCACCCTCGAGCACCTGCTTCTGGCCCTGACCGACGACCGCGACACCGTCGCGGTGTTGACAGGCTGCGACGTCGACATCGACGCCCTCAAGAGCGACCTCGAAGATTTCATCAATGAAGAACTGGACAGCCTCGTGGTCCAGAATGGCCAGGATGCGCGCCCAACTGCCGCATTCCAGCGCGTGATCCAGCGCGCGGTCATCCATGTGCAGTCGTCCGGTCGGGAAGAGGTTACCGGCGCCAACGTGCTCGTCGCCATTTTCGCCGAGCGCGAAAGCCATGCCGCCTATTTCCTCGAACAGCAAGACATGAGCCGGCTGGACGCGGTCAATTTCATTTCGCACGGCATCACCAAGTCGGGCCCGAGCGAGGAGCGCAAGGTGCGCGGCGCCGAGGATGGCGAAGGCCATGCCGAGGGCGGACCGGAGGCCAAGAAGAGCTCGGCCCTGGCCGACTTCTGCGTCAACCTCAACGAGAAGGCCCGCCAAGGCAAGATCGACCCCCTGATCGGCCGCGATGCGGAGTTGCGCCGCACCATTCAGGTGCTCTGCCGCCGCTCCAAGAACAATCCGCTCTATGTGGGTGATGCCGGCGTGGGCAAGACGGCCATCGCCGAAGGCCTGGCGCGCAAGATCATCGAGGGCGACGTGCCCGAGGTTCTGCAGGAGGCTGTCATCTATGCACTCGACATGGGCGCATTGCTGGCCGGCACACGCTATCGCGGCGACTTCGAAGAGCGTCTCAAGGCAGTGATGAAGGAACTCGAGAAGATGCCCAATGCAGTGCTCTTCATCGACGAGATCCACACCATGATCGGCGCCGGCGCTACTTCGGGCGGTGCGCTCGATGCCTCGAACCTGCTGAAGCCTGCTCTGGCTTCCGGCGCGATCCGCTGCATCGGTTCGACCACCTACAAGGAATATAGGCAGTTCTTCGAGAAGGATCGGGCTCTGGTCCGTCGCTTCCAGAAGATCGACGTCAACGAACCGACCGTTCCCGATGCCATCGAGATCGTGAAGGGGCTGAAGCCGTATTTCGAAGAGTTCCACAAGGTGACCTATACCGACGACGCCCTCAAGGCGGCGGTGGAGCTCAGCGCCCGGTACATCACCGACCGCAAGCTGCCCGACAAGGCGATCGACGTGATCGACGAGACCGGCGCCAGCCAGAAGCTGCTGCCGGAAGGCGAGCGCAAGACGGTGATCGACGTCGAGGATATCGAGACGACGATCGCGTCTATTGCCCGCATTCCACCCAAGTCAGTGTCGAAGTCCGATGCGGAACTGCTGTCGGGCCTCGAAACCAGTCTCAGGACCGTGGTGTTCGGCCAGGACGATGCCATTACGGCGCTGTCTTCGGCGATCAAGTTGGCGCGCGCGGGCCTGCGTGAACCGGAAAAGCCGATCGGCTCCTATCTCTTCACCGGTCCGACCGGCGTGGGCAAGACCGAAGTGGCCAAGCAACTCGCCGACACACTCGGCGTGGAGCTGCTGCGGTTCGACATGTCGGAATACATGGAGCGGCACACGATCAGCCGTCTCATTGGTGCCCCTCCGGGTTATGTCGGCTTCGACCAGGGTGGCTTGCTGACCGATGGCGTCGACCAGCATCCGCACTGCGTCGTGCTGCTCGACGAAATCGAGAAGGCGCATCCCGATCTCTACAACGTTCTGTTGCAGGTGATGGACCACGGCAAGCTGACAGATCACAACGGCAAGGCGGTGGACTTCCGCAATGTCATCCTGATCATGACGTCGAATGTCGGTGCTTCCGAACTCGCTCGCTCGCCGATCGGCTTCGGTCGCAAGCGCGAAAAGGGCGATGACGAGGAGGCGATCAACCGCACGTTCTCGCCAGAGTTCCGCAACCGGCTCGATGCGATCATCTCGTTCGCGCCGCTGCCGCGCGAAGTCGTGCGTCGCGTCGTCGAGAAATTCGTGCTGCAGCTCGAGGGCCAGCTGGCCGAACGCGGCGTCACGATCAACCTGACGCCGGAGGCAGCAGACTGGCTTGCCGAGCACGGCTATGACGAACGCATGGGTGCGCGGCCGCTTGGCCGGGTGATCCAGGAGCACGTCAAGAAGCCACTGGCGGACCAGGTGCTGTTCGGCGAACTGGTCAATGGTGGCTCGGTAACCGTTGCGGTCGTCGGCGAGGGCTCGGAAGCCAAGCTGGAACTGGTGGCGGTGCCGCCGCGGCCAGCAAAGCCCAAGGCGCTCCCGAAGCCGAAGAAGCCCAAGGCTTCCGTGGACAAGAGCTAAGAGAAAGGCCCGGAGCGATCCGGGCCTTTTCGTCTGTTGCGGTTCGGCGACGACCACCAGAGACGCCTAGTAGCAGAGGACCCTGTCGCAATCGGCGGTCAACTGCACCAGCTTCGGCGGCATGGCGGGTTGCGCACCCTTGAGGACGATCTGATCGGCGGTGATATTTCGCGCCTTGGCGGACATGCCCGAAAAATAGATCTCCGCGCCATCGGCAGCATTGAGCGCATCGAGATGCTCCATCAGCTTGCCGGTGCCCAACCCTTCGGTTTTGGCTGCGACCTCCGCCGTCAGCAGGTGAACGCCATCGCCCGCAACGAACAGCGCCAGCTGATGCCCCTCTGTCACCACCGTGCGAGCGATCAAGAAGGCCAGAGCGGCCTTGGTGGGGTCAGATGGCCCCACAGTGACATGGACAAGAATTCTGGACATAGCGGTTCCCTCCCAATGGGAGGACACTACCGCTTTGTACGGAATAGAAAAGGCGGTGATCAGGGGCGCGGGGCGGCGACGACATGGCCAATAGTGAAGGCCCCATAGACTACCAACGGCATCACAAGGGCGAAGATGTCCAATGTGCCATAGGCAAGCGCGCCGAAAGCGGCGCCAGCCAGCAGGCTGAGCCATATCAGCATATGCTGGAGCCAACGCCCGAACGGCGCGCGGCCGCGCAACGCAAAGGCAAGGTCCTGCGCTGCGGTGTAAAGCGTACCGGTGACAAAGGTGGCGCCGAGGCGAACGCTTCCCTTGGCCGCGAGAACGGCATTCTGAGCGCCGGCGGTGGCCGCCAGAACCAGCATCGTCTGGGATGGAGGCAGTCCCGCCAGCGTGAGAACAAGCGTTGTGGCCACGCCCAGCATCACGGCCGCACTGGCATAGACCTGTCCCCAGCGCAAGTCGACCAGAGCTAGTAGATTGGCGACCAGGGCGCCCACGAAGAAGAGGGCTACCAAAGCCAAAGAAAGAAGGACGACGGAGACGTGTCCTTCCACCAAAGCCGTACCGCCCTGGGTCGTGTTGCCGCTCATGAACGAGACATAATAGCCACCCAGTTCGATAAAGCCGATCGAATCGAGAAAGCCTGCCGCCGCGGTGAGCAGCATTCCGAAAAGCAGGTGCCGGGTCGGCGTCATGGGATCAGAGGTGCGCCGCGATCGCCTTGGCGATCGTCGCGAGTTCGGCGTCGTCCGCCCGACCGGACGCGTGTGCGCCCAAGGGGACGTCCTCATAGGCCGGGATAAGATGGAAATGCAGATGAAAGACGGTTTGCCCCGCAGGCGCCTCGTTGAACTGGGCAAGGCGGATGCCATCGGCGTTGGTGGCGGATTTCACGGCACCAGCGACGCGTTGCAGCAGGGGCATGACGGCCGACAGGGCGGCGGGATCGGCATCCAGAAGGTTACGCGACGCGGCCTTGGGGATGATAAGCGTGTGGCCCTTCGATTGAGGGAAGATGTCCATCATGACCAGGGCGATATCGTCTTCGTAGACCTTGTGGCACGGCAGTTCGCCCTTGAGGATCTTGGCGAAGATGTTGGTGGAGTCGTAGGTCATGATGATCGTTCCGCTGCGTGGCCAATAGGGTGTTCTGGAGGCCTGTCAAATCCCCAGATCGTCACCCTCGGGCGCGACGAGTGTGCTATAGTTCGCTCAAGCCATCGCAAGCGAAGTGGCCTCGGGTCAAGTGCGGCGCCATTCGAGTATCGCGGGAATGGGCCTCTCCTCTCATTTCGCTCCGCTGGGTGGAATTGCCTGCGGCAGGGCCCAAAGGGTGACGGCTGGTTCGCGCAGAGAGATCAGTGTCGGAGACGGACACCCCCACCCGGCCTCCCCCTGTAGGAGCGGGAGGGGCAGATTGAGGCATCCCCTCGCTGCTCAGTTATGGCCTTGCGGCTTGGCGACCCCATCTTCACCACTGATGGGAAAGATGACCGAGGCTACCGATCCTGGCGCTCGCCCTTGCGGAAGGGGGTAAAAGTTTCGAGCATTTCCTGCTGCTGTTCGATGGCCGGACGCTCATCCTCGAGGTAGTCGGCCACGGCGCGGCGGAGGCCCGGATGGGCGATCCAGTGGACCGAGTGGGTGAGAACCGGCTCGTAGCCGCGGGCGAGCTTGTGCTCGCCCTGCGCACCTGCTTCGACGACGGCGAGCTTGTAGGCGATGGCATAGTCAATCGCCTGGTAGTAGCAGACCTCGAAATGGAGGAATGGCACATCGCGGATAGCGCCCCAATTGCGACCGTAGAGCCGATCCCTGCCGCGGAAATTGATGGCGCCAGCAATCGGTGTCGGGCCGTCGTAGGCGAGCATCAGAACGACGCGATCGGCCATATACTGTCCGAGGAGCGAAAAGAAGGTGCGGTTGAGGTAGGGACGACCCCATTTTCGGGCCCCGGTGTCCTCGTAAAAGTCGAAGAAGGCATCCCAATGCCGCTCCTCGATTTCGGCGCCCGTCAGCCATTTAACGGTGATGCCGTCGGCAAGGGCGTCGCGGCGCTCGCGGCGGATCGTCTTGCGTTTCCGCGAGGATAGGGTTTCGAGGAAGTCCTCGAAGCTTGCATAGCCCTGGTTGTGCCAGTGGAACTGCGTATCGACGCGTCGCAGCCAATCGAGCGAGCCGGCAAGGTCGGCTTCGCTTTCGGGCACGAAGGTCAGGTGCACCGACGACGCTTCGAGCCGGCCCGCCAGTTGTTGAGCTGTCTGTAGCAGCGCTGCCCGCGTTTCGAGATCATCGGAAGGAACAAGGAGCTTTGGCGCCGTGGCAGGAGTGAAGGGCACCGATCCCTGGAGCTTGGGATAGTAGCGTCCGCCAGCGCGCTCCAGGGCATTGGCCCAGCCGTGGTCGAAGACATACTCACCCATGGAATGGGATTTCAGAAACAGCGGCAGGAGACCAACCGGTGTGCCGGCCGCGTCGGCAAGGAGGATGTGCTGCGGTTGCCAGCCGGTCTTGCCGGTGGCGCAGCCGGAATCCTCGAGGGCGCGGAAGAAAGCGTGGTCGAGGAAGGGATTGTCCGGCACACCACCGCTCGAGGGCACGAGTCCGTTCCAGACGGCAGGAGGGATCGACGCGGTGGAGGGGTGAATGGTGGCGGTGAAGCTGGGCTCGGGCACGGGATGGCTATCCCTGACTGGTGTTTTGTCGCGTATCCGAACCGAAAGCGTTTCCAGACGAACCGGGAAAGCTTGCTCGGGTCCAGCCGATATGGGGAGCGGCGGCCCCGGCTTCAACCGGGGCCACGGGTTCAGACTTCGATGACGGCGTCGATTTCGACGGCCGCGCCGAGGGGCAGGGACGTAACGCCGAAGGCTGCCCGGGCGTGCTTGCCCTTGTCACCCAGGATGCCAACCAGAAGGTTGGACGCGCCATTGGCGACCAGGTGCTGCTCGGTGAATTCGGGCGTCGAGGCCACGAGCACGGTGAGCTTGACGATCTGCTTGATCTCGCTCAGCGGCACGCCCGCCATATGCACGACCTGAGCCAGGATGTTGACGGCGCAGAGTTCGGCAGCGTTTCCGCCCTGCACAACGTTCATGGTGTCGCCGAGCCGGCCCTGCACAACGCCGTTGGCATCGCTCGAAATCTGGCCCGAGACATAGAGCAAGTTCCCGGTGCGGGACACGGGAATGTAGCTGGCCACCGGGGCCTTGGGAGCGGGAAGTTCGTAACCGTACTGGCGGAGCTTTTCGATCGGGTCGGTCATGTGGATTTGCCTTCGAGGTCGTCTGCTTCTTCTTCGGATACCGGCGTCGTTTCCGGCCGGGATGAATATAGCTTGCCGCGAACAACGGCAGTCCGACCGAAACGGGTTCGAACCTTGTCCATGGCCCGTTCGGCTGCCGCCTTGCGGGCGACCATCGGCTCGAGCAGATCGCCCGGATCCGAGCCGTCGGCGACATCCAGCCCGGATACGCCAATGCCGATGAGGCGAAAGGCGGTGCCGTCGATCTCGCGCTGCAACAGGCCCATGCCGGATTCGTAGAGCACATTGGCAAGCTGTGTCGGCATCATCAGGTGTCGGGCCCGCGTGCGCAACTTAAATCCTGCGGTCTTGAGCTTCAAAGTGACCGTGTCGCCGACGACGCCCTTTGCCTTGAGGCGCTCGGACAGACGTTCGGAGCATTTGAGGAGCTGGGTCGAGAGTTCGTCGAGCGAAGCGATATCGGTGTTGAAGGTCGTTTCCGAGGAGATGGTCTTCATCTCGCCTTCGATGGACACCTTGCGGGCGTCCTGTCCCTGGGCCAGGCGGGCGAGGCGAGCGCCGGATTCGCCATAGAGGCGCATGAGGCGGGCCGGATCTTCCTGCTGCAGCTGGCCGATGGTCTGGTAACCGTCCTTGCGCAGCGTCTCCGAGAAGACCTTGCCCACGCCGTAGATGAGGCCGATGGGCCTGGGGGCCAGGAAGCTGAGGGTCTCCGCCTTGCCGATGACGGCGAATCCACGCGGCTTGTCGAGATCGGAGGCGACCTTGGCGAGGAACTTGTTGTGGCTGAGACCAACCGAGATGGTGACGCCGAGGTCCTTTTCGATGATGCGGGCGAAGCGGGCCAGAGAAAGGGCAGGGGGCGCCTTGTGGACGCGCTCGGTGCCGGTCATGTCGAGAAAGGCCTCGTCGATCGAGAGGGGCTCCACCAATGGCGTGAGCGCATCCATGTGAGCCCTGATCTGCCGGCTGACCTCGACGTACTTTGCCATGTTGGGCGGGATGATCACGGCATCGGGGCAGAGTTCGCGCGCCTTGAACATGGGCATGGCGGAGCGGACGCCTGACTGCCGCGCGATGTAGCAGCAGGTGGACACCACGCCCCGCTGCCTGCCACCGATGATCAGTGGCTTGTCGCGCAGGCTCGGGTCGTCGCGTTTTTCGACAGAGGCATAGAAGGCGTCGCAATCGACATGGGCGATGGAGAGCGAAAACAGTTCGTCGTGGCTGCGCAGGCGCGGAGAGCCGCAGGACGGGCAGCGACCCGGCACGGGGGCTCCCGATCCAGTCTTCAGGCAATCGCGACAGAACCAGTCGGCCATGTCACTCGGTTCGGTTGAGGCGATGCCAGACGCGCATGAAGGCTTCCGGGGTGAGGCCGGCATTGGCGCAGAGGGCGAGCAGAATCGGTTCGTTTGCGGCAAAATAGTCGATGAGGCCGTGCTGCAGGCGCTCCGTGCCGACCGAGTTGCGCAGCGACTGCGGGTCCAAACCGGCGTGCTGCATGAAAGCCAGGAGTTCCTCGGGGTGTTCGGCAAGGTAGCCCAGGCAAGAGTCGGCAAGGGCGGAAACGTCCGGCGCACGGTCGGATACGGGCACGAAGCAGCCTCATGTGGTGTTTTGTTTAAGTTTCAATGCTAGCTCAGAAGCAAGAGAAAGCGAAGCTGCGCATCAGCATGCTGGTGGGCATCGGGGCGGGGCGCCGGGCAGGCGTCCAAGCGAGGTAGTATGCCCAAGACTGTGATGATCGTCGAAGACAACGAGCTCAACATGAAGCTCTTCAACGACCTGCTCGAATCGCGCGGATACGCGGTCATCCAGACCAGGAACGGCATGGAAGCGCTGGACCTGGCGCGAGCCCATATGCCCGACCTGATCCTGATGGATATCCAGCTGCCGGAGGTCTCGGGTCTTGTGGTCACCAAGTGGCTCAAGGACGACGAGCAGCTGGCGCACATTCCCGTCGTTGCCGTCACCGCCTTTGCCATGAAGGGTGACGAGGAGCGCATCCTCCAGGGCGGGTGCGAGGGCTATATTTCCAAGCCCATATCGGTATCTCACTTTCTGGAAACCATTGCCGAATACATTGGTCCGGCTTGACCTGCGCATCAGCGCGGGAGCCGGCGGGGCATAGGACGGCGCGTATTCAGCCGTTGGTCCGAATAATTTTGTAAGCGCGACCCGCTGGCAGCGATGCTTGGGATCGCGCCTGTGTGTTGGGGTGTATGCAGTGACCGCGCGCGTTCTGATCGTCGATGACATTCCAACCAATGTCCGCCTGCTCGAAGCGCGCCTCTCCGCCGAATACTATGAGGTGGTGACCGCAAGTTCGGGGCCGCAGGCTCTCGAGATCTGTCAGAACCAGGATATCGATATCGTCCTGCTCGACGTGATGATGCCCGAAATGGATGGTTTCGAGGTCTGTCGTCGCCTCAAGGCGAGCCCCAAGACGCACCACGTGCCGGTGCTGATGATTACCGCCCTCGACCAACCCTCGGACCGGGTGCAGGGTCTCGATGCCGGCGCCGACGACTTCCTGAGCAAACCCGTGGACGATACGCAGCTGATGGCGCGCGTGAAGAGCCTCGTGCGGCTCAAGTCCCTGACCGACGAGCTCCGCGCCCGCGCCCTTACCGGCCAGCAGATCGCCATCGAAGATGCTCTGCGGGCGATGGACAGTATCTCGGCGAGTGGCGGCAATATCCTCATCATCGACAGTGACCTCCGACACGCCGAGCGCATCAAGGGCTACCTGTCGCCCGAGCACCGGGTCGATATCCTGACCGAGCCGGCCGATGCGGTGTTCCAGGTCACCGGGGCGAGCTACGAGCTGGCGCTCGTCAGCATGAGTCTGGATGCCTTCGATCCCCTGCGCGTCTGCTCGCAGGTGCGCACCGTCGACCACTCGCGCAACCTGCCGATCATCCTTATGGCGGACACTGGTGACAAACCACGCGTGGTGCGCGCCCTGGACCTGGGGGTCAACGATTTCATCAGCCGTCCAGTCGATCGCAACGAACTGATGGCGCGCGTTCGCACGCAGATCCGGCGCCATCGCTATGCGATGGAATTGCGTGAAAGCGTCAACAACACGATGGCGCTGGCGGTGACTGACGGGCTGACGGGTCTTTATAACCGTCGCTACTTCGACCGGCATCTCAACGTGTTGCTGGGCAAGGCACAGGAGCAGGAGCGCGACATGGCGCTCATGATCCTCGATATCGATCACTTCAAATCGGTCAACGACAACCACGGTCACGATATCGGCGACGCCGTGCTGCGCGAGTTCGCGGCGCGGCTCAAGCGCAACATCCGCGGTGTCGACCTGGCGTGCCGCTTCGGTGGCGAAGAGTTCGTCGTGCTGATGCCCGATACGGATATCGGACAGGCCGAAGCGGTCGCCGAGCGCGTGCGACAGTCCGTGTCGGAGAAGTCGTTCGATGTCGGCGCTGCCCGGCCACTCGATGTGACCGTATCGGTGGGTGTCTCGATCCGCGAGCGCCAGACCGATACGCCGGAGACGCTGATCAAGCGGGCCGACGTCGCGCTTTATCGCGCCAAGCGCGAGGGGCGGAACCGGGTCATTTTCGACGCTGCCTGAGTCCGGATCCCTAAAATCGACCACATTAGGGTTATTCGTTATAATTAACAAAGAGTTGCTGGGCCGGATCCGCTGGATTCTCTTGGCCTAGGCCGAGGTTGGGACTAGGGTCTTTTTACAGACGGCGCGGGGCAATCCCGATGCTTCTGGTTCCCTACGGCCCCTCTCAGGTCCGCCGCAACTCCTGAGTTCCGTAGGGCGGTTGGTCCGGATGCGGACAGAGTGGCCTCTTCGACATGCCGCTCCGGACCAGCCACTCTTTCCATGCAGGACAAGCCTCGTCAAAGTCACCTGTGGACGCACGTGGTGACGCCTCCACTCTCCGCCATGGCCCAGTCCATGTGCGGGGAGTGGGGGCGTAACGCCGTGCCACTCATGCTGTTGGGATGTCGACCCCAGGCCAGATCAAAACAAAACCCCGCAATCGCTTGCGGGGTTTTGTTCATTTCAAAGAGGAAGTGCCAAATTACTTGATCTTGGCTTCCTTGAATTCGACGTGCTTGCGGACGACCGGATCGTACTTCTTGAATGCCAGCTTTTCAGTCTGGGTACGGGCGTTCTTCTTGGTCACGTAGAAAAAGCCGGTATCGGCCGTCGAGACGAGCTTGATCTTGATGGTGGCGGCCTTGGCCATTTGGTACGTCCTTCACAAAGCGAAAGGCGCCGCATCGGGGCAGCGCCGGAATTTGCGCGCAACCTACGGATTTGACCGCCGTTGTCAAGTCAAACGATCAGGCGAGGCGCACCGTGACTGCTCCAACCGAATTGATACACAAGCTTCAAATCAAATCTGGCGCGAAGCTCTGGCTGATCAACGTCCCGCGCGAATTGGTGGAGGAACTCGCAGCCGGCGCAGAGGTGGAGATTGTCCACGAGAACGATGCCTATGACGGGGTGGTGGCGTTTTTCGAAAGCGCTGCCGAAGTGCCGCTATTGGTGCCCCGGATTCTCAAGGAATTGCCTCCTGACGGCCTGCTCTGGGTCGGCTATCGCAAAGGACCGGAAGCCAAGGCAGCGGGACTGAACCGCGATACCGGTTGGGAAGCCCTGGACGCTGCGGACTGGCGACCGGTGCGGCAGGTAGCGATTACCGAGGAATGGTCGGGTCTGCGATTCCGTCCCCGCAATCTGGTGAAGGCGAAGGACGGGAGCCAATTTGCCTGACCTCAGTCCTTCTGACCCGTGCCGAAGCCGTACATGCGATTGGCCCACTGCAGCCCGACGATCGAGCCCTTGATGGAGGGCAGCATGGCCAGGGGAAGAACCACTGCCAGGGGCACCATGGAAAGCAGATAGGTCATGGGATTGACGTGCCAGACCATATCCATGTGCAGCATGATGCCGACCAGCAGGTGGCCCACGATCATGATGGCGATATAGGGCGGGAAATCGTCCGCACGATGATGGCTCAACGTCTCGCCGCAGGCGTCGCATTGATCAACGGTCTTGAGATAGGCACGGAACATCTTGCCCTGGCCGCAATGAGGACAGCGGCAAAGGGTGCCGCGCCACATGGCCTGGGAAATGCTGCGTTGTTCGAGAGCGCGGACCTGATCCGACATCAGTTACCTCTTCCTTCGACCCGATGATTTCGAGCTTCGGGGGCCGAAGCTCTTAGATGCGCCCTTGCGCAGACGCTTTCCAGATGGCGGATTGCCGCGCTTGCCCTCGGAAAGGAGCTCAAATCGCAGTGCTCCGGCGACGGGTGCGGCCTCGAGCAGACGGACCTCGACGCGGTCCCCCAGGGTGAAGGTTTCACCTGTGCGCTCACCGATCATGGCCTGCCGCTCTTCCACATAGCGATAATAGTCCTGGCCGAGGGTCGAGGCGGGAATGAAGCCGTCGGCGCCGGTTTCGAGCAGCCGGATAAAAAGACCGGAGCGGGTGACGCCGGAAATCCGTCCCATGAAGCGCGCGCCAATGCGCTCGGCCAGGAACTGCGCGAGGAGCCGGTCGGATGTTTCCCGCTCCGCCAGCATGGCCCGCCGTTCCGTGGCGGAGATGTGCTGCGCGATTCCCGGAAGCTTTGTCGCTTCCTGATCCGTCAGTCCATCGTCACCGAGACCCAGGGCGCGCACCAGGGCGCGGTGTACGATGAGGTCGGCATAGCGCCGTATGGGCGAGGTGAAATGAGCGTAGCGATCGAGATGCAGGCCGAAGTGGCCGTAGTTCTCGGCCGAATACTCGGCCTGAGCCTGCGAGCGCAGTACCATTTCACTGACCTGCTCGATGTTCCCGGCCTTGCGGGCCTGGGCGAGGATGCCGTTGAAATCGCTGGCGCGAACGCTGTCCGACTTCTTGACTGAAATATCGAGGCTGCCAAGGAATTCGCGGAGCGCCTGGAGCTTTTCAGACGATGGCTCGTCGTGCACGCGATAGAGCAGTTCCGAGCGCTTCTGTTCGAGCGTTTCCGCTGCCGCGACGTTTGCCGCGATCATCATCTCCTCGATTAGGCGATGGGCGTCGAGCCGCTCGGGAACGTGGATGTCGCGCACCATGCCCTTGTCGTCGAGCAGGATCTTGCGCTCAGGCAGGTCGAGATCGAGCGGACCCCGCTGGTCCCGCGCCCTTGCCATCGCGGCATAGGCGTCCCAGAGGGGGCGCAGGATGGGATCGAGCAGTGGGCCAGTCTGATCATCGGCGTTGCCATCGATGGCAGCCTGAGCTTGCTGGTAGCTCAGCTTGGCGGCCGAGCGCATCAGGATGCGATGAAAACTGTGGCTGCGCTTGCGACCATCGGCACCCATCACCATGCGAACGGCGAGGGCAGCGCGGGGCACCCCTTCCTTGAGCGAGCAGAGCTCATTGGAAATCCGCTCGGGCAGCATGGGCACGACACGGTCGGGGAAGTAGACCGAGTTGCCGCGGGTATAGGCTTCGCGGTCGAGCGCGGAGCCAGGACGCACGTAGGCGGCGACGTCGGCTATGGCGACCGTGACCACGAAGCCTCCCGGATTTGCAGAGTCGTCGTCCGGAGCGGCGTGAACGGCGTCGTCGTGGTCCTTGGCATCGGCCGGATCGATGGTGATCAGCGGCAGCTCGCGCCAGTCCTCGCGACCTCTGAGCGTCGCCTCCCTGGCTTCCTCCGCCTCGCGAATGACGCTTTGCGGAAAGACGTGCGGGATTTCAAGATTGTGGATGGCAATCAGCGAAACCGCGCCTTCGGAATTGGGATTGCCGACCACCTTGGTGACCTTGGCGCGCGGAATCATCAGCCGGCCGGAGAAGAGCACCTCCACTTCGACCAAATCGCCATCGCTGGCGTCGCCGAGGTCGCCGAGGGCGATGCGCATTTCCTTCTGCTTGCGGTCGACCGGTATGAGGCGCGCGCCGTCGTCATCCTTGCGGACAATGCCGATCTGGCCGCGACGAGGCTTGTCGAGGACCTTCATCGGGCGGGCGGTGTAGTCGGGAATCGCGTCCTCGCCAGCATCGATGCGCGCGAGTATCCGGTCGCCGGGCGCCGGCACGACGCGGACATCGCGGCCGGTCAGCACGCGAACGCGCGGCATTTCGCCTTCTTCCGGATTCCATTGGGCGGGGAAGGCGTGAAGATTGTCCGGATCGGCATCGGAAGGGATGTCCAGCACCGTGACATGGGGCAGGGCGGCCGTCCGCCGCAACGCCTTGCGGGTGCGGGTAATGACGCCTTCGCCCTCCAGTTCGGCCAGCATTGCCTTGAAGGGCCGACGCAGATCGCCGCGAATGCCGAAGACCTTCGCCAGGTCTCGCTTGCCCTTGATGTCGTCTTCCTGCGCCAGGGCTTCGAGCAGTTGCTCGCGCGTGGGCAACCGGTCAGCCGCGGAGAGACGCGGGCGCTTGGGTCCGGATGTGTTTTTTGGTTTTGGAGTCTTGGCCATTATTCTTGTTCTTGAGAGTTGCCCAATATGTAGGTCATCGCAGCCCAATTGCCAAACCGCCTTGCTGAATGGGTGGTGCGCAATTCTCGTGTCCCTCTTGTGACAAAGGCGACAGAGACTGTATCCATTGGCAAAAGGTTACGAGGAGGGCTCCAACCATGGCCGCCGACATTCTGCCGCTCATCCTGGCTGCGGTGCTGGGTTATCTCTCTGGCTCGATCCCGTTCGGATTGATCCTCACACGGGCGGCGGGGCTGGGCGATATCCGTGCCATCGGATCGGGCAATATCGGTGCGACCAATGTCCTGAGGACCGGTAACAAGAAGGTTGCCGCAGCGACGCTGGTGCTCGATGCCCTCAAGGCAGTCGCCCCTATCCTGATTGCGCGCTATTTCTGGGGCGAGGATGCGGCGCGGGTAGCGGCGATCGGCGCGTTCCTTGGCCATTGCTTTCCGGTCTGGCTCGGCTTCAAGGGCGGCAAGGGCGTAGCCGTCATGATCGGCTCACTGCTGGCACTGAGCTGGCCGGTGGGCCTCATTTTCTGTGCCGTGTGGCTGTTGATCGCCTTTACGCGCAAGATGAGTTCCCTGGCGGCGCTGACCTCGGCCGCGACGGCGCCGATCTTTGCCTATGTGTTTTCCGGCGAGAGGCTGGCCGTGGTCGTGACCGGGCTGGCACTCCTGCTCTTCTTCCAGCATCGCGAAAATATCGGTCGCTTGCTCAAGGGCACGGAGCCCACAATCGGCGGCAGCAAAAAGGCGGGATGAAGAAATGGGCCGGGTGACCACGACGTTCACATCGGCCCAAAAGATCGCGTGGCTCCGGCTGGCCCGCACCGACACGATCGGTCCGGTGACGTTTCGGCAATTGCTCAATCGCTTCGGCTCCGCCGAGGCAGCGCTCGAGGCTCTCCCCGATCTCAGCCGCAAGGCCGGCCGTGCGGTCATGCCGCTCAGCCTTGCGCGGGCCGAGGATGAAGTCGCCGGTTTGACGCGTTACGGCGCACGGCTCGTGGCGCAGGGCGAACCTGATTATCCCGAGCATCTGCTGCATATTTCCGGGGCGCCACCATTGATCACCATGGCGGGTGGGGATCGCCTCGACTGGAAACGGACGGTCGGTATCGTGGGGGCGCGCAATGCGTCGACCGCCGGCATCAAGATGACCCGTATGCTGGCCGAGGATCTGGGCGCGCGGGGCTACACCGTCGTATCGGGCCTGGCGCGGGGCATCGACGCTGCCGCGCATCGGGCCAGCCTACCAACGGGCACGGTCGCGGTGCTGGCCGGCGGGTTCGACAAGATCTATCCGGACGAGAATATTCCGCTGGCACATGACATCCTCGACAATGGTGGAGCGCTGCTGACGGAAATGCCGCTGGGCTGGGAGCCGCGGGCGAGGGACTTTCCGAGGCGTAACCGGCTGGTTTCGGGACTGTCGCTTGGTATCGTCGTCGTCGAAGCCGCAAAACGCAGCGGCTCGCTGATCACGGCGCGGCTGGCCCTCGAGCAGAACCGGGATGTTTTCGCAGTGCCCGGTTCGCCGCTCGATCCGCGCGCGGAAGGGGGCAATCATCTTATCCAGCAGGGCGCTCGACTGGTCACCAATGCGGACGATATCGTCGAGGTTCTGGGCAGTGCCGATCCGGCGCGGAGCGCCTTGTTCGACCCGGAATGGCAGCCACCGGGCGAGATTGCCGGCGACGCGGAACCAGCGGCGGACGATCGCGGACGGTTGCTGGCGGCACTGAGCGCGACGCCGGTGGAAGTGGACGCGTTGATCGCCCAGACCGGGATAACCCCGCATGCGATGCAGGTCCTGCTGCTCGAGCTCGACCTGGGCGGATTGGTTGAATGGTCAAGCGGGCAGCTGGTGGCGATGCGGTATAGCTGACGGTCAGCAGAAGATGGGTTCTTCGTGAAGCTGGATGCCGAAGCGGGCTTTCACGGTCTCCTTGACATGCGCCGAGAGCGCCGAGACGTCCGCCTGCGTGGCGCCGCCGTGATTGACCACGACCAGTGCGTGGCGCTCGGACATGCCGACCGGGCCCATGGAAAATCCCTTGAGGCCGGCTTTCTCGATGAGCCAGCCGGCCGACAGTTTAGTGCGGCCATCGGCCTGCGGAAAGTTCGGCGCGGCAGGAAATTCTGCGAGCACGGTCTGGGCGGCGTCGGTCGAAACAATCGGGTTCTGGAAAAAGGACCCGGCATTGGGGGTGACGCGCCAATCAGGAAGCTTGCTGGTGCGCAGCTCGATGACGCGGTCCATCACCCGGCGGGGGGTAAGGTCCGGGGCAGCGAGATCGGACAGGCCGGCAAAGTTCAAGTTTGGCGTCCAGGCTCCTGGAAGGCGCAGTTGGACGGACAGAACGACATAGCGGTCGGGCTCGTGCTTGAAGATGCTGTCGCGATAGGCAAAGGCGCAGTCGTCACGCGTGAATATCCGCTCAGCCCCGGTATTGCGATCGTAAGCAAGCAGGCTTTCGAACATGTCGGCCAATTCGGCGCCGTAAGCGCCGATATTCTGCACCGGTGCAGCACCGACGGTGCCCGGGATCAGCGCCAGGTTCTCGAGCCCGCCAAGGCCTTGCTCGACCGTCCAGAGCACAAGGTCATGCCAGCTTTCGCCGGCCGCCGCTTCGACCACAGTGGCTCCATCGTCGGCGGCGACGATGCGCTTGCCCTTGATCGCGACAAGCGCGGTGATGCCATCATAAGCGGGCGCCAGAACGACATTGCTGCCACCGCCCAGGATGCGGACAGGCAGCGTCCGGGTCCGCGCTGTGTCAAAGAGTGCGGGCAACATGCCCGGCTCAGTAATGGTGACACCGAAACGCGAGCTGGCGATGAGCGCGAGGGTATTGCGGTCGGCCAGGTCGAAATCGGGAAGCAGGGAAAGTGGTGTCAACTCTGGTGGTCCTGTTCGTGCAGCAGCCGCTCGATGCCGGCACTGTCGAGAACACCATCCTTGTCCTGGTCGGGGCTGCGCGCGGCGCAGTGGCGGCGCAAGAAGGCGGCCAAGGCGGCGGCGCGGCGGCGATGACTTGAAACGCGGAGGGCAGGGCGGTCGATGCTGATCATGGCGGGTCTATATCACGGGCTTTTGCCGCAGCCTACCGATCGGGTGTGCAGATGGCCCCGTTGACACCGGCTGGCGGCTTCACCATGTTGCGCGCTCTTTGAATACTGTTGCGGAACGGAACCGGGCATGAAGGTCGTCGTCGTTGAAAGTCCGGCTAAAGCCAAGACAATCAACAAATATCTGGGCAAGGACTACGAGGTCCTGGCCAGCTTCGGCCATATCCGCGACCTGCCGGCCAAGGATGGTTCGGTGCGTCCGGACGAAGATTTCGCCATGTCGTGGGAAGTCGACACGCAGGCCAAGAAGCGTGTTGCGGACATCGCGTCGGCGCTCAAGGGAGCCGATGGGCTGATCCTGGCAACCGACCCTGATCGCGAGGGCGAAGCCATCTCGTGGCACATTCTCGACGTGCTGCGGGCCAAGAAGGCGCTGAAGAAGGACGTGCCGGTGCAGCGCGTCGTATTCAACGCCATCACCAAGGACGCGGTGACCGCCGCTATGGCAAAGCCGCGCGACATCGACATGCCGCTGGTGGATGCTTACCTTGCGCGCCGTGCCCTCGACTACCTGGTGGGTTTCACTCTCTCTCCCATCCTCTGGCGCAAGCTGCCGGGCTCGCGCTCGGCTGGTCGCGTGCAATCGGTGGCGCTGCGGCTCGTTTCCGAGCGCGAAGCAGAGATCGAGCGGTTCAAGCCTGAAGAATACTGGTCTGTCGAAGCGCAGCTGGCACAGGGAGGCAAGAGCTTTCTGGCACGCCTCTTTGCCGTCGACGGCAAGAAGACCGACAAGCTCGACATCAAGACCGGTGAAAACGCCGCGGAACTCAAGGCGCTTATCGAGAGCGGCCAGTTCAATGTTTCGAACGTCGAAAAGAAGCCCACCAAGCGCAATCCCTATGCGCCGTTCACGACATCGAGCCTGCAGCAGGACGCCTCGTCGCGCCTGGGGCTTTCGCCAAACCGTACCATGCAGATCGCCCAGCGCCTCTACGAGGACGGGCTGATCACCTATATGCGTACCGACGCCGTGCAGATGGCGCCGGAGGGCATCGCCATGGCGCGCTCGGTGATCGGCAAGTATTTCGGCGAGGAATACCTGCCTGAAAAGGCACGCGTCTATCAGACAAAGGCCAAGAATGCGCAGGAAGCGCACGAAGCCATTCGTCCTACCGACATGTTCAAGCGGCCCGAGAGCCTCAACCTCGACGCAGACCAAGCCAAGCTTTATGGGCTGATCTGGAAGCGGACGCTGGCCAGCCAGATGGCATCGGCAGAAATCGACCGGACGACGGTTGATATTGCGGTGAATGTGCCCGCGCGGGCCGTCACCTTGCGCGCAACCGGCTCGGTCGTGACCTTTCCAGGTTTCCTCACGCTTTACGGCGTCGAGGCCAAAACCGATGGCGAAGAGGATGACGAGGACGGCCGCGAGCTGCCTCCGCTCAAGGTCGGCGATAAGCCGGACCTCAAGAAGGTCGAGATCGAACAACATTTCACCCAGCCGCCGGCGCGCTATTCGGAAGCAAGCCTGATCAAGAAGATGGAGGAGCTGGGCATCGGCCGGCCGTCCACGTATGCGGCTACGCTGACCACGCTGAAGGACCGAAACTACGTCAAGCTCGAGGGCAAGGCGCTGCATCCCGAAGACCGCGGGCGCATCGTCACCTCTTTCCTTGAAAGCTTCTTCTCGCGTTATGTGGAATATGGGTTCACTGCGCATCTTGAGGAGCAGCTGGACCAGGTTTCGGCGGGCGAACTCGACTACAAGGTGCTGCTGCGCGATTTCTGGAAGGATTTCACGGCCGCGACCGAGGAGATCAAGGACCTGCGCGTGTCGGAAGTGCTCGACGCACTCAACGACATGCTGGCGGATCACATTTTCCCGGCCAAGGCCGACGGATCCGATCCGCGCCGCTGCCCCACCTGCGGCACCGGGACTCTTTCTTTGAAGCTGGGCAAATTCGGCGCCTTCATCGGTTGTTCGAATTATCCGGAATGCAAGCATACGATGCAGCTTTCCGATGCGGCATCAGGCCAGTCTTCGGAGGCGGTTACAGGCGACGGCGTGCTCGGTACCGATCCGGAAAGCGGCGAAGAGGTTTATCTCAAGTCCGGCCGGTTTGGACCTTATGTCCAGTTGGGCGAGGGCAAGGAGCCGAAGCGCTCGTCCCTCCCCAAAGGCTGGGAGGCAGCCTCGCTGACGCTGGAAAAGGCGTTGCAGTTGCTCAGCCTGCCACGTGAAGTCGGCTTGCATCCGGAAACCGGCCTGCCGATCTCGGCTGGTATCGGCCGCTATGGACCGTTCATCCTGCATGACGGCAAATATGCCAACCTGCCGGATGTCGAAGAGGTGTTCACAGTCGGTATCAACCGGGCTGTGGACCTGATTGCGCAGAAGGCTGCCGGTGGCGGTCGGGGAGGGCGGGGCGCAGCCGTAGCAGCCATCCAGACGTTCGAGCATGACGGTGGACCGATTACGGTAAGGGCCGGCCGCTACGGTCCCTATGTCAATCAGGGCAAGGTGAATGCGACGCTTCCAAAGGACTTGAAACCCGAGGATGTTACGCTGGAACAGGCGATTGCGCTGATCGCCGCTCGCGCAGAAGCTACAGGCGGCAAGAAGCCGGCGAAGAAGGCCGCAGCTAAGAAGCCGGCAGCAAAAAAGGCTACTGCGAAAACGGCTACGGCCAAGAAGCCGCCAGCGAAGAAGACTGCTGCGAAGAAGACAGTGGACTCGGAAGACGTGCCGTTCTGAGGCGGACGCGTGGCCGAGCGGTAGCTCTTGTAACCCGGACCGCCTTCAGGCTTTGGCCCGAGGGCGGAACGGTGGGAACAATCCGAGCAACTCGCTGAGCTCGCGCAGGTAAGCAGTTACCCGATGGTGCGCTCGACGAGACCGAGCCAGTTGTCGAGGGCAATCTTGCGCACCAAGGGTTCGCCGAAGCCGTGATCAAGCAGTGCCTGAAGCAGTTTGGGCACGCCGGCGACGTCGCGGATTTCGGCAGGCATCATGGCGCCATCGAAATCGGAGCCCAACGCTACGCCGTCTTCGCCGACCGTCTCGACCAGGGCTGCGATATGTTGGACCATGAGGTCGATCGGTGTATTCGGGTCAAAACGCCCATCGGGACGGAGGAAACCGGTTGCGTAGTTGAGGCCGACAACACCCTTGCTTTCGCGTATGGCCGCCAGTTGCCAATCGACGAGATTGCGCGTGCTCTGGCAGATGGCATGGACGTTGGAATGGGTCGCGACCAGCGGTTTGCTCGACAGCGAGGCCACATCGCGGAAGCCCGCGGCGTTGAGATGGCTGAGGTCGATCATGACGCCCATGTGGTCACACAAGCGCACGAGTGACTTTCCCGCATCCGAGAGGCCGGGGCCGATATCGGGATCTGCCGGAAAGCGAAAAGGGACGCCCGTGCCGAAAGCGTTGGCGCGGCTCCAGGTGATCCCGATCGATCTCAGTCCAGCGGCGTAAAGCACTTCAAGCGAGTTGAAATCGGTGTCGATGGCTTCGGCACCCTCGAGATGGAAGATCGCGGCGATTGTGCCGGTGGCCTGGGCGTCCCGAATATCAGCCGCAGAGCGACAGACCGCGAGGGCCCCAGCGCGTTCGAGCCGGAGCAGCAGCGACGCCATGCCGTTGGTGGACTGGAGCGCATCGGAGAGAGCGAGTTGCGGAGGCAGCTCGCCCTTGGCGTAGTCGGGGGCGGCGGCCACGGTGGCCAGGTCCGTCTTCAGCGGCGGCGGAAACATGGCGAAGAATCCGCCGACCATCCCCGCAGACCGCGCACGCGGCAGATCGATATGGTCATCGTTCGTGCCTTTGACGAAAGCTTCGACCTTGTCACCCCTGTGCTCCTGAAGACGCAGCAGGGTGTCGTTGTGTCCGTCAAAGAATGGGATGGTCATCCAAGCTCCTTAAGTCGAGAGCGAAACGATAGCTGCTTCGGCAGGGAGAAGCCTATCAGAAAACTCAGGTCCGCCCTCGGGACCTGGCCCGAGGGCGTCTTTCAGCGTGCGAGACGCTAACGTCTTACGGTGGCAGCTGACTGACGTCATGCTTCGTCGAGATACACCGTGCGGCCGGCGACGAGCGTTCGGGTAACTTTACCTTGCATGCGGGCGCCTTCGAAACTCGTGTTGCGCGAGCGCGAGCGGAAATTCTTCTCGGTGACCTGCCAGGGGTAATCGAGGTCGACAAGGATGATATCGGCAGGGGCGCCCCTGGCAATGCGGCCGGTTTCGAGACCCAGAATTTGCGCCGGGCGGATGGTCATGGCCCGAAGCATAGTGGTGAGGTCAATGTCTCCTGAGTGGACAAGCCGCAGCGCTGCCGCCAATAGCGTTTCCAAGCCG
Source organism: Devosia lucknowensis (assembly GCF_900177655.1). NCBI lineage: Bacteria > Pseudomonadati > Pseudomonadota > Alphaproteobacteria > Hyphomicrobiales > Devosiaceae > Devosia > Devosia lucknowensis. The sequence continues at coordinate 1,141,291 of NZ_FXWK01000001.1, read as the reverse complement.
ACGGCTCCATTGGAAGCTTCGGCGAAAGGCTGACGCTTGACCTCGGAATCCTGCGGATCGTGATCGGAGTGGATGGTGTCGATAATCCCGGACCGCAATGCTTCAAGCATGGCCTGACGATCATCTTCCGTCCGCAGCGGCGGGTTCAGCTTGAAGAAGGTCCGGTAGCGGCCGACGTCGTTCTCGTTGAGGCAGAGGTTGTTTATCGAGATACCAGCGCTCACCGAGGCGTTTCGCTTCCGGGCGGTCTCGATCAGCGCGGCGGAGCCAGCCGTCGATATCTGCGCGGCGTGGTAGCGCACCCTCGTCAGGGCGGCCAGCTGGAGGTCGCGCGCAAGGGGGATGGTTTCAGCTTCGCGCGGAATGCCCTTGAGACCCAGGACGGTTGCGAACAGTCCGTCGTTCATCACGCCATCGCCAATCAGACCTGCATCGGCGGCGTGGTGCACAAAGGGCATGTCGAAATTGGCGGCATAGCCCATGGCGCTGCGGAGCAGCGACGATGACTGTATGGACTGGGCACCATCGGTGAGGCAGATGGCACCGGCTTCCTTGAGGAGACCGAATTCGGTGATCTCCTTGCCCTGAAGACCTTTGGTGATCGCTGCGGCAGGCAGGATGCGGGCCGGCGACTGGGCCTCAGCGCGACGCACGAGGAAGTCCACCAAGGCGCCATCGTCCACGGTCGGCGTGGTGTCGGGCATCATGACGAAGCTGGTGACGCCACCGGCGACCGCGGCGGCCCCGGCAGAGGCCAGCGTTTCACGGTATTCCTTGCCTGGTTCACCGACGAAGACGCGCATGTCGATGAGACCGGGCGCGAGCACTTGTCCGCCGGCATTGACGACTTCGGCATGTTCGGGAACACCTGCCGGCCCGTGGAGTGCCAAATCGCTGATCCGTCCGTCTTCGATGAGTACGGCGCCGAGCTGATCGGTATTGGACGCCGGATCGATGATGCGTGCGTTGTCGATGATGAGAGGGTGGGTCATTGGTCGTTCCTCGGCGGCAGCAGCGCATCGAGCACGGCCATGCGAACTGCCACACCCATTTCCACCTGATCGGTGATCACGGAACGCTCGCCGTCGGCGATGGCGGGATCGATCTCGACGCCACGGTTCATTGGGCCGGGATGCATGACGATGGCGTCGGGCTTGGCAAAGGACAGTTTATGCTCGTCGAGGCCATAGAAGCGGTAATATTCACGCACGGACGGGATCATCTTGCCGTTGGCTCGTTCGTGCTGAAGACGCAGCATCATCACCACGTCCGCGCCCTTGAGGCCTTCTTCCATGTCGGTGAAAACTTCGGTCGCGAGGTTTTCGATGCCAGCGGGCAGGAGCGTGCGCGGGGCGATGACACGCGTGCGGACGTTGAGCGCTCCCAGCAGCAGCAGGTTGGAGCGGGCAACGCGCGAATTGGCGATGTCGCCGCAAATGGCGACGGTGAGTCCTGCAAGCGTACCCTTGTGGTTGCGGATGGTCAGCGCGTCCAGCAAAGCCTGCGTGGGATGCTCGTGGGCGCCGTCGCCCGCATTGATGACCGAGCAGCCGACCTTCTGGCTGAGCAATTCGACTGCCCCTGCGGCGGAGTGGCGGACCACAAGCACGTCCGGCCGCATCGCGTTGAGGGTCGCCGCCGTATCGACCAGGGTTTCACCCTTGGAGACCGAGGAGGTCTTGACCGACATGTTGACCACCAAGGCACCGAGGCGCTTGCCGGCAATCTCGAACGAGGACTGGGTGCGGGTGGAAGGCTCGAAGAAGAGATTGATTTGCGTCTTTCCCGACAGGGTCGGGAGCGATTTGCGCTCTTGCCGCGATATCTCGATCATACGTTCGGCGCGGTCGAGAAGATCGACGATTTCATGCTGTTTGAGATCAGCAATGGAAATAAGATGGCGCTGCTGGAACGGGGGGAAGTCGCCGGACGACCGGGCGGAGCTCAATTGCGGCATGTCGCATCCCTTGCGATTTGCTGCGGTCTAGCCGAGGGGGCAGGGTGGGGCAACCCCAACCGGCCGGTTTCGCAAAATTATCCTCGCGTGGAGCGTCATAGCGCCAAAGGATCAGGTGCGCATGCCCAGAAGCGCATGCGACCTAGCGGTTGCGCAGGCGGTCGAGAGCTCCCTGGAGGATGTAGCTGGCCGCCAGCTTGTCCACGACTTCGGCCCGTCGGTCGCGCCGAAGGTCGGCTTCGATCATCATCCGGGTAACCGCAGATGTGGATAGGCGCTCGTCCCAGAAGGCGATGGGCAGGTTTACTTTTGGCGCCAGGTTGCGGGCGAAGGCGCGAGTAGACTGCACGCGCGGACCCTCTGTGCCGTCCATGTTCAGCGGCAGTCCGAGCAGGATGGCGACGACCTGATTCTGTACCACCAGCTCCATGATGCGCTCGGCGTCCTGGGTGAACTTTGAGCGCTTGATCGTTTCGAGCGGCGTGGCCGAGTAGCGCATGCCGTCGGAAATCGCCACGCCGATAGTCTTCGTACCGAGGTCGAGACCAAGAATTTTTCCAGAACTTGGGATGATGGAGAGAGGATCGTTTTCCACCGACAGATTTTACCTTGGTTTAGAACAAAAGAGCAACAACAGCGTCTCTCTGAAGTCGGCTGTAAACGCCGATTTGTCGAAGCGGGAGAGCGCGCTATGCGGCAATGCCTTGATCGGAATGTAAGTACCAAACACAGGTCGGCGAGCAGACGGTCGTCAGTATGCTGCGATCCGAGTTTGTGTAGTAGGCCCTGCCTTGTTTTCTGTATAGCCAGATTTGGACGTCGAGCGATGTCATGTCTGTGCCCCATTTGGCATTGGACTTCGGTATTGCTCGCAGGAGCGGTTAAGCTGATGTTGCAGACTGCCGGCATTGGTAGCTCGGTCCCAAGAATTTCATTTGTTGCACCCTTGGCCGCACGCACTGTGAAGGTTGTATGGGCAGACAACAGCTCGAGCGAGATAGACCTCACACCGCTTCTTGCGAACCATCGCTCTTACGTTTCGCTGAGGTCTGATGATGCACTGTTTCGTACCGCGCGGATAACACGCGATGGCGGATCGATTGAGTGGAGTGATGGATGCCGCGTTGCAGCGTCCGCAATGCTGAAGCTTCCGCAGACCTACATGGACGCTACCGAGCTTCGGGCCATCATGGACTAGCTGAGGTTGAGCGTGGAAGGATTAAGCGCGCTGTTGGGTCTCTCCAGGCGTGTCTTGGCTGACTATCGATCGGGCATGCCGATTCCCAAGACCCTTGCTTTGGCCATGCGGTACCTGCAGGAGAGGGGGAGCATTTAGGATCGTTAGGCGACAGCAACGATGAAACTCACCTGGTTTGGCGATACCGCGTTGCGCGTGCATCTGGGGGGGCAGGTGGTGGTGCTGGATGCGCATGCCGCAGGTGTGGGAGTAGACCGGGGCGAACTGACCGCGGGAGCGGATCGCGTGATCGAGCTTTCGGGGAGGCAAGCGCTTGCCGAGGGGCTGACCTGGAGGCCACGGGTGGCACAGCGATTGCTCGAGGCCGGCAACACGACGCGCGCGGTGGATGTCTGGTCGCTCGGGGAGGGTGCCTTGCTGCTCGATCCTGACGAAGACATGCCGCTTCTGGTGCTAGGCGGCGCCGTGCCGAAGCTTGGCCGCTGGGTCGAGCGCGCCGTGGTTGTCCTGGTCGGGGCGGACATTGCCGGACGGGCACTGACGCTGGTAGGCCGGTCGGCACCCCGATTGATGGCATTGGCCGGAAGTGAGTCAGACGTCGATGCGGCCTTCGAGGTTTTGCGCGATCGTCTGGATGGCACGGGGCTTGTGGCTCTGGAGCCAGGTTTGGCCGTAGAAGTCTGATCCGGCGCATAAGGCATTTTCATTGTCTTTTTGGCGCGGGCATTGCTAAGAACGCGCCAATACGCCTTTTCTGCCGGAGTTTTCGCATGTCTGTCGACGCCGCCACCACCAAGCGCATCGGGCGCCTCGCGCGCATCCGGATCGAAGAGGACGAGGTTGCCGGGTACCAGAGTGAGCTCAACGCGATTCTGGGTTTCGTCGAGCAGCTTGCCGAGGTGAATGTCGATGGCGTCGAAGCCATGACGTCCGTTACTCCGATGAGCTTGCGCAGGCGGGATGATGTTGTGACGGACGGCAATTATGCCGAGAGTATCGTCAAGAACGCACCGCTTACTGAAGACAATTTCTTCATGGTGCCGAAGGTCGTCGAATAAATGTCCATCGCGATAGTCGTCGAGACGCCGCTGCAGGACGATGTTCGGGGTCTCGTCTCGCGGCTGAATGATCATCTGCTACCGCTGTCGCCGGTCGAATTCCAGTTCAAGATGACCGTCGAACAGATGGCGGACAGCGACACGACGCTGTTCGTGGCGCGCAATGAGACGGGCAGGGCCGTCGGGATGGGTGCGCTCAAGATGCATGGCCCGCAGCTCGGCGAGGTCAAGCGCATGTACACGGTGCCGGAAGTGCGCGGGCAGCGCGTGGGACGGCAGTTGCTCGACCGGATCGTCGATCTCGCCCGCCAGCGCAATGTGCCCGTGATCATGCTCGAAACCGGTACGGGCGAGGGCATGGCAGAAGCACACCGTCTCTATTCGCGTTACGGATTTGTGACGCGGGGGCCGTTTCTCGATTATCCGGACAGCGAATGGTCGGCGTTTTTCGAGATGCGCCTCGATGCGGAGAAGGCAGCGTGAGGCTCATGATCGGCACGGCGCTGGTGCTTTTTGCAACGGGCGCTGCTGCGGCCAGCGACTACTATGACGCGGCTTACGTGTCCAAAGAGACGGTCTGTGAACGAGCCGGCGAAAAGCCGTTGGTCGATATTCTGTTCGAAGAAGATGCCTGGCTGGTGCTGCCGAGACAGACGATCATGGCGGCCGAGATCGGCTGCCGCTTGAACAATGTGCAGGAAATCGACAGCGCTTTCGGCGATGTGCCCGAAATCCTGGCTACGGCGCGGTGCCATGGGTTCGAGATCGATTTTCTCGACCAAATCGTGATCGAGGCGGACAGCTTTGGCATTAACCAGTCGTTTGGCGACGACGGTGTCGAACACCAGATCGGCGAGAAGGTGGAGGTGCTCTCTATGCGCGCCGATACCGGACCGGAGGACTACGAAAACTACGCGGGCGTCTACACCCGTTGCGACGCCCTGACCGAGGAAGCGCTGACGTGGGGCGAGTAAGCGCGGTCTTCGCGTTTGCCGTTGTTCTGATCGGGACGGTTCCCGCTCAGGCCCAGGAAGATCTGCGGATCGACCAGAGCAAGATCCACGTCACCGACCCGGCGGCATGCACTTTGATCGAGACAAAGGGCATCGAAGCCTTCATGGGCGGCGATTTCCTGGCGCTGAATTTTGCCAAGGGCATCCAGTCCATGGAATTCCAGTGCAACTTTTTCGACGTGAAGGGCCGCGAGGGGTCCTCGCATCTGTTTGTCAGTGCGGTCTGTGAGTTGCCCGGCGAGATCTATCCTGACACTCTGTCGATAAGTCCATATTCGGAGACCGAAATCATGGTTGTGTCGTCTTTCGACGCGGCCATGGTTGCTGCTGGCCTCTATGAACCATCCGGCGATGTTGCGATGCCGGGCGGAAGCCTCTACACACGCTGCGACAATCTTAGCGAGATTACCGTTGACTGACCTGACCAAGCTGAGCCTCGCCGATGCCCGCAAGGGCCTCAAGGACAAGAGCTTTACCGCACTTGAGCTGACCGATGCCTATATCGGCGCGATCGAGAAGGCCAATCCAAGCCTCAATGCCTATGTCGCCACGACGCCTGAACAGGCGCGCGACATGGCCAAGGCGAGCGATGAGAAGCTCGGCAAAGGGCAGGGTGGAACGCTGGAAGGCATCCCGCTGGGCATCAAGGACCTGTTCGCGACCAAGGGCGTACACACCCAGGCGGCCAGCCACATCCTCGACGGTTTCCAGCCCGAATACGAATCGACGGTGACTGCCAATCTCTGGCGGGATGGCGCGGTGATGCTGGGCAAGCTCAACATGGACGAATTCGCCATGGGCTCGTCCAACGAGACATCCTATTACGGTCCGGTGATCAGTCCGTTCCGCGCCGAGGGCAGCAATGCTAACCTGGTGCCGGGCGGCTCGTCGGGTGGATCGGCGGCGGCCGTGTCGGCCTGGCTCTGCGCCGCCGCGACAGCGACTGACACCGGCGGTTCCATCCGCCAGCCCGCAGCCTTCACCGGCACCGTCGGCATCAAGCCGACCTATGGTCGTTGTTCGCGCTGGGGCACGGTGGCCTTCGCCTCGTCTCTCGACCAGGCTGGTCCCATCGCGCGCACAGTGGAAGACGCGGCAATCATGATGACGTCGATGTCGGGCTTCGATGCCAAGGATTCGACCAGCGTCGACTTGCCGGTGCCCGATTTTGCCGCTGCGGTCGAGCGTGGTGTCAAAGGCCTCACCATCGGTGTTCCCAAGGAATACCGCATGGATGGCATGCCGGCAGAAATCGAGAAGCTGTGGGCCGAGGGGCTCAAGTGGCTCGTAGCCGAGGGCGCAACTGTCAAAGACATCTCTCTGCCGCACACCAAGTATGCGCTGCCGGCCTATTACATCGTGGCGCCAGCCGAAGCGTCATCGAACCTGGCGCGCTATGACGGTGTGAAATATGGCCTGCGCGTTTCGGGCAAGGACATCACTGACATGTACGAGCTGACCCGCGCCGCCGGTTTCGGCCGTGAGGTCAAGCGCCGGATCATGATCGGCACTTATGTGCTGTCAGCCGGCTATTTCGACGCGTACTACGTCAAGGCGCAAAAGGTGCGCACGCTGATCAAGAAGGACTTCGAAGACGCCTTCAATGCGGGCGTTGATGCGATCCTGACCCCGGCAACGCCGTCGGCTGCATTCGGTATCGGCGACGAGGCCCTGGCGGCCGATCCGGTGGCGATGTACCTCAACGACGTCTTCACCGTGACCGTCAACATGGCCGGTCTGCCGGGCATTGCCGTGCCGGCCGGCAAGGACACGCAGGGATTGCCCCTGGGTCTCCAGCTGATCGGCAAGCCATTTGACGAAGAGACGCTGTTCGCGGCCGCGCGTGTCATCGAAAAGAGCGCCGGCGGCGGCTTTGCCCCCAAGCAGTGGTGGTAACGCGTAACCTGTTACGCAAGCGGTGGCGCTTGATTGCGCCGCCGTTCCGCACTATTTGCGGCCCATGCACAAGTTGAAACTGGTGGAGACGCGCCCCGCTGCAGCGTCCGGGCCAACAGGAAATCTGCCAATGGCCTTTGATATCTTTACTTCGCTCGACTGGTCCGAGCCCCCCAAAGACATGAGCAAGCCCCTGCAGGCGCTGTGGTGGCTCAAGAAGGGCGAGTTGCGCGTGGGCCCCGAGTGGGAGAAAGCGCACAACATCGTTCAGGCGATGGAGGGCGTGCAGGCATTCGACTGGGTCCACGCCCTGATGCACTGGATCGAGGCAGACATGGGCAATGCCGACTACTGGTATCGTCGCGCCGGAAAGCGCCGTGCGACGGCAAGTGTCTCCCAGGAGTGGGAACATATCGCCGCGGCGTTGAGCGACGTCACCAAGCATTGAGTCCAGGAAGCGGGATAGCGCGATGACCCTCGAACAACGCATCGAGCATCTGGAACGACTGGTCGCAGCGCAAGGCGAAGTGATCGAGACGCTGACGACCACCGCGACCAACATGTACAACGTGCTGGTTGAATTGCAGACAACGAACGAGCGCCAGATCGTCGTCAACGAAACGACGCAGGCTTTCGTGGGCCAACTCTCGGCAGACCGGAGCTTTCAGGGCCTGATGTTCTACTGGCTGCTGCATTTCATGCAGGAGATCGATCACGTCGTGCCGGCGGGCACAGTGGATCTGATGCTCAACACGGTCGAGGAGAGCCTCGATCCGTCTGATGCAACATTTTACGACATGTGGAACGACCTGCGCGGCACGTCGTCCTTGTGACGATCCAGGCTGCCTCAGCATTGCCAGGTGAGAATGCGGGGCACGCCATCCTAGTTCGACGGGGCTGGGCGGCGTCGGAGCGCGGTCGATCCGGCGACGACATTGCGCGCAGCAATCCTTGGCCGGAAGTGCGCGCCAGCGGTTACTGACTGCGTCAACATTGCCGCGCCCAATCCAATGTACCAAAGGGTCTGGGGCCACACCGCCAGGCGTTCCATCGTCCCGCGGCCGAAGGGTTGGCCGCCCAGAGCGTGGCCGAGGCCGGCCAGCAGAACTATTACACCCACCATCAGTGTCCAGCGCGCGAGCGACGGGGCGTGATCCCAGAGCGAGCGGGCAAGGAGAAGGAATGCCACGCCAGGCCCGGCGATGGCCGTGACGGCGCCGACAATATGGAGCAGCATGTGGTCATCGACCGGAAAAGCGCCGACCATCATCGCCCCAATGCCTCCCAGGCCGAGGAGCAGGAGGCCCCAGGAGGCGAACAAATCCGTTGGCCAGAGGTTCCGCGTCAGCCAGACACCCAAGATGATGAGCGCTCCCTGCAGGACGATACCGACATTGAACACGTGATGTAGCGGCGAGCATACGAGGTCGGAATTGCCCGAGGTCGCAACCTCGAAAACACCACAGCTGGATATGCCTAAAAGGCTGATGTCATAGAGAAAGAGATCGTGGCCCGGCGCAGCCAGATGGGCGATCAACTGAGCGGCGAAGAATTCGGCGCTCAAAAGCCAGCAAATCGCGCCCCATCGTTCCTGGCTCGTCATCGGCTCCTCCGTAGAGGGAAAATGACCAACCTGCCGATGCGTTCCGATTGCGACGCATGGCCGGGTTGAAATCGCGCCGCCCCCAGTGCAAACCAGCACCATTCAACCAGAGAGGACAGGCCGTGACCGCTGCCAAGCTGCCCGCAGAATGCCAGACCAAGGACGACGTTCGTGCCGAGATCGACCGTATCGATCAGGCCCTGCTCAATCTGTTTGCGGAACGCCATGGTTACGTGACGCGCATGGCGGAAATAAAGACCGACCCGCACGAGGCCTACGATCCAACCCGGATCGAAGCCATCATCGCGAAAGTCCGCTCGCGCAGTTTGGACCTTGATCTCGACGAAGATCAGGCCGAACTTATGTGGCGGACCCTGATCAACTGGAACGTCAACTACGAGAAGGGCATCATCGCGGCGCGCAAACGCGCCAAGTAGGAGGCGACTATGCCGGGCATTCGGATACGCAAAGCGGAAATCACCGATGCCCCTCGTCTTGCCGATATCGCTTACCGGGCCTGGGAAAAAGGCATCCTGCCGATCCTGGCCGACCGGCCGGGCATGCGCGAGGCGGAACGCCGAAGGTTGTCACATGCCGTTGGCCATGGATGGCGAAGCACCATTGTGGCCGATGTGGATGGTGTTGTCGTCGGCTGGTGTTCGCGCGCGCCGGGGCGGAGCTACATACCGTACCTCTTCGTCGTACCTGAGCTGCAGGGGCACGGCATCGGTTCGGCCCTGCTTGATAGAATGGAAACCCTGCTCGAACTTCATGGGGCCGAACGTGTGCACCTCGAAACTCCAGCTGACCATGTGCGCGCAGTTAGGTTTTACGAGCGGCAGGGCTATCGAATCCTGGCCCTGCGACCCGACGGACGCGACGGACACGATCCATTTGTGAGCGTGCACCTGGAGAAGCGGCTCAAGCCCTATGACGGTGACATCGGCGAGGAGTGAGGCAGCGCCGAAGCTGTTGCAACACCCTGGCAAGACCGGTAAGCAGAAGGCCAGATTTGCCTTGTCTTTCAGGACTGCCCCGTGACCCTCGTTGATACCCGCACCCCCGACAAGAAACGCCTGATTTCCGGCTCGACCGGCGACTGGGAAGTGATCATCGGCATGGAAGTGCACGCGCAGGTGACCAGCGAGAGCAAGTTGTTCTCCGGATCGTCGACGGCCTTCGGCAACCCGCCCAATGCGAATGTGAGCTTCGTTGATGCGGCCATGCCGGGCATGCTGCCTACGATCAACGAAGAATGCGTGCGCCAGGCAGTGCGGACCGGGCTGGGGCTCAAGGCGCAGATCAACAAGCGCTCGGTCTTCGACCGCAAGAACTACTTCTATCCGGACCTGCCGCAGGGCTACCAGATCAGCCAGTTCAAGGATCCCATCGTTGGCGAGGGCAAGGTGCTGCTCGACGTCGACGGTGAGCGGATCGAGATCGGCATCGAGCGCCTCCATCTGGAACAGGATGCCGGCAAGTCGATCCATGACCAGCACCCCAACATGAGCTTTGTCGATCTCAACAGGTCCGGTGTCGCCCTGATGGAAATCGTGTCCAAGCCCGACCTTCGGTCTTCGGAAGAAGCAAAGTCATATCTCGCTAAGCTGCGCACGATCCTGCGCTATCTGGGGACCTGCGACGGAAACATGGAGCAGGGCTCCATGCGCGCCGACGTCAACGTCTCGGTGCGCCGCCCGGGTGGCGAGTTCGGCACGCGCTGCGAGATCAAGAACGTCAATTCGATCCGCTTCGCCGGCCAGGCCATTGAATACGAGGCACGCCGGCAGATCGACATTCTGGAAGATGGCGGCTCCATCGACCAGGAGACCCGCCTCTACGATCCGAAGACAGGTGAGACGCGGTCGATGCGATCAAAGGAAGAAGCGCACGACTATCGCTATTTCCCCGATCCCGACCTGCTACCCCTCGAATTTGACGACGCTTTCGTCGCTGCGATGGCGGAAGGTTTGCCGGAACTGCCGGATGAAAAGCAGGCACGCTTTATCGCGGACTACGGCGTGACAGCATATGACGCGATGGTGCTGACTCTGGACAGGGAAACAGCAGATTACTACGAGGCGTGCGTCGCCCATGGTGGCACCAAGCGTGACGGCAAGGCAGTCGCCAATATTCTCAACGGCGACGTAGCGGCGTTTGCCAATAGCCAGGGTCTGGCTGTTTGGGAAACCCATCTGCGGCCCGCGCAGATCTCCGGGCTCGTCGACTTGATCGCCGGTGGCACGATTTCGTCCAAGGGCGGCAAGGACGTCCTGCAGATCCTGATCTCGGAAGAGCCTGAAGCCGATCCGGCGGAGGTCGTCGAGCGTCGGGGGCTCAAGCAGGTGACCGATCTCGGAGCGATCGAAAAGATCGTGGATGACATCATCGCGGCCAACCCGGACCAGGTCGAGAAGGTGAAGGCCAAGCCCACGATGATCGGATGGTTTGTCGGTCAGGCCATGAAGGCTTCCGGTGGCAAGGCCAATCCGCAGGCCCTCAACGATCTCATGAAGGCAAAGCTCGGCATCGAATAGGCTCAGGGCGCCTTATCGCGGCTCGGTTCGGACGGGAGATCCGGATCGAGTTCGTCGTGATCTATATCCTTGCGCAACGGCGTGCTGTGTGGGTTGTCCGTGTCCTCGGTCGGCAGGTGCGTCGGCATGGACGGCGCGTGATCAGGGACGATTTCACGATTTTCGGGACGGCGTTCCAGTGGATCGGGCATTTCAGATTTCCCTTGGGCGTGGTTCGTGTCCGGGCTCCGGCGGAATTTCCGGGGTCCGGGGCGGCAACGGTTCTTCAACCGGCTGATCGGGCGTTGGTGGCATTTCCTCGGGGGCCTGAGGAAAGGGCTCGATCGGCTGCGGCGGTTCGGGCTGGGGCTGCGGCACGATCTCAGGGATCGGGCGCGGATCGATATCAGGTGTCATCGGATCGGGCATTATGGGTCTCCTGCCCAACCAACGGGAGGAGACCCTGAGAGTTCCTGCCGATCAGACCGGCGCGCGGCGCCAGATCTGACGGATGCGGCCGTCAATGAACAGGAGGCCGAAGAAGATTACCAACATGCCGACGAGCTGGATCGGCAGGATGGCTTCCCCGAGAACGGTGACGCCGATGATGAGTGCCGAGATCGGCGCGATGAACGTCGTGGTCGCGAAGTTGGTGGCGCCGACCCGCGGTAGGATGCGATACATAATCTGGAACGTGAAGGCCGTGGACAACAGGCCAATGGCGAGGGCTGCGCCGAAGGTTTCAGGCCGGTTCATGTGCGGTACGCCTTCTGTAAAGAATGCGACCGGCATGGCGATGACGGCTGCTCCAGTCAGAGCGATCGACGCGAAGGCTGTCGGCTCCACATGCTTGAAACTGCGCGTGATGTTAAGCGTCAGCGCGTAGCAGCATGTGGCGCCCAGGCAGGCTGCCACGGCCCACAGTTGGGATGTGCCGCCTGAGGACAAGGCAGGGGAGACCAGTATTGCGGCGCCAATGAAACCGATGCCGACGCCGGTGAACTTCGTTCCCGACGCTTTCTCTCCCCCGATCCAGAAATGCGAGATGACGGCCGTGACCATAGGTGTCAGAGCGTTGATGATGGCGGCAATGCCACTGGCAAGATGCGCCTGGGCGAGTGGGAAGAGTGCGAACGGTATGGCATAGGCGACGACGCCCAGCCCGGCGAGTTGCAACCATAGAACCGGATCACGCGGAACGGGTTTGCGCAGCGCGAACATCACGCACCAGCAGCCCAGGGCGCCGATGCCAACGCGGAGTGATGTCACCCAAAGCGGACCCAGTTCGCGGATGAGGATCGCATTGAAGACGAATGAGCAGCCCCAGATGGCGCCCAGCAGAACGATCCAGAACCAGTCGCGCAGACTCATGAAACCACCCATCTGAAACGCGCGGCACGCTACGCCCGGCACGAACAAAGGTCGAACCGATTTTCACAATGGCATCATCAAAGTTCGTGATGGCGCTAATTCAGACCTCATTGTGCTGACGCGAGGTGAGCGCCAGTTGGCGGATCGGCTAAAGCCGTACCTCGCCCGAGGCCAACAGTCGCAAAGCGTCCGGGTAGATCCTGTGTTCTTCCACCAGCACACGTGCCGACAGGGTTTCCGGCGTATCGCCGGCAAGCACGGGGACGCGAGCTTGGAGAATGACAGGACCCTCATCGAGCCCCGGCGTCACGAAATGGACCGAACATCCATGCTCCGTGGCGCCATCGGCCAGGACGCGTTCGTGGGTGTCTAGACCCTTATAGGCGGGGAGCAGGGATGGATGGATGTTGATCATCCGGCCCATCCAGCGATTGACGAAATCTTCGCCGAGGATACGCATGAAGCCGGCGAGGCAAACGTAGTCGGTCTCCCAGCTTTCGAGCACCCGGGTCATGGTGTCCTCGAACATTTCGCGTGATGGAAACTTACTTTGGGCCAGCGATGCCGTGGCGATGCCGTTGGCAGCGGCTGTGTCCAGCCCCGCGGCCGCGGCCCTGTTGGACAGCACACCCGTGATTTCGGCCGGATAGTCAGGAGATTTTGCGGCTTCGATCAGGGCGGCCATATTGGAGCCGCGACCTGAGATCAGGACGGCGACGCGCTTGCGGCTCACAGCGCCAGCTTGCCCGTGAACGTCACCGGTTCGCCGGTGCGCTCGGTCAGCTTGCCGACCACGCTGGCAATCTCACCCGAGGAAGTCAGGCTTTCAACGAGCTTCTCTGCGTCTTCAGGGGCAACTGCGACAAGCATGCCCACACCGCAATTGAACGTGCGGAGCATTTCTCGCTCGCTCATACCGCCGACCTTGGAAAGCCAGCCGAAGACGGCCGGGACGGATACAGCTCCCAAATCGATGTCGGCTGCGAGTGCGTCCGGGAGGACGCGCGGGATGTTGTCGATAAAGCCACCACCGGTAATATGGGCGAGAGCCTTGATGCCGATGCCTGCCTTGAGAGCGGCCAGCAGAGGCTTGACGTATATGCGGGTGGGTTCAAGCAGGGCTTCGGCCAGGGACTTTCCTGCCGAAAACGGCGCTTCGGCATCCCAGGCCAGACCGGAAACTTCGACTATCTTGCGGACCAGCGAATAACCGTTTGAATGGACACCGGAAGAGGCGATGGCGACAAGTGTGTCTCCCGGCGCGATATCCTTGCGTGGCAGCAGAGCGCTGCGTTCGGCGGCGCCCACGGCGAAGCCGGCAAGATCGTAGTCGTTGCCGTGGTACATGCCCGGCATCTCGGCGGTTTCCCCACCGATCAAAGCGCAGCCGGCGAGACGGCAGCCATGAGCTATGCCTTCGACAATTGCAGTCCCCTGAGCTACGTCGAGCTTACCAGTGGCGAAATAGTCGAGGAAAAAGAGGGGCTCGGCACCCTGGACGACCAGATCGTTGACGCACATGGCCACGAGGTCCTGCCCGATCGTGTCGTGCTTGCCGGTATCGATTGCGATTTTGAGCTTCGTACCCACGCCGTCATTGGCCGCAACGAGGACTGGATCTACGAAGCCTGCGGCCTTGAGATCGAAAAGGCCGCCGAAGCCGCCGATCTCTCCATCGGCCCCGGGCCGGCGCGTCGAGCGCACCGCCGGCTTGATGGCCTCGACCAGGGCATTGCCCGCATCAATGTCAACGCCAGCCTGCTTGTACGACAGGCCGTTTGATGGCAGGTTTTGTGCGTCGCTCATGAGCCTCGTGCCATGCTGGGGATTGCGGGCGCAAATGGCTGCGCGCGAACCGGGTTGCTTGAATATTTCGGTGTTGGCCGTTAGAGGGCCTGATAGCTTTTCGATTATCTAGACGCAAGGGCTGCCCGGCTTCATGGCACTCAGAAATCAAGTGTTCATCTGGATCGGGCTGCTGATCGCCCTCGTCCTCGTGCTTTGGATCTTCCGCGGCATTCTTTTGCCTTTCGTCGTCGGTGCGGCGCTGGCCTATCTTTTGAACCCGCTGGTCAATCAGCTGCAGAAGTGGCGGTTCAGTCGCGCTTGGGCGACTGTTGTGGTGCTGTTGAGCGTCCTCACCATCGTGGTGAGCCTGTTCTTCATGTTCGTTCCGCTGATCGGCCAGCAAATCATCGGCCTGATCCAGCGCCTGCCGCGCTATGTGACCGACCTCCAGCAACTTGCCGTAACCTGGTCGCCCGAAATCAACGAATGGCTGGGGCCGGAACGGGCCGCCCAGCTGCAATCGAGCCTCAACGACCTGGTGCGCCAGGCGCTCGGCTTCATCGCGACGCTTCCTGCTGAACTCGTCAATATCGGGCTTACCGGGGCGGCGGTTGTCGGATTCACGGTGCTGGCGCCTGTAGTAGCGTTCTACCTGCTGCTGGACTGGGAAGGGATGGTACGCGGCATCGACGACCTGCTGCCCAAGCAGCACAAGGGCGAGGTCAAGGGCATCCTGCGCGAGATCGACAAGTCAATGGCGGGCGTCATTCGCGGGCAGGGCAGTGTGCTGCTGCTCGACGCGGCATTCTATGCCACGGCGCTCAGTGTCATCGGGCTCAACTACGGACTGGCTGTCGGCCTCATCGCCGGTCTTTTCAGTTTCGTGCCGTTTGTCGGCTTTGCACTGGGGCTGGGCCTCTCGCTCGGTATTGCCCTCGTACAATTTTCGCCGAACTGGTGGATGATCGCTCTCGTGGCCGGCATCTACCTGTTCTGGCAGTTCATAGAAGGCAATGTGCTTTATCCCAAGCTGGTGGGCTCTTCGATCAACATCAACCCGGTGTGGATGATGTTTGCCCTGCTGGCCCTGGGTGCGCTGTTCGGTTTCGTCGGACTGCTGCTGGCGGTGCCGATGGCGGCGATTGCGTCGGTGCTGGTGCGCTACGGGGTGCGGAAGTACAAGGAGAGTACGCTCTACCTCGGCCCGCGAAACCGCATCCTGGATGAAAATGCCAAGCCCTGATCGAGGTCCCCGGCAACTGCCGCTCGACCTCGGCCATGAGCCTTCCCACGCCGAAGATGATTTTCTCGTCGGCGAAGGCAATTCCCTTGCCTATGCGCGCATTCTCGCCTGGCCGCACTGGCCCGATGGCGTCACGTTGCTGATCGGGCCGGCAGCATCGGGAAAATCTCATCTGGCGCGGATCTTCGCGGACCGCAGCAATGCGCTGCTCGCGACAAGCGACACGATACGAGACATAGCTTCGAGCCCGAGCCAGCGTGCCGTCGTTGTTGAGGACGTCGACCGGCTTGGCCACGATGAGCACGCCCTGTTTCACCTGTTGAACCAGGTGATGCGTGGCGAGCGCACGTTGCTGCTGACAGCGCGCGTCGAGGTTGCGCTTTGGCCCCTCCGCACCGATGATGTCCGCTCAAGGGTGCGGCGAGCACCTGTTTTCAGGCTGGAAGCGAGCGACGACATCGAACTGTCACAGATGTTCGTGAAACTGTTTGGCGATCGACAGATCAAAGTCGATCCCAAGGTCATCGGCTATGTGGTGCCGCGCATGGAGCGTAGCCCCGAGGAGGCCGCTGCCCTTGTCGACCTCATGGACAGGCTGGCCCTTGCAAAGGGGTCGGCCATTACCCGCGCGATAGCATCGGAGGCACTGGAGCAGCGGCAGGCTGCGCAGAAGCCGGACCGAAGAGAAGATTGGGACGCCCAGACCGATGAATGAGATGAGCGAGTATGCCGAGACCGAAAGCCCGGTTCCGGATGTCGAGGCACTGCGCATCAGCCCCGCGCGGTTCGTCAATCGTGAAGTGAGCTGGTTGCAGTTCAACATGCGGGTTCTGGAGGAAGCTGGCAACGCTTCCCACCCGCTGCTCGAGCGCCTGCGCTTCGTGTCCATTTCGGCCAACAATCTCGACGAATTCTACATGGTCCGCGTGGCCGGCCTCAAAGGCCAGATTCGTGCCGGACTGACCAAGCAGAGCGCGGATGGCCTTTCGCCAGCCGAACAGCTCGAAGAAATCGCAACGCTGGCCCAGCACCTGCAGCTCGAGCAACAGGACCACTGGAAGGACCTGCGCGAGGAACTGTTCGCACAAAACGTCGTCATCCACGAGGAGAACGATCTGACAGCCGAGCAGATCGCCTATCTGCAAAAGCTGTTCCGTGAGGAAATTTTTCCGGTCCTCACGCCGATCGCGGTCGATCCGGCGCATCCGTTTCCGTTTATTCCGAACCTGGGCCTGGCCCTGGCGTTCGAGCTCAAGCGGCCAAATTCGGATCAGCACCTGACCGCGCTGGTTCGCATCCCCGGCAATCTCGACCGGTTCATCAATCTGCCGAGCGGCCTCGTGTCGGAAGGCCGGTCGGAAGTCGTCACCATCGACACGCTGGTCAAGCTGTTCTTCCACAAGATGTTCCCGGGCCACGAGGTGGTCGGTTCGGGCGCCTTCCGCATCATCCGCGACAGTGAAATCGAAATCGACGATGAGGCGGCAGACCTCGTCGTGGAGTTCGAAAGCGCGTTGCGGCAGCGTCGTCGCGGGCAGGTGATCCGCCTCGAAATCGAGCGCACCATGCCGCGCGCTCTCAAGCGCCAGATCGGAGAACAGCTGGGCGTCAAGGAAGCCGATGTGTTCGAGGTCCACGGCTTCCTCGGGCTTGCCGATGCCCGCAAGATTTGTGACGTGGACAGGCCGGACCTGAAATTCCAGCCGTATCATGCGCGCTTCCCCGAACGTATCCGTGACTACAACGGTGACAGCTTCGCCGCCATTCGCGCCAAGGACATCCTGGTCCACCATCCGTTCGAAAGTTTCGACGTGGTGGCACAGTTCCTGATGCAGGCCGCGCGCGACCCGGACGTGGTCGCGATCAAGCAGACGCTGTATCGCACCTCATCGGACAGCCCGATCGTCAAGGCCCTGGTCATGGCAGCGGAAGCGGGCAAGTCGGTGACCTGTCTCGTCGAGCTCAAGGCACGGTTTGACGAAGAGGCCAATATTCGCTGGGCGCGCGATCTCGAACGCGCGGGCGCGCAAGTGGTTTTCGGGTTCGTGGAACTCAAAACCCATGCCAAGCTTAGCCAAGTGGTGCGCCGCGAGAAAGGCAAACTGGTCAGCTACTGCCATATCGGCACAGGGAACTACCACCCGATCACAGCCAAGATCTACACCGATCTAAGCTACTTCACGATCGATCCCTCGATTACACGCGACGTGGCGCGCGTGTTCAACTTCATCACGGGCTATGCCCGGCCCACCGAACTCGAGACCATTGCGGTGTCGCCGGTCAACCTTCGCCAGACCCTGGTCGACAATATCGGCCGGGAAATCGAACTGGCCCGCAGCGGCCAGCCAGCTTCGATCCTGCTCAAGATGAACTCGCTGGTCGATCCGCAAGTGATTGACGCGCTCTACGATGCGAGCCAGGCCGGCGTGAAAGTCGACCTCATTGTGCGCGGCATTTGCTGCCTGCGGCCCGGAATTCCGGGTTTCTCCGAAAACATCCGCGTCAAATCGGTGGTCGGACGCTTCCTCGAACACAGTCGCATCTACTGTTTCGGTAATGGCGAGGCGATGCCTTCACCGCGCGCCAAGGTCTATATATCGTCCGCGGATCTCATGGGGCGCAACCTCGACGGGCGCGTGGAAGTTATGGTGCCGATCCTCAACGAGACTGTGCACAAGCAGATACTCGATCGGATTCTGGTTGCCTATCTGAGGGACAACCAGCAGAGCTGGGAAGTGCTTCCCGATGGCAGCTCGCATCGTGTAAAGGTGGGCGAGGGTGAGGAGCCCTTCAACGCGCACGACTACTTCATGACCAATCCGTCCCTGTCCGGTCGCGGCAGTGCAGGCATGACGGAGAGCGACGAGGGATAAGTTTGACACAGTTCTGGGGCGTCGACGCCGATCCAACCGCGCAGGGGCGCATCAAGGGCGCCCGCCCAGTGGCTGTTCTGGACATCGGTTCGAACTCAGTTCGTCTCGTCGTTTACGAACGGCATGCGCGTGCACTGACGCCCCTTTACAACGAAAAATCCGCCTGCGCCCTCGGGCGCGGGATGGCCCAGACGGGCCGCCTCGCCGAATCCAATATGGCTATTGCGCTCGAGGCGATGAAACGCTTCGCGCTTGTCGCGCGCATGATGCGCGTGGGGAAGGTTTATGTCCTGGCGACTTCGGCGGTGCGCGATGCGGCGAACCGTGCCGAGTTCGTGAGTGCGGTCGAAGCTGTCATGGAAGCCCCTGTCAGAGTGCTGAGTGGTGAGGAAGAGGCCCACTATGCGGCGCTCGGCGTTGTCGCCGGTATTCCGGGGTTCGCCGGTGTCGTCGGGGACCTGGGGGGCGGCAGCCTCGAATTCTCGGACATTGCCAACGGGCTCGACACCAACGGCGAAAGCTTCGAACTCGGGGTGATCCGGCTGCAGGATGATGCCGACGGCTCGCCAAAGAAGGCCGCTGCGCTGGTGCGCGAACGGCTGGTCGGCTCCATCATCGACGGTGACGAGCAGGGCGGCCAGTTTGCCGCGATCGGCGGAACCTGGCGGTCGCTGGCCAAGCTTCATCAGGGCCATTGCGATTATCCGCTGCACATGGTCCAGGACTACGTTGTTCAGGCCGACGAGATGATCCGCTTCTGCGACGACATCGTTGCTGCGGACTCGCTCAAGAATTATCCAGGCTCAGGCAACGTCAGCAATTCGCGGCGTGAATTGGTGCCTTTCGGAGCCGCGGCGCTGTCAGAATTGCTCAAGGTCGGGAAGTTCGGAAGCGTCGTATTCTCTGCGCTCGGTGTCCGTGAAGGGTATCTTTACGGCAAACTAGACGACCGGGAGCGCGCGATAGATCCGTTGATCCAGGGTGCTGAAGAGCTCTCGATCCTCCGCTCGCGATCGCCTGCCCACGCGAACGATCTCATCGAATTCACCAGCCAGTATTTTGATTGTGCGCATGTAGCAGAAACACCGCAGGAGATGCGGCTGCGCATCGTGGCTTGTCTTCTCGCCGATATTGGCTGGCGGTCACATCCCGACTATCGCGGACCTCAGAGCGTCGATGCCGTGGCCTATGGATCGCTGACGGGCGTGGATCATCCGGGCCGGTCGTTTCTGGCTCAGGTCATGGCCATTCGCTACGACGGCCTCAAGAGCAAAGCGGCTCAGGCGCTGACGCCCCTGGGGGCGCCGGAGCTCACCGCGCGGGCCCGTTTGATTGGGGCGCTGATGCGCGTGGCGTATCCGATGACGGCAGCGATGCCAGGGATACTGCCCCGGGCGCATTTCAGCACTGAGGGCAAGTCGCTGCTGCTCAACCTGCCCAGC
Organism: Devosia lucknowensis; assembly: GCF_900177655.1. Classification (NCBI taxonomy): domain Bacteria; kingdom Pseudomonadati; phylum Pseudomonadota; class Alphaproteobacteria; order Hyphomicrobiales; family Devosiaceae; genus Devosia; species Devosia lucknowensis. Next base: position 1,121,333 of record NZ_FXWK01000001.1, on the reverse strand, counting down.
GACTTCGCTTTCCTCAATGGCGATCATCTGCGCAACAGACTAAGGCAGTTTGCAGAAGAAGCGGGATTTGCTGAATCCCGCGTCGTCGTGAGCTAGTTCACTCTGCTGCCTGGGTCGAGTTGACCGCAAACTCGATGATGCCCTTTCGGGTGGCGACGAGGCCTATGCGGCCATGCTTGATGGCCAATGCCTTCTCGCCAAAGAGCTTGCGGCGCCATCCTTTGAGGGCAGGCACGTCGGCGTCGTCATCGAGGACCAGAGCGTCGATTTCATCCGACGTGGCGATGATGCGGGCAGCTACACCATGTTGTTCGGAAACGGCCTTGAGCAGGACGCGGATCAAATCGCCAACCGCACCCTTGGGCGACGGGCCGCGGTAGCGTTCCGGCATGGCGGGCAGGGCGCCCTTGGGCAAGGCTTCGACGTCCCGAAGCAGGGACATGATTTCGCCGGCGGAGGCGCTGCGACCGAAACCGCGTGGCACGGCGCGAAGCTTCTCGAATGCGTCGGGCGTCAGCGGACGCTGGGCGGCCAGTTCTCCAAGCACGTCATCTTTCAGAATGCGGCTGCGCGGCTGGTCAGTGTCCTGCGCCTTCTGTTCGCGCCACTGCGCCAGCACTTTGAGGGCAGCGAGATCGCGCGGCCGGTTGAACTTCATCTTGAGACGTTCCCACGCCTGCTCGGGCTGCACGACATAGGTGTCGATGCTCCGGAGCGTGGTCATCTCGTCTTCGACCCAATCCCAACGACGTGTTTCCTCTACCTGCTTGCGCAGTTCGCGATAGATATCGCGCAGGTAGGTGACGTCGGCGAGCGCGTAGGTACGCTGCTTTTCTGTGAGCGGACGGGCAGACCAGTCGGTGAAGCGCGAGGATTTGTCCAGCTCGACCTTGCAGATGGCCCGCACGAGACTGTCGTAGGACGCGCTATCACCAAAACCGCAGACGCTGGCCGCCACCTGCGTGTCGAAGATATTGTGAGGCACGGCGCCGGTCAGCTTGACGAAGATTTCCACGTCCTGGCGCGCGGCGTGGAAGACCTTGGTCACGCCGGGATTGGCCAGCAGCTTGAAAAAAGGTGCGAGCTTGATGTCCGGCGCAAGCGGATCGATCAAAACCGCTTCGTCGTCTGTCGCTACCTGGATCAGGCAAAGACGCGGCCAATAGGTGGTCTCACGCAGAAATTCGGTATCGACCGTTACAAATTCAAACTGTGCGGCGCGCTCACAAAATTCGGCAAGCACGTCTGTGGAAACAATCAGGTCCATTCCGATACCGTCTCAAATTCGTCAATATTCTTCCTAGCAGGTGCTAGCCAATTGCTCCACCTTCGATTTCCCTTGCGATAAAGGTCCGAAAACCGATATGCCGCCGTTGCTTGACAAGCGGCGGCTGCCATGCGCTTTTCCCGCCCTAGATTCCGGCCTTTCTCCAGCATTTTCGAGACCTGACATGACCCTTCATCGTTACCGTTCCCACACGTGTGGTGCCCTTACGGCCGGTGATGCCGGCAATAATGTCCGCCTCAGCGGCTGGGTTCACCGCGTACGCGACCATGGCGGCCTGCTGTTTATCGACCTGCGCGACAACTACGGGATTACCCAATGCGTGATCGATCCTGATTCTGCAGCCTTTTCGGCCGCGGAAAAGGTTCGCTCGGAATGGGTGCTTCGTATCGATGGCGAGGTAAAGCTGCGCGATGCCGCGGCGGTCAATCCAAACATCCCGACCGGGACTATCGAGGTGTTCATTCGCGAGATCGAAGTTCTCTCGGAGGCCAAGGAACTGCCGCTGCCGGTGTTCGGTGATGCCGATTATCCGGAAGATATCCGTCTCAAATACCGCTTCCTCGACCTGCGTCGCGAGAAGCTGCACGCCAATATCCTGAAGCGCACAAAGATCATTTCTGCAATGCGCGCCGGAATGGGCGGGGCAGGGTTCACCGAATTTTCGACGCCGATCTTGACCGCGTCTTCGCCGGAAGGCGCCCGTGACTTCCTGGTGCCGAGCCGCATTCATCCCGGTACGTTCTTTGCGCTCCCGCAGGCACCGCAGCAGTACAAGCAGCTGCTGATGGTCGCTGGCTTTGATCGCTACTTCCAGGTTGCGCCCTGCTTCCGCGATGAAGATCCGCGTGCCGATCGCCTGCCGGGCGAATTCTACCAGCTCGACCTTGAAATGAGCTTCGTGACCCAGGAAGACGTGTGGAACACGGTCGAACCTGTGATCACCAATGTTTTCGAGCAGTTTGCAGATGGCAAGCGCGTGACCAAGGGCTGGCCGCGCATCCCCTACGACACCGCGATCCGCAAATACGGTTCGGACAAGCCTGACCTGCGCAACCCGATCGAGATCCAAGGCGTCACCGAGCATTTTGCCGGTTCGGGCTTCAAGGTCTTCGCCAACCAGATCGAGGCCGACTCCAAGGTCGAAGTCTGGGCGATTCCTGCCAAGAACAAGCCCGGCGCCGAGCCAATCGGCCGGGCATTCTGCGACCGCATGAACGCCTGGGCGCAGGGTGAAGGCCAGCCGGGGCTTGGCTACATCTTCTTCAAGGATGGGCAGGGCTCCGGCCCGATCGCCAAGAACATTGGCGAGGAGCGCACTGCTGCCCTCAAGGCCCAACTCGGGCTTGACGACGGCGATGCGGTGTTCTTCGTCGCCGGTCGCCCCGACAAATTCTACAAGTTCGCTGGCGAAGCCCGCACCAAGGTCGGCACCGATCTCGGCCTCGTCGATTCTGAACAGTTCGCGCTGTGCTGGATCGTCGATTTCCCGTTCTATGAGTGGAGCGAAGAAGAAAAGCGCATCGACTTCGCCCATAATCCGTTCTCGATGCCGCAGGGTGGCATTGACGGGCTCAATGGCGACGACCCGCTGTCGCTCAAGGCCTATCAGTACGACGCGGTGTGCAACGGCTTCGAAATCGCATCCGGCTCCATCCGTAACCAGGAGCCGGAAACCATGATCAAGGCGTTCGAGCTTACGGGCAAATCGCGTTCCGAGGTTGAAGAGCAGTTCGGCGGGCTGTATCGCGCATTCCAGTACGGCGCGCCGCCGCATGGCGGTGCAGCCTTCGGCATCGACCGCATCGTCATGCTTTTGTGCGGCGTGGCAAACCTGCGCGAAATCACCGCCTTCCCAATGAACCAGCAGGCACAGGACCTGCTGATGGGCGCGCCCAGCCAGGCTTCCGCCAAGCAACTTCGCGAACTCAGCATTCGTCTGAACGTGCAAAGCTAAACAGGTTTTCGGCCAAAGCGTTTGAGGTGGGGCGTCCAACAGGGCGCCCCATTCGTTTTCGAGTGGTTATCGGCAGTTAATCAGCATTAACGACCCGTTAAAACTTCACTTGGTAGTCAGGTAGGCAAGTTTTTCCGGGTGCGGATTCGCCGGTGAAGTCGAGATTTTCACATGTCCTGATGCTGATGGGCGCCATTCTGGCGTTCGTGCCCATTGTTGCGGTGGACTACTTGCTGGACGCTTATGTTCAGTACAGGCAGAAAGCGTATGCACAGCAGTATGTTGAGACGATCAGCTCGCGAATAAATTCGGGTGCAATGGATGGCGTGAGTACGCTACGCCAGGTGATCGCGGCCAGCCCTTCCCTATGTACGCCGACCTTTGTGACCAATGCCCAGACGGCTATCGAGGGCAGTCTCAATCTCAGACAGGTGCTGGTCGAGAACCTGGATGGCGTTCAATATTGCGATGCCTATGGACGTGTCGTCAGCTACTCGCCCCTTTCGCAGCCTTTGCCTATACCCGGCCTCACCGAAACCATGACTGTGGTCAAGCTGGGTGACCTGGACATGCCGGCGCTGAAAGTGACCCAGACCTTCGGCGAAACGCGGCGTGTCTCGGCATTCGTGCCCATGCTCGGCCAGTCCGAGACCTCACTTTCGGAGAACCTGCCCAACGGCGCCATGATGCGCGTGACGCTGACCAATGGGTTGTCGATCATGACGATCGGGGATCCGTCGGGATTTGACCGGAGGGTCGCCGGGTCAGACTACGTTAGCGCGCAAGGCTATGCCGGTCAGTTCCCGATCAAGGTTGAGTATGCCGTGCCATTTGCCATGGTGCGGGCGGACTACGCAGATCTCGACGTCGTATTCACGATCATTGCCTGCGTTTCGAGCGCTGTCTTCCTGCTCCTGAACCTGAGCTATGTGCGCCGCTCTCGCGTACCTGCCTTCGACCTCGAGCGTGCCATCGAGCGCAATGAGATCAAGCCATACTACCAGCCGGTCATCAATCTGCGCACAGGCGAACTCGTGGGTTGCGAAGTGCTGTGCCGTTGGGAAAAACGCAATGGCCAGGTTATTCCGCCCGGTGCGTTCATCGACTATGCAGAGGTTACTGGCCTTGCGATACCGATGACGGTCTCGCTGATGCAGCAGGTCCGAAATGATCTCGGCGACCTGTCCAAAACGATGCCAGACATGAAGATTTCGATCAATCTGTTCGAGGGACATTTCCGCGACGTCGGCATCGTAGAGGACGTGCAGGCAATTTTTGGCCAGTCGCCGATCAGTTTCCGGCAACTGGTGTTCGAAATCACCGAGCGTCGCCCGCTCAATAATTCAATGACGACGACCAGCGTTATTTCCGGTCTCCACGCCCTGGGAGCGCGGCTGGCAATGGACGATGCGGGAACGGGACACTCCAATCTCGCCTACCTTGCCACGTTGGGTGTCGACGTCATCAAGATCGACCGCATCTTCGTCGACATGATCAAGCCAGGGACAACGCAGGTGCCCGTGCTGGATGGGTTGATCGCGATGGCGAAGGACCTCGATTGCGAAATCGTAGCCGAGGGCGTCGAGACCGAGGAGCAGGCGCTTTACCTTCGCTCACGCGGGGTGCTGCATGCCCAGGGTTACATCTTCGCGCCGGCGTTGAAGATCGGGGCCTACAGGGAGCTGGCTTTAGCACTCCATGCAACGACCAAGAACCAGCCACGACTAGAGGTTGTCGCATCGGCCGCCTGAGTCCAGGTGTGACCTATTGCTACGCAGGCTGTCGCGAGCCTGTCACTGAAAACGTTGTAATCGCCGTCCGTCTCTTCCAGAGCCGTATTTTTGCCTTCGACTCGCTGGCTTAGGCTGATCCGGTCTTTTCAATCCCGATGATTGATGGCACCAACGCGGCCAACTGGACTGCCTGGGAGAGAGTTTCGTGTCGACCGATATCACCGAACAGCGCAAGGCCCTTCGTGAGGCGGCGCTGCATTTCCATGAGTTCCCCAAGCCGGGCAAGCTGGAAATCCAGGCGATCAAGCCGCTTGGCAACCAGCGCGACCTGGCCCTTGCCTATTCTCCCGGCGTTGCTGCCCCCTGCGAGGAAATCGCAGAATTCCCCGAGGCCGTGGCGCGCTACACGTCGCGCCAGAATCTTGTTGCGGTGATCTCCAATGGGACAGCCGTGCTCGGGCTTGGCAATATCGGCGCGCTGGCAAGCAAGCCGGTGATGGAAGGCAAGGCGGTTCTGTTCAAGAAGTTCGCCGGGATCGACGTGTTCGATCTCGAGATCGACGAGATCAATCCCCAGAAATTCATCGATGCCGTGGCGCCGCTGTGGCCGACCTTTGGCGGCATCAACTTGGAAGATATCCGGGCGCCGGACTGTTTCGAGATCGAGGAAACGCTGCGCGAGCGCATGCCGATCCCCGTGTTCCATGATGATCAGCATGGAACGGCCATCATCGTGGGCGCGGCTGTGCTGAACGGTCTCGAGCTTTCGGGTAAAAAGATCGAGGACGTGAAAATCTGTACGTCCGGAGCAGGGGCCGCAGCCATCGCTTGCCTCAACGTTCTGGTGGCGCTCGGCGCCAGGCACGAGAATATCTGGGTCGCCGACAAGGATGGTCTCGTCACCCACAAGCGCAACGACGTGAATGACAAGTGGCGCGGACAGTTTCGTCGCACCAGCGACGCCACAACGCTGGCCGAGGTTATTGAGGGCGCCGACGTCTTCCTGGGACTGTCAGCAGCCGGCGCGCTGAAGCCGGACATGCTGGCGAGAATGGCGCCGCGCCCGTTGATCCTTGCTCTGGCCAATCCGAACCCAGAAATCATGCCTGAAGTGGCGAAGGAAACGCGGCCGGATGCAATGGTCTGCACCGGGCGGTCGGACTATCCCAACCAGGTCAATAACGTTCTCTGTTTCCCCTTCATTTTCCGTGGTGCGCTTGACGTCCATGCGACCACCATCAATGAGGAGATGAAGCTTGCTGCGGTTCGTGCCATTGCCAAGCTGGCTCATGAACCGGGCCTTGAGGTTTCTCCTTCGGGGGCGCCCGCCGTTTATGGGCCGGAACACATCATTCCCAACCCGTTCGACCAGCGGCTGATTCTGCGGATCGCGCCCGCCGTAGCGCGTGCTGCGATGGACACGGGTGTAGCCAAGAAGCCGATCGAGGATTGGGAGGCCTATCTCGACAGCCTCAACCGCTTCGTGTTCCGCTCCGGCCTCGTGATGAAGCCGATCATTGATCGCGCACAGGGGCAGGGGAAACGTATCGCCTTTGCCGATGGAGAGGACGAACGCGTGCTGCGGGCGGCCCAAGTGCTGCTCGAAGAAGGCATCGCCCGCCCGATCCTGATCGGTCGACCTGCGGTCCTGGAGGCGCGTATCGAGCGCTTTGGCCTCTCGATCCAGCCCGGTCGAGATTTTGAGGTGATCAATCCAGAAGACGATCCGCGATATCGCGATTATGTCAGCCTGTTCCACTCGCTGGTGGGCCGTAATGGCGTGACACCGGACACCGCGCGCACAATCGTGCGCACGAATACAACGGTGATCGGCGCACTGGCCGTCAAGCGCGGCGAGGCGGACGCGCTGCTTTGCGGTCTACAGGGGCGGTTCATCAAGCATGTCCGCGACATCCGCTCGATCATCGGACTGCAGCAGGGTGTGACCGAGGCCTCGGCCCTTTCCATGCTGATCATGCCGCGCGGCGCGTTTTTCCTGACCGATACCTATGTCAGTCAGAACCCCAGCGCCGATGAAATCGTCTCAATCACGCTGCAGGCGCGCGATCATCTCAAACGCTTCAACATCGAGGCGCGCGCAGCCTTGTTGAGTTATTCCAATTTTGGATCGCGTGACGGCGATAGCAGCGAAAAGATGCGTGAGGCCTATGCCAAGCTCAAGGCGATCGCTCCCGAGCTGATCGTGGAGGGCGAGATGCAGGGCGACCTGGCGCTCAATGAGAGCCTGCGGGAGCGCTATATCCCAGACACGGTCCTCAAGGGCGAAGCCAATCTGCTGGTGTTCCCAGACCTTGACGCGGCCAATCTGTCGATGACGCTGCTTAAGGAGATGAACAATGCGCTGGCCGTCGGCCCGATCCTGATGGGCATGCAGGCTCCCGCGCATATTCTGGCGCCATCAGTCACCAGCCGAGGCATCGTCAACATGGCGGCGATCGCGGCAAATGAAGCTATGGGGGCAGCGAAGTGATCCGGCACACCGTCGTTTTCACTCTGAAGCATGGCGCGGGCTCAACCGAGGAGCGGGACTTTCTCGACGCCGCCCTCGTGCTGGCCGCGATACCGGGTGTGAACAAGTTCGAACGGCTGCGCCAGACCAGCCCGAAGGCAGATTTCGCCTTCGGATTCTCCATGGAGTTCGACGACGCCGCCGCGTATGAGGGTTACAACGATCACCCAGACCACGTGGCATTCGTGCGGGATCGCTGGGTACCAGAAGTGGACCGCTTTCAGGAGGTCGACTACGTGCCGCTCTAGGGATCGGTACAATCCTCAACCGTGCATTAAGGCATTGTCGGGCATGGTGGCGTACCTCGAATTGGTCTGCCCATGCCCACTCGTCTCAAACGTCCTCCATTCTGGCGTCCACTTGCCCTGACAGTCACGTTGCTGGGGTTTCAGGGCTATCTTGGCTATTCCGCCATCTCGGGGCAATTCGGCATCGCAAGCCGCGAAGAGATTCGCGCTGATATCGAGGTCCTGCAGGACCGTAGTTCTGCGTTGCAGGCCGAAATTGACGCATTCCGGCATCGCGTTTCTCTGATGAACCCACGTCACCTGGATCCTGACATTGTGGTCGAGCGGGCAAGAGCCTTGCTCAACATGTCCCATCCGGACGACATGCTAGTCATGGTAAGCCCGACCAACGGTCAACCAATTTCCGGTCAATTCGTAGAATTAACTGATGATGAGTTAAGGTCTATTATCGAAGCGGATTCAATACTTTAGCTTCGGATTGTCTCGGCTTGCTTTGCAATGTTATTGCCCGGCGGGTTGCGGTATGATGCGCGAAATGGCCTGATCGGCCTTAGCGGAACTTCCCGACCCAAGCGGAGATTAGCATGGCGCGCAAGGCGACGGCCACCAAGGCCAAGATGCAGCCCAACGTCCCCCAGTTCACCCAGGAACAGGACCTCGAGGCATTCCGCGAGATGCTGCTGATCCGCCGCTTCGAGGAGAAGGCCGGCCAGATGTATGGCATGGGCCTGATCGGCGGCTTTTGTCACCTTTACATCGGCCAGGAAGCCGTCGTTACCGGCATCACCATGGCCTCCAAGAAGGGCGAGGATTCCCAGATCACCGGATATCGTGATCATGGTCACATGCTCGTCATGGGGCTCGATCCCAAGGGTGTCATGGCCGAGCTCACCGGTCGCCAGGGTGGCCTGTCGAAGGGCAAGGGTGGCTCGATGCACATGTTCTCCAATGAGCATCGGTTTTACGGTGGCAACGGCATCGTCGGTGCTCAGGCGTCGCTCGGCACAGGCCTGGCATTTGCCAGCAAGTACAAGGGCGACGGTTCGGTAGCAATTGCCTATTTCGGCGACGGTGCGGCGAACCAGGGTCAGGTATACGAAAGCTTCAACATGGCCAAGCTCTGGAAGCTGCCGGTCGTGTACATCATCGAAAACAACAAATACGCCATGGGCACCTCGATCGAGCGCGCTGCGGCGACGACGGACTTTTCCATGCGTGGAGCCTCGTTCGACATTCCGGGCGAGCAGGTGGATGGCATGGATGTGCGCATGGTCTACGATGCCGCCCAGCGCGCCATCGAGCACGCTCGCTCGGGCAATGGGCCGTATATCCTCGAAATGCTCACCTATCGCTACCGCGGCCATTCCATGTCCGATCCGGCGAAATACCGTTCGAAGGATGAGGTCACCAAGTATCGTCAGGAGCGCGATCCGATCGAGCAGGTCCGCGCGCGCCTGATTGAAGGCGGCAAGGCCACCGAGGAAGACCTCAAGGCGATCGAGACCGAGATTCGCGCGATCGTCACGGAGGCCGCTGATTTCGCGACCAATGATCCCGAGCCCGATGCATCGGAGCTCTGGACCGACATCACCATCAAGGCCTGAGGTTCGCGATGAACGTCCTGCTCGGTGTCGTGTTGCTGTTTGCGGTTCTGTCGGCGGTGCTTGCCGCCGTACAGGCCGTCGCAATCAGCCGAATGGCCCAGGCAGGTGAATGGCGCGGCTGGCTGTTCGGCTGGTGGCGTTTCGCCGATGTTGAGCAGCGCGCAGGTCTCGCCGGTGAGGCGCAGGCCGCCATCTACAAGCGCGCCGTGATCGCCTTTGTCGTTTTCGTGTTGCTGGGCCTCCTGCTCAGCGGCATCGCAAGCCGGTAGGCGGCCCGATGAAGGTGGTCCGAAGCATTGCTCTATTAGTCGTGGTGGCGTTGGTCGCTGCCGGGACCTATTTTTTCTGGACTGTGTCGGTCAAGGATCTGCCCGAAGGAACCTATGAGAGCAGTGCGAATATCCTGGTCTATCCGACGCTATACGGGTTTGCGCTGAATCCTGTGTCGCGCACGGAAAAGCCCGGCCTGATCTTCATGGCTGGCGCGTTTGTGCCGGCCGATGCCTATCTGCCGTTTGCGCGCAAGGTGGCCGAGGCCGGATATCCAGTGCGGCTGATCGGCCTCGAGCTGGGCAGCTCCATGGCTCCTGGGCGGCAGCCTCGGCTTTTCGGAACAATCGAGGGGTTCATGGATGGCTCGCGCCCATGGGTTATCGGGGGGCATTCGCTCGGGTCCGCGCAGGCGACGATCTTTGCGGCGGAATATCCTGAGGACATTGCCGGTCTTTTCATTACCGGTAGCGGTTACCCCTATAACGACGTGTCGATGCTGACCGTGCCGGTGACGTTGATGCGCGCCACCAACGACAATGTCGCCAACAAGAACCCTGACCAGGAACGTTCTGCCAACCTGCCCGCGGGTGCCACCATCGCCGTGGTCGAAGGAGGCAGTCATGCGCAATACGGCTACTATGGTCCGCAAATCGGCGATGGTACCGCAAGCATTTCCCGGGACGCGCAGCAGCAACAGATGGTCGACGCGGCCCTGGCGCTGATGGCGCGTGCCGACGGTAACACCGCATTAGCGGGACTGGCCAAACCCTTACCTTTTTCGCAGGTCAAACAGACCCGCATCGCTACCCTCAATTCGCACACCGCTCGCGCCCCAAGGGCCGTGCAGCAGGAGAATTAAATGCCCCAGATCCTCATGCCCGCCCTGTCGCCGACAATGGAAGAAGGCAAGCTTGCAAAATGGGTCGTCAAGGTTGGCGACAAGGTCAAGTCCGGTGACGTGCTTGCCGAGATCGAGACCGACAAGGCCACGATGGAAGTGGAGTCTGTGGACGAAGGCGTGGTCAAGGAAATCCTCGTTGAGGAAGGCACCGAAGGCGTGAAGGTGAATACGCCGATCGCTCTCGTGCTTGCAGATGGCGAAGAGATTGGCGAGGGTACGCGCCCCGCAGCGCAAGCGACCTCATCCGATCCGGAAGGCGAGTCGGCAGTTGCGGAAGCCAGGCCGGTGCCCGCCGAAGCAAAATCGTCTCCGGCCATCGACGCTCCCAAGTTCGTAGCACAGGACGATGCGGATCTGCCGGGCGACGTGGAGATGGTCGAAATGACCGTGCGCCAAGCGCTCAATGAGGCCATGGCTGAAGAGCTGCGCCGCGACAAGGATGTCTTCGTGATGGGCGAAGAGGTTGCCGAGTATCAGGGCGCCTACAAGATTACTCAAGGGCTGCTCCAGGAATTCGGTCCGGACCGGATCATCGATACGCCGATCACCGAGCACGGCTTTGCCGGTCTCGCCGTTGGTGCGGCCTTTGCCGGTCTCAAGCCGATCGTGGAGTTCATGACCTGGAATTTTGCCATGCAGGCAATCGACCAGATCATCAACTCGGCTGCCAAGCAGCTCTACATGTCCGGTGGCCAGGTGACGGCGCCGATGGTGTTCCGCGGCCCGAACGGTGCCGCAGCCCGCGTTGCCGCCCAGCACAGCCAAGACTATTCGGCTTGGTACAGCCACGTTCCGGGCCTGACCGTGATCGCGCCTTTTAGCGCTGCCGACGCAAAGGGCCTCCTGAAGGCCGCCATCCGTTCACCGAACCCGGTCGTCTTCCTCGAAAACGAAATTCTTTACGGCTCCACCGGCCTCGTGCCGAAGATGGACGATTTCGTACTGCCGATCGGCAAGGCGCGGATAGCCCGCAAGGGTGCCGACGTGACCATTGTTTCGTTCTCCATGGGCATGCGCTACGCGACCCAGGCGACGGAAAAGCTGGTTGCGGCCGGTGTCGATGTCGAACTTATCGACCTGCGCACCCTGCGCCCGCTGGACATCGACACCGTCATCGAGTCCGTGAAGAAGACTGGCCGTCTGGTCACAGTCGAAGAAGGCTGGCCGCAGGGCGGCATCGGCGCCGATATCTCGGCCCGCGTCATGGAGCAGGCATTCGACTATCTCGATGCGCCCGTGCTGCGCGTGACGGGCAAGGACGTTCCGATGCCCTATGCCGCGAACCTTGAAAAGCTGGCCTTGCCCAATGTTGACGAAGTGATCGCGGCTGTGAATGCCGTGACCTATCGCTCGTAAGGAGACCCGGGATGCCAATCGATATCACCATGCCGGCGCTCTCTCCGACGATGGAAGAGGGCAAGCTTGCCAAATGGCACGTCAAGGAGGGCGACTCAGTTTCCTCTGGTGACGTGATTGCCGAGATCGAAACCGACAAGGCCACGATGGAAGTCGAGGCTGTCGACGAGGGCAAGATCGGCAAGATCCTTGTTGCCGAAGGCACCGACAATGTGAAGGTCAACGCCGTCATCGCCGTGCTGCTGCAGGAAGGCGAAGACGCCAGTGCTATCGGCTCAGGCGGTGCCAAGCCGGCCGAGGCACCGAAGGCCGAAGCCAAGACCGAAGCGCCGAAGGGCGATGCGGGCACGCTGCAGTATGACAAGGGCACGTCGACGACCTCGACCGCGCCCGTGTCCAACTCGAACACCGGCTCTAGCGCGCCGAAGGCCGCTGCTTCTTCGGCTCCGGCCAAGTCCGAAGGCGGGCGCGTTTTCGCTTCGCCGCTGGCGAAGCGCCTTGCGAAGGAAGCGGGGATCGATCTCGCTTCGGTGGCCGGGTCCGGCCCCAAGGGCCGCGTGATCAAGGCCGACGTGGAAGCTGCCAAGTCCGGCAAGGGTGCTGCCAAGCCTGCGGCCGGTGCGCCGGCTGCTGCCGCTGCGCCTGCGACAGGCATGAGCAAGAACCAGGTTATGGCGCTGTTCGAGGAGGGGACCTACGAAGTCGTGCCGAACGACGGCATGCGCAAGGTCGTGGCGGCACGCCTCACCGAATCCAAGCAGACCGTTCCGCACTTCTATCTCACGCTCGATTGCAAGATCGACGCGCTGATGGCCGCCCGCGAACAGATCAATGCCGCAGCGCCCAAGAGCAAGGACGGCAAGCCTGGCTACAAGCTTTCGGTAAATGACTTCGTCATGAAGGCCTGGGCTATTGCGCTGCAGCGCGTTCCGGCCGCCAACGCCACTTGGGCCGGGGATTCGATCCTCTACCACAAGCGTTCGGACGTCGCGGTTGCCGTGTCCGTCCCGGGCGGTCTCTTCACTCCAGTGGTGAAGTCGGCCGATACCAAGACCCTTCGCGAAATTTCCGAAGAGGTGAAGGACCTGGCGAGCCGCGCAAAATCCAAAAAGCTGGCGCCTCATGAATACCAGGGCGGTTCGTCCTCGGTGTCCAACCTCGGCATGTTCGGCATCAAGCACTTTGCCGCCGTGATCAACCCGCCGCATGGCACGATCCTCGCGGTCGGCGCTGGCGAAGAGCGCGTCTATCCCGAGAACGGGCAGATCAAGATCGGCCAGTTCATGACGGTCACGCTCTCCTGCGATCACCGCGCGGTCGATGGTGCCTTGGGTGCCGAACTGCTCGGCGTCTTCAAGGGATTGATCGAAAACCCGGTGATGATGCTGGCCTAAGGGGCAGGGCGCATGAAAACCATCCTAGCCTATGGCGACAGCCTGACTTATGGGGCCAATCCGCAACCGGGTGGCCCCCGTCATGCCTATGAGGATCGCTGGCCGACGGCGCTCGAGCGTGGTCTCGGTGGTCAGGCCCGGGTGATTGCCGAGGGTCTCGGCGGTCGCACGACGGTCTCGGACGACTGGTACGCGGCAGCCGATCGTAATGGCGGCCGCATCCTGCCGACGCTGCTCGAAAGCCATTCACCGCTCGATCTCGTCATCATCATGCTCGGAACGAACGATCTAAAGCCCGCGATCTGCGGTTCGGCGCTGGAAGCCTCCTTCGGCATGCGGCGGCTGGTGCAGATCATCCGCGGCCATTACGCCGGCAAGGGCGAACAGGCGCCGGAAATCATCCTCGTCGCTCCGCCGCTCGTTTGCGACAGCGACAATGCCGACATGATGGGTCATTTTGGCGGCTATGAGCACGGCCTCAATGAATCCCGCCAGTTCGCTGAGCATTACGCCAAGCGGGCAGGCGAGTGGAACACCGGCTTCTTCGACGCTGCGACCGTCGCCAAGGCTTCGCCGCTCGATGGCATTCATCTCGACGCGGCCAATACCCGCGCTATCGGCGAGGGTCTCGTGCCGCTCGTCAAACAGATACTGGGCCTCTGAGCCCGACACTTTCTGGAGGCCCTCATGGCTGACCAATACGATCTTCTCGTCATCGGCGCCGGTCCCGGCGGCTATGTCGCTGCCATTCGTGGCGCGCAGCTGGGCATGAAAGTTGCCATCGTCGAGCGCGAGCACATGGCGGGCATCTGCTCGAACTGGGGCTGTATCCCGACCAAGGCGCTGCTGCGTTCGGCTGAAATTTACGGCCATATGGGCCATGCCAAGGATTATGGGCTGACCGCTGAAAAGTTCGGCTTCGATCTCGACGGCATCGTCAAGCGTTCGCGCGCCATTGCGGCGCAAATGAACAATGGCGTGCAGTTCCTGATGAAGAAGAACAAGATCGACATCATCTGGGGCGAGGCGACGATCACCAAGCCCGGTGAGATCAAGGTTGCCGCTTCCAAGAAGCAGGTCGTTCAGCCGCAGGGCCCCGTGCCGAAGAATGCGCTCGGCGAAGGCACCTACAAGGCCAAGAACATCATCATCGCGACTGGTGCGCGTCCGCGCGTGCTGCCGGGCATCGAACCCGATGGCGACAAGATCTGGACCTATTTCGAAGCGCTGAAGCCGACCGAAATGCCGAAGTCGCTTGTGGTCATGGGCTCGGGCGCCATCGGCATCGAATTCGCCTCGTTCTACCGTTCGTTTGGTGCCGAAGTGACGGTGATCGAACTGCTGCCGCAAATCCTGCCAGTGGAGGACGCCGAGATTTCCGGGCTTGCGCGCAAGCGCCTCGAAAAGCGCGGCATCAAGTTCATGACGGAAGCCAAGGTCGCCAAGGTTGAAAAGACCGGTAATGGCGTCGTTGCCCATGTCGAGACCAAGGATGGCAAGACGCAGCAGATCGCTGGCGACAAGCTGATCTCGGCTGTTGGCGTCATGTGCAATATCGAAGGCCTCGGCCTTGAAACGGTCGGCGTGAAGACCGAGCGCGGCGCTATCGTCATCGACCATTATGGCGCGACCAATGTCGCGGGCATCTGGGCCATTGGCGACGTCGCCGGCCCGCCGATGCTGGCGCACAAGGCCGAGCATGAAGCCGTCATCACGGTCGAAAAGATCGCAGGCCTCAAGGTGCATGGCCTCGACAAGACCAAGGTACCGGGTTGCACCTATTGCGAACCGCAGGTGGCGAGCGTCGGCCTGACCGAAGCCAAGGCCAAGGAGGCCGGGCGCGAGATCAAGGTTGGGCGTTTCCCCTTCGTGGGAAATGGCAAGGCGATTGCGCTTGGTGAGCCCGACGGTCTCGTGAAGACCATATTCGACGCCAAGACCGGCGAACTCCTGGGCGCCCATATGGTAGGCGCGGAAGTCACTGAACTGATCCAGGGCTTCGTTGTGGCCATGAACCTCGAAACCACCGAAGAAGACCTGATGCACACCATCTTCCCGCATCCCACGCTCAGCGAGACGATGAAGGAAAGCGTGCTTGATGCATATGGTCGCGCCCTGAACATCTGACCCAGGTTGTTCGTTGGTCCAGGGAGAGCCCGGGCAGATTCACTCCGTCCGGCAATCAGGAACGCACAACCAAAGGAGTTTTCCACATGGTCAAGGCAATCCAGATCGGTCTGGGACACTGGGGATTTAGCTGGTCCAAGGAAGTTATCCCCAAAGTTCCCACTGTCGAGATGGTGGGCTATGTGGATACGAATCCCGAGGCGACGCAGCGGGTTCAGGCCGACTTGGGTATCGATCCCAAGTTGTGCTTTTCCAGCCTGGAGGATGCTGCCAAGCACAGCGACGCAACGCTGGCGCTTTGCACTCTACGAACCGAGGCACATTACCCCGTGGTCAAGCGCTGCCTCGAGCTGGGCTACAATGTCCTTGTCGAAAAGCCTTTCACGACCACGATCGCACAGGGCAAGGAACTGGTCGCGCTTGCCAAGGCGCAGGACAGGGTGCTGATGGTCAGCCAGAACTACCGCCACCAGCCAGCACCAATCGCGGCGGCGGACCTGGTGGCCGAGGGCAAGTTCGGTGCCTTCAACATGGTGTCTGTCGATTTCCGCCGACACGGCCCCAGCCAGGGGTATCGCTATTGGGACATGCCGGATCCACTGCTTGCCGACATGTCGATCCACCATTTCGATCTCATGCGTTTCGTTCTGGGAGACGAGCCGGTTCGGCTGTCCTGCCGCACGTGGAACCCGCCCGGCAGCCCCTTCCGCTTCGATCCAAGTGGCGTGGCCACCATCGAATTTTCCAAGGGCACGGTGGTTTCCTACCGCGCCAGTTGGCTCAATTCCGGACTGGTCACACCTTGGGCAGGGGAGTGGGTCATGGATGGTGCGGAAGGCCAGATCGCCTGGTCATCACGTGACCATTTCCGCGACAAGAAGGGCCCAGACGTTCTCAATCTGCTGCCGCTCGATGGCAAGCCGGAAAAGGTCAAACTCAGGGATGTCAAATTCCCTGATCGGACTGGAACGTTGAATGCTATCGCGGAAGTTCTTGACACCGGCGCTGTGCCGAGGGGCTTCTCGTCGGGTGCGGACAACCTTGGTTCGCTGGCGCTGGTGCAAGGAACGATCCTGTCAGCTTCGCGAGGGGGCGATTGGGTGGAGCTGAACGAGATACTCGGCTAGCGACCGTGCATGGCTGCCAATCATTGAGAAGGCCGGGTTGAACCGGTCCTCCAAGGGAGCGATATAGGGCTAACTCTTTGTGGTCGTGTGTCGGAGTGGCGAACCAGTTCCTGTTTCGCCTCAAACGCCCGGCCCCAGTCAGGACGAAAATGGTCACGCTCATCGACACTGCGGCCCGGCCGCGCCATCCGGAGAAAGCCAATCGGCCGGACAGCATCGTGCTGCGCAAGCCCGATTGGATCCGGGTGAAGGCCCCGGGTTCGCCGGTCTACAACGAAACGCGCAAGATCGTGCGCGAGAATAACCTCGTTACGGTCTGCGAGGAAGCTGGTTGCCCCAATATCGGCGAGTGCTGGAGCAAGAAGCACGCGACCATGATGATCATGGGTGAGATCTGCACCCGCGCATGCGCCTTCTGCAATGTGCGGACGGGCCTGCCGACCGCACTCGACCCCAATGAGCCGGAAAACGTCGCCAAAGCCGTGTCCAAGCTTGGACTTGAACATGTGGTGATAACTTCGGTCGATCGTGACGATCTCGCCGATGGCGGTGCGCAGCATTTTGCTGACGTTATTCGTGCCATCCGCGCGGCAACGCCCAAGACCACGATCGAAATCCTGACACCGGACTTCCTGCGCAAGGAGGGGGCGCTTGAAATCGTCGTGGCGGCCAAGCCCGACGTCTTCAACCACAACCTGGAAACCGTGCCATCCAAATATCTCAAGGTGCGGCCCGGCGCGCGCTATTTTCATTCGATCCGCCTGTTGCAGCGGGTCAAGGAACTTGATCCCAGTATTTTCACCAAGTCCGGCATCATGGTGGGACTGGGTGAGGAGCGGAACGAAGTGCTCCAGCTCATGGACGATTTGCGCTCTGCGGAGGTCGACTTCCTGACAATCGGCCAATACCTTCAGCCAACCAAGAAGCATTATCCCCTGCAGCGGTTCGTGACGCCTGAAGAGTTCAAGTCCTATGCGACCGTTGCGACCTCGAAAGGTTTCCTTCTGGTTTCGTCCAGCCCGCTGACCCGGTCGTCGCACCACGCCGGCGAGGACTTCGCCCGGCTTAGGGACAATCGGATGGCAAAGCTCGGCCACTGACATGAAGCGCTTCTATGAGCGGCATGTGCCGCATGTTCCCGAGCGCATGTTCGCCATCGTTTCGGGCCTGAACGATTACCCGCGATTCGTGCCGAACTGCCAAGCCATGCAGGTCCGACCGGACCCGGCTGCCGACGGCGAAGATGTGCGCCTGGCGCGCATGACGATCTCGTTCGGGCCGATCACCCAGGCCTATACAAGCCGGGTTACTCTCGATCCGGTCGCCCGGACCATTCGCGCCAAGGCGGTCGATGGGCCTTTCGCCTATCTCGACTCCGTATGGAGCTTCAAGCCGGAGGGGCAGGGGACGCGCGTCAGGTTCGAAATCGACTTCAAAATTTCCAACCCGCTCATCGCGGCTGTCGCCGAGCCGGCTTTTGCGGCGAAGCAGGAAGAGATCATGCGGGCATTTTGCGAAGAGGCCGACCGGCGCTTCGGGATATGAATGCGTGACATAGCCGGTTTGGCGCACGCTCTCATCGGAGAGGTTGGAGAGCTCCCACCACACATTCACGGAGACATGTCGGCTTGAGCGTGCCCGCCGGTGACTACTCGTTTGTCGGGTCGCTGGTCAGCACCTGCAGGACCAGGTCGAGCGCAGCATCTACGGTCGCCCTCCGAATTTCGTCTCGGCCGAGGTCGCCGAACCGATGCTCGATGACTACGGTCGCCAATTCGGACGACACGGCGACGTAGACAAGACCCACCGGTTTTTTCTCGCTGCCGCCGTCGGGACCGGCAATACCGGTCACCGCCACAGCATAGTCGACGCGGGCCGTGTTGCGGGCGCCATCTGCCATGGCGCGAGCAACCTGATTGCTGACCGCGCCATAGTCGCGGATCAGGCGTGGTTGAACCTGAATCATGCGGGACTTTGCCGAATTGGCGTAGGTTACATAGCCGCCATAGATGGCCGCCGATGCGCCGGGGATGTCTGTCAGCGCGGAAGCAATCATGCCGCCTGTGCAACTTTCCGCAGTCACCAGGGTCTGGTTTCGCTCAGCAAGGATGTCGATGATTTGCTTGCCGGCGGCAGGTCTGATCTTGCCGGCCATCATCTGCTCCTGGGCACTTCGACGCTGGCGCTTGCCATGGACACGATACCTTCCTCCCGCCCAATGAAACCGAGCTTTTCGTTCGTCGTCGCCTTAACAGCCACGCGGTCGGCGGTGATACCGAGGGTCTCGGCGATCACCGCGCACATGGCTGGGACGTGAGCTGCGATCCTCGGCGCTTCCGCGACAATTGTCACGTCCAGATTGACGATGCGCGCACCTCGTTCCTCAACAAGCTTGCCGGCATGGCGGAGGAAGACCGTGGAGGCCGCGCCCTTCCACTGCATGTCGCTTGGCGGAAAGTGCGTCCCGATATCGCCTTCGCCAATAGCGCCCAGAATGGCGTCGGTGAGAGCGTGCAGCGCGACGTCGGCGTCAGAATGTCCCTGTAGCTTGGCCGAATGCGGAATTTTCACCCCGCACAGCCAGACAGCGTCGCCCTCCGCGAATGGGTGAACATCATAGCCAGTGCCGATACGGGTCTCGAATCCTTCGCCTGACATGAGAATGCGCTCCGCCCGCTGGAAATCTTCTGGATGGGTGATCTTGATATTGTCGCGCTCGCCCTCAACCATGGAGACCCGGAGACCGGCCCATTCCGCGATCTCTGCGTCATCGGTGAATTCGCGGCGAACATTGGTTGCGCGCATGTGCGCCGAGAATATCTGGCCGAACCGGAAACCCTGAGGCGTCTGCGCAGCGAAAAGCTGACGGCGATCTTCCGTCTTCGCGATCTCAGTGCCATCGAGCGAGCGTTTGATCGTGTCCGTAACAGCCAGGGTCGGAAGGGCGCCGTCGTAACCGTCAAGACCAGCGATGACCCGGCCGATCAGATGCCTGGTGACGAATGGTCTGGCAGCATCGTGGATAAGCACGCGATCCGGACGTTGCGGTGCCAGGACCTTCAAGCCTTCGAGAACGGATAACTGTCTCGTCGGGCCTCCCGCTACGGAGGGCATGAGCCGATCATGCGCCAATTCGAGTGCGGCATAGCGGTCGACATGGTCCGGATGGATGACTACGAGAACCGACGAGATCGTTTCGACCGAAAGGAATGCAGTCACGGTGCGGGACAAAACCGCTTGGCCATCGACTACCCGGTACTGCTTGGGCGTAGCGTCCTCAACGGATCCAGCGCGCTCGCCTTTTCCGGCAGCGACGATGATGACGGCAGTGGTTTTAGGAGACATGTCGCAAGCACTTCGAAGCGGATACCGTCAACAAGCTGATGGTCTAGCGTCGGAGCCGCCATGCGGCAAGAGCAGGGCTGCCCTCCGCAGTCGTCGCGTCCAGAAGCGGTTGCGCATAGGCCTGAAATGATTATTGTGCAGGCACTATGGTGGAATTGAACATTTCTGGGGCAATTGAGTGACGGCTACTGCCTCCGCATTGAGCATCGGCGGTCATTCCGTTCGCAATCCGGCCTTCCTTGCGCCAATGGCGGGTATCACTGACCGACCGTTTCGCGAAATCGCCGAGCGCTTTGGCGCAGGTCTTGTCGTCTCGGAAATGGTTGCCAGCTCCGCGCTCACCACAGGCCACGAGGGAATGGTGCGAAAGCTTTCGCGCGCCGGCACCCTGCCGCATGCGGTTCAGCTTGCCGGTTGCGAACCCAGGTGGATGGCCGAGGGCGCAAGGATCGCAGAAGCTGCGGGCGCCGATATCATCGACATCAATTTTGGTTGTCCTGCCAAGCGCGTGACCAACGGTTACGCAGGATCCGCGCTCATGCGCGTCCCTCACCAGGCCCTCGAAATCGTCGAGGCGGTGGTGGGCGCAACGAACAAGCCGGTAACGGTCAAGATGCGTCTTGGGTGGGACGACGATAGCCTCAATGCACCACAGATCGCCCGGCTTGCCGTCGATGCAGGTGCACAGATGATCACTGTGCACGGTCGCACGCGGCAACAGTTCTACAAGGGCAGCGCGCGCTGGGAGCCTGTCCGGCGGGTCGTCGAGGCCGTAGATGTTCCCGTAGTTGTCAATGGCGACATCGTCGATCTGGAGACGGCCCGCCTTGCCCTCGAACAGTCCGGCGCGGCGGCCGTCATGCTTGGACGGGGCGCGCAGGGTCAACCCTGGCGGGTTGGGCAGATCGGCGCGGGGCTCAGCGGAGAGGATGCACCGGCTGCGCCCTGCGGACAGGCACTGGTGAACCTTATCCAGCAGCACTACGAGGACATGCTGATCGACTATGGGCGTGAAGTTGGCTTGCGCGCCGCGCGCAAGCATCTGGACTGGTATGCCGAGGCTGCTGGGCTCGAGCTCGACAAGCCGACCCGCAAGGCTCTGCTCGACAATGATGATACCAAGGCCGTGCTGTCGATGATCGGCACGCTGTTTTCCGGTGAATGGAGGAGTGCGGCGTGACGCATGCCGTTGTGATGGACGTGGATAGCCTACCGGCGCGCGCCGTGCTGCAGGCACTACCGCAACCTATTCTGGTGCTGGACGAGGCACGCGGAATTCAGTTCGTGAACTATGCCGCCGAAGCCTTTTTTGGCGCTTCCCTGAGCGTATTGACTCGGCAGCGCCTCGACGACCTCATTGCCTTTGGCTCCCCCATTATTTCGCTGGTGGAGACCGTCGCACAGCGCCGCGCACCCATGACGGAGTATCGCGTGCGGGTCGGTTCGTCGCGTTTCGGAGATGAGCGTATCGCTGATGTCTTCGCCAGCCCGATTTCGGATACCGATGGGCGTGTGGCGGTGCTGATCCAGGAACGCACCATGGCCGACAAGATCGACCGCCAGATGGTTTCGCGCGGCGCGGCGCGGTCGGTGACGGGGCTCGCGTCCATGCTGGCTCATGAGATCAAGAATCCGCTGTCCGGGATTCGTGGTGCAGCGCAGCTCCTCGAACAGTCCATTGCCGCCGATGAAGTGCCGCTTGCCCGTTTGATCCGCGAGGAGACCGATCGGATCGTCGGGCTGATCGACCGGGTTGAAGTGTTCGGTGATGAGCGCCCGCTCGAGCGTGAACCAATCAATATCCACGTGGTGCTGGACCGCGTGAAGCTGCTCGCCCGCAATGGGGTGGCGCGGGGCATTACTTTCTATGAAGAGTACGATCCGTCGCTGCCCCCGGTGCTCGGCAATCGCGATCAACTGATCCAGATCTTTCTCAATCTCATCAAGAACGCTTCTGAAGCGCTTGAACGAACACAGAAACCCGAAATTCGCCTGACCACAGCCTTTCGTCCAGGCATCCGCATCAGCGTCGCCGGCGTCGCTGAACGCATCTCGCTGCCGCTCGAGATTGTCATCGAGGACAATGGGCCCGGCGTGCCGCCCGATATCCTCCCATTCCTGTTCGATCCATTCGTTACGACCAAAACCAATGGTTCCGGGCTTGGCCTTGCACTCGTTGCCAAGATCGTGGGCGATCACGGCGGTGTCATTGATTGCGATAGCCGCCCTGGACGGACGCGTTTCCGCATCCTGCTGCCCGTAGCCAGCGGGGCTTTCCAGACTCCTGCCGACGCCGAAGAGGGTTCTGCCAAATGAGCCATGTCGTTCTGCTTGCCGATGACGATGCCGCCATTCGCATGGTGCTCAATCAGGCCCTGACCCGGGCCGGCTATGAAGTTCGACCCACTGGCAACATCTCGACGATGTGGAACTGGGTCAGCCGCGGCGAAGGTGACATCCTCATCACCGACGTTGCCATGCCTGACGGCAATGCTTTCGAGGTGATGCCCAAGATCAAGAAGCTGCGGCCCGAGCTGCCGATGATCGTCATGAGTGCGCAGAACACTTTCATGACGGCCATCCGCGCCTCGGAGGTAGGGGCGTACGAGTATCTGCCCAAGCCGTTCGACATCACCGAAGTGCTCTCGGTGGTCGCCCGGGCCCTGGCGGATGCAAAAAAGCCGACCAATGCAGAACGCAAGGCCGAAGAGCCTGGCGAAACCATGCCCTTGGTCGGCCGCTCGACGGCAATGCAGGATATCTATCGCGCCCTTGCGCGCCTGATGCAGACCGACCTCACGGTGATGATCACTGGAGAAAGCGGGACGGGCAAGGAACTGGTAGCGCGCGCGCTGCATGACTTCGGCAAGCGCAGAAATGGCCCCTTCGTGGCGATCAACATGGCCGCCATCCCGCGCGATCTCATCGAGGCCGAGCTGTTCGGCCACGAGAAGGGCGCGTTTACCGGTGCGAACACCCGCTCTTCGGGGCGGTTTGAGCAGGCCGAAGGCGGTACGCTGTTCCTCGACGAAATCGGCGACATGCCGATGGACGCCCAGACCCGCCTCCTTCGCGTGCTTCAGGAGGGTGAATATACGATGGTCGGGGGGCGCAACGCCATCAAGACCAATGTGCGCATCGTGGCCGCGACCCACCGCGACCTCAGCCAGATGATCAGGCAGGGCCTGTTCCGCGAAGACCTTTATTATCGCTTGAACGTGGTTCCGATCCGCCTGCCGCCCCTGCGGGAGCGCATCGATGATATCACGGACCTGGTTCAACACTTTCTGCGTCTCGCGCAACGTGAGGGCGAGCCGTCCAAGACGATTTCTGCAGACGCGATCCGGCTGATGCAGAACTACAATTGGCCTGGCAACATACGTGAACTCGAAAACCTCGTTCGACGCCTGTCAGCGCTTTACGCCGACGAGCAGATTTCGGCGGAAATCGTCCAGAATGAGCTCAACATCGTGGACCGACCGTCAGTCGGTGCCGCTGCCGGTCCAATGGACATCTCGATGGCCGTCGAGACGCATGTGGGGCAGATTCTGCGTGAACACGAACCCAATCTCCCGCCAAACGGCATGTATCAACGCGTCATCGACAAGGTTGAGGCGCCGTTGATCGCGATGGCCCTCAACGCCTGTGGGGGCAACCAGATCAAGGCAGCGGACCTGCTTGGGCTTAACCGGAACACATTGCGCAAGAAGATCCGGACGCACTCTATCGAGATCGTGAAGCACAGCCGGCGCAATTGACGATGCCTGGCTTCTGACGCCACAGCTCGTCCAACTGATGCGCCTGAGCTATGCGCGTGGCCGCTTGCAGGGCCAAGCGCTGCCAGTGTCACATTTTGGCAACAATTCTCTTGAAGGGTCAGGAGAATTGGGTCAGGCTTCGCATTCCTGTCAGCGCCGCTCTAATTGGAGGGCAGTCAAGGAGCGCCCAGGCGCGTTCACCTAAGGCGGGAAGCGAAGGAAACTGGACGACTTATGACCGAACTGGTCACAACCAGCCACGACAAACAGGTGACCGGCAGCCCGGGCTCGGGAAGGGTGCGTCTTCTGTTCGCAAATATGGGGCAGAACCGGGCACTTCGGGTGCTGGGTTTCGTAGTCGTGTTTGCGTCCGTGTTGATGTCGTCCCTGTCCTTTCTGATCCTGTCGGGCATTACGCCGATCGAGCCGTCACCGACCATGTGGACGGTCATCTGGATGGTGACGGGTCTGCTCGTACTTCTGGTCCTGGCCTTGGTGGTAACAGAGGCAGTGCTGCTCTATCAGGCGCGGCTTCGTGGGGAGCCGGGTGCAGGGCTGCAGGTGCGCATGGTGGCGATGTTCGCCTTCGTTGCGGCCGTTCCTGCGGCGCTTGTGGCCGTCGTTGCAACGGTTGCTCTCAATCAGGGGCTCGACCAATGGTTTTCGGAGCGAACACGAGCGATCGTGGAAAGCTCACGCCTTGTTGCACGTTCCTATATGCTCGAGCATGCGCAGGTGCTGCGTGACGACATCATCTGGGTGGCCAACGAGCTCGAGCAGGCGCGCGCGACGTATCAGAACGAGCCCGAGCGCTTCGAGCGAATCCTGACAGCCCTGGCCGTCACACGATCGTTGCCATTCACATCGCTGATCGACCGTTCCGGCGAAACACTCATGCGCGCGCAGATCAACGTCGCCGGTTCGTTTCCCAAGCTTCCCGCCGGCGTGACTGATGGTGTGGTGGAGGGCATTCCGACGCCGATCGCTCCCGGCGCGACACAATTCGTGGGATCGGTGATCAAGCTGCGCGGCTATGACGAAACCTATCTCTTCGTCGCTCGACCGGTGGATGCGGAAGTCCTCGAATACACGCGTCTGACCGACGAGAACATCACGGAATACCGGCAGTATGCCTCAAGCCGGCTCGTGCTGCAGATCACCTTTACTATCATGTATGTCGGGCTCGCCGTGGTGCTGCTCCTGGCGGCGCTATGGGTGGGCATCGCGCTCGCCAACAGGTTTGTCGACCCCATTCGAAACCTCATGATCGCGTCACGGCGGGTCAGTGCGGGCGATCTGGACGTGCAGGTGCCGGTGCAGGAGGGCAGGGGCGATCTCAGAGACCTCTCCAACGGTTTCAACAGCATGACGCAGCAGCTCAAGACACAGCGCCTCGACCTGCTCAAGGCGAATGAAGTCAACGAAAAGCGGCGGCAGTTCACCGAGGCTGTGGTGGAAGGCGTGTCGGCTGGAATTATCGGTCTCGATCCATTTGGGGCCATCACTCTAGTGAACGCCCGCGCCTGCGAGATGCTGAAGCGCACGGAAATCGAGCTGATGGGCGAGCCGATGGAAGGGATCATGCCCGAGATCAGCCAGACGCTCGAAAAGGCACGCTCCGCCCGACGCGGCCAGGTGCGCGACCAGATCCAACTCGGCAATGAAACCGACCGTCGCATCTATCAGGTGCAGCTCACCCGCGAAGGTTCGATAACCGAATCAAAGGGATATGTACTCACCTTCGACGACATTACCGATCTTGAATCGGCGCAGCGGACGAGCGCCTGGGCGGACGTGGCTCGCCGGATCGCGCACGAGATCAAAAATCCTCTGACCCCTATCCAGCTTTCCGCGGAACGCTTGCGGCGTCGCTACGGCAACAAGCTGGAAGACGACAGGGATGTATTCGACAAATGCATCAACACGATCGTGCGCCAAGTTGGCGACATCGGCAGAATGGTCGACGAATTTTCGGCTTTCGCAAGAATGCCCGAATCCGCGCCCGAGACCGGAGATCTAAGCGATACCATCCGCCAAGCCGTGTTTTTGGAGAGCGTCCGTCTGCCCGAAGTCAATATCGTCACGCTCCTGCCCGAAGACGCGATCATTGCGTGGTTCGACGGGCGCCTCGTGTCCCAATCGCTCACCAACCTCATCAAGAACGCCGTGGAGGCCTTTGAGGGGCTTTCGCTCAACAGCGAGTGGCAGCCGACGATCACGGTTGAAGCGCATCTCGAAGGCAATCATGCCCGGGTTTCGGTGTCCGACAACGGCAAGGGCTGGCCCTCGGAAAATCGTCAGAGGCTGCTCGAGCCGTACATGACGACACGAGAGAAGGGGACCGGTCTTGGCCTCGCCATTGTTGCGCGCATTATCGAGCAGCATGGTGGTATCGTAGAACTGGTGGACGCCGATCCCGATCCGCAGGGCCGGGTGGGCGCATGCGTGACCTTCACGCTTCCTTTGCATTCCCCTGCAATGACCTCAAAACCAACCGAAACCGAATACGCCGATAATCGTCCCGCCCAAGAGGAGGAGCCGCAATTTTCTGCGGTTGTGCATAAATAAATGGCTCTAGACATTCTGATCATCGACGACGAGGACGATATCCGCGACCTGATCGCCGGAATTCTCGAGGACGAGGGTTACGAAGCCCGTCAGGCGCATGATGCCGATAGCGGGCTCAACGAAATCGCACGGCGCCGTCCGAGCCTGGTATTTCTCGATATCTGGATGCAGGGATCGCGCCTCGACGGGCTTCAGTTGCTGGATGTGTTCCAGAGCCAGCATCCGGACATGCCTGTCGTCATGATTTCGGGTCACGGCAATGTAGAAACCGCGGTGTCGGCGATCCGGCGGGGTGCCTACGACTATATCGAAAAACCGTTCAAGATCGATCGACTGCTGCATGTGACGCAACGTGCCATCGAGGCGACGCGGCTGCGGAACGAGGTCGCCGAACTCAAGGAAAGATCGCCCAGCAAGAGCGCCGAGATGGTCGGTACTTCGCCAGCTTTGCAGCAAATCCGCGGAATCATCGACAAGTCGGCACCGACCAATTCGCGCATCTTCATCTCGGGTCCGTCAGGTGCCGGCAAAGGGCTCGTGGCGCGGCAAATCCATCAGCGCAGTCCGCGGTCTAGTGCGCCGTTCATCGAGATAAACGCCTCTCTTTACGCACCTGATGAAGTTCAGGTCGTACTATTCGGTCGGGAAGCGCGAGACAAGTCAGGTTTGCTCAAGGTTGAAGTCGGCGCGCTCGAGCGAGCCCACGGCGGAACGCTCTACCTGTCCGAAGTGACGACGCTTCCCCAGCAGGTACAGACCACACTGTTGCGGACGCTGGTCGAGAACCGTTTCAACCGCGTTGGCGGGACACAGGCAGTGCCGATCGACGTCCGGATCATTTCTTCAAGTTCGCAGAATGTATCCGCCCAGGTGGATGCCGGCGAATTCCGCTCCGACCTCTTCCACAGACTGTCCATTGTTCCGCTTCCCATCACGCCTTTGCGCGAGCGGCGCGAGGACGTGCCACCGCTGGTCAGCGTGTTCATTGATCAGGTCTGCCGGATGCATAATCTGCAGCGGTTGAGCATTGGCGAAGACGCCATGGCGGTGCTTCAGGCACAAGAGTGGCCAGGCAATGCCAGGCAGCTTCGCAATTCGCTCGAGAGACTGCTGATCCTGATGAAGGACCAGCAGCCGGAGAATGGCCTTATCACTGCGACGATGCTTCCCTCCGATATCGGCGAGGTGCTACCGACCGTGGGGGATACGGACTCATCGGCACATCTGATGAGCCTGCCGCTAAGGGATGCCAGAGAAGTGTTCGAGCGCCAGTATCTGCTGGCTCAGATTGAGCGGTTTGGAGGCAATATCTCCAAGACAGCTGAGTTCGTCGGGATGGAGCGAAGTGCCCTCCACCGCAAGATCAAGTCGCTGGGTCTCTGAAAATGCTATGAAAATGCCGCGCTGCCATGCAACGACGGCGGTAGGCAGTCAGCGACTTCTGTGCCATAGTGCTTTACATATGATAATTCGGATCCAGGGGCTGGGCGGCAGTCCTTCGAGGTCCGGCCGCAAGTTAATGCGGAAACAACAGCGACAATAAAGCCGCGATAACGAGGCCTAAATGCCCAGCGAGAAGCAACAAAACCTCCAGGACTCCTTTCTCAATCACGTGCGCAAGCAGAAGGTGCCCGTCACCATATTTCTGGTGAACGGCGTGAAGCTACAGGGTGTGATCACCTGGTTCGATAATTTCTGCCTGTTGCTGCGCCGGGACGCGCAGTCGCAACTGGTCTACAAGCACGCCATTTCGACCATCATGCCTGGTGCGCCGATCCAATTGTTCGATCCCGAGCAGAACCACGACCACGACTGACGGCGCCTATGGACGAATTTGACGACGAAACGGGCCATCATGCGGGTGGCCCGAAGCCCTATATCGATCGGCAGGAAAAGCCGACACGCACGGGGCTCGTTTGTCCTGATGTCCGCGACAAATCCTCGTATCACAGCATTGACGCGCGCCAAGCCGAGTTCGAAGGCTTGGCGGGGGCAATACGCCTCGATGTCATTTTCTCCGATGTCGTCAAGGTCCGCGAAATCCGTCCGGCCACCTACATTGGTGGCGGTCATGTCGAAACGCTGGCCGACAAGGTAAAGGCCGAGGGTATCGAGCTGCTTCTGGTGGATGCGCCGCTAACCCCAATTCAGCAGCGCAACCTCGAGCGCGAGACGGGGACCAAAGTGCTCGATCGGACCGCGCTTATTCTTGAAATTTTCGGCGAACGAGCGGCGACACGAGAAGGGGTGCTGCAGGTCGAGCTGGCACACCTCAATTATCAGAAGGGCCGGCTGGTCCGGTCATGGACACACCTCGAGCGGCAACGCGGCAGCGGCGGCACTGGCTTCATGGGTGGCCCGGGCGAAACGCAGATCGAAAGCGACCGTCGGCAAATTACCGAGCGGATCGTCTTACTCGAGGATCGCCTTGAAAAGGTGAAGAAGACGCGGGCCCAGCAGCGTGCGCAACGCACGCGCGCTGCAATCCCGGTTGTTGCGCTGGTAGGCTATACCAATGCTGGTAAGTCGAGCCTTTTCAACAAGCTGACCGGGGCAGGGGTGTTTGCCGAGGATCTGCTTTTCGCAACCCTCGATACGACGGTGCGAAAGATCGAGCTGCCGCATGGTCGCGATGTGATGCTCAGCGACACCGTTGGCTTCGTGGCCGACCTGCCGCATGACCTTGTTGCCGCTTTTCGGGCCACGCTTGAAGAAGTGGTCGACGCCGACATCATCCTGCATGTGCGCGATATCGCCAATCCCGACCACTCTGCCCAGGCCCAGGATGTGCTGACGGTCCTCGATGAGCTAGGCGTTGCCTCGGAATCTACGCCCATTATCGAAGTCTGGAACAAGATCGACCTGCTGGACGAACCAGGTGTTGCTCTGGCTTCCGCGACGCCCGCAGGCAAGGTCCTGGCGACCATGCCGGTTTCCGCTCATACAGGCGAAGGCATCAAGGATCTGCTGGAACTGGTCGAACGGTCGCTCGGCGAACAGGCCAGGACCTATCACGTCCATGTGCCGCACAGTGCCGGTGCCGATATTGGATGGCTTCACAATCATGCAGAAGTCATCACGCGCGAAGTGCCGACGGAAAAGGGCTCTGACTTTGTTGTCCGTGTCGATCCACGCCACCGCGCGGCGTTCCTCGAACGGTTCAACGGCAGGATTGCCTTGTCCGATCTCTAAGACTTGTCGCGCGCCCGGATTTCGTTCCAGTAGCCGTCGAGGCGTTCGAGACCGGCATCTTGCGGGGCAATTCCGTCGTCGCGACAGCGGCTCTCGACGTAGTGGAAGCGCCGGGTAAATTTGGAGTTGGCGTCGCGAAGCGCAGCCTCGGGGTCAACCCCCGCTTTCCGCGCCAGGTTGGCTACGGCGAATAGCAGATCGCCGATCTCTTCATGGATGCCCTGGGCGTTTCCGGATGCCTCAGCCTCAGCGACTTCCGCCAGCTCTTCCACCACCTTTGCGCGAACCGCTGGCAGATCAGGCCAGTCAAAGCCTACCTTGGCGGCCCGCTTGGTCAGTTTCTCGGCGCGGGCGAGGGCAGGGAGCACCTGAGGCACGTCGTCCAGGACCGAAGGCGCGACATCGCCCTTGCGTGCCGCCTTGGCAGCGCGCTCTCCGACCTTGATGGCTTCCCAGCGATCCTGGGCATCATCAGCGCCGTCTGCGGTCACATCGCCAAAAACGTGCGGATGGCGTCGGATGAGCTTTTCGGTAATGGCCAGCACGACATCGCCGATATCAAAGTGCCCGGCCTCTTTTGCCATTTGAGCATGGTAGATCGGCTGAAGCAGCAGATCGCCCAGTTCCTCGCGCAGGTCACCAAAATCCTCTCTCTCGATGGCGTCGGCAACCTCGTAGGCTTCCTCGATCGTGTAATGGCGTATCGAGCGGAAATCCTGCTCCAGGTCCCACGGACAACCGCCAACAGGGTTGCGGAGAGCCGCCATGATTTCGATCAGACGGGAAATGTCACGTGACGGCTGCATGGCATGCTTTCAGATCCGGGAATCGGTTTGCGCACAATAGCCGCGTCAACGCTGTGAAGCAGGCCGATTTTGCCGACGGCGGCAAAAGTTGCCCTTCCAAACACTTCGAGGAACTGCGCATGCAGCCAAATATCTACCGTGACAGATCGGCGGCGATGGCACGGCGATTGCATCCCGTATCCTCGATTGGGGTGTGATCATGATCAAAGAGAACGGCCTACAAGCTCATCTTCTCGAACGCATGTTCAGGACGGTAGACGCAAACTGCGACGGGTTCGTTTTAGCAGATGACTTTTCGGCGCTCCTTTCACTCGCAGGCGAAAATGCCGGCAGGGCGCTCGTTACTGCTTCGGACGCCGACAGGAAGGGTTCGGCAACTTCATTCGGCGCTGAGCGAGAAGGCCGATAGCGGCCATGGGTCGTCATAGTTGAATTATGCTGGCTGGACCGCAGTACTCCGCCTTTGCGCGGCGATGCGGAAAGGCGCATTGACGGCGCCGTATCCTGCGTAGCCCCCGGTCCTCTGTACAATTTCGAAGAAAAAGCCGTCGCCAAAGCTGGCTGAATACAGCTGATAGTATTCTCCGGCCGCGTCCCGATCGTAGAGGATGTTGAGTTCGCGCAGTCTGTCCAGCAGGTCTTTTTCAAGACCGAGCCTTGCTGCAAGATCATCGTAAAAGTTCTGCGAAATCGGCAATGCCCTGAAGCCGTTCCGACGCAGCGTTTCGGCCGTCGCGAAGATATCCTCGGACGCAAAGGCCAGATGCTGGACACTTGACCCGAAGGTCTCGCTGATGAAGCGGCCCGCCAGGGTGCGGTGATGATCAGCGCCGTTCAACGTTAGTCGCAGACTGCCTTCAATATTTTCGATGACTTGGCTACGCACCAAACCTGATGGGTCGACAACGTCAACCATCGGTCCCTTGTCGACGACGAAGATGGACCGATAGAACAGGATCCAGGTCAACATCTCCTCGTAAATCATCGTCTGCGCGACATGATCTATTCGGACCATGCCTGCGTCGGAGGTGTCGTGCTCAAGCTCGGACCGGAATTCGACGTCCCACACTCTGGCGAGGTCAGAAGCGTCATCGAGAAAATATAACAGTCCGCCGCCGATACCCCGAATTGCGGGTATGGCGAGTTCACCGGGATTTACGCGTTGAGTGAACGGTTGGGCGCCGAGCGCCTTTGCGCGGGCCAGGGCGCCCTGGGCATCCTTCACCTTGAGACCCATGGCATAAGCAGACGGGCCGTGCGTGAGGTAGGCGGCATGCGCAAAACCCTCGCGCTCCGAGTTGATGACGATGTTTATGTCGCCTTGGGTGAGCCTTTGAACACTCTTGCTCCGGTGCGTGCCGGTATGCGCGAAGCCCATCTGGATCAGTGTTCGGCGCAAGGATTCGGCCTTGGCTTCATCCGCGGTAAATTCGACGAACGCAACACCCTCCACGGGCATCCGGGGCGGCAGGTGAGCCGACGCAGAGGGCAGCGATGGCTCGGCTTCGTGCACTTGATCCATGAGGAAAACCAAGGATCGATGGCCATCCTGTGCTATCGTGCGTGGTGAGCCGGAGCGGAACTGATCATTGAATATTTCCAGCGACAGCGGTCCGTCATATCCCGTGGCGAGGATTGATCGAGTGAAATCCACAATGGGAAGATCGCCCTCTCCCGGCATATTGCGAAAGTGTCGGCTCCAATAGAGCAGGTCCATGTCCAGCGCTGGTGCATCGGCCATTTGGACAATGAATATCTTATCGCCGGGGATGGATCGTATCGTGTCAGAGGGAATGCGGCGCGACAGGCTGTGGAAACTATCGAGGATCAAGCCGACATTGGAGTGGTCGGCCCGACGGACGATTTCCCAGGCGTCGCGATGATCGTTGACGTGCCGGCCCCAGGCCAGCGCTTCATAGCCGATCTTGAGGCCACGTTTCGCCGCGCGCTCACCCAGCTCACGAAGGTCGGCGGCAGCCCTGTCGATGCCGCCAAGTGCCATTGGAGAGACACTGGAGCACACCAGCATGAGTGGAGCTCCCAATTCCACCATTAGGTCGAACTTGCGCTCGGCACGGTCGAAAGTCTGGCTTCGCTGCGGTTCAGGCAGGCCTTCGAAATCTCGGAATGGTTGGAAGAGCGTGATTTCGAGCCCTAAATCCGCCGCCATGCGTCTGACTTCCGCAGGACTACGGTCGAAGGCCAGAAAATCGTTCTCGAATATCTCTACGCCATCGAAGCCGGCTGCTGCTATAGCCTCGAGCTTTTCGCGGAGATCGCCACTTATCGAGACAGTCGCTATCGAAGTCTTCACTTTCCAACCTCATGAACGAACTGGTTCGTACAATGTGGAGGAAGCGACGGTGTGTCAACCAGTGGTGGGCCGGCGGCGCGGCTTGGCTCAGGTCTTTATGACAAAGCGCAGAACCATTTCGACGGTGTTGTTCTTAAGACGTTCCTGGGCCTCTGAATCACCGAAGTCACGGCCGAAAAGTTTGGAGAACGTCGCGCGATTGGACACGTTGAAAAAGCACAGGGCACTGATTTGCCAGTGGATTTCCAACGGATCGAGACCCTGCCGGAAAGTTCCGTCGGCAACGCCGCGGTCGTAGAGGCTTCTGATGTTGCTGATCGCAGTCACATTGAGATCGCGGACGAGGCTGGACTTGGCTAGATATTCACCGTGATGGATGTTTTCGATCATCACCATGCGGATGAATGCCTCGTGAGCGTGGTGGTGCTCAAAGGTGAACTCGACAAGCCGGCGAAGTCCGTCGATAGGGGACAAGCCGTTGATGTCCAGTTCGGCCTCTCCGGCTCGGACCTGAGCATAGGCATGCTCGAGCGTGCTGAGATATAGGCCTTCCTTGTCCCCGAAGTAATAATAGATCATGCGCTTGGATGCGCGTGTCTTGGCTGCGATCTCATCGATACGAGCGCCCGAAAGCCCGTTGAGAGCGAACTCTTGGCTGGCGACTTCGATGATGTTGCGTTTCGTGCCTTCAGGGTCCTGCTGTCGGGTGGAAGTCTTTTGACCTTCCTTTGGCGTCGGCGCTCGAGTGTCGGCAGCCATGCGTTGAGCCTCCTCCGTCCACATTGACTAAACTAACCAGTTCGTACATTGTGGCTTACCTTTGTGCCTCCTATTAGCGGGGTGGGGCGCTGGAAAACAAGAGCGGACGGGCATCCCTTGCCTGCGTCGCCAAGGAGACGGGCCAGTGGCGAGATTGGAGTATATTCAGAACGCCCTTGGAGACCTGATCGCCGGTCGTACGGAAGGACGGCAAAGCGCAGAAATCCGAATCGGATTGGTGGGTCGGGGGATAGGCAAGTCGCTCACCCCGATCATGCATGAACAGGAGGGACGGCGGCTCGGGCTTCGTTACCGCTATGATCTCGTCGATTTCGACGCTCTCAAGCTTGAGGACCGCGATCTGGCCCTAGTCGTGCGCTTGCTGGAAGCTGCCGGATTTCGTGGACTTAATGTGACGTTTCCTTTCAAGCAGTCCGTGCTCGCGCTGCTCGACGAACTTAGCGACAGCGCGCGGGCGGTCGGCGCAGTCAATACCGTGGTTTTTACGGAAGGCAAGCGGCGCGGTCACAATACCGATTGTTTCGGTTTTGCGGAAAGTATGCGTCGTGGTTTGAGCGACGTTGATCTGAGGCGCGTTGTGCAGATTGGGGCAGGGGGCGCCGGTGGGGCAGTGGCAAAGGCTCTGAGCGATCTGGGCGTCCGTCAATTGGCAATCTTTGACATCGACGAAGACAGAGCCCATCGCCTCGCGTCTAACATCGCCTCGACGACCCTCAGTGTCACGTCCCACGGTTCGGGCGCACTTTCCACCATTTTGCCGAATGCGTCCGGAGTGGTGAATGCGAGCCCAGTCGGAATGGACAAACTGCCCGGTTTGCCGCTGGATCCGAACCTGCTCACATCGAAGCAGTGGGTCGCCGATATCATTTATTTTCCGCGAGAGACTGAGCTCATCAGAACAGCCAGAGCTCGCGGATGCGCGGTGCTGACAGGTGGGGGCATGGCAGTGTTTCAGGCTCTGCGTGCATTCGAGCTCTTCTCAGGAATGCGCCCAGACAGCGCCGAAATGTCCAAGACGTTCTTGGAGTACGCCTAGGCAAGGCGACCCGTGGACAGAACATGTTCCACACCGCGATTGACATGACTGGCCAGCATAACAAGCGCGCCCTCCGTATTCCGTTCGAGAGCAAGCCGGTAGAGGGCCTCGTGGTCTTCGACGACACCGGTTCCTCGGAAACTTGCTGCCAACATGTGGTAGCGCAAGAATCTATCGAAGATTGCCGAGTGGAGTTTGAGCAGGGCCTGCGATCCACAGGCCGAAATCAGCGCATTGTGAAACTCGAAGTCGTATCGCACCCAGTTGCTGGTCTGCTTGGAATGTCCGGCGAGCAGGGCTTTTTCGATTGTTGCCAACTTGTAGTGCGCTGATACGACCTGCCCCTCCCAATCCAGTTCGCCCCGCTCAAAAGACAGTCGCAATGCGTGGCTCTCGAGCAAGAGGCGCAAGTCAGCAATTTCGCGCAGGTCGTCCGCCGTGGCGGGTGTGACGGAAAATCCCTTCTGCCCTTCAGCGACGACCAGGTTTTCACTAGCCAATCGATTGAGGCACTCCCTGAGGGTGCTGAGCCCGGTGCCGTAGCGATCGCGCAGCGGTTCCAGCCGCAGCTTCTGCCCAGGCAGCAAGTGGCAAGCAATGATATCCGCACGAAGCCGCGCATAGGTGACTTCGCCAATGGTGGTCTCGGACCGCTCTTCAAAATGCTCGGACATGTCACATCGGTTATTATAGACAATATCGGACATATACCCGATTGCCCTGTGCAAATGAAGATGTCAGAAACATGATATGCTCGTGTTGACATGAACGTACTAGTTCGTACAAAGTGCTCGGAGCCGGGACGGGAGGTCTGCGGTTAGGGGTCGCAGAAGATAAGCTGCGACCGCAATCGGAGCGCCAAACGCTCCCTGGAGGAAACATGACTATTTCGCTTTCGCGTCGCGCATTGCTGGTCGGCGGCGTCTTACTGGCAGCCGCATTTCCCGCCATGGCGCAAGACAATCCAACACTGCGGTTTTCGGCAGTGTTCTCCGAGCAGGATATCCGGGCCGAGATGATGTCGCTGATGTCGTCGCAGGTCGCTGAGATCGCCACGATTGAAACCTACCTCGGCGGCAACCTGTTCAAGCAGGGGACAGAACTCGTTGCGCTGCAGCGCGGCAACCTCGAGATGGGCAATATTGCACCGCAGGACATCTCCAATCAGATTCCTGCCTGGTCAGTCTTGACGTCCGCTTACCTTTTCCGGGATGCCGACCATCTGCGCACTTTTTTCAACAGCGATGTGGGCGCCGAATTCAAGGCGATGGCCGAAGAGCAGCTGGGTATCTACATTCTCGGTCCGACTTATTTCGGCGCACGTCAGGTTGGCCTGATCACCGAAAACAAGATCAACACCCCCGAGGACATGGCCGGCATCAAGCTGCGCATGCCCGGTGGTGACGCATGGCAGTTTCTTGGCACGGCCATCGGCGCAAATCCTACACCCATGGCCTATGCCGAAGTCTATACCGGCCTGCAGACGGGTGCCATCGATGGTCAGGACAACCCGCTTCCCAACGTCGAGAACATGAAGTTCTACGAAGTGATGAAGCAGATCGCACTGACTTCGCACCTCGTCGGCTTCGACCTCCTCGTCATCAACAAGGCCTCCTGGGATGCCATGTCGCCTGAGCAGCAGGAAGCGTTCCAGGCAGCAGCCGACGTCGCCATCGACTTCAGCCAGCAGGAGCACCTAGCGCGCGAGGCTGAACTCGCCGAGCGCTTCAAGAGCGCGGGTCTCGACGTCTACACACCCGACCTCGACGCTTTCCGCGCCTTTGCCCAGCAAAAATATCTCGAGTCCGAACTGGCCAAGGACTGGCCCGAAGGCATCGTTGATCGCATCAACGCACTCTGAGCCCTGATCCAACGAGGCGGTGCCGAGGCACCGCCTTTTCGCATGCGGCGCGCCGGCGCGGACGGTTCGCCAGCCTGGAGCCTCGAATGTCACCACCCCTGCGCAATGCCGGCCGATGGCTTTATGCCCGCGCCGAAAATCTTCTTGCTGCCATGCTCGCCACTATGTTCGTGGTGTTCATCGTCCAGATCGTCTTCCGCTATCTGCTGAACCTTCCCATTGGCTGGACACACGAAATCAGTGTGGTGATGTGGCTTTGGATGGTGCTGTTCGGTACCGCCTTCGTGGTGCGCGACAGCGAGGAAATCCGATTTGACATCCTTTACGGGGCGGTGGGTCCGCGCGTTCGTCGCGCCATGGTCTTGGCAAGCAGCCTGACACTCGTCGTGCTCTTCGCCATCTCGCTGCCGGCCGTCATCGACTACATCCTGTTCATGAAAGTCGAACGCACGGCCTACCTCAAGATCCGCTTCGACTACCTCTATTCAATCTACGGCATTTTCGCAGTGGCCATGATCGTGCGTCAGCTCTATTTGGCCTGGCAGGCGGCGTGGGGCAGGGGGGCCGATGACTTCGACCATTCCAAGGTGAGTTCAGGCGTATGACCACCATTTCCCTTGCCTTCAGTCTCGCCCTTGGACTCATCACGGTTCTCGCATTTCTGGGTCTCCCCATGGGATTGGCGATGATTTGCGGATCGGTGCTCTACCTGCTGATGCGCGGCCAGGATCCTGGCATCGTCGCCGAACAGTTTCTAAACGGCATGTATTCCAACTACATCATGCTGGCCGTTCCGCTGTTCATTCTTGCCGCCGAAATCATGAATTCGGGGACGTTGTCGGACCGCCTGCTCAAATGGTGCGACGCGCTTGTCGGACGTTTCCGCGGCGGTCTCGCACAGGTCAACGTCCTGCAGTCGATCGTCTTTGCGGGCATGTCCGGCTCGGCCGTTGCCGATGCGGCAGGCTCGGGCAAGATGATGCAGCATATGATGACGCAGAACGACAAGTATACGCCGTCCTATGCGGCAGCCCTCACGGCGGTGACAGCGGTGATCGGGCCGATCATTCCGCCCTCAATTCCAATGGTGCTCTACGCGCTCGTGGCGGACACGTCGATCGGCTACTTGTTTCTGGGTGGCGTCGTGCCGGGGCTGCTCATGGCCGGTTTCATGATGGTACAGATTGCCATCACCGCTCGGGTCAGGGACTTTCCTGTCGAGGAGCCGGTGCCGCTGCGCAAACTGCCGCGCATGACATGGGAGGCACTTCCTGTCCTCTTCATGCCGATCGTGCTCATGTATGGCATCTATGGCGGCATCACCACGCCGACTGAAGCGGCAGCGGTGGCTGCGGCCTACGCTCTGCTGGTTTCGGCCGTGGTGTACAGGGCCGTGAAGGCGCCGGACCTCTACCAGTCCGTGCTCACCAGCGCCAAGACCACCGCCTCGATTGGTATGCTCATCGCCGGCGCGCTTGTGTTCAACTACGTCGTTACCGTCGAGAACATTCCCCGCACCATCAGCGCGATCCTGATCTCCTGGGATCTCAACCCGATCACCTTCCTGATCATCGTCAACATCATCCTGCTGATCCTGGGGTGTGTGCTCGAGGGCACAACCATCCTGCTCGTCATCGTGCCCGTGCTGATCCCGACGGCACAAGCGCTTGGCATTGACATGGTCCATTTCGGCGTCGTTGCGGTGGTCAACATCATGCTGGGGCTGATTACGCCGCCCTACGGTTTGCTGCTCTTCATCATGACCCGAATATCGGGCTCACCCATGAAGCACATCATCGGGGACGTTATGCCTTTCCTGTGGACGCTGATCGGCGCGCTGATCCTCTTTACATTCGTGCCCGAAACCGTCCTTTGGCTTCCCAAGTTGTTTGGCTACGTGCCGGGAGGGGCGGGCCTGTGAAACCGATCTATGTTCTGAACGGCCCCAATCTCAACCGCCTTGGCAAGCGCGAGCCGCACATCTACGGCACCACCACGCTGAGCGAGGTGGAAGCGATGTGCCGGCACGAAGCCGGAGACCGGCCACTGGTGTTTCGCCAGACGAACAGCGAGGAGATGTTGATCAACTGGGTGCATGAAGCGATCGATGAAGGCGATGGCATCCTGATCAATCCGGCGGCGTTCACCTTCACGTCGCTGGCCTTGCTCGACGCACTCAAGATGTTTGAGGGGCCCGTGATCGAATTGCACATCTCCAACATCCACAAGCGTGAGCCGATCTATCATCGTTCATACGTGTCCATGCGCGCCGACGCCGTAATCGCCGGACTTGGCGCCGGCGGTTACCGCGTGGGGGTCAGGGCTGTGCTGAGTCTGGTCAAAGGCTGAACCGCGCTGAGTGCAGATACAAGGCCCGGCATTTGTGCCGGGCCACGCCTTGTTCAAAGGGCAGCGCTAACACTGGTTGCAGGACCGACAACAGGGGCGGTGTTCCCAACTCCTCATTTCGCATAATATATATTATGGAACTTTGAGGCGATCGAGGGAGTGCCGTTTGTTGGGCGTTGGCTCGAAACATCGCTATTTGTCGTCCTCAGTTTTTGGCGCTTTGCGGTCTCCAGTAGTCATGTCTGAGCCCGTACTGAAGGTTTCGTGCGCGGGCACAAAATCTCACCTCATCTGGATTCTCCGCCAACAGGCCAACTATGCACGTCACCTGAGTGATACCGCGGCGCTCTGCGGCAGCGGGTCGGCTGTTTGCGATATTGACCACATGGTGCCGATCAACAACGGGAGATGCGAGATCATCCTGAGGCTGCTTACGGTAGTACCTTGCAGCGGCATTCCACAAAGCGACAACTCGCCCGTATTTCGTGAGCATTGTGTGAAGCGCAGTCCCTACCCTGTAGCTTGCTGTGCTGACTGTTGAGCAACGTACCTCACGTTGATAAAAACTGGCGAGCCAAGAATTCTAGGCGACAAAAAAGTATCAAATAAATGACAAGCGCGTGGTAGCGCCGCATGATGGTTCGGACTTAGCTTGTGAATGTGGAGACCGGGATCAACTCGGCCCATGTCGAGCCAAGGCCCAAGGTGTGCTGGCTTGTGGAGGACTGTCGTGCAACCGGATCTCGAACTCGTCCGTATCGGCGAAACTGAGTCATTCAAGGCATGGGAACACGGTTATCCGTTTCACACGGTGCGCTGGCACTTCCATCCCGAATACGAACTGCACCTGGTTTGCGCTACCTCCGGCCGCTACTTCATCGGCGATTTCATTGGCCAGTTTGCCCCCGGCAATCTCGTGCTTGTCGGTCCAAACCTGCCACACAATTGGGTCAGCGAGGTCGACGACGAAGCCATTGTACCGTTGCGCAGCCGGGTGATGCAGTTCACCGAAGATTTCGTAACCCGGACCGTGGCCTGTTTTCCTGAACTCGTCGATGCGCGAAAGCTCTTCGAACGGAGCAAAGCCGGCGTACTTTTCAGCTCGGGCACTTCGGCGCGAGTAGCGGAGCTTATGCGCCGCATCGTCCCCGCCAATGGGACTGAACGCATCGCGCTTTTCCTAGGCATCGTTGCAGCGCTGGAACAGGATCGCGACGCACAGACACTGACGAGCCAACAATACCTGCCGGACCCTTCGGGTTTCATGTCCACCGGCATCAACGAAGTGCTGGCCCACATCAATGACAATCTCACGGAAACGCTGGACGAAGAAACTTTGGCGCAGCTGGCTGGGGTAACGCCCTCGACGCTGTCGCGCAGTTTCCGCCGCCATACCGGGCAGTCCCTGACCAAATATGTCAACCGGTTACGTGTGACGCTCGCCTGCCAGTTGCTCATGTCGTCGGACTTCGCGACCATCACGGATGTTTGTTACGCCTCTGGCTTCAACAATGTCTCCAATTTCAACCGTCAGTTCCTGGCCTTGCGCGGGGTGACGCCAACGCAGTTCCGGCGACTGCTGCTCGAAAACAAAAACATCGAGGAGGCCGCATGAATCCAGCCTTCCTACCTCCGTCCGGCTAGACCGCACCGGGCTGACGACCCTGCCCGAGGCAGGGACCTGACCATCCATTCGCAACCGCAAACCGGCGGATCAAGAATTTACGTCTTGATCGCAGAGGACTGTTTTTGCCGAGCGAAGGGCTCAAAGCCGACCTCATGTCGGAGAACCAAGAAGCGTTTCTGGAGGAGAAACATGAACGCCACTGCCCTCAAAACTGCCGCCGCCATCGCAATTTCTATGGCCGGTGCAACCGCTGCCCAGGCAGCCACAACCGTCGCTTTCCTGATGCCTGATCAGGCTTCGACCCGCTATGAAGAACACGATTGGCCGGGCTTCGAAGCTGCAATGAAGGAGCTGTGCGCCGACTGCACGCTGATTTATCAGAACGCCAATGCCGATGCGGCTCTGCAGCAGCAGCAGTTCAATTCGGTGATAGCGCAGGGCGCGACCATCGTCGTGCTCGACCCGGTCGATTCCGCAGCAGCCGCGGCGTTGGTGGAAATCGCCCATTCGCAGGACGTCAAGGTGATCGCTTATGACCGTCCCATTCCCGACCTGCCTGCGGATTATTATGTTTCCTTCGACAACGAAGGCATCGGCAACGCCATTGCCCAGTCACTGGTCGATCACCTCAAGGCCGAAGGCGTCGCGGAAGGTTCGGGGGTGCTGCAGGTCAACGGTTCGCCGACCGACGCCGCTGCCGGCCTCATCCGCGACGGCATCGACAAGGCGCTTGATTCATCGGGCTACGAGACGCTTGCAGAGTTCGACACGCCGGATTGGGCACCGCCCGCTGCGCAGGAATGGGTCGCTGGCCAGATCACTCGCTTCGGCGACCAGATCGTGGGCGTCGTCGCCGCCAATGACGGGACGGCCGGTGGCACCATTGCCGCCTTCAAGGCCGCCGGCGTAGACCCGGTCCCACCCGTTTCCGGCAATGACGCCACGATCGCTGCACTGCAGCTGATCATCGCCGGCGATCAGTACAACACCATTTCCAAGCCTTCGGAGATCGTGGCCCGTGCTGCTGCCGAAGTGGCCGTCAAGTTGATGAACGGCGAGACCCCCGAGGCCACGCACACCCTCTACGACACACCCTCGCAGCTCTTCACGCCTGCGGTAGTCACTGCCGAAAACATCAAGGCAGAGATCTTCGACAAGGGTATCCAAACGGCAGCAGAAGTGTGCACCGGTGAATATGCGGAAGGCTGTAGCGCGCTGGGCATCCAGTAACAAGCGTCCCCCAGGCTCCGTCCTTTCGGGGGCGGGGCCGAATTCGCGAGATCGATATGACAGAACTGACGCAGCCGCAGACTGAGCCGATCTTGAGGCTGCGCGGCATTTCAAAGAACTTCGGTGCCGTCTCGGCGTTGACCAATATCGAGCTTGACGTCCATCCCGGCGAAGTCGTGGCGTTGGTCGGCGACAATGGTGCGGGTAAATCGACGTTGGTCAAAATTCTCGCCGGCGTGTTTCAGCCAAGTGCCGGCACCATCGAATATCTGGGTAGTCCAGTGTCCCTCAACGGTCCGGGACGGGCTCTCGAACTGGGCATCGCCACCGTATTCCAGGATCTCGCCCTGTGCGAAAACCTCGATGTCGTGGCCAATCTTTTCCTCGGCCACGAATTGGCGCCGTGGCAGCTGGATGAAGTCTCGATGGAATTGCGCGCCTGGTCGCTGCTGCGAGAACTCGCCGCCCGCATCCCATCAGTGCGCCAGCCCATTGCCTCGCTCTCCGGCGGTCAACGCCAGACGGTGGCTATTGCCCGATCTCTGCTGCTCGAGCCGAAAATCATCATGCTCGACGAGCCGACTGCCGCGCTCGGCGTCGCCCAGACCGCCGAGGTGTTGAACCTCATCGAGCGCGTTCGCGACCGCGGGCTTGGTGTCATCATCATCAGCCACAACATGGAAGATGTGCGCGCCGTTGCCGACCGCATCGTCGTCCTGCGGCTTGGCCGAAACAATGGCGTCTTCACCGCCGATACGTCCCACCAGGACCTCGTCGCCGCCATCACCGGCGCCAGCGAAAACGCCGTCACCCGCCGCCAGAAAACACGCGCCGAACACGCCGCTACCAGAGAGGCCGGACTATGACCATGCCCGATCCCCAAAATGCAGCAGCCCTCGACCGCGCCGACAGCCGCGTTCGCAACGACGACAGTTTTGCCGGCGCCTGGCGCGGCTTTGTCGACCGTGTCCGTTCCGGCGATCTCGGCATGTTGCCGGTCATTGTCGGGCTCATTCTCATCTCGGTTGTCTTCACCGCGCTCAACCCTGTCTTTCTCGCCCCCAATAACCTCGTCAACCTGCTCTTTGATTGCGCCACGGTCGGCGTAATTTCCCTCGGCATCGTCTGCGTCCTGATGCTGGGCGAAATCGATCTGTCCGTTGGTTCGATGAGCGGGCTTGCCTCGGCCATAATCGGCGTGCTGTGGGTCAATACAGGCATGCCTCTCCCCGTCGCCATTCTCGCCGCTTTGGCGACTGGCGCTCTGGTCGGTTTCGTTTATGCCATCTTCTATACCCGCTTGGGCATGCCAAGCTTCGTCGCCACGCTGGCTGGCCTACTCGCGTTGCTAGGTCTGCAACTTTACCTCCTGGGCGCCACCGGTTCGATCAACCTGCCCTTCCAGTCTGACCTGGTGCGCTTCGGGCAGACCCTGATCATGCCGGATTGGCTGAGTTACCTGCTTGCCATCATCCCAGGCGCCCTGATTGCTTTCAACGGCTGGCGCACCAGTCATCGCCGTGTCGCCGCAGGCCTTTCACCACTTGCAATGCGGTTGGTCTTTGCCAAGGCAATCGCGCTGACGCTCGCTCTGGGCATTGCCGCCTGGTATCTGAACCTCGGTCGCGGCCTGCCGTGGATGTTCGCGCTCTTCGTGCTGATCGCCGTAGTGCTGAACTATGGCCTGACCCGGACGAAGTGGGGTCGCTCGATGTTCGCGGTCGGCGGCAATCGGGAGGCAGCACGACGCGCCGGCATCAACGTCAAGCGCATCTATACGTCCGCCTTCGTGATCTGCTCGACCCTTGCTGCCGCAGGAGGCATTCTTGCCGCGTCGCGCCTGGCCTCTTCGAGCCAGCAGGCCGGTACCGGCGACGTCAATCTCAACGCCATCGCGGCTGCAGTCATTGGCGGCACCAGCCTCTTCGGCGGGCGGGGCAGCGCCTGGTCGGCCGTGCTCGGCATCATCGTTATCCAGGCCATTTCGAACGGCCTGACCCTGCTCAACCTGTCCTCGTCGTTGCGCTACATGATTACGGGCGCCGTGCTCGCCATCGCTGTCATCGTTGATTCCCTC
The DNA here is from genome assembly GCF_900177655.1 of Devosia lucknowensis. Lineage (NCBI taxonomy): Bacteria > Pseudomonadati > Pseudomonadota > Alphaproteobacteria > Hyphomicrobiales > Devosiaceae > Devosia > Devosia lucknowensis. The sequence goes on along the minus strand of NZ_FXWK01000001.1, from coordinate 1,077,855 downwards.
GCGCGCCGCAGCCGCGTCACGCATGGACGTGCCTAACTATCGGAGAATGCTGAAATGACCCAGAAGCTGAGCGGCAAAGTTGCCGCCGTGACGGGTGCCGCCTCGGGCATAGGGCTTGAATGTGCCCGCGCCATGCATGCAGAAGGCGCGCGCGTGGTGCTGATCGATCGCGATGCAGCACGCCTCGACGAGCTGGTCGGTGACATGGGCGACGGCGCTTTTGCCCTTAAGGTCGACCTTTTCGACCATGCCCAAGTCGACGGTCTTGGCGAGGCCATTCGCGCCCTGGCCGGCGGGCTCGACATCTTTCACGCTAATGCCGGCGCCTATGTCGGCGGACCGGTGGTGGATGGCAATCCGGATGACTGGGAGCGCATGCTGAACCTCAATATCAATGCCACCTTCCGCGCCGTCCGCTCGGTGTTGCCGCATCTGGTGGCTCAGAAATCGGGCGATGTCGTCTTCACCAGCTCCATCGCGGGACTGGTGCCGGTGGTGTGGGAGCCGATCTACACGGCTTCGAAATTTGCCGTGCAGGCCTTCGTTCACACTCTTCGACGCCAGGTGGCGCCGGACGGGGTTCGCGTCGGCGCCGTTGCACCTGGCCCGGTTGTCACCGCTCTACTCAAGGACTGGCCCAAGGCCAAAATGGACGAAGCTCTTGCCAATGGAAGCCTGATGCAGCCGACCGAAGTCGCCGAGGCAGTCGTCTTCATGGTCACCCGGAAAAAGGGCGTCACCATACGCGATCTCGTCATTCTGCCCACAACTGTTGACCTTTAGGGCTCCCCATGACTATCGCCCAGCATTTCCTCGGCATAGACGTCGGCACGGGCAGTGCTCGCGCCGGCATTTTCAACGCCGCAGGCGAGATGCTCGCGTCAGCCAAGCGCGACATCGCCATCTTCCACGAACCTGGCGAGATCGTCGAACAGTCGAGCAACGACATTTGGCGCGCTATTTGCGCTTCGGTACGGGAAGCGCTTCGGGTTGCCAAAATGCAAGCCGGCGACATCGGCGGCATCGGTGTCGACGCCACATGTTCCCTCGTCGTTCTTGGACAGGGCGGAGCCCCCCTGCCCGTCGGTCCCTCCGAAGATCCGGAACGCAATGTCATCGTCTGGATGGATCATCGTGCCATCGATCAGGCCAGGCGGATAACCTCCCAAGGCCACGACGTCCTGCGCTATGTCGGCGGCACGATTTCACCGGAGATGGAGACGCCGAAGCTCCTCTGGCTCAAGGAGCACCGGCCACAGGTCTTCGATGCTGCCGAGAACTTCTTTGATCTTGCCGACTACCTGACCTGGCGCATGAGTGGCAGCCTCAGCCGATCATCCTGCACTGTCACCTGCAAGTGGACCTACATTGCCCATGAGCGCCGCTGGGATCCAACCTATTTCCACGCCATCGGCCTCGGCGACCTGGCCGAAGAGGGGTTTCGCCGCATTGGCACCGATATTGTGGCTCCAGGGACCCGCATCGGCGGCTTGACCCCTGAGGCCGCGAAGGACCTCGGCCTTATTCCCGGCACGCCGATCGCGGCTGGCCTGATCGATGCTCATGCTGGCGGCGTCGGCACGGTGGGCGCGATAGGGCGACCCGAAGAAAACATGGCCTATGTGTTCGGCACCTCGTCGTGCACCATGACCACGACCGGCGATCCCGCCTTCGTCCCGGGCGTCTGGGGTCCCTACTACGATGCGATGCTCAGCGGCCTCTGGCTTAATGAGGGTGGACAGTCGGCCGCGGGCGCGGCGATCGATTGCCTCGTGGCGCTTCATCCAGCCACGATTGAGTCAAGGCAGCGGGCAGCCGTTCTTGGCCTTCCGCTGCTATCCTACCTGTCCCGCAGTGCACGCCAGCAATATGATCTGGCGTCCGAAACTGTCCTGCTGGCCGACGGGCTTCACGTCGTCCCAGAATTTCTGGGCAACAGGGCGCCCTTCGCCGACCCCGACGCGCGCGCTGTCATCGCCGGGCTCGGCATGGACCAGTCGGAACTCAGCCTCGTCGCCCTCTATGTCGCGGGCCTGACAGGGATCGGCTATGGCCTCCGGCAGATCATCGAAACCCAGGCGCGACACGGCGCGCCGGTACAGCGCGTGGTTATTTCAGGCGGCGCCGGCCAAGACGAACTGGTCCGACAGTTGCTCGCCGACGCTTGCGGGTTGCCCGTCATTGCGACAGAGGCGGATGAGCCAGTCCTCCTCGGCGCCGCAATTTTGGGGGCGCTGGCTGCAGATGCATACACCACGATGACAGACGCAATGGCGGCGATGACCCGGAGTAGCCGAGCGTTTCAGCCTGCCGTGGGGGCGATCGGAGATGTGCACGAGCGGCGATACCGGGTCTTTACTGCGCTACAAGCTGCGGCCAGACGCAGTTAAAGACCGCGAGATCCAGCTTCTCAATCAATGTGTTAGCGACGATCCGCTGTCACCTTGACCTCCATGCCGTCGAAGGCAGGTGCGACATTGGAAGGCGTGGTTCGATCTGTTTCGGCATAGTCGAGATCGATGTGCATGTTAGTGAGGACCGCTTGGCGCGGCGCATGCTTGGCGATCAGCTGGAGCGTTTCGGGAAGGCTGAGGTGGCTGGGATGAGGCGTCGGGCGCAGCGCGTCGACGATCCAGGTATCCAGTCCCTCAAGAGCCGGTCCTGCCGTTTCCGGGACGGAGGAAAGATCGGGGGTATAAGCCAGTCCGCCGACGCGATAGCCGAGGGCGTCGATGTCCCCGTGATGGAGGTTAAAGGCTTGAAATTCCAACGTTCCGCCGGGGCCTTCGACACGCACCATGTCACCATCGGTGATCTCGTGGGCGTTGAGGATCGGCGGGTATGAGCTACCCTGTGGCGTTGAGAAGCAGTACCCGAAGGCCTCTCGCAGACGCAGGCCGCACGCGGCCGAGAAGTAGACGTCTACACGCCGGCGATTATGCAGCGCCAGAACCCGGAGATCGTCGATCCCGTGGGTGTGGTCGGCATGCTCATGGGTGTAGAGAACGGCATCTATGCGATCCACCCTCGTGCCCAGGAGCTGCTCGCGAAGGTCAGGCCCGGTGTCGATAAGTGCCCGTGTTGGTTCATCAATTGCGTCGCGCCAGCCTTCGATGAGCAGCGCGCAGCGGCGCCGGCGATTGCGTGGATCGGACGGATCGCAGGCACCCCAGTCATTGCCGAGGCGCGGGACGCCGCCGGATGATCCGCAGCCCAGAATGGTCGCGATGATCCGGTCCGGCGGAGCCATGATTTCAGCTCACACCGGTCTTGGAGAACAGGCGGCCGAAGTTCGCGGTGGTTTCGGCGCCGAGCTGTTCGAGCGAAATGCCCCGGATTTCCGCCACTTTCTGCGCAGTATGGCGCACAAAACTGGGCTCGTTCGACTGACCGCGATGCGGAATCGGCGCGAGATATGGGGCGTCGGTTTCGACGAGATACCGGTCCGCCGGGACCATGCGGGCCACGTCCTGGATTTCCTGGGCGTTCTTGAACGTGACGATCCCAGAAAAAGATACGTAGCCACCGAGACTTAGCGCGCGATTGGCGAGGTCACGACCGGCAGTGAAGCAATGGAGGACGAACGGAAAAGCCCCCTGCCCGCTTTCTTCCTCGAGGATCGCGGCCATGTCCTCGTCGGCCTGACGGCTGTGGATAACCAGTGGAAGACCGGTGATGCGCGCCGCCGCGATGTGGCGCCGGAGGCCGGTCGCCTGGGCCTCGCGCGGCGCATTGTCATAGAAGTAATCGAGCCCGGCCTCGCCGATAGCAACGCAACGCGGATGGGCACTTAGACGAACAAGTTCATCCGTTTGTATATGCAGTTCCTCATGCGCGTTGTGCGGATGAGTACCGACAGAGCACCAGACGTTCGGGAAACGTTCTGCCAAGCCGGTGTAGGTGGAAAAGTTCTCCACCCTTGTGGAAATCGTCACCATTCCCGCCACGCCGGCTGCGGCTGCGCGAGCGAGGACGCCGTCGAGATCGGCGGAGAGCGCTTCGAAATCCAGGTGGCAATGGCTATCAATAAGCACGATTTTTGTCACTCAACCGGCTTTTCCAGACGCGCAAAAACGCCCTGGGGTGGCGGAAGTTCGGAATTTGCTAGCAGACTGTTAGCATTTGCCGCCGCAACGAGCGTGCGCTGGTCATCAGGGACGCCGAGCTGGTCGAGAAGCCTCGATGCCGAAGCCGGAACGAAGGCCTGCATCGGGATGGCGAGACGACGAACGGTGTCGGCGGTGACGTAGAGGACGGTCGCCATGCGAACAGGATCGGTCTTCTTGAGGGCCCAGGGTTCCTGTGCGGCGAAGTAGTTATTGGTCGAGCTGAGGGCGGCGATGATGGCGCCGGTGGCCTCGTGAACCAATTGCTGGTCCATGGCCTTCTGTGCCACTTCGAGCGCCTCGGTCACTTCGGCGATGATGGCGGTGTCGGCGTCGGTGAGCGCACCGAGTTCGGGTACCCTGCCCTCGCAGTTCTTGTTGATCATCGACAGCGACCGCTGGGCGAGGTTGCCGAGGTTGTTGGCAAGGTCGGCGTTGACGCGGTTGACGAGCTTGTCGTTGGCGTAGTCGCCATCATTGCCGAAGGAGACTTCGCGCAGGAAGAAATAGCGGACGGCGTCGGCGCCGAAGGTCTCGACCAATGCAAAGGGGTCGATGACATTGCCGAGAGATTTGCTCATCTTCTGGCCATCGACCGTGAGGAAACCGTGGGCGAAGACGCGGTGCTGCACGTCAAGGCCTGCACTCATGAGGAATGCGGGCCAGTAGACCGTGTGGAAGCGGATGATGTCCTTGCCGATGACGTGGAGATCAGCCGGCCAGAACTTCCTGAAGAGTTCACTCTGCTCGTCCGGATAACCGACACCGGTGATGTAGTTGGTGAGCGCATCGACCCACACATACATGACGTGACCATCGGCGCCGGGCACGGGGATGCCCCAATCGAAGGTAGTGCGCGAGATCGACAGGTCCTGCAGGCCGCCCTTGACGAAGGAAATAATCTCGTTGCGACGCTCCTTGGGCGCAATGAAATCGGGGTTGGCCTCGTAGAGATCGAGAAGTTTCTGCTGATAGGCGGAGAGTCGGAAGAAATAAGTCGGCTCCTCGACCCATTCGACTTCCGCTCCTGACGGGGCAAAGCGCTTGCCATCCTTTTCGGTGAGTTCGGCCTCATCGAAATAGGCCTCGTCGCGAACGGAATACCAACCCTTGTAGGTGGACTGGAAGATATCGCCGTTGTGGCTCTGTTCCATCTTCTTCCAGATGGCCTGGGAGGCGTCGTGGTGACGCTTCTCAGTCGTGCGGATGAAGTCGTCGTTGGACAGGTTCAGCGCCTCGGCAAGGCGCTTGAACTCGGCTGCATTGCGATCGGCGAGTTCCCGGACCGGGATGCCTTCCCTGGCAGCCGTCTGCACCATCTTGATGCCGTGCTCGTCAGTGCCGGTCAGGAAGTAGACCTCCCTGCCCTCCAGCCGCTTCCAGCGGGCAATGGCGTCGGTCGCGATCATCTCGTAGGCGTGGCCGATATGCGGCGCGCCATTGGGATAGGAAATCGCTGTCGTGACGTAGAAAGGCTTGGTGGTCATTCTGGCTCGGCGGGATTGGCGATGAGGGCGCAGTGCTTCCTGATAGCGTCGAAAAGGACCACCAGCGTCTGCTTCATATCGAGGTTGACGCTGTCGGCTTCCGCCAGGAGAGCGCCAGCCTTCTCCCATAGCTCCGTGGCAGAGGCAAGACGCCTGCGCGCGCCCGGCTCCATCGCTGCCTCGCGCATTTCCGTCGCCAGCCAATCGTTGAGGATTTCGCGCGCAAAGGACATGTCGGCCCCCTGCGGATCGCTGCCCAGAGCATCAGCCAACTGGAGATGGGCAGCCACGGGTGCCGCATCGGGCCGTCGAAGCCAGAGCACGAGAGCGCCGACCGGCGAGTTTTCCGCCAGTGCAAGAGTCTCGAAGGCACGCCGCGGCCTGCCGCCGGCAAGCTGGATCGCCCGCTCGAGCGCGGTCCGGTCCAGATCGGGAAGGCTCGTGGTGACAACCGAGGCGACCAGATCGTCCGGCAGCGGACGGAGCGCGAGATTGTGGCAGCGCGAGCGAATGGTGGGCAGCAACTGCCCGGGGCGATGCGAAATCAGGAAGAAGGTCGTGTCCGCCGGCGGCTCTTCCAGGGTCTTGAGCAGGGCATTGGCGGCATTGGGATTGCAGTCGTCGATGCTGTCGAGAATGGCGATGCGATGCCCGGCCCGACCCCGCGTGTGGTGCAGCGCCTCACGCAACTCCCGCACGTCTTCGACCCGGATCACCGAATAATAGCTCCTGGCATCCTTGGGACGGCGCCTCAGGACCGAGAGGTTGGGATGAGAGAAGGCGGCGACCTGCTCGCTGACGCGATGCGCATCCTCGTCGCCGGTCGCGGTGAGGATGGCGACGGCCAGCTCGAAAGCGAGGGTGGCCTTGCCGATCCCCTCGGGGCCGTGGAACATGATCGCGCCTGGAAGCCGACCTTCGGCGAGCTGCGCGAGGATAGCGCCACGAGCGCCGTCATGACCGATGGCGGCCTGGCGCTGTTCCGGCAGCGGCAGATCGGGGAGCGCGGTCGGATCAGTCATTGCGAACCGGCTCTCCCGGCCTGGGTGGACCCCAGATCGTCCGCCATTTCCCGATGGGGCTCGCTCCGGAGGCCAGTCCAAGCATTTTTGCGCGGTGAGAGTGGCCCTTGGGTCAAGTCCGAGAGCGGCGCGGTGTGTGGGGATGGATTGGGGCCGAGGGCGGTGGTCACTGGACCGGACCGGTCTGGAGCTCAGGGAAACGGCCGCTGACGACTTCCCAGATGGCCGCTTCGAGTTTTTCCTCGCCCTGCTCGGCCGAGAGGACGACGCAGCGATCGGGATTGTTTGCGGCGATATCGAGGAAGTTTTCACGCAGGCGCTGGTGCCAATCCAGCTCCTCCTTCTCGAAGCGGTCGCCCGTCAGCTGCAGCCCATCCTCGACGGCGCGCTGCTCAACGCGCTTGAAGGCGAGAGCCGGATCCATGTCGAGGACGATGGTGAGATCGGGGACATGCCCGTCGAGGGCGAGGTTCTCGAGGGCATCGATCAGGCCGTCATTCACGCCACCAGTCAGCCCCTGATAGGCGCGGGTGCTGTCGCAGAAGCGGTCGGAAATGACCCAGGTGCCCTTGGCCAGGTTCGGGGCGATCAACTGATTGACGTGATCGAGGCGAGCGGCGGCGAACAGTACAGCTTCCGCCCCGGCGCCCCATTCTTCGGAACGGCCCTGGAGAATAAAGGAGCGGATGGCTTCGGCCTTGGGCGTGCCACCCGGCTCGCGCGTGCGCACGGCCTCGATGTCACGATCGCCCAGATTGTTGAGAAGCCGCCGAACCTGCGTGGACTTGCCCACGCCTTCACCGCCCTCGAAGGTGATGAAGCGAGCAGGACGACGATTTGGCGCTTCGAGCATGGGCAGGATGATTCCTTGGTCCGGTTCTTTTTAGGGCACCGCGGTGGATGGGGAAAGATAGGAGGGGTCGGTGGCTGAAAAAGGCCCCCACCCAACCTCCCCCTAGAAGGGGGAGGGACCGAGGGAGAGGCCACCGGTGACGCGCCGAGTTACCCCTCGCCCGCTCCGCTACAGGCCGAAGGCCTCGCTATGCTACCTTCTCCTCAAGGAGAAGGGTAATAAGGAACAGAGACGTCCGTGGCCTCTCCTCAGGATCGGGCCGGATCAAAGCCAGCCCAACGCCAATTGCTTCAGGGCATCCGTTGCCCGGCGGACAAGGTCGCCCTGCGCGACCGTTTCGGCAGCGAAGAGCGGCGTCGACTGAACCAGCTGGTCGTTGCAGAACACGCGCAGTTCGGCGACCTGAGCGCCCTGGTTGACCGGCGGGAGCAGCGGCGCGGAATAGCTGACGGTCGCGCTGAGGCACTGACGGGAACCCCGCGGCAGGTAGAGCGCGATTTCGCCCTTGCCGACGAGAGCGACGTTGGGGCTCGACCCGCCGTAGACATCGGCATAGGCCACCACCTGCCCCTCGGCATAGGGCGTGAAGCGCTCGAAGGCGCGGGCGCCCCAGGTGAGCAGCTTGCGCGCCTCTTCGGTGCGTTCGCGCATGGACGTCAGGCCATGAACAACGGCCACCAGACGCCGGTCGCCCTGGGCGGTCGAGGTGACAGAACCGTAACCGGCCGCTTCCGTATGACCGGTCTTGAGACCATCGACGCCGATGCCCATTTCGACCAGCGAATTGCGGTTGGCCTGCTTGATGCCGTTCCACTCCATCTCCGGCTCGGAGAAGTAGTGGTAGTATTCGGGAAATTCGCGGATGAGGTAGCGACCGATCTCGGCCAGGTCGCGGGCCGTCGAATATTCGTTGGGATCGGGCAGGCCCGTGGAGTTCGTGAAGTTGGAGCCATCCAGCCCAATCTGGCCGGCCAGCTCGTTCATCATCACGGCAAAGGTGCCCTCGGAGCCGGCAATGCCTTCGGCCAGCACGATGGCGGCATCATTGCCGGACTGAATGATGACGGAGCGGACCAGATCCTCAACGCGGATCTGGGAATTGAGCTCGGCGAACATGGTCGACCCGCCGGACGAGGCACCCCCGGTGCGCCAGGCATTTTCGGAGACGAAGAACTCGTCGTCGAGGCTGACGCGCCCTGCCCTGATCTCGTTGAAAACGACAGCCAGGGTCATGAGCTTGGTCATGCTGGCCGGCTCAAGCCTGAGATCGGCATCCTTCTGGAAGATGACCGTGCCGGATTCGTAGTCCATGAGGACGGCGAAGCGCGCCTTGGTTTCGAATTCAGCCTGGGCAGACGCCTGGACCGCCAATCCCAGAAACAGCGCGATGGCGAGCAGTATTCTCACAGGCAGTCCCCCTATCCGCCAGCCCGGCACATGCGGAGGGCCAGCCAGTCCTTGCCATCAATAGATGACAGCATCTCCAAGGCCAAGCTGACGCGCCAAGGCCAGAGCATCGTCCGCCGTCGCACCGGGCTTGAGGTGCGTCAGAGTGAGACGGGTCGCCGGGCGACCGCTGACCTCAACCGCTTCTTCGGTGACGGCGCCGAGCAGCGCAAATTGCTGGGCAAGATTGGCAGCGTTTGCCGGATCGGCATAGACGCCAAGCGCCATTGTGATCGCGCGGCTATCCTCATCGACGGATGCGGCCCATGCGGCCAGCTCGGCATTACCGCCCGCCATGGCATTGACGGCTGCATGCGCCGTGCCGATGGCGGCGTCGGCCTGCTGCGGCGTCGTATCGGCATAAGAAAAGAGGCCAGTGAAGAAGTTTGCGGTCATGCCGGCAAGGCTGCGATCGCTCTGGCCGCCGGCGCTGGCGACCTGAACGCCGGTATCAAAATTGGCGGGACCGTTGTAGCTGGCCACGAGGGTCCGGGTATCATCGCCCTCCAGTGGAGCGGGCCCGACATAATCGACCTTGATGGATGCCGACCCCTTGGTAACGTAACCCAGCATGGCAGCAGCGCGATAGGACAGGTCCATGACGCGACCCGGAAGGTAGGGACCGCGATCATTGACGCGGACAATCAGCGAGCGGCCGTTTTCCTGATTGGTCACCCGGACATATGACGGCAGCGGCAAGGTGGGATGCGCGCCGGTGATGGCATTGGCCGAGAAGATTTCGCCATTCGCCGTGTAGCGACCATGAAAATCCGAACCGTACCAGGAGCCCTTGCCCGTGGACGAGTATCCCGTGGGGTTTTCCTGCGGGACATAGGTGACGCCGCGGACCGTGTAGGGCTTGCCGACCTGATAGCGCCCGCCGCCGCGCGGCGGATTGGGATTGCTGGTGACCCGGGGCGATACGGCGACGCCGTATTCACTGGAGGTGAAAGCCGCCCGCTTGACGGTGGCCCCGAGGCCGCCGCCCGTCGCGCAGGCCGCGATCATGGGCATGAGGAGAGCCGAAAGGCCAATGACACGGACGGCGCTGCGCCAGGAGGTCGTCACGGTACGCAATACTCTTTGCAAAACACAGGTCTTCGCGCGGGAGCATAGCCGGCAAAGAGAGTGTTTCAAATTAAGGAACAATTTTACGGTTTAGAGGGAGTTAAGGCAGCGATGAGCACCGCCCCGCGGCAGCAGGGATGGCCATTGGCGCTTGACTGATATAAAGATATCTTTATGTGATCGGCGCAGCACCCTCCCTGTGCCTGCCCAGTAGAGAAAGCGAGGACGGCGATGAGCCCCTCCCCCATCAACGACACGCCCATCATTCCGGACTGGAACGAGGTTCGCTCGGCGCTGAGCCGCGCCATGGCCGAGCGCATCCTGGTGCTCGATGGTGCGATGGGCACGATGATCCAGCGGCTGGGCCTGACCGAGGAGAATTTCCAGGGCGAGCGCTTCAAGGACTGGAGCCATCCGCTCAAGGGCAATAACGACCTCCTCGTCATCACCGAACCCAGGATGATCGAGGATATCCACTTCGCCTATTTCATGGCGGGTGCCGACATCGTCGAGACCAACACATTCTCGGCAACCTCGGTGGCACAGGCGGACTATGCCTGCGAGGACGCAGTCTACGACATCAACTACCAGGGCGTGGTGGTCGCGCGACGCGCGGCGATCCGCGCCGAGGCAGAGGACGGGCGCCGGCGCTTCGTGGCGGGCGCGCTCGGGCCGACCAACAAGACCTCGTCCATGTCGACCGACGTCAACAGCCCCGGTCATCGCGCCATCACCTTCGACCAACTGGTGGCGGCCTATGGCGAGGCCATTCGCGGACTGGTGGATGCGGGCGCGGACCTTCTGTTGTTCGAGACGATCACCGATACGCTGAACACCAAGGCCGGCATCTTCGCGGCTCAGCGCCTGTTCGAAGACCGCGGCATCGACGTGCCGATCATGATTTCGGGCACGATCACCGACCTTTCGGGGCGCACGCTGTCGGGGCAGACGCCGACGGCATTCTGGTATTCGGTGCGGCACGCCAATCCAATCACCATCGGGCTCAACTGCGCGCTGGGCGCGGACCTGATGCGCGACCATATCGCCGAACTGTCGGCGGTCGCGGACACGTTCATCTGCGCCTATCCCAATGCGGGCCTGCCCAATGAAATGGGCGCCTATGACGAAACGCCCGAGCAGATGGCGCGGCAGCTGGAGGCCTTCGCAAGCGACGGGCTGCTCAACATCGTCGGGGGGTGCTGCGGCTCGACGCCCGATCATATCCGCGCCATCGCCGATACGGCCGCACGCTTCAAGCCGCGCCAGGTGCCCCAGGCCGAGCGGCTGTTGCGGCTGGCGGGGCTCGAGCCATTCACGCTGACCAGCGACATTCCCTTCGTCAATATCGGCGAGCGCACCAATGTCACGGGATCGGCCCGGTTCCGGAAGCTGATCACGGCGGGTGACTATACCGCGGCGCTCGATGTGGCGCGGGACCAGGTGGCCAATGGTGCGCAGGTCATCGACATCAACATGGACGAGGGCCTGATCGACAGCCAGCAGGTGATGATCGAGTATCTCAACCTCCTGGCCGCCGAGCCCGACATCGCCAAGGTGCCTGTCATGATCGACTCGTCCAAGTGGGACGTGATCGAGGCCGGGCTCAAATGCGTGCAGGGCAAGGCGCTGGTGAACTCGATCTCGCTCAAGGAAGGCGAAGAGCAGTTCATCCACCACGCCAAACTCGTGAAGGCCTATGGCGCCGCCGTGGTGGTGATGGCGTTCGACGAGACCGGACAGGCCGACACGAGGCAGCGTAAGGTGGACATCTGCGCGCGGGCCTACAAGATCCTCGTCGAGGTCGTGGGCTTCCCGCCCGAGGACATCATCTTCGATCCCAACGTGTTCGCGGTGGCGACGGGTATCGAGGAGCACAATAACTACGGCGTCGATTTCATCGAGGCGACGCGGGAAATCACCGAGCAGCTGCCGCATGTGCATATCTCGGGCGGTATTTCCAACCTCAGCTTCTCGTTCCGCGGCAATGAGCCGGTGCGCGAGGCCATGCATGCGGTGTTCCTCTACCATGCCATTCGCAACGGCATGGACATGGGTATCGTCAATGCCGGGCAGCTCGCCGTCTATGAAAGCATCGACAAGGAATTGCGCGAGGCCTGCGAGGACGTGATCCTCAACCGGCGCGCGGATTCGACCGACCGGATGCTGGAGCTGGCCGAGCGCTACAAGGGCCAGGCTGGCGGCGAAGGCAAGGTCAAGGACACCAGGTGGCGCGAGCTGCCGGTGGCCGAACGCATTACCCATGCACTCGTCAACGGCATTACCGAATTCATCGAGGCCGACACCGAGGAAGCGCGCACCACATTCGAGCGGCCGCTGCACGTGATCGAGGGACCGCTGATGGCGGGCATGAACGTGGTCGGCGACCTGTTCGGCTCGGGCAAGATGTTCCTGCCGCAGGTGGTGAAATCGGCGCGCGTCATGAAGCAGGCCGTGGCCTATCTGCTGCCCTTCATGGAGGCCGAGAAGGCCGCCAATGGCAGCGCCACGGGCCGCAGCAGCGCCGGCAAGGTGCTGATGGCGACAGTTAAGGGCGACGTGCACGATATCGGCAAGAATATCGTGGGCGTGGTGCTGGCCTGCAATAACTACGAAATCATCGACCTGGGCGTCATGGTGCCCACACAGAAGATCCTGGAGACCGCCAAGGCGGAGAATGTCGATGTCATCGGGCTGTCCGGCCTCATCACGCCTTCGCTCGACGAGATGGTGCATGTAGCGGCCGAAATGGAGCGCGAAGGTTTTGATATCCCGCTCCTGATCGGCGGGGCGACGACCAGCCGCGTGCACACGGCGGTGAAAATCCATCCGCGCTATGCGCGCGGCCAGGCAGTTCATGTCAACGACGCCAGCCGCGCCGTTGGCGTGGTTTCGAACCTGCTGTCTGATGACACCAAGGTGACGTTCATCGAGCAGGTGCGGGCCGAATACGCCAAGGCCGCCGCGGCGCACGAGCGTGCCGAACAGGAAAAGCGCCGGTTACCGATCGAGGCGGCCCGGGCCAACGCCTTCAAGCCCGACTGGACCAGCTACACCCCGCCTGCCCCGTCGTTCCTCGGAACCCGGGTGTTCGCGGATTTCGACCTGGCGGAACTGGCCCAGTACATCGACTGGACGCCCTTCTTCCAGACGTGGGAGCTGAAGGGTCGCTACCCCGCCATTCTCGAGGACGAGAAACAGGGCGAGGCCGCGCGGGCGCTGTGGGCCGATGCGCAAGCGATGCTCAAGCAGATCATTGATGAGAAGTGGTTCAAACCCAAGGCGGTGGTCGGTTTCTGGCCGGCCAATGCCGTCGGCGACGACGTGCGGCTGTTCACCGGCGAGGATCGCCGCGCCGAGCTGGCAACGTTCTTCACGCTGCGCCAACAATTGTCCAAGCGGGACGGCAAGCCGAACATGGCACTATCCGACTTCGTGGCGCCAGAGGGCAAGGCCGACTATCTAGGCGGCTTCGTCGTTACCGCCGGCCTGGAAGAAGTCGCGATCGCCGAGCGCTTCGAGCGGGCAAACGATGATTACTCGTCGATCCTCGTCAAGGCCCTGGCCGACCGCTATGCGGAAACGCTGGCCGAGTTCATGCACATGAAGGTGCGCCGTGAGCTCTGGGGCTATGCCGCCGACGAGACGCTGACGCCCGAGGACATCATTCTCGAAACCTATCAGGGCATTCGCCCTGCCCCAGGTTATCCTGCCCAGCCTGACCACACTGAAAAGACGACGCTGTTCCGCCTGCTCGACGCCGAGAACACGGTGGGCGTGACGCTGACCGAGAGCTACGCCATGTGGCCGGGCTCGTCGGTTTCCGGGCTCTATTTCAGCCATCCGGACGCCTATTATTTCGGTGTGGCCAAGGTAGAGCGCGATCAGGTGCATGACTACGCACAGCGCAAGGGCATGGACGTGGAAGAGGTCGAGCGCTGGCTCGGGCCGATCTTGAACTACATGCCGGGTCGGGTGGCGGCGGAGTAAGTCGGCACCCCCACCCAACCTCCCCCTGAAACAGGGGGAGGAGCCGTCCGGTGGTCCACCGCCACCGAGGCGGACTCGATAAGTCCCTCCCCCTCCTTCAGGGGGAGGCTAGGTGGGGGCTCTTCTCAGGAGACCAACATGCAGCCCATCCCCGTGACTCTCGTCACCGAACCCGGTCAGCTTGTCGCCCTCGACGCGGACACGGCCCTGCTGCGTCTACCCGCCAATTCCGGCCACGGCCACGCCGATGGCGATACCTGTGTCGCGTGCGCGGCGCAGACCGATGTGCGGGCGCAGCTTTACAACCTGCTGGAAGAACGGCGGCGCGACATGCGGCCGGCTTTTTCGCGGGTTGTGGTGGATGCCAGCGCGGTCAAGGACACGGCGCAGGTGGTCGCGGCGCTGACAGGCAAGCTGCCGGCGCAGGCACTGCGGGATCATACCGTGGCAAGAATGTTCGTGCTGGTGGGGTAGGTCACCCCTGCCTTCTCCCCTTGCGGGAGAAGGTGGATCGCGCGTAGCGCGAGACGGATGAGGGGTATCCTTCGCGAACTCGGCGCTGGAAGAGACCCCTCATCCGCCCTTCGGGCACCTTCTCCCGCAAGGGGAGAAGGGGATAAGCAGGCAGCTAGCCTGGGAACCGCACCAGCGGCGTATCTGCCCTGAGATAGAGGGGATGCTTGGGCGAACCATCGCCATTGGAGCCGAAGCACCAGAGGTCGATGCCGTCGGCGCGGAGGGTGTCGACGAGTTCGCGACCGGCGGGGGCCAGTGCCTTGTTGAGCTTGCCGTGGCAGAGGACGACGCGCGCTGCTCCCCTCGCCGCATCACGGATCATGGGCAGATTGGCGGGTGAGACGGCCGAAATGCCCGAGGCTACCAGCATTTTCGGATCGGTGGCTCGATAGTCGCCGACATTGCATTTTACCATGCCGGAAAATCCTTCGCGTCGGGCAAAGGTCCATTCGCGAGCGCAGGTCGGATCGTCGACGGTGGCGTCGGCAGTGGACGGGTTCATGCCGATGAAGACGATGTAGCGCTCGGGGAAGGTTTCGCCCAGCCAGCGGCGCATGCGCTGGCGATAGCGGCCATCGGCGCTCATGACGGCGTCGCCCCGGACCCCTTCGCCCAGGCGCAGGCGGACCTTGCCGCCCGGGTCGTGCAGGGCGGAACTCATGCCGTCAGGTCGCTCGGCGGAGTCAGACCGTTGATGAGCGAGGCGGTGGTGATGGTATTGGCCAGGAGGCAGGCAATGGTCATGGGACCGACGCCGCCGGGCACAGGCGTGATGGCGGCTGCGACTTCGGAGGCAGCAGCGGTATCCACATCGCCAACAAGACGCGTCTTGCCTTCGCCGCGCTCGGGCGCATCGATGCGGTTGATGCCGACATCGATGACGACGGCGCCGGGCTTGATCCAATCGCCCTTGATCATCTGCGGACGACCGACAGCGGCAACGACGATGTCTGCCTGACGCACCACTGCAGCGAGGTCCCTGGTGCGCGAATGGGCGACAGTGACCGTGCAATTGTCGCGCAGCAGCAGCTGCATCATCGGCTTGCCGACGAGATTGGAGCGGCCGATGATGACGGCATGCTTGCCCTCGAGGCTGCCGAGTTCATCGCGTAACAGCATGAGGCAGCCGAGCGGCGTGCAGGACACCGGGCCGGCCAGGCCGATCTGCACCTTGCCGACATTGGCGGGCGTGAAGCAGTCCACATCCTTGGCAGGATCGATGGCTTCGATGACCTTGTTGGGATCGATGTGTCTGGGGACCGGCATCTGAACGAGGATGCCGTGGACGGCCTTGTCGTCGTTGAGGCGGCGAATGAGTTCGAGCAGATCGAGCTCGGACACGTCCTCGGGCAGTTCGTACTTGTAGGAGTTCATGCCCACTTCGGCGGTCTGCCTGGCCTTCGAGGACACGTAGACCTGGCTGGCTGGATCGTGACCAACGATGACCACTGCCAGACCGGGGGTGATGCCGTGCTCGGCCTTGAGGCGCTCGACATGGCCGGCGATGCGACCGCGCAGTTCTTCGGCAAAACGTTTCCCGTCGATGATTTTTGCGGTCATATCGGCCCCGATCTGCTTGAATGGCTGGGTGCGGGAGCGCTTCCCGCAGTTTGGCTTCGACATAAGGGATGCTCGATGATCCGTCCATTGCTTTGCCTGCCATTGCTGGCGGTTTTGGTCTCGCCGGCCCTGGCCCAGGATGCCTCGATGGAAAAGAGGGTGATGAAGCTTCATGCCCTGGCCGGTGGTGACTGGTGCGAGCCGGATGCCCAGCCCTACGACCCGGAAGACGCTTTCCGGAGCTGGACATTTACCTACCAGCCATCGTGGGATGAAAACGCCGAGCCCGAAGAGGTCACGCTGTTTCGCGTCTGGTGCATGTCGGGCGCCTATAACGTAAACCACGCCTACTACATCCTGACGGACTTCAACGGGCTCATGCCGCTGAGTTTCGCCACGCCGACCTACAAGACCGAATATGGCGAGGCGGATGATGGCGACGCCCCGCTGGAAAGTCTCAAGGTCACCGGCATGGGCACATCGAATTTTCTCGTCAACTCCGAGTTCGACCCCGATAGCAAGACGATAACCGCGCATTCGCTGTGGCGCGGCATCGGCGATGCGTCCTCGACCGGCTGGTGGGTGTTCGACCAAGGCGACTTTTCGCTGCAGCAGTATGATATCGACGCCAGCTACGATGGCGAAGCCAACCCGGAGACCGTCGTCGACTACCGGGAGGGTTGAGCCGATGGCCGAGCAGAAGACCAAGCCCCATTCCGGTGATGTCGATGCGTATCTGGCGCAGATCGAAGACCCCACCAGACGCGCCGATTCGCGGGAGCTGCTGGCTATGATGGCCGACGTGAGCGGGCACGAGCCCGTGCTCTGGGGCACGATGGTGGGCTTCGGACAGTATCACTATCGTTACGCATCGGGCCATGAATGGGATGCCTTTCGCATCGGCTTTGCGCCGCGCAAGGGCGACATCAGCCTTTACCTGCTGGGCAGCGACGCACCGGACGGGGAGCCTCAAGCCTCGCTTCTGGCCCGGCTGGGCAAGCATAAGGCCGGGAAATCCTGCCTTTACGTCAAGCGGCTCGCCGATATCGACCATGCCGTCCTGAGGGAACTTACCGTGCACGCCTATGCGCGGATGCAGAAGGCCTATCCGGAATAGAAAGGCCGCCTCGGCACTGCTGCCGGGCGGCCTCTATGGGATGCGGTCCACCGCGCTGTTGAGGGCTTGGGGGACATGCGACAAACCGCTTCCCGCTCACCGGTGCATGGGTCGTTTGCGTCGCCGATGAACTGACCGGAAAGATGGTCAGCAATTGCGGCAAGAAAAGAGCGGGTCACCGAAGTGTGATTATTCCGGAGTGCCGGACGGGTCACGTTGAGAAGCCGTCATGCGGCTTCTATATTGGGCGAGATAAAAGCGACGATTCCAACCTTGCTGCCCGATCCGCGGGCCGCGCCAGAGGAGCCCATGAAGACACTCAGCCCACCGCGTCTCGACAAGAAAAGCTTCACCGATCCGGAGGCTGCGTGGGCGCACCTCGCCCAAATCTATCATCGCAACTGCAATTTCATCCGCTCGCACCTTGAAGCACTGAGTCGCGGGGAGGCGCCGAGCGGGCGCGTCCGCGCCTTTTATCCGCAGGTGGAAGTGCGCTCGACGAGCTATTCCAAAGGTGAAAGCACCCTGCCCTACGGGTATCTCCATTCCCCGGGCCTCTACCGCACGACGGTGACGGCGCCGGACCTGTTCAAGGGGTATCTGCAGGAGCAGTTCGCCGTCATCCTCAAGAACCATGGCGGCACCATCGATGTGGGCGAGAGCGAAACGCCGATCCCGCTGCATTTCGCGCTCGGGCCGCGCGACCATGTCGATGGTTCGACCATCAATGCGCTCGACATTCCGCTGCGCGACCTGTTCGACGCGCCCGACCTTGCCAATACCGACGACGAGATCGCCAATGGCACCTATGTGCCGCCGCGGGGCGGGCCGTATCCGCTGTCCGCGTTCACGGCACCGCGCGTCGACTATTCGCTGTTCCGGCTGGCGCATTACACCGGCACTGATGCCGAGCATTTCCAGAACTTCGTGATCTTCACCAACTACCAGTTCTACATCGATGAGTTCTGCCGCATCGCCAAGGAGCACCTCAAGGGCGGCCACGACGTTTATCAGCGCTTCGTCGAGCCCGGAAACGTGGTGACCGACAACATGCTGACCGGGGGCGGCGTAACCGGACAGACGCCGGTGCGCGTGCCGCAGATGCCGGCCTATCACCTGGTGGCCGAGCGCGGCAAAGGCATCACCATGGTCAATATCGGCGTCGGACCCTCAAACGCGAAAACCATCACCGACCACATCGCCGTGCTGCGCCCGCATGCCTGGATCATGCTCGGCCACTGCGCAGGGCTGAGGAACAGCCAGGAACTGGGCGACTACGTGCTGGCGCATGCCTATGTGCGCGAGGACCATGTGCTCGATGCCGACCTACCGCTGAGCGTGCCGATCCCGGCGCTGGCCGAAGTGCAGGTGGCGCTCGAACAGGCCGTGGAGGAGATCACCCACACCGAGGGCGTGGAAACCAAGAAGATCATGCGCACCGGTACGGTGGCGACATTCGACAATCGCAACTGGGAATTGTGGGACCAGACCGCCATCACGCGGCAGCTCAGCCAGTCGCGCGCCGTGGCGCTGGACATGGAATCGGCGACGATCGCTGCCAACGGCTTCCGCTTCCGCGTTCCCTACGGGACGCTGCTGTGCGTGTCGGACAAGCCGCTTCATGGCGAACTGAAACTGCCGGGGATGGCCTCGGATTTCTATCGCACGCAGGTGAGCCAGCATCTGCTGGTGGGACTGCGCGCGATGGAAATCCTGCGCGACCAGCCGGCCGAGCGGCTGCATTCGCGCAAGCTCAGGAGTTTTGCCGAGACGGCGTTCCAGTAGACTCAGGGCTATTGCAGATGGCGGATGGCGATGGCGGCGAAGGTGCCGCGTGCCTCTGCCGTGGCGTCGGCGGGCGCCAGCAGACGGTAGAGGGTGATGTCAGTGACGGTCGCGGCATCGGGAGGCGCGACCGTCACGATCTCGTGACCATTGACGGTGCGGATGTCATCGCCACCGCCGTCGAAGGCGTAGGCGACTTCCTCGAACTCGTTGCCGGCAAAGGTGCACCGGATCATGCCGCCACCGCTTTCGACCGCCTCGACCGCGACGACCAGACCGTCGCGCTGCAAGGTGGCCGCATCGATCAGCATGGCTTCGCCCGTTTCATGGGCGAGCGCGATATGCCGGTCATATTCGGGGCCGGTGGCGACGTTGGGCAAGTTCTGCATGGCAAACAGCGCCTCGGCGGCGGCCTGCAGGTTGCGGACATGCTCTTCATTTGATGTCGGAAACGCCCAGCCTTCCGCCTGCAAGGCGCCGATCAGCCCTTCCATCGTCGGTTCGGCATCGAGGCACGGGGACCAGATGGCCTCGGACTGGGCAAATGCGGGGCCAGCAAGGCCGAAGGCCAGAACAAGGGTGGCGAGGGAGGTCTTCATCTGCAGCTCCTGAAAGGGGTTTTGCTGATGAGACGCGGGGCAGCAGCGCGATCTTGGTGCTGGAGAGAAAATACGTGGGCGAGGCCCTGCTCACCACTGAGATATGGATCACGACCGGCTTGCTTCAAGGCCCCGGGACGGGTGTATGGCGTATGCTCTGACGCAGAGGAGCATGCCATGTATGCCGCGGAACAACCGGCGGACGCCGTTTTCTATCATGGGACACGAGCTGACCTGCCCATCGGCGGGCAGATTTCGCCCGGTTTCCGATCAAACTTCGGGGCGGGCAAGCCGGCCTCGTGGATTTACTTCGCGGCGACGCTGGAAGCGGCGATCTGGGGCGCCGAACTCGCCCAGGGCGAGGGGCGGCAACGCATCTATGTCGTGCGGCCGACCGGGACGTTCGTGGACGACCCCAACCTCACGGACAAGAAATTTCCCGGCAATATCACGCAGTCGTATCGCAGCCAGGCGCCGCTCGAAATCGTCGGCGAAGTCGAGACCTGGACCGGTCATCCACCCGAGCAGCTCGAGCGCATGCGCGAGGGTGTCGAGCGGGCACGGAAGGCCGGGATCGAGGCGATAGACTAGCAAGCGGACCGTCCGCTGAATCAACAAAAAAGCCCGGTGTGGCCACCGGGCTTTTCCGTAACGGGCGGCGAACCGATCAGCGGCCCTTGACCACCGAATAGCCGGCATATCTGGCCGAGCCACCGAGCTGCTCCTCGATGCGGATCAGCTGGTTGTACTTGGCCATGCGGTCCGAACGGCTGAGGGAGCCGGTCTTGATCTGACCGCAGTTGAGCGCGACCGCGAGGTCGGCAATGGTCGAATCTTCGGTTTCGCCCGAGCGGTGGGACATGACCGAGGTGTAGCTGGCGCGGTGCGCGGTATCGACGGCGTCGAGGGTTTCCGAGAGCGAGCCGATCTGGTTGACCTTGACGAGGATCGAGTTGGCGACGCCCATCTTGATGCCGGAGACGAGGCGCTTGGTGTTGGTCACGAACAGGTCGTCGCCCACCAGCTGCACCTTCTTGCCGATGGCATCGGTCAGCGCCTTCCAGCCATCCCAATCGTCCTCGGCCATGCCGTCCTCGATGGTGATGATCGGGTAGCGGTTGGCCAGGTCCTCAAGGAAGCGGACGTTCTCGTCGGAGGAGAGCGACTTGCCTTCGCCCTTCATCTCGTACTTGCCACCCTTGTAATATTCGGTGGCAGCGCAATCGAGGCCGAGGAACACGTCCTCGCCCGGCTTGTAACCGGCCTTTTCGATCGAGCGCATGATGAAGCCGAGGGCTTCGTCGGCCGATGCCAGGTTCGGAGCGAAGCCGCCTTCGTCACCGACATTGGTGTTGTGGCCTTCGGCAGAAAGACCCTTTTTGAGGGTGTGGAAGATTTCCGAACCAATGCGGACGGCGTCGGCAATGGATTTGGCACCGGCCGGCAGGATCATGAATTCCTGCATGTCGATCGGGTTGTCGGCGTGCTCGCCGCCATTGATGATGTTCATCATCGGCACGGGCAGGACATGCGCATTCGGGCCGCCGATATAACGGTAAAGAGGCAATTCGCTCGATTCGGCAGCAGCCTTGGCGACGGCCAGCGATACGCCCAGAATGGCGTTGGCGCCGAGCTTGCCCTTGTTGGGCGTGCCGTCGAGCTCGATCATCGCCTTATCGATGGCCAGCTGATCGAGCGCGTCCATGCCAAGGAGTTCGTCGGCGATCGTATTGTTGACGTTCTCGACGGCCTGGGTCACGCCCTTGCCGTTGTAGAGCTTGCCGCCGTCGCGCAGTTCAACCGCCTCGTGCGCGCCGGTCGAGGCCCCCGAGGGAACGGCGGCACGGCCGAAGCTGCCATCATCGAGCACCACATCGACCTCGACGGTCGGGTTGCCGCGGCTGTCATAGATCTGGCGGCCATTGACGTGGATGATTGAAGACATGCGAGCCCTTCCCGGAAAGCATCTTGGGGTGTGGATGCCTGTCTAGACGGGCCTTGTGACAGAGAAAAGGGGAAAGTCGCAAAAATTGCGCAAGGAGGCGCCGCTAGAGCGCGAGCCTGCCGTTGGCGACCAACCACTGCACCGATTCCTGCACTGCCGCGAGCGATGTGTAGCGCGGCGCATAACCAGCAGGCGACGCCCCTTGTCGATGCTTGCATTGGGACTGCGACTGATGTGATCCCAGGTCGCCTCAGCGTTTTCCGGCGCCTGCATGGCCTTCCACTCGTCCCAGGAGTCAAATCTCAGCGCCGGTTCGCGACCGAACCAGCGATACATTTCCTCGGCATAATGGCGCAGCGTCACTGCACCCGGAGAAACCGCATGGAACGCCTCGCCGGTAGCCGCGCTCCAATTGCCCATCGCCTGCATGGCCAGGACCGCAATGTCGTCAGCATGGACGTGATGGACAGTTTCCATGCCGAAGTTGGGCAGGGCCAAAGTCTCGCCGCGCGCAATCGTGGCAAAGGCGGCAATGTCGCCATTGCCGGCCGGATTGAGCGGCGTCCATCCCTGGCCGACAATATGACCCGGATGGAGAATGGTCGCGGGAAACCCTTCGCGCCGCGCCAGACCGAGCAGATACGCCTCGATAGCGGCCTTTTGCACGCCGTATTCACCGAAAGGTCGCTTGATGACGTCCTCGGGCGTCGGGACGACTTCGGAAAAACCGTGCGTCCAGATCGTGCCGATATGGATGAACTGCTGGACCCTGCCCCGCAAGGCTTCTACCAGTTGGCGGGCACTGTCCAAGGTGAAGCAGATATTGTCGATAACGACATCTGCACGCAGGTCGGCGATGCGGGCGCCGAAAGCGCCTTCGCGTTCGGCAGCTTCGCGATCGATGACGACCTTATCCACACGCGCCCAGGCCGGGTCCGGCAGGTAGGGCGTGCTGGCACCGCGGGACACCGCGACCACATCGTGGCCCGCCCGAACGAGCCGCGGGACAAGGTAGCTGCCGATATGCCCCGAGGCGCCAATAACGACAATGCGTGACATCGCCTTCTCCTCCCGGGCTGGCCTAGATGATGGAGCTGTCCTAACATGTCAGCGCGGACTGTCCAGTCCGACGATTCCGGAGGACCCATCTTGAACAAGCCCCTCGTCAAACAGGTTGCACATACCTGCGTTTATGCCCGCGACCTCGACGCCGTCGAGGCGTTCTATCGTGACGTGCTCGGGGTGGCGCCGAAATTCGACTTCAAGCGTGGCGAGCAGAGGATCGGGTTCTACCTCGATTTCGGCAACCGGACCTTCGTCGAGGTCTTCCTTAAAGGCGAAAGCCGCTTCGAGGACAGCAATCAGATCAATCACATCTGCTTCGAAACCGACGACATCGACGCCTTCATGAGCAATGCGCGCGCCAAGGGCGTTGCGGTGACCGACAAGAAGCTTGGTGTCGATCATACCTGGCAGTGCTGGCTGGCCGATCCGAGTGGGGTCAAGATCGAGATTTTCCAGTATACGCCCGACAGCATGCAGTTCGGTGCTGACGGCGTGGTTTGCCAGGTCGACTGGTAATGTTGCGCCTGGCATCACCAAATCTCTGGTGATGCACATGATTTTGCCGCAAGTGGCCGCAATGGCTTGCGCATGATGACACGCTTCCTGCCACTTGCCCTCCTTCTTGTCGCTCCCCTGCCCGCCTTGGCTCAATCCCTGGACCTCGAAGCCACGCTCGAACGCGCCGATGTGCTCGAGCCGCTCGAGACCGTTCTGGTTTCAGTGGACGGCGACGTGATCGCCGAGCGCGGCTATAACGGGCATTCGCCCGATGATCCGACCAATATCAAGTCGGCCTCCAAGACGGTCATCTCGGCCCTGGTCGGCATCGCCATCGACAAGGGCGTGCTTGACGGCGTCGACCAGACGGTCGCGAGCATCCTCACGGACGACCTGCCCGAAGACGCCGACCCCCGCATCAACGACATCACCATTGGTAACCTGCTTTCGATGCAGGCGGGGCTGACACCGACTTCGGGCGCCAATTACGGCCGCTGGGTCGCCAGCCGAAACTGGGTCCGCAATGCCCTGGCCCAGCCGTTCGAAACCGATCCTGGCGGGCGGATGCTCTATTCCACCGGGTCGACGCACCTGCTCTCGGCAATCCTCACCGAGGAAAGCAGTCAATCAACGCTTTCGCTGGCCCGCGACTGGTTCGACGGCGTGCCTGATTTCGGCATTGGCGGCTGGGAGCGTGATCCGCAAGGCGTGTACCTCGGTGGCAACCAGATGGCGATGAGCCCGCGCTCGCTGCTGGCATTCGGGGAAGTCTATCGCAACGGGGGACTGGCACCCGACGGGACACGCGTGATCTCGGAAGACTGGATCGAGCAATCCTGGAGCGAGCGGACCAATTCGCGCTTCACCGGCGACGGATACGGCTATGGCTGGTTCCTGAGGGAAATCGGCGGCGAGGATGTGCGCTATGCCTGGGGCTATGGCGGGCAGATGCTCTATGTCGTGCCTGACCTCAACCTCACAGTGGTCATGACCTCGGATGAAAATGCGCCTTCCGCAGGCAATGGCCATCGTGACGCGCTGCATAGGCTGCTGGGTGAGATCATCACGGATGTGCGTGCGGACTAGATTGTCCCTTTCAGGACTGGGATAGAGGGCGGGAGTCATCGGCGTAACGCCGAGCCACTCCCACCCCAGTTTCGCTACGGCCTTCGGCCTGGCTGCACTACCCTTGCCGCAAGGGAGAGGGTGAGCAGAACACGGGTCAATTGTCTCGCTTGTGGCCGTCGATGTGTTTTTCGGCTCGCGCCTTTTCCGTGGCGTCCTTGAGCTTTTCGCCCTTGGTGCGGCCGAATTTCAGGCGGTTGGCTTCGGCGGCAACCTCTTTGGCAGTTCGTGCCTTGGCCTTGCGGGCCGTGCGGAGATTGATGATTTCGGCCATGGGGCGATCTCCAGACTGGAAGAGCTTAGCATGGTACCCTTGCCCCGCCCAGCACCGTGCCGTCCTCGGGCTCGACCTGGAGACCATAGCCGGCGCATGCGAGATTGCCAGTGGCCCTCGGGTCAAGCCCGAGGGCAGCGCCGCGAGGGGAACTGGCCCCCTTCGAAAACGGCTTGGCTTCAGACCAGCCGGCTCTGTTCCATTGCTGCGGAAATGAAGCTCGTGAACAGCGGATGCGGCTCGAAGGGCTTGGACTTGAGTTCGGGGTGGAACTGCACGCCGATGAACCACGGGTGATCGGTGCGCTCGACGATTTCGGGCAGCGTGCCATCGGGCGAGACGCCGGAAAACAGCAGGCCGTTCTTTTCGAGGACCTTGCGATAGTCCATGTTCACTTCGTAGCGGTGACGATGGCGCTCGGAAATGCGGGTGGAGCCATAGATGTCGGCGACGCGCGAACCGCGGGTCAGCTGGGCGGGATAGGCGCCGAGGCGCAGCGTGCCGCCGAGATCGCCATCGCTGGCGCGGCTTTCCTTCTCGTTGCCCTTCACCCACTCGGTCATCATGCCCACCACGGCTTCCTTGGTGGGGCCGAACTCGGTGGACGAGGCTGCCTTGATGCCGGCCGTGTTGCGCGCGGCTTCGATGCAGGCCATCTGCATGCCGAAGCAGATGCCGAAATAGGGTACGTCCTTGACGCGGGCGAAGCGCGCCGCCTCGATCTTGCCGGCCGAACCGCGCTCGCCGAAGCCGCCGGGCACGAGGATGCCGTGGACGTGTTCGAGATAGGGAGCGGGATCGTCGCGCTCGAAAACTTCCGAGTCGATCCACTGCAGGTTGACCTTGACCTTGTTGGCGATGCCACCGTGGGTCAAGGCTTCAGAGAGCGACTTATAGGCGTCCTTGAGGCCGGTATACTTGCCCACGATGGCGATGTTCACTTCGCCTTCGGGGTTGTGGTAGCGGTTCGAGACGTCTTCCCAGGCCGACATGTCCGGCTCTGGCGCATCGGCAATACCGAGCGCGGCGAGAATTTCGCGGTCGAGGCCTTCCTTGTGGTAGGCCATGGGGACGTCATAAATCGAGCCGACGTCGAGGCCCTGGATAACGGCGCTTTCGCGGACGTTGCAGAAGAGGCTGAGCTTCTTCTTCTCGCCTTCCGGAATCGGACGATCGCAGCGCACGAGCAGCACGTCGGGCGCGATGCCGATGGAGCGCAGCTCTTTCACCGAGTGCTGGGTCGGCTTGGTTTTCAGTTCGCCGGCCGAGGGAATGTAGGGCATCAGCGTCAAGTGCAAATAGGCGGCGTGGTTGCGCGGCAGTTCGTTGCCGAGCTGACGGATGGCCTCGAAGAACGGCAGGCCTTCGATATCGCCCACGGTGCCGCCGATCTCGACGAGCACGAAGTCGTAGTCCTCGTTGCCGTCGAGGACGAACTGCTTGATCGAGTCGGTGACGTGCGGAATGACCTGGACGGTGGCGCCCAGGAATTCACCGCGACGCTCCTTGGCCAGGAGATCGGAATAGATGCGACCCGAAGTGATGTTGTCGCGCTTGTTGGCGGCACGACCGGTGAAGCGCTCGTAGTGCCCGAGATCGAGGTCAGTCTCGGCACCGTCATCGGTGACGAAGACCTCGCCGTGCTGGGTGGGCGACATCGTGCCCGGATCGATGTTGAGATAGGGGTCGAGCTTGCGCAGGCGGACCTTATAGCCGCGTGCCTGCAGCACGGCGCCAAGCGCCGCCGAAGCAAGACCTTTGCCAAGGGAGGAAACCACGCCTCCGGTGATGAATACGTACCGAGCCATGGGCGATCACCATAAGCATATCGTTGTCGATTCGCAGAGCGGGATCGCCGCTCTACACAAAAAGAAGAAGGGGATGTTTCCATCCCCTTTTCACAGTCGCCTTGCGGCGGATCAGTTGCCCGCAGGCGCCGCGGGCGTTTGTTCGTTCGTCGGAGCCGCAGCAGCTCCGGCGTCGGTACCGGTCGCTGCCGGGGTTTCGGCAGCCGGCGCGGTCGTCGTCGAAGTGCCGGCAGCGGGCGTTTCGGCAGCAGGAGCCTGGGGGACCGGCAGGTCGTTGGCCGGGACGGTGGTAGCCGGCGTGCCGGTGGCAGGCGTCGTCGTGGTGTCGGCCGGCAGGGGCAGGTCCGACGTTTCGTTGGCGCCAAGCGCGTTCAGCGCATCAAGAACCGTGGTCGGCGCTTCTCCGTCCTGAGCCGAACGGGCGCTATCGAGAATGCTCGAGGTGCCGCGATCGAGTTCGTTGATGATGGTGAGGCCGATGGCCAGCGCGAAGAACAGGGTGGCCAGGATGGCCGTGGTGCGCGTGAGCAGATTGGCAGAACCACGCGCGGTCATCAGACCGCCGCCACCGCCGCCGCCAATGCCCAGGGCACCCCCTTCGGAGCGCTGAAGCAGGATGACGACAATCAGCGCCAGCACGATCAGCAGGTAGGCGACGAGCAATACGTTGGCCATGAATCTCTTGTCTTCGCGTCAGTTCCGGACGTGCCGAAAGGCCTCGCCCGGTTTGGAAAGGATGCGGGGTCATACACAACCCCAACGGCAAATACCAGCGGGTCGGGGCGAATTTCGCCGCGACCGGGCACGCGCCGCTCGAACTATACGGCGGAGATAATCGTATAGAAGTCCTTTGCCAAGAGGCTGGCACCACCCACCAGTCCGCCATTGACGTTGTCCACGCCCAGAATCTCGCGGGCATTCTGGGGCTTGAGTGAACCGCCATAGAGAATGCGGATCGTCTCGCCCCGTTCGCCGAAGCGGTCGGCAAGGCGAGCGCGGATGGCATTGTGCATCTGACTGATTTCATCGAGCGTGGGGGTACGGCCAGTGCCGATGGCCCAGACGGGCTCGTAGGCGACGATGACTTCATGCTGTTCGGCGGCATCGGGGATGGAGGCGGCGAGCTGGCCGGCCACCACGGACTCGGCCTCTCCGGCGTCGCGCTGGGATTCGGTTTCGCCGACGCAGATGATCGGCTTGAGGCCGGATCCGATGGCAGCCTCCGCCTTGGCGCGGACGGTGTCGCTGGTTTCGGCATGGTCATTGCGGCGCTCGGAATGGCCGACGATGACATATTGGGCACCGGCATCGGCCAGCATGCCGGCGGAAATGTCGCCAGTATGAGCGCCCGAAGCGTTGGCATGGCAATCCTGCCCGCCTGCGATGATGCCGCTCGAGGCGCCCTGAGCCGCGACGGCGGCCAGCAAAGTGGCGGGTGGACAAACGACGACAAGGGCCCGCGGCGCTTCACCGGTGGTCAGGAGGCGCGCCAGTTCACTCAGCTCGTCGAGCGAGTGCGTAAGGCCGTTCATCTTCCAGTTTCCTGCGATCAGCGGTGACATGGTCGTCAATCTTGCTACTCCTGCCTCTTGCGCCGAGGAGGGGTTTGCCCTAACCCCGGCTGTCGTATTTGTCTTACTAGTCTGCCCTCGCCTTCTCGGTAAAGGGTCGGACCCGAAACTGGAACGCTTCAGATGCTTGATGGTTTGCGTGGCTTTGCAAAATCCTGGCCGGGAAAGATCATGGGGGCGTTCCTGCTGGTGGGTGTCGCCGGCTTCGGCATCAACAACGTGATCGTCGACCTGGGCAGCAACACCGTTGCGCGCGTCGGTAACGAAGAAATCAATTCCCGCGAATTCCTGCGCGCCTACCAGAGCCAGGCCGGCGCCATCGCCCAGCAGATGGGCTCAATGCCGACCGCAAGCCAGGCCGAAGCAATGGGCATTCCGACCGCCGTGCTGCTGGCGCTTTCGGAAGGCGCCGCGCTCGATACGCTGGCCGACCAGTTCAACCTCGGCGTCTCCGAGGCCAAGCTGGCGCAGATGCTGCGGCAGGATCCCTCGTTTGGAGGCACCCTCGGCACGTTCGACGCGTCGCGTTTCACCCAGGTGCTGCAGAGCGCGGGATGGACCGAGGCGGAATATTTTGCAGCGCGCGCCAAGGAAGCGCGCCGGGACCAGCTGGTCCAGTCGCTGTTTGCCAAGACTAACATGCCGGCCGTGGCATCGTCTCTCATCAGCGACTATGCGACGGCTGCCCGGACCATCGACTACATCACGCTCAGCGCCACCAGTATCGAAGCGCCGGCAGCGCCCACCGAGGAAGAACTGGCCGCGTATCTCGCCGAGCATCAGGCCGAGTTCCGCACTGTGGAAACACGCCAGGTCAAGCTGCTCGACCTCTCCCTTGCCTCGCTCGCCGCGACCAAGACCGTGAGCGAAGACGAGATCGTCGCCGAATACGAAGCCCGCAAGGAATCGCTGACGACGCCCGAGCGCCGGACCATCGAGCAGGTTGCATTGGGCACTCCCGAACTGGTGAGCCAGTTCGAGACCGGCCTGGCTGATGGCACGGACTTCGGCACGCTGATCGCCGAGGCCGGGCTAACGCCATCCACCATCGGCACCCTGGCGCAGTCGGAGGTCACCGACTCGACCCTCGCATCGACCGCTTTCGGCCTCGAGGAAGACGGGTATGCCGTGATCGACGGCGTCGGCGGCAAGCGCGCCATCCATATCGTCGAAATCGAGCCTGCCCGCGAGCCGACCCTCGAGGAGGCGCGCGCCGATATCGTACAGCGCCTGGGCCAGGCGCAGGCACGCACCGAAATCAATGACGTGCTGGACCAGATCGAAGAGCTGCGCGCGGCATTCCAGCCGATCGAACAGATCGCCGAGCGGTTTGGCCTGCCAGTCTACGACGCCGCAGTCACTGCCGGCGGCAGCGAATTGTCGGTGTTGCCGAACCTAGCGGCAGAAGATTATTCGCGCGTGGCGCAGGCCATCTTCGCTGCCTCGCAGGATCGCCTGATCCCTGCGATTCCACTGGCCGGCAACGCCCATGTCTGGTTCGACCTGGAAGAGATTGCACCGGCCCGCGACCAGACCCTCGACGAAGTTCGCGACGAAGTCGAAGCGGCCCTGATCGAGGAGCGCACCAATGATGCGCTGCTCGCCAAGAGCGAAGAAATCGTCGGCCGACTGGACGCAGGCGAGGCGCTGGCCGACATCGGCTTCGAGATCAATGCCCTGCCCCAGATCAGTTCACCCTTTACCCGTTTCGGCTCGGATGATGGCCTTGTCGACGCGACCCTGGCTGCCGCCGTGTTCGCCGGTGGCCCAGACCATGCCGGACACGCCGTGACAGAGGCGGGCGATGTGGTGGTCTTCCAGGTGGTCGATGCGGCAGCAACCGCCACCCCGCTCGAACAGACGGCAATCGACAACCTCAATGCCGACACCAGGGCCGGTCTGCGCTCCGAATTTGTTTCGGCGGTGCGCGACGATGCAGGGCTCAGGATCAACCAGCAGGCTCTCAACCAGCTGCTCGTCAACAATTTCGGCCAATAACGGCCGGGCGTAACCACGGAACCAGACCAAATGGACGACGACTTTTCCAAGACCTTTACCGCGCAATATGATGCCGGAAAGTCTGGACTCGTCTGGCGTCGCATCGTGGCGGACCTGGAAACGCCTGTCGGCACCTATCTCAAGCTGGCTGCGGGACGCTCGCACACCTTCCTGCTCGAAAGCGTACAGGACGGCACGACCCGGGGCCGCTACTCCATGATCGGCCTTTTGCCGGACCTGATCCTCAAGATCGAGGACGGCAAGGCATCGATCAACCGGACGGCCCAGACCGCGCCAGACGCCTTCTCGCCGCTCGATGACAAGCCGCTTGAAGCCCTGCGCAACCTGGTGGCGGAAAGCCGGATCGACATGCCTGCGGGCCTGCCACCGCAGTCGGCCGGTATCTATGGCTATCTCGGCTACGAGATGGTCCGCTACATGGAAGTGTTGCCCAACGGCAATCCGGATGACCTTCAGACCCCGGAAGCGGTGCTGATGCGCCCGTCGCTGCTGGCCGTGTTCGACACCGTCAAGGACGAACTTTACCTCACGGCGCCAGTGTATGTGCGGGAGGGCGTGACTGCAGCGCAGGCGCTGGCGGCCGCGGAAAGCCGTATCGATGACGCGATCGCGCGGCTGTCACGAGCCATGCCGGCGACCACTCCCCTGCCCGACCTGGGCTCGATCGCGGTGACCAGCAACACCTCGAAGGACGAGTACTTCGACATGGTGGCGCAGGCCAAGGAGTACATCACTGCCGGCGACATTTTCCAGGTGGTGCTCAGCCAGCGCTTCTCGGCCGATTTCACCTTGCCACCCACAGCGCTCTACCGGGCGCTGCGCCGCACCAATCCAAGCCCCTACATGTATTTCTTCGACTTCGGTGGCTTCGCGGTCGCCGGATCGAGCCCGGAAATCCTGGTGCGGGTGCAGAATGGCGAAGTGACGATCCGCCCGATCGCCGGGACGCGCAAGCGCGGCGCGACGCCTGCGCGCGACAAGGAACTGGCCGACGAACTGCTGAGCGACCCCAAGGAGCTCAGCGAACACCTGATGCTGCTCGACCTCGGGCGCAACGATGTGGGTCGCGTGGCCAAGACCGGCACGGTCAAGGTGACCGACAAGTTCTTCCTCGAATACTATTCCCACGTCATGCACATCGTTTCCAACGTCGTGGGCGTACTCGATCCGCAACATGACTTCGTGGACGCGCTTTCGGCAGGCTTTCCCGCGGGCACCGTTTCGGGCGCACCGAAAGTTCGCGCCATGGAAATCATCGACGAGCTCGAAAAATCGAGACGCGGTATCTATGGCGGCTGCGTGGGTTATTTCGGTGCCGACGGGGCCATGGATACCTGCATCGTCCTGCGGACCGGGATCATCAAGGACGGCAAGCTGTTCGTGCAGTCCGGCGCCGGCATCGTCGCCGACAGCAGGCCTGAACTGGAGCAGCTCGAATGCGAGAACAAGGCGCGCGCCCTTTTCAGCGCGGCCGAGGAAGCGCTACGCTATGCCGGGGAAGCGGGAGTTGGGCAGTGATGGGTTCGGCCGTTTCGACATTGTCGTCCTCCATCGTGATTGCCCGGCTTGTCCGGGCAATCCACGGGATTTTGCCACATCGCCTGGACCACCGGGACAAGCCCGGTGGTGACTATTGGGAGAGGTCTGCACTTCGATGGCGAGGCTGGTTCTGAGACTGGGGTTCCCGCCTTCGCGGGAATGACCCGGTGATTGGAAACAGCCTTCTGAGGACAAAGAGAATGACCAAGACCCTCGTCATCGATAATTACGACAGCTTCACCTACAATCTCGTGCATTTCCTCGGGGAACTGGGCGCCGATATCATCGTGAAGCGTAACGACAAGATTACGCTTGAAGAAATTGCTGCCATGGCGCCCGAGGCGATCGTGCTGTCGCCGGGGCCCTGCACGCCAAACGAGGCCGGCATCTGCCTTGCGGTGATCGACCGCTTCAAGACCACCATTCCAATGCTTGGCGTGTGCCTGGGCCACCAGGCCATGGGCCAGGCGCTGGGTGGCGAGGTGGTGCGCGCCCCGAGCCTGTTCCACGGCAAGACCAGCACGATCAATCATAACGGCAAAGGCATTTTCCGCGGGCTCAATGCGGGCTTCGAAGCGACGCGCTACCACTCGCTGATCGTCAAGGCCAACACCCTGCCCGACGTGCTGGAAGTGACCGCCACCACCGACGATGGCCTGATCATGGGGATGCAGCACAAGACGCTGCCGATCCATGGTGTGCAGTTCCACCCCGAGAGCATCGCCTCGGAAAACGGACACGCCCTGCTGCAGAATTTCCTCAACATTGCCCGCGACTTCAACGGAAAGAAGGCCGCGTGATGGACATCAAGCAGGCACTCAACAAGATCGCCGACGGCAAGGACCTGACCGGCGAGGAAATGCGCAGCGTGATGCGCATCATCATGGCGGGGGAAGCAACCGCGTCGCAGATCGGCGCCTTCCTGATGGGCATGCGCATCAAGGGCGAAACGGTGGGCGAAATCGCCGCCGCGGTCTCTATTCTGCGCGAGCAGATGGTGCCGGTAGCGGCGCCCGAAAATGCCATCGACATCGTCGGCACGGGCGGCGACGGGGTGGGCAGCCTCAACATTTCCACGGCGACCGCGATCCTCGTGGCGGCAGCAGGCGTGCCGGTGGCCAAGCATGGCAACAAGGCGCTGTCGTCGCGGTCGGGTTCGTCGCAGGCACTCGAGGCACTCGGGGTGCGGTTGGACCTGACGCCCGAGCAGATCGGCAAGACCATTGCAGAGGCCAATATCGGCTTCATGTTCGCGCCGCACCATCATCCGGCCATGCGCCATGTGGGCCCGGCCCGCGCCGAAATGGGCGTGCGGACGCTGTTCAACCTGCTCGGGCCGCAGTCCAACCCGGCCGGCGTGCGGCGCTACCTGCTCGGCGTCTACTCGCAGCAATGGGTGGAGCCGGTGGCAGCGGCACTGCTCGCCAACCGGGCGGTCAAGGCCTGGGTGGTTCATTCGAGCGAAGGGCTCGACGAGCTGTCCACATCCGGGCCGAACTTCGTCGCGCAGATCGTCGATGGCGACCTGCGCAGCTTCGAATTGCACCCTGAGCAGGTGGGCCTGGACCTCACCGACCCCAAGGACCTGCTCGGGGGCGAACCGGCGGAGAATGCGGCGGCGATCGTGGCGCTGTTCGACGGAGCGTCCGGAGCCTACCGCGATACCGTGCTGCTCAATGCCGGCGCGGCCCTGCTGGTGGCCGACAAGGTGGGTACAATCGAAGACGGGATCGCCATGGCCCGCGACACACTGGAAAGCGGCAAGGCCAAGGCGACACTGGCCCGCCTTGTCGCAGTATCGAACGGACACGGCTGATGACCGATATTCTCAAGCAGATCGAAGCCTACAAGCGCGAGGAAATCGCCGCTGCCAAGAGCATGCGCCCGTGGGCCGAGGTCGTTGCCGAAGCGCATGACCAGCCGCCGCCGCGCGGGTTTCTCAAGGCCATCAAGGACCAGCGGGCGCGGGGCGAATATGCTCTTATCGCCGAGGTGAAGAAGGCCAGTCCCTCCAAGGGGCTGATCCGCGAAGATTTCAATCCGGCGGAGATCGCGCGCGCCTACGAGATCGGCGGGGCGACCTGTCTTTCGGTGCTCACCGACAGGCCCAGTTTCCAGGGATCGCCGAGCTACATGATCGAGGCCCGCGCCGCCACGCGGCTGCCGGTTCTGCGCAAGGATTTCCTGTTCGAGACCTACCAGGTGGCGGAAGCCAGGTCCTGGGGGGCGGATTGCATCCTCGTCATCCTTTCAGCGGTGGGAGACGACGTGGCCCGCTATCTGCTCGATGCAGCCCAGGAATGGGGCATGGATGCGTTGGTGGAAGTGCACGATCAGCTCGAGCTCGATCGGGCGCTGGCCCTGGATGTCAAGTTCATCGGCGTCAACAACCGCAACCTGCGCACCTTCGAGACCACGCTCGAGACCACGGTGAACCTTGCGATCGGCCTGCCCCCGGATGTGGTGCTGGTGAGCGAGAGCGGGATCTTCACCCATGAGCATGTGCGGATGCTTGACGAGCGCTGCAATGTGGGCTCGTTCCTGGTCGGCGAGAGCCTGATGCGCCAGGACGACGTGACCGCGGCGACCCGGACCCTGCTCACGGGGATGCCGGAGGCGGTCCGCTGATGAGCGGGCGCCTCACCCATCTCAACGACAAGGGCGAGGCCCATATCGTCGATATCGGTGACAAGTCGGTTACGCGGCGACGGGCCGTGGCGCAGGCCCGGATCAGCGGAGAAGCCGCGACCATTGCGGCGATCCTGGGGGGTGCGCTCAAAAAAGGCGACGCGCTTGCGGTGGCGCGAGTCGCCGGCATCATGGCCGCCAAGAAGACCAGCGAGTTCATTCCGCTGTGCCATACGATTGCGCTGACCAAGGTGAGTGTCGACATCGTTGGCGATGGCGAGACTGCTATCCTGGTGTTGGCGGCGGCCGAGACGACCGGGCAGACGGGCGTCGAAATGGAAGCGCTGGTGGCAGCGTCCACCGCGGCGCTGACGCTCTACGACATGGCCAAGGCGATGGACCGCGCGATGGTGGTTTCCGACATCTGCCTGGTGGAAAAATCGGGCGGGAAATCCGGCGACTTCAGGCGCGACGCATGAGCCTGCTCCCGGTCGAAGCCGCACTCGAAGCCATTCTTTCCCATATTCCGCCCGTCGTGATCGAGCACGTGCCGCTGAAGGAAGCGGTCGGGAGGGTGCTTGCGCAGGACCTCGTGGCCAGCCACGACCAGCCTCCGTTCGACGCCAGTGCCATGGACGGCTATGCAGTGCGGGCCACCGACGTATGCGACGATGCCGTGCTCAAGGTGATCGGGACGTCGCAGGCGGGCTCGGGTTACAGTGGCACGGTGGGCCCCGGGGAGGCGGTGCGCATCTTCACGGGCGCGCCAGTGCCTCGTGGCGCCGATACCGTCATCATGCAGGAAGAGGCGGTGCGCGACGGCGATCGGGTCCGGTTCACAGCCCCTGCCCGGCCGGGTCACAGTGTCCGCCTGAAAGGGAACGATTTTGCCGTCGGCCAGGTACTGGTGGCGGCGGGCACACGGCTGACGCCGATGCAGATCGCAGTGGCGGCGGCTGCGAATGCGGCCTCGCTGGCCGTCGCGCGGCGGCCGCGGATCGCGCTCCTCGCGACGGGCGACGAACTGGTGCTGCCCGGCAACCGGCTCGAGCCGGACCAGATCGTCGCATCGAACAGTTTCGGTCTTGCTGCGATGCTGCAGCCCTATGCCGAACGCATTGTGGATCACGGCATCGCCTCGGACGACCGCGTCGTCCTGCGGTCACGCCTCGAGGCAGCATTCGCGGATGCGCCCGATATCCTCATCACTACCGGCGGCGCCTCGGTGGGCGAGCATGACCTGGTGCAGGACGTGCTCAAGGACCTGGGCGTTTCGCTGGATTTCTGGCGCATCAACATGCGGCCGGGCAAGCCGCTGATGTTCGGCACGCGCGACAAGACGCTGGTATTCGGCCTCCCCGGCAATCCGGTTTCGGCCATGGTGACAGCGACAGCGTTCATCAAGCCGGCATTGCGCGCGTGGCTCGGTCACTCGGCCGCGGCGGACTGGAGGTTGCCCCTCGCCTCGCCCACGCCTGCCAACACCGCCCGACGCCATTTCATGCGCGCGCGGCTGGTGCAGTCCCCGTTCGGGCCCGCCGCAGAGCCGATCGCGCAGACCGATAGCGGCCATACATCGTCCCTCGCGGCCGCGGACCTCCTCATCGTGCAGCCGGAGCATGATCCGGGCCAGCCCACAGGCGCTGTCGTCGCCGCCATTCCGATCGACGCCTTCTGAACTCCGTCGGGACCGCGCGCCAGTTTGTCGGCTCCCAAAAAAATCCTCCGCCACCGCGGGCATTGCAGAACATAAATGGAACATGTATTGTCGTTCCGTCTATGTTCCGATTCTGGGGTCAACGGGCCAATGCTCACACGCAAACAACATGAGTTGCTGATGTTCATCCATGAACGGATGAAGGAAAGCGGCATTCCCCCGAGCTTCGACGAGATGAAGGACGCGCTGGACCTGGCGTCGAAGTCCGGCATCCACCGCCTTATCACCGCGCTGGAGGAGCGCGGCTTCATCCGCCGCCTGCCGAACCGCGCGCGGGCCCTCGAAGTGGTGAAGCTGCCGGATTCGATGAACCCGTCGCTGGGTGGCCGCAAGGCGCGGTTCGAGCCTTCGGTGATCGAGGGGAGCCTGGGCAAGGTCAGCGCAACTCCGGTACGCGGCATCGCCACGGAAGAATATGCGCGGCCGGTGTCTATTCCCGTCATGGGCCGTATTGCCGCTGGCACGCCGATCTCGGCGATCGAACAGCATACGCATACGATCCAGGTGCCGCCCGAAATGCTGGGGGCGGGCGATCACTATGCGCTCGAAGTGCGAGGTGACTCGATGATCGAAGCCGGCATTTTCGATGGCGATACTGTCGTCATCAAGAAGCAGGAAACAGCCGGCACCGGCGAGATTGTCGTAGCGCTCGTCGATGATGAGGAAGCAACGCTGAAGCGACTTCGCCGCAAGGGCGATACCGTGGCGCTCGAGGCGGCAAATCCGGCATATGAGACGCGGATCTTCCCCCCTGACCGCGTGAAGGTGCAGGGCCGGCTGGTTGGGCTTCTCAGGAAGTACTGATATCTCGGCGGCACGCGGACGATCCTCATGTCGGAGGACGTGGCAAGTTCGCGCCTTGGCGGGACGAGCAGGTATCCGGGCTGACGCTGGCGTCGCCCGGATGGTGTGAAGCGGTAAATCGGGGCCGTTCGTGTCCCGACTTGCGTCATTGCCGGGCTTGTCCCGGCAATCCCCATTCACCGCGGCATAGAGCACCGGGACACGTCCAGTGGTGGCGATGAGGGACAGTTCAGTCTCTGAACGAGTTCACCCCGCGGATTCCCAAGCGATCTCGCGATATGGATCCCACGCTTGCTTGTGGCGCTGACTGTCGCGGGTGCATGGCATGGACTACCGACTTACGTATGGCGGTGGCGATGTGGGACCGTTCTAGATCGGTGCGAGTTCACCCCGTGGGTTCCAAGCGACCTCGCGGTATGGCTTGCGCCGGGAGCCGTGTCCGGTCAGGGCCACCGAGTGAACTTGCGAGGAGCAGCGTTCAATCTGGAAGCGTGCTGCGGGCTTTCAGGTAAACGCCGACGGCGCTCAGCGCGAAGGCGAATGCCCGTCCGCAAGGCGACAGTCGGCATGGCCGAAAAGAAGCAGGTTCCGCGATGTGTCACGAGAGACGTGGTCGGTGAGTTTGGCGTCGGATCTGGCAACGAAGCGGCAGGCTGCTTGAAGCTGGAACGGCTTGGGGTCTGCGTTTTGCGCCGCCGCAACTTCGTGTCCTGGCCTTTTCGGGCGTATCGTGGTCATCGCCATTGAGGACGATGTTGCCGGTGGTGTTGGTGCCGTCGCCGATGGTGATCGTGGCAGTCGCGGCATTGGTACCCGCGTCAGCAAGATCCCCGAAGCCCGTGGTGGTCGCATCGAACGTGCCGCCACTGGTTCCATCGTCATAAACCCAGCCGCCCGCAAAGTTGATTTCAGAATTCGGGCCAGTCGAGGTGGACTGAAGTTTGATCTCGGTGCCGTTGTCGGTCAGCGAGAAGCTTGTGGCGTCGAACCCGACTGCCACGATTGCAGCCTGCATGGCCGCGCGGAATTCACCGATGGTGTCGAGATCGCCGTCATTGCTGGTGGATGCGGCATCGGCAATCGTCTTGTTCATGATGACCTGCCTGGTCGAGCCGTCAATGGTGAGATTGAAGGTGATGCTGTCGCCAGGCGATTTTTTTTGGGGTCAGCCGCGGTTGTTTCTCTGAGACATGCGCGAGACATGCCCAATGGTGACGTCAGCAGAATGCGCGGAACCGTAGTGCGATTGACCGATTGCTGCCTTGCGACAGCATCTTTGGAACCACCGGCCTGAGTGGGAGGACGCTCTACTTTCGGGGCACTAAAGCGTGTCTCAGGAACGCTCGCTTGGTTGCGGCATTCATCCATCATGGAGGAACGCGCAATGACTTCTGGTCCGCTCAGGCTCGGGTTTCCGGTCAAGGTGCTCGGCAATCCGGCCCTCAAGAGCAACGACGCCAGACGCGCGCAGTCTAACCCGCATCTGCGGGTATCGCTCGGATACCTCGCCGAAATATTCGACTATCTGGCCAAGCACGAGATCGGCATGTACCGGATGTCGTCGGACCTGGCACCCTACGCGACCCACCCCGACATGCCGCAATTCCACTCGATGGTGAACGATTGCGCTGCCGACCTCGCCGCCTTGGGGCTGAGGGCGCGGGAGCAGGGATTGCGGCTCTCGTTCCACCCGAGCCAGTTCATCGTGCTCAACAGCCCCGACCCGGAACTGGTGCGCAAAAGCGTGTGGGATCTCACCAGCCAGGCCGAGATGCTGGACCTGATGGAACTGGGCCCCGAGGCAGTGCTGGTGGTTCACGTCGGCGGGGTCTACGACGACAGGATCGCAGCCCGCCAGCGCTGGATCGAAACCTGGCCGACCCTGCCCGAGCCGGTGCGGCGGCGGCTGGTGCTGGAAAATGACGACCTGCGGTTTTCCTGTGCGGACGTGCTGCATATTCATGAAGCGACGGGCGTTCGACTGATTTTCGATCACCAGCATTTCTGGTGTCTCAATCAAGAGGGGCTGGATTTGCGCGAGACGCTGGAGCGCATGCTCCGCACCTGGCCAGGCGACACGCGGCCCAAGATCCACTTTTCGTCACCCCGAACCGAATTACGGCAGCTGAGCCGCAAGAACCGCAAGACCGGCAAGACGGAAATCGTCAACATCGCGCCGGTCTGGACCGGGCATGCAGATTTCGTGCAGCCCTTCGAATTCATCGCCTTCATGCGGATCGCGCAGGGGCTGGAATTCGATGTGATGGTCGAAGCGAAAGCAAAGGACCTGGCGCTGATCCGGCTGCGGCCGGACTTGGTACGGTACGCGCCGGATGTCGCGGCGCGCTTCGGGCTTTTTGATGCCCAGCAGGATGCGCTGGATGGCGAGGAGGCCTCATTGCTTGTAGCAGGCGGGGAGTAGGTTGGGCGAGGTCAAATTCACTGTGATGACCGAGCATGGGCTCCCGCATATGCCGGAGTGACACCGGTGTGTGTGATAGAACCGCGTTCAATCTCAGCGGTCACCCAAGTGAAAACGCCGCCGGGGTGGCCGGCGGCGTTTTGTCATTGCGTGTTGAGCTTAGTGGTTGTCGCGCGGCAGGCCTTCGGTCTGGGCGATGCGCTGGTATTTCTGGGCGGGCTTGAGGATGGCACCATCGCCCAACTGGCCAACGAGCGAGCGCTGAATTTCCTGCCACGGGGTCTGGTGCTTGGGGAATTTATAGCCCCCTTCGGCTTCCAGCGCGGCGCGGCGGGTGGCGATCTCCTCGTCGGAAATCAGGATATCAGCCTCACCCTTGGTGAGATCGATCCGCACCTTGTCGCCGGTCCTGAGAATGGCAAGATTGCCGCCCGCAGCCGCCTCGGGGGACGCGTTGAGGATGGAGGGTGAACCCGACGTGCCCGACTGGCGTCCATCGCCGATACAGGCAAGCGAGGAAACGCCCTTCTTGATGAGGTAGGCCGGGGGCCGCATGTTCACGACCTCGGCAGCGCCGGGATAGCCGATCGGGCCGGCGCCACGCATGAAGAGCAGCGTATGCTCGTCGATCTCGAGTGACGGATCGTCGATGCGATGGTGGTAATCCTCGGGACCGTCGAAGACCACGGCCTTGCCCTCGAACATGCCGGGATGAGCCGGGTCGCTGAGATAGCGTTCGCGGAATTCCTGGCTGATCACGCTGGTCTTCATGATGGCGTTGTCGAAGAGGTTGCCGCGCAGCACGAGGAAACCAGCTTCGGCCTTGAGCGGATTGTCGAAGCGACGAATGACCTTGTCGTCTTCGATGACCGTGGAGCGGCAGTTTTCGCCGATGGTCTTGCCGTTCACCGTCGGCGCGTTCTCGTGGATTAGACCCTGGGTCATCAGTTCGTTGACGACAGCGGGCACGCCACCGGCGTGATAGTAATCCTCGCCCAGGTACTCACCGGCGGGCTGGAGATTGACCAGCAGCGGAACCCTGAGGCCATGCTCCTGCCACTCGTCGATTTCAAGGTCGACGCCAATATGCTTGGCAATGGCGTTGATATGGATCGGCGCGTTGGTCGAGCCGCCAATGGCCGAATTGACCACGATGGCGTTGAGGAAGTTTTCCTTGGTCAGGATGTCGGAGGGTTTCAGGTCCTCGTGCACCATTTCCACGGCGCGCTTGCCGGTGCGATAGGCCATTTCCTGGCGATCGCGATAGGGCGCGGGAATGGCGGCAGAGCCCGGAAGCTGCATGCCGAGAGCCTCGGCCAACGAGTTCATGGTGGAGGCCGTGCCCATCGTGTTGCAGTAGCCGGTCGAGGGTGCAGAAGACGCCACCAGCTCGATGAACTTGGGGTAGTCGATTTCGCCGGCGGCGAGGAGCTGACGGGCCTTCCAGACGATGGTGCCCGACCCGGTGCGCTCACCCTTGTGCCAGCCATTCAGCATCGGGCCGACCGACAATGCGATCGCCGGGATGTTGACGGTGGCAGCGCCCATGAGCATGGCGGGGGTGGTCTTGTCGCAGCCGATCGTCAGCACGACGCCATCGAGCGGGTAGCCGTACAGAACCTCGACAAGGCCGAGATAGGCGAGATTGCGATCAAGGCCAGCGGTAGGGCGCTTGCCGGTTTCCTGGATCGGGTGAACCGGGAATTCTATGGCGATGCCACCGGCTTCGCGAATCCCTTCGCGCACGCGCTCGGCCAGAACCATGTGGTGGCGGTTGCATGGGCTGAGGTCGGAGCCGGTCTGCGCGATGCCGATGATCGGCTTGCCGGACTGCAGTTCTTCGCGCGAGACGCCGAAATTCATATAGCGCTCGAGGTAAAGCGCGGTCATATCCGGATTGTCAGGATTGTCGAACCACGCGCGCGAGCGGAGCTTGCGGCCGCCGTTGGCGCCATTGTCTGCAGTCATTTGCCTGTTCCTTGGTTATCCGCCAGGTTGCGGATCGAGGGCCTTGGTGGCGCTGTTCTAGCATGTCGAGGCCCAGTGTGAATGGGTCCGGAGCAAAAAATCATACAAATAGTGGACCCGTCTCGTCTATAATCGGCAAATCTGTCTCAGGCGGTGGTCGAACTTACCCCGGGACGGGTTCACCGCGGGGGTTTGCGGTAATCGAAACACCGTGGAATCGGGCTGGCCACGCGCGTGGCCGGGCATTACGGTCGCGCCCAAAATCGACCTGGTGGAAATGAGGACTGCATTGACTGAGACGATTTCATGGATCGCGGTGGACTGGGGAACCTCCAACCTTCGCTCCTGGGGCATCGATGCCGGAGGCGAGGTCGTGTCGACGGCGTCGTCCGACCAGGGGATGGGAAAACTTGCGCGCGAGCAGTTTCCGGCTGCATTGCAGGCCGTCCTGGCACAGCTGGCTCCACCGTCGACCGTTACCGACATTGTGGTCTGCGGCATGGCCGGCGCCCGCCAGGGCTGGCTGGAGGCCCCCTATCTCGACGCGCCGACGGATCTCAGCGACCTCGGCCGCGGTGCCGTGCACCCCGAGGTTCCCGGTACCGAGTTCCGCGTGTCGATATTGCCCGGCGTCTGCCAGCGCGAAGGCGGCGAGAACGTCATGCGTGGCGAGGAAACCCAACTCCTGGGGCTCGCCAGCGTGACGCCTGGATATGAGGGGCTGGTCTGCATGCCCGGCACGCATTCCAAATGGGCGCAGCTCGAGGGAACGCGGATCACGACATTCTCGACGGCCATGACCGGGGAAATGTTCGAGCTGCTGAAAACGCATTCCGTGCTGCGACATTCGCTGGTCGGCGAGCTCGAGGGGCCGGAACGGGAAACCGGTTTCCAGGCAGGTGCACGCGCCGGTCTCGATCATCCGGAGGCGTTGCTGGGCCAACTGTTCCGCGTACGCGCCTCGGCCTTGTTGTCGGGCCGGACGCCGGACTGGTGCGCCGGCTTTCTTTCCGGGCTGCTGATCGGCACCGAAATCGCGGCCAACCGGAGCCAGATCGGGACCGACCCCGTGCCACTGATCGGTTCTGCCGGGCTTTGCGCCCTTTACGCCCGCGTGCTGGCCATGGCCGGCGCAACGGGCCGCGTCGTCGATTCCACCGAAGTCGTCCTTGCCGGCCTCAAAGCCGCACGGGCATCGATCGCTTGAGGTTCATCGTGTCCCATCGTCACATCATCGCCATCCTGCGCGGCATCACCCCGCCTGAAGCCGTGCCGGTCTGCACCGCACTCGTGGACGCAGGCATCACGCTGATCGAGGTGCCCCTCAATTCGCCCAATGCGGTAGACAGCATTGGCCGGGCCGCGGCCGCGCTGTCCGACCGGGCCGAGATCGGCGCCGGAACCGTGCTCACTCCCGAGGATGCTCGCGCCGTTGCCGCCGCAGGTGGGACGTTCATCGTTTCGCCCGACACCAATCCCGAGGTCATCGCGGAAACCGTGCGACTGGGGCTCAAGTCCTATCCGGGCGTATTCTCGCCGACGGACGCCTTTGCCGCCATTCGCGCGGGCGCGACCGGACTGAAGTTCTTTCCGGCAGAAGTGCTGGGATCAAAAGGCATCAAGGCGATGAAGGCGGTGCTGCCGCCCAGCCTGCCCGTCTATGCGGTGGGCGGCGCCAACCCTGACAATTTCCACGAATACTTCGCCGTAGGCTGCACCGGCTTCGGGCTCGGCACCTACATTTTCAAGCCGGGCATGAGCGTCGACGACGTCGCCGAACGCGCACGCCTCGCCGTGGAATCATACGATCGTGGAGCCTCCAAGTGAGCGAAACAGCAAAACTTCTCGTCGACAGCCAATGCGCGTTGGGCGAAGGCCCGTTCTGGCACCCCGGCCGGCAGCAACTGTTCTGGTTCGACATCAATAACCAGAAGCTGTTCGCTGCGACTGCTGATGGCGACATCCAGAATGAGTGGGCGTTCGACGAAATCGTGGCGGCTGCCGCGATCGTCGACGACGAAACGCTGGCGCTGGCGACGGAAACCGGCCTCAAGCGGTTCGACCTGCGCACCGGCAGCACCAGTGACATCATCGATATCGAGCGCGACGTTCCAACCAATCGGACCAATGACAGCCGCGTGCATCCCTCGGGCGCGTTCTGGATCGGCACAATGGTCAAGGACGAGGGCCCCAAGGACGGCGCTGTCTACCATTACCGCAGCGGGGTTCTCACCAAGATCATCGGTAACGCCGCGATTCCCAATGCCACCTGTTTTTCGCCTGATGGTCGCATCGCCTACTGGACCGATACGCCGGACCAAAAATTCCTCAAATGCGCCGTCGACCCCGAGACCGGCATGCCCATTGGGGAGTGGGAGGTGTTTGCCGATGTGGCTGAGCATCCCGGATATCCCGATGGCGCGGTCGTCGACAGCGAGGGCTACCTCTGGAATGCCCGGTGGGGCGGCAGCTGCGTAATCCGTTATGCGCCCGATGGCACGATCGATCGCATGATCGACGTCCCCGTGAGCCAGGTGACCTGCCCTGCCTTCGGCGGCAAGGACCTCAAGCGCCTGTTCCTCACGACGGCAAACAAGACGATGTCGCCCGAGCAACTGGCTGCCGAAAAGGTGGCGGGTGGCGTGTTCTACATCGACCTCGACATTGCCGGCCTTCCCGAAGCGAAAAT
Organism: Devosia lucknowensis; assembly: GCF_900177655.1. Lineage (NCBI taxonomy): Bacteria > Pseudomonadati > Pseudomonadota > Alphaproteobacteria > Hyphomicrobiales > Devosiaceae > Devosia > Devosia lucknowensis. Next base: position 1,034,237 of record NZ_FXWK01000001.1, on the reverse strand, counting down.
CAAGCTCTGAGCCTTCCCATGATCAGTCCCACCCTCGGCGTCTGCTACTATCCCGAACACTGGCCCGAGGACTGGTGGGAGACCGATGCGCGGCGCATGGCCGAGGTGGGTATTCGCTACGTGCGCATTGGTGAATTCGCCTGGTCGCGGCTGGAGCCTTCGCCCGGCGATCTCCGGCTCGACTGGATGATCCGCGCCATGGATGTGTTGGGGCGGCACGGGCTGAAGGTGATCGTCGGGACCCCGACGGCAACGCCTCCGCGCTGGATGATCGACAAGCATCCGGACATGCTGGCAGTGGACAAGACCGGCCGGCGCAAGGGATTCGGTTCGCGGCGCCATTACGATTTCTCGCATCTGGGCTATCGCGAGGACTGCGCGCGGATCACGCGCATTCTTGCAGAGGCCCTGTCGAGCCACCCTGCCCTGGCCGGCTGGCAAACGGACAACGAATATGGCTGCCACGGCACGACCTATTCCTATTCTCCGGCCGCGCTTGATGGGTTCCGACTGTGGCTGGAGCGAAAGTACGGCTCGATCGACGCGCTCAACGTCGCCTGGGGAAATGTGTTCTGGTCGATGGAGTACAACCGGTTCGACCAGATCGAGCTGCCCAATCTGCTCGTGACCGACGCGGCACCGGCGCATGAGCTGGATTTCCGGCGCTATTCCTCGGACCAGGTCGCCGATTTCAACGCGGTGCAGTATGAGATCCTCAAATCGGCACGGCCAGACCTGCCGGTGATCCACAATTTCATGAGCCGCTACAGCGAATTCGACCACTTCAAGCTGGGCGAAACGCTCGATATCGGGAGCTGGGACTCCTATCCCATTGGGCATCTGGCCAAGAGCGACGAGACGGCGGAGCACAAGGCGCTCTACCTGCGTCAGGGCGATCCCGACAATGCCGCGTTTCACCACGACCTTTATCGCACGGTCGGGCACGGCCGCATGTGGATCATGGAGCAGCAACCTGGACCGGTGAACTGGGCAGATTCCAATCCGGACCCTCTGCCGGGAATGGCGCGGCTGTGGGCCTGGGAAGCGTTTGCGCACGGCGCAGAGGTCGTCTCGTATTTCCGCTGGCGGCAGGCCCCGTTCGGGCAGGAGCAGATGCATGCCGGGTTGCTTCGGCCGGACAGCGAGCCCGCGCCTGCCTATGACGAGGCACGTCAGGTGGCCGATGAACTCAAGACGCTTACGTTTGACGGCGCCATCGCCAGGGGCAAGGTCGCGGTCGTCTTCGACTATGAAAGTGAATGGGCATGGGAGATCCAGCCACAGGCCAAAGGCTTCAGGCATGGCGATCACGTGCGCGGCGTCTATGCGGCATTCCGCAAGCATGGGCTCGATGTGGACGTGCTACCACCGACCATGTCGAGTTTCGAGGGCTACGACATCGTGGCTATCCCCGCACTCCTGGCGTGGACAGATGCCTTGCGAGAGGCCGTGGCCAATTTCGACGGCTATCTGCTGATCGGGCCACGTTCGGGCTCGAAGACCGCGAACTTCGCCATTCCCGACCGCCTGGGGCCGGATCTGGGCGCAAACCTGCTCGACACCAAGGTCGCGCGGGTCGACAGCCTGCCGGAGGGCATTCGGGTGTCGGTAAAGGGCGGCGGGTCGACGCATATCTGGCGCGAGAAGATCGTGGGCAATGCCGAAGTCGTCATGGAAGACGAAGAGGGCGAACCGGTGCTGGTTTCGCAGGGAAAACTCTTTTACCTCACCGCGAGCGGCGACAAGGCGCTGGTCCAGCGGGTCGCCGACTACCTGATCGCCGAGGCGGATACGCCCGTTCTGCAGTTGCCGGCGGGCGTGCGTTGCCGTACGCGTGGACGGTTCCGGGTCTACGTCAACTATGGCGCCCGCGCGCAGACGCTGACGCCGTCGGCCGACGAGGCGGGTTATGTCCTGGGCAGCGCCGAGATCGAAGCGGCAGGGGTCAGCGTGGCTGCACTCGCCAAGGCCGATTGAGAGTCTCGATCGCAGGGCGGATGGCAAAGCTGCCCTGCCCCGGTCGCCAATAGAGAACGTGGACGCCGCCCGACTGCAACTGCGCCTGGCCGATGACCTGGCCATTGCCAGTGCAATAGGCGGGCGGAACGATGCGGGCGATCAGGAGGTCGTGCCGACCGCAATCTTCCGCAAAGGCAGATGCATTGGTGGCGACCGCAATGGTGTAGTCAGGCGTCGTGACGATACAGCCCACACCATCGCAATGCCCGCCGGAATGGGTGGCGGCGATGGGCGTCTGAAAATGATCGCTCCAGACATCGACGGCGAAACTGCCAGTCCGCCCGGTCGCCAGACCCATGCCGCCACCGTCGCGTACTGCAATGGCCTGCGTCGTATCGGCGATGATGACATCCGGCCTCGGCAGGAAGCCAAAAATCAGGATCAACACGGAGGCGGCGGCTGGCAGGGCAAAGCGCCATCGATCCTCGAGAAAAGCGAACCAGGCCAGCGCCCCGAGCGCGACAACGAGCGTCCATCCGGCAAGCAACGGGTTACCGGTCCAGCCCTGGCTCCAGCCAGCCACGAGCGCGGCAACATCCACCATGCGGTCGATACCCCAGCCCATGGCGAGGATGAAGGGCGCGTCTATTCCCAGGGGCATGACCAGCACCGAGAGCACGCCGAATGGCATGATGACCAGGCTTACAAAGGGTAGAGCGAGAACGTTGCCAATGACGCCGAGCGGCGCGGTCTGTTGGAAATGATAGGCCGAGAACAACAGCGTTGCGAGACCGGCGACGAAACTGGTCCACGCGGTGACGATGACGACATTGCTCAGGCGTCGAAGAAAACCGGACGTGCCGACGGCCTGAGGCCGGGGTAGTTCGAAAATGCCGATCAGTCCGACGACGGCTGCAAAGGAGAGCTGGAAGCTCGGCCGAAACACACTGGCCGGATCGATGAGCACGATCACGATCGCGGCGATCGCGACATTGCGCATGGTCAATGCCTGGCGGCCGGCGAGGACCGCGCCGAAGATCAGCGCCAGCATGAGGGTGGAGCGGAAGGCAGGCACATTGTCGATGCCACCGGCCAACAGCAGGTAGAGGAATGCGGCAAGGATACCCGCGAGCGCCGCGATTTTCTTGACCGGCCAGCCCACTGAAGCGGGGACCGAAGCAAGGACGAGCCGCAACAGCCAGAAGATGCCGCCCGCGACAATCGAGAGGTGCAATCCAGAGATGGAGTAGATGTGGGCGAGGCCCGCTGCCGCCATCAGGTCACGGGTCTCGTCGCTGATGCCGCTCTGATCGCCAACCACCATTGCCTTGGCGATTGCAGCGGTATCGCCGGCGAGAACCGTGGCCAGGCGGTTCCCGATGCGGTTGCGCAGTGTCTGGATCGCGTGAGCAACACTGAAGCCTTCAGCACGCTGCAGCCGCTCCAGATCACCCGTGACCGACCCATAGGCGCCGATGCCCGAAAAATAGGAATGAAACTGCCCATCATGAGCACCCGGCAGCACGGGTCCGGGTATGGGCGCAAGGCGAAGTGCGCCCTTGATCGTATCGCCCGGCTCCAGCGCTATGTCTGGCGGAAGCAAAATCCGCGCACGCCTGATGGGTACGGGCCGTGCATCCTGCTGCGGCGCCAGACGCGAAACGATGACCCGCTGGGCGCCAGCGTCGCCCGGCAGAACTTCGTCGACCACGGCCTCGTAGGTCCCAAAGGCTGGAAAGACCAGCATTGGCGTTCCGAAGGCCAGTCCGTGAAGCGGCAGAAGGCAGAAGCCGAGCCACACGCATGCCAGTTGCACGGACCATCGCAGTGCGGTCAGAGACCCGAGCCACAGCGCAGCGAGCAAGGCCATAGCCGCGAGCAGCGAGGCAAATCCGTACAGCAGGCGCGACGGTTCGCCCGGCAGGATGGCGTAAAGGACGAGCCCGGCAATGAGACTGAATGGCAAAAGCACGAAGAGCCGACGATGCTCGATGGACCGGCTCACCGCGCTGGATATCGCCAGGACGATGCGATCCCACGGAGCGCGCGGTATCGCGCTCTGGCTGTGCAATCGATGCCAGAACCTCAACAGGCCCGATGTCCCCTGTCGCCCCGCCTCCATGCGCCCTGCCCTTGCGCTCAAGCCCCCCTATGCTACACACGGCCCGCAATTCCTCAAATCCCCCGGTTGCCATGTCTCAGGTCGTCACCCGCTTCGCTCCTTCTCCCACCGGCTATCTGCATATCGGCGGTGCCCGCACGGCCCTGTTCAGCTGGGCTTTCGCGCAGAACCAGGGCGGGAAGATGCTGTTGCGCATCGAAGATACCGACCGCGAGCGTTCGACCGAAGCGGCCGTGACGGCGCTGATCGACGGGCTGAAGTGGCTCGGCCTCGACTGGGATGGCGAGCCGATCAGCCAGTTCGGCCGGGCATCGCGTCATGCCGAGGTTGCCCATGAACTGGTCAAGATGGGCCACGCCTACTATTGCTATTGCTCGCCCGAGGAACTCGACCAGATGCGTGAAGAGGCCCGCGCCGCCGGCAAGCCGCCGCGCTACAACGGCTTCTGGCGCGATCGCGATCCGGCTGAGGCGCCGGAAGGCGTGAAGCCGGTCATCCGCATCAAGGCACCGCTGAGCGGCGAGATCGTCGTACACGACCATGTGCAGGGTGATGTCGTGTTCAAGACCGAGAACCTCGACGACTTCATTATCCTGCGCTCCGACGGCACGCCGACCTACATGCACGCGGTCGTCGTCGATGACCATGACATGGGCGTTACGCACATCATCCGCGGCGACGACCACCTGACCAATGCCGCCCGCCAGATCGTGATCTACAACGCCATGGGCTGGACGGTTCCGGAGATGGCGCATATCCCGCTGATTCACGGGCCGGATGGTGCGAAGCTTTCCAAGCGCCACGGCGCCCTCGGCGTCGAGGCTTACCGGCAGATGGGCTACCTGCCCGCCGCCGTCAGAAACTACCTCGCGCGCCTCGGCTGGAGCCATGGCGACGACGAGATATTCTCGACCGAGCAGATGGTGGAGTGGTTCAGCCTCGAAGCTCTCAACAAGGGCGCGGCACGCTTCGACTTCGTCAAGCTCGAGAACATCAACGGCCACTATATCCGCGAGTCAGATCCTCGCTATCTCTATGACGTGATGATCTCGACGGCCAAGGAAGTTGGCCGCAAGGTCGATGCCGAGGGCCTTGAAGCCAACCACAATACGGTGCTGGCGGCGTTGCCCGAGCTGCAGCCGCGGGCCAAGACCGTTCTGGAACTGATCGACCTGGCGCAGTTCATCTATGCGGTTCGTCCCATCGTCCCGGATGCGGCGGCGGCGGCATTGCTGACCGACGAAGCAAAGCATGTGCTGGCGAGCATTGCCGAAACGTTAGGGGGCCTTGCCGATTGGTCAGTGCCGGCTATCGACACGGCAATGCGTGCCTTGGCCGAAGAAAAGGGTCTCAAGCTCGGCAAGCTGGCACAGCCGCTGCGCGCGGCCCTCACCGGACGCACCGTTTCTCCGGGCATTTTCGAGGTGATGGTGCTGATCGGACGCGAGGAAAGCCTCGCCCGACTCGGCGACCAGATCGGCTCGGCAGCCTGACACACGAGGCTGTCGCCGAGCTGTCAGATAGATAAGTCATACTCACCTATCGGTTGCTTGCGATGGGCAAGACCTGATACCTCTCGTCGGGAAAATCGGCGCTTTGATGGCGCCGGCCCCGACCCCGTGTTTCCTGTCCTTTCCTGCGGGCGCGAGGGGTGAAGCGAGGAGAGCTCAATGACCGATAACGTCGCCAAACTCGTCATCGGAGACCAGACTCACGAATTCCCGATCCTGAGCGGTTCGGTGGGTCCGGATGTGATGGATATTCGATCGCTGTATGCCAAGACGGGCCTGTTTACCTACGACCCAGGCTTCACGTCGACCGCTGCCTGCGACAGCGCCATCACCTATATCGATGGCGACAAGGGCGAGCTGCTCTATCGCGGCTACCCGATCGAACAACTGGCCGACAAATCCAACTATCTGGAAGTCTGCTACCTGCTGCTGTACGGCGAGTTGCCGACCAAGACCCAGTTCGCCGAGTTCGAGAGCCTCGTCACGCGCCACACCATGGTGCACGAGCAGATGCACTATTTCTACCGCGGCTTCCGCCGCGATGCGCATCCGATGGCCATCATGACCGGCGTCGTCGGTGCCATGGCTGCCTTCTATCACGACAGCACCGACATCAACGATCCGCAGCAGCGCGAGATCGCGTCGATCCGCATGATCGCCAAGATCCCGACACTGGCGGCGATGGCCTACAAGTATTCGGTCGGTCAGCCTTTCGTGTATCCGCGCAACGACCTCGATTATGCGGCGAACTTCCTCCACATGTGCTTCTCGGTGCCCGCCGAGGAATACAAGGTGGATCCCAAGATCGCCCGGGCCATGGACCTGATCTTCACGCTCCATGCCGACCACGAACAGAATGCGTCGACGTCGACCGTGCGCCTGTCAGGTTCGTCCGATGCCAATCCGTTCGCCTGTATCGCTGCGGGCGTAGCATGCCTTTGGGGTCCGGCCCATGGCGGCGCGAACGAAGCCTGCCTCAACATGCTGCGCGAAATCGGCACCGTTGACCGCATTCCCGAGTTCATCGCGCGCGCCAAGGACAAGAACGATCCGTTCCGCCTGATGGGCTTCGGCCACCGCGTCTACAAAAACTTCGATCCGCGCGCCAAGGTGATGCAGCAGACCGCCAAGGAAGTGCTGGCCATCCTCGGCGTGGAAAACAATCCCACGCTGCAGGTCGCCCAGGAACTCGAGCGCATCGCACTCGAAGACCAGTACTTCATCGACCGCAAGCTCTATCCGAACGTGGACTTCTATTCGGGCGTCATCCTCGACGCCATCGGCTTCCCGACCTCCATGTTCACCGTGCTGTTCGCCGTTGCCCGCACCGTGGGCTGGATCAGCCAGTGGAAGGAAATGATCGGCGATCCGCAGAAGAAGATCGGCCGCCCGCGCCAGCTCTACAACGGCGCGACGGCCCGCGACTATCAGGCGATCGGCAGCCGCTGATTGCGCAGAATGGACAGGACCTGCTCCGCCGGGTCCTGTCGCAGATGCGGCGGGATACCCGCTTCCATCACGTCAACAAGCTCGTCAAAGGCCGCAATCTGGTCCTGACGGGCTTTTTTGTTGTCGAGGAGGTCCGCCAGGGCGTGGCTGACTCCGGCTGCGCTCAGCGGCGCGGCGACGATCTCCGGGACGACGTTCCTGCCAAGGATGATATTGGGTAGCGATACGGCCGGTCTCCCCAGCTTGTCGAAGACGCGGGCCTGATGGCGATCCAGCGCGTAGATGACCGCCATGGGGACACGTGCCAGAGCCAGTTCCAGAGTGACCGTGCCCGAAACGCAAAGCGCAGAGACGGCCGAGGCATAGAGCGCGCGGCGATCCGCCCGATTGTCGACTATGCGCACCGGGACCGGCCACGCTGCGGTCTCGGCTTCGAGACGCGCCCTCAATCTGGGTAAGGTGGGGATGACGAATTCGGAAACCGAAGGGCTAGCCGCGACGTCCTTTGCCACAGCCGCGAGGATTGGCATGTGGCGACGGAGTTCGCCAGAGCGGCTGCCGGGCAAGAGTACCAACGGGCCGCATTGCACGGGATCGCGGGGCGGGAGGACTTCGGCAAGGGCCGGATGGCCGACATAGCGGGTCCGCGGACCTGACAGCTTTTCCATGACCGCCGGCTCGAATGGGAGCACGGCAAGGACAGCATCGAACAGCGGGCGGAGACGCGCGGCACGCTCAGGATGACGCGCCCAGACCGATGGCGCAACATAGAGGATCAGGCTGCCGCGATAGCCTCGCTTGCGGAGCTTGGCAGCGAGCAGGCGCGAGAAGTCCTGTGCGTCGACCAGCACGACGACATCGGGCTGCGCGGCGAGGATGGCGCGGGCGGTCTGTTCGAGGCGCCAAAGCAGACGCGGCAGATTGACGAGCACATCGGTGACGCCCATCACGGCCAGGTCGCTCATCGGATAGAGCGAAACCAGACCCTGCGACGCGAGGTCATCGCCGCCAACGCCCGACAGTGTCAGCGAAACCCTGGACCTGAGACGGGCCACCAGATCGGCGCCGATGCGATCGCCGGACGGTTCGCCGGCGAGAATGAAGAGGCGAAGAGGGTCGCTCATGAACGCCTCGTCAATCGGTGACTATTCGCTTTCGTGCCCGTTGCGCGGCAGAAGGATGGGGCGATCCTGCGCCTCGGAGATGAAGCGCACCACTTCCTGGACCAGAACATCGTCCCGGAAGAGTTCAGCCGCATCCTCGACACGCTCGCGCAGTGTGCCTTCACTGGCAAAGATCTGCCGATAGGCGGCGCGGAGGCGGTGAATGGCCTCGCGATCGAACTTGCGGCGCTTGAGGCCCACGAGGTTGAGGCCCGTGAGAGTGGCGCGATTGCCGACTGCCATGCCGTAGGGAATGACGTCACCATCGACCATGGACTGGGCGCCGATGAAGGCATGTGCGCCAATGCGCGTGAACTGATGGATGACGCAGGTGCCGCCGAAGATGACATTATCGCCGACATGGACGTGGCCGGCGATGCCGACATAGTTGGCCATGATGACATTGTTGCCGATAATGGCGTCGTGGGCGACATGGGCATTGGCCATGATCAGGCATTCATCCCCGATCCTGGTGAGCATGCCGCCGCCCTCGGTGCCCGGATTGATGGTCACCGATTCGCGGATCGTGCAGTTGCGTCCGATCTCGAGACGAGAATCCTCGCCGTGAAACTTCAGGTCCTGTGGCTGGTGGCCGACCGAGGCGAACGGGAAAATGCGCGTGCCTTCACCAATCGTGGTGTTGCCCTCGACAACGGCATGAGACACGAGTTCGACATTGTCGCCCAAGACCACACGCGGGCCGACCATGCTGTAGGGACCGATGCGCACACCGGCTCCCAGCCTGGCGCCCTCGGCAATGATGGCCGTCGGGTGGACGACAGCAGAACTCACGAGGGCGCTCCGACGATCATCGCCGTGATTTCGGCCTCGGCGATGACCGCGCCATTGACCTTTGCCTCAGCCTTGTAGCGACCGACATTGCGGCGGCGGTGCATCTTAGCGATATGGAACTCGATGACGTCGCCGGGGCCCGCCGGCTTGCGGAACTTGGCGTTGTCCACGCCCAGCATGAGCACGATCTTTTTGCCACCGGCATTGCCATCGTGCTTGATGACGATGGCGCCGGCAGTCTGGGCCATGCCCTCGACGATCAGCACGCCCGGAAAGATCGGATTGCCCGGGAAGTGGCCGGTGAAGATCGGCTCGTTATAGGTGACGTTCTTGATGCCGACAGCCGACTCGTCACCATTGATGTCGACGATGCGGTCAATCATGAGGAAGGGGTAGCGATGTGGCAGCGCTTCCAGAATTTCGCCGATGCTCATGGCATCGAGTTCGGTGACGGCGGCGGTATCGTTCATCCCCGCTTCTCCCCCTTGGACAGTTTCCGCATGACGGCGAGCTCTCGCCAAAAATCTCTTATATCCTGTGCCGGCGCACCGGCAAGTTTGGATCCCGGCGGCCAATCCTTGGTCACCGCGGCGCGGCCATGGACCACGGAACCGGCCCCGATCGTCAGGTGACCCGAGGTGCCGACGCCGCCGCCGAGCAGGACGCCATCGCCCGTCGTGGTTGAACCGGATAGGCCGCTCATGGCCGCAATCAGGCAATAGCGGCCGATGCGGCAGTTGTGACCGATCTGGACCAGGTTATCGACCTTGGTGCCCTCTCCAAGGACAGTGTCACCGAGGGCGCCGCGGTCGACCGTGCTGTTGGCGCCGATTTCGACCTTGTCCTGCACGATGACGCGGCCGAGCTGCGGCACCTTGCGATTGGTGCGGCCAAAATCGAGCCAGCCGAAACCTTCGGTACCGATCCGTACGCCTGAATGGATTACGACATCATTGCCAAGATGGGCACAGTCGATCGTGCAGTTGGCAGAAATGATGCTGTTGCGGCCGATGGTGACACCAGAGCCGATGACGGTATTGGCCCCGATGATGGTGCCGCGGCCGATTTCGACGCCTGCGCCGATGACGACATTGGCCCCAATGACGACATCGCGCTCGAATACCGGCGCGCCGAGATCATCGCGTCCAGACGCGATGATCGCACGCGTGCTGCCGGGATAAAGCGCATCCAGAATATCGGCGAAGAGGTCGTATGGCTTGTCGACGGCGATGGCCAGACAGTGGGCGGGAACGGCATCAAGAAGCGCGGGAGCCACAAGCACGACACCGGCCGCCGTGCGGCGCAGCTCCTCGATGTAACTGGGCTGTGCGGCGAAGACGAGGTCCCCATTGCCGGCCATTTCGAGCTCGGAGACACCGGTGATCAGGTGGTCGCTGCCGGAGATCTGCTCAACCAGATCGGCACGACCAAGCTGCGCGAGCAGAGCGCCCAAGGTTAGCGGGCCGGCAAAGCGGTGAAAGCGTGTGTCGACCATAGTATCACTTAAAAAGAGAGAGCCGCGGCGCTACCGCCCCGCGGCTCCAAAACTCTGTCACGCCGACCTTATTAGAGCAAGGTCGAGATGGTGAACTGGAACATCTGTGTCCGGTCGTCGGTCGACTTGTTGAGCACGTGGGCGAAATCGCCACGCAGCGGGCCGAACGGCGAGTCCCAGATGAGCGAGGCGCCAACCGACGTCCGCCAGGGCTGGTCGTTGCTGGTGCCAACCGCAGCGCCACCACCAAGGATGTTGCTGCTGTCGCCGATCCAGGCCGCATCGGCCCAGACAGCACCGCTGAGGCCGTAGTTCTCAGGCAGACCGGGGATCGGGAACTCGATCTCGCCGGAGATACCGGCAAACATCGTGGTACCGACAAATTCACCGCTGGCGAGGCGCGGACCGAAGCCCCTGCCCTCGAAACCACGGATCAGCTGCGAGCCCGGCGTGAAGGCCTCGACCGCATGTACCTGACCGCCATCGAGGCTGTTGATCACGCCTGCCTGGCCACGGATGCTGCCGACGACGCCGCTGTCCGGAATGATCGGGACGAAGTAGCGTGCACGACCTTCGGTGCGGAGCAGGTTGTGATCCCAGCCGATATACTGCTGGCTGAACGTGGCGTAGAGCCCCTCGGTCGGCTTCTTGACGTCGTCAACGCCGTTCCAGGTCAGCGAGTAACCAACGAAGGCCTTATTGAATTCCTGGCCATTGGCGACGAAAGCCGAGAAATCAGGATTTTCGTCCTTGATGATCTTACGCTCGTATCCGCCAAAGAACTGGGCGTTCAGGGCGCTGGTGACCGGCACGCCGAGGCGCAGCTGACCACCGGTCGTTTGGGTGCCGTAGAAGCTCGCGGCGGTTTCGTCGCTGATGCGATGATATGCATCGACGCCAGCCGCGACCTTGAGGCCCATGAAGCGGGGTTCGGTGAACGAGAAGTCGAAGGTCCGACCGGCCTGCGACGCGCCAATGGCGGCACGCAGATACTGGCCACGACCCAGGAAGTTGCGTTCGGTGAGCGAGAGTTCGCCCAGGATGCCATCGCTGGTAGAGTAACCGGCGGTCACGCCGTACTCACCGGTCGACGCTTCCTCGACATTGATGTTGAGGACGATCTTGTCCGGAGCGGAGCCGGGACCGGTGGTGACGTCGACCTTGGAGAAATAGCCGAGAGCGTCGATGTTGGTACGGCCACGAACAACCAGCGAACGGTTGAACGGATCGCCTTCACCGAATTCGAGCTCGCGACGGATCACGAAGTCGCGGGTCTTGATATTGCCGGTGATGTTGATGCGCTCAACATAGACACGGGCACCCTCGTCGACGAGGTACGTCACGTTAAAGGTGTTGGTGGCCACATCACGGTCAAGACGGGCACGAACGTCGGCGAAGGAGTAACCCTGGGCCGTCGCTTCGTAAGCCATGTCCTCGATCGACTTCTGCAGGTCGAGCGTCGAATAGGTGGCGCCCTGCCCCGTACGGACCGTGCCACGCAGAACGTCGGTGTTGAGACCGTCGATGCTGGTTTCGATACCGACATTGCCGAACTTGTAACGCTGACCTTCATTGACGGTCACGTTGACATAATAGGCGTTCTTGGAGGCGTCGTACTCGGCAACCGAGTTCACCTGCGCATCGGGGAAACCGCGATTGGCGTAGTAGAGACGGATCCGCTCGCGATCGACGGCCATCTTCTGCTCGTCGTAGTTATCGTCGCGGAGCAACCAGCTCAGGATGCCCGACTCCTTGGTCAGCATCGTGCCCTTGAGGTTATTAGCCCCAATGGAGTTGTTGCCCGTGAAGTTGATGGCGGCGATGCCGGCGCGCTCACCTTCGTTGATCGTGAAGATCACACGGACACGGCCATCCTGAGTCGGCTCGGTACGGGCCGAAACAGTGATGCCGGTGAACCCATCGCGATCATACGCCTGGCGGATGCTCTCGATGTCAGCGTTGAGACGCTGCTGGGTGTAGATGCCTGACGTCGACATATCGACCATGGCCAGAAGCTGACTGTCGGGGAAACGACGATTTCCCTCGAAGAGTACGGAAGCAACCAGCTGTTCCTGAGCCTGGGCGGTAACGACGCCAAGGACAGGCAGGCCCGAAGCCAAGGGGGCAGCGCCCATAATGGCGATCGCGGAAACCGCGCCACGCATCAGCTTGGTAGGGTGGATCATATTGTTATTGCCTTCTGCGACCGGCCTGGAGAATCGCCATGCACAGCGCTCCCCCAAGCTAACTCCATGGAACTGTTTTACTGTTTTTTTAACCAGCGACAAGGCGTGAGTGACCACGCGGTTAGTAATTCATTGGCGTCCGTGTATTCGTGCAACACCTTGCGAACCAAGGTTAACAACGGGTTAGCGTAAAATACCGAAATGAGCGAACACCGTATCGTTGAAGAGTGTAAAGACCATCAATGCCAACACGAGGGCGAATCCGAACCGGAAACCGAGCTCCTGGATCCGCATGCTGAGTGGACGCCCCCTTATGGCTTCAACCAGATAGTACAGCAGATGCCCACCGTCCAGCATTGGAATGGGCAGCAGGTTGAATATCCCAATGTTCAATGACAGCAGCGCCATGAGGTTGATCAGCGCCACTATGCCCAGCGTGGCGACTTCGCCTGACACCTTGGCCACCTTGACCGGGCCGCCCAGCTGCTCGACGTCGCCGCGGCCGACGAAAAAATCGCCCAGAAATGCCGCGGTCCGCTGGATGATGAAGCGGATTTCCTCGAAGGTCATGCCGACCGCCTCGATCGGTCCCGGCCGATAAAGCGTGATGTCGGTATTCCCCACGTCACGGCTGATGCCGATACGACCGATGCGCTGTTCGTTTCCGAATCTGTCCTCGACGCGAACGGCCTCCGGCGTGAGGGTCACATCCTCAATGGCGCCGCCGCGCTCGAATTCGACCGCGATGGGACGCTCCGGGCTTGTGGCGACGAAACGCTGGAAATCCTCGAAGCCACGCACGACGTAGCCATCAACTGAGAGGATTTCGTCGCCCGGCAAGAAACCGGCCGCTTCCGCCGCAGAATTGGGCAGCACTTCGCCGATGACGGCGGGGATGGTGTAGCGACCGTAGCCGAGCAGCAATGCGTAAAGGATGAGAAAGGTCAGCAGCACATTGGCGATGGGACCTGCCGCCACGATAGCGATGCGCTGCCAGACATTCTTGTTGGCGAAGAGCTTCGGCGCCAGATCGGGCGGCACATCCCTGAGGGCATCGGCATCCGGTACGCTCGCGGCGTTCATATCGCCCACAAAGCGCACATAGCCCCCGAGCGGCACAGCCGAGATACGCCAGCGCGTGCCGTGCCGGTCGTTCCAGCCGAAGAGCTCGCGCCCGAAACCCACCGAAAAGGTCTGGATGGCGACGCCGTTCCAGCGGGCGACCAGATAGTGGCCCATCTCATGCACGAAGACGATGACCGTCAGTACCGCCAGAAACGGCACGAGGTAGGACAGAAGCCAGAAGGCGAAATCGAACATGCGTCTTCCAAGAACCGAGCGTTCAGCCGCGTAGGCGACGCGCTACCAGTGGAGCAAACCTTCCGCCACGCCGCCAAATCCGGCATGCGCAGCGCCGACCAATACGACCAGGAACACGCCGAATGTGAGGCTGTCCAGCCGGTCCATCAATCCACCGTGGCCGGGAATGATGTCGCCGCTGTCCTTGATGCGGAAATGGCGCTTGATCGCACTTTCGCTGAGGTCACCCGCCTGACCAAGCACGCTGATTGACGCAGAGAGCAGAAAGCCGATCCAGAGCGGAGAATCGGTAACCCAGGTCCAGACCAGCAGTCCGGCGAAAGTGCCGAGGGCGAGCCCACCCAATGCGCCTGACCAGGTCTTGGACGGCGAAATGTCGGGCGCCAGCTTTTCACCGCCGATCTGCCGGCCGGTGAAGAAGGCGGCCGAGTCCGTCATCCAGACAACCGTACCAAGGTAGACTCCTGCCCAGATGCCGGCTTCGCCCATGCCGCGCATCAGCAGCAGCGAGACAATGAGCGCGCCAAAAAGGACGATGCCGCCAATCCGCCAGAGACGGTGTTCGGGCTCCATGGTCAGCGCAACGACGCATGCGAGAGCTATCACGACCAGTGACCCGACGATCCCGAAGGCCGGAAACACCAGTCCGGACAGCGCCACCAGCCCGATCAATACCCAGCCCATGGGAGACAGCGGTGTTCTCGACACCATGGTCTCCCATTCGCGATAGGCGCCGCCATAGACGGCACCGACGACCGCAGCAAAAAGATAGCTACCGATGTAAAGGGCGGTGGCCGTCAAGGCGATCAGCACGATCGCCGAAAGGAGTCGCGGGCCCACATCGGCCCAGGATCGCCGCGGCTTGGACTGCGATGCCCCCCCCTCCGGTTCGCTCAAATCGCTGTCGCTCCAATGCCGCCGAAGCGCCGGTCGCGCTGGGAATAGACTTCGAGGACCCTGACGAAACTGTCTTCGTCGAAATCGGGCCAATGCTCGTCGACGAAAACGAATTCAGCGTATGCCGCCTGCCAGAGCAGGAAATTGGAAAGGCGCTGCTCGCCGCTTGTGCGGATGATGACATCAGGATCAGGCAGGCCAGCAGTATAGAGGGCATCGCCGAGACGAGTCTCGTCGATATCATCGGGCGCCAAGCGCCCTGCGGCCACTTCCCTGGCAAGATGGCGCGCGGCGGAGACGATCTCGGCCTTGCTGCCATAGTTGAAGGCGACTACGAGCGTCAGACCCGTGTTGGCTGAAGTCTTGTCCTCGACATCGTCGATGAGACGCACAAGGGAGCGATCCAGGCCCGCCCGATCGCCGATAATCCGAACCTTGACATTGTTGCGGATGAGACGCTGAAGATCTGACGCGACGAAGCGGCGCAGCAGATTGAAGATGAAGGACACTTCGTCGGGCGGACGCGACCAGTTCTCGGAAGAGAAACTGAAGACCGTGAGGTAGCCAACGCCGTAGTTGATGCAATGTTCGACGAGACCGCGGAGCGACTTCACGCCTTCGACATGCCCCTCGGTGCGGCGCTTGCCGCGCATCTTGGCCCAGCGTCCATTGCCATCCATGATGACGCCGACATGACGCGGGATCTTGAGGCCCGCGCCTGGTTCAGCTCTCACATTCGCGGCGGGTTCCCCTGCCATCGACGCCCTCCCGGCGCAATCAGCAGGTCAATCAGACCTGCATGATTTCCTGTTCCTTGGTCGTCACAATGGTATCGATCTCGGCAACAGCATCGTCTGTTGCCTTCTGCACGAGTTCGGTCTGCTTCTTGGCATCGTCCTGGCTCATGTCGCCGTCCTTCTCCGCCTTTTTCAAGGCGTCCATGCCGTCGCGACGAATATGGCGCACCGCGACACGGGCCTGTTCGGCATAGGTGTGGGCAACCTTGGCCAGTTCCTTGCGGCGCTGCTCGTTGAGCTCAGGCAGCGGAACGCGGATGACCTGGCCCTCGCTCATCGGGTTGAGACCAAGGCCACTATCGCGAATAGCCTTCTCCACGGCATTAGCCATGCCGCGATCCCATACCTGCACCGAGAGCATGCGTGGCTCGGGGACGGTAACGGTCGCCACCTGGTTGAGCGGCATGCGCGAACCGTAGGCATCGACGGTGACGGGCTCGAGCAGGCTGGCACTGGCGCGACCGGTCCGCAAACCACCCAGTTCGTCCTTGAGCGATGCGACGGTCTTCTGCATCCGGGTCTTGAGGTCTTTGAGATCGTAATTTGCGGCCATAACCGTTTCCTTCCAGTCCTTGTTCCGATGCGATGCAGACATCGCCCGGCGTCAAACAGCAGTGCATGGTGGCGCGGACAGGGCGCCGGGAGCCAGATGCAGGCTCTAGCGCGGATTGCCCACCCGGGTCGAGCGCCCCCTGCCCTCGAGCACGCCAGACAAACCCGCCGCATCGTCCAATGCGTATACGATTATCGGCATGGCATTGTCGCGGGCAAGGGCGAATGCGGCTGTATCCATGACCTTGAGGTTCTTGCCGATGACTTCGTCATAGCTGATCTGCTCGTAACGGGTCGCCGTCGGATCCTTGACGGGGTCGGCAGTGTAAACGCCGTCGACCTTGGTGCCCTTGAGGACAACGTCGCATTCGAGCTCGATAGCGCGCAGGGTTGCGGCCGTGTCGGTGGTGAAGAACGGGTTGCCGGTGCCGCCGCCCAGGACGACGACAAAGCCTTCCTCCAGCGCCATCTTGGCGTCGCGAGCGGTGAACGTATCGGCGACCGAAGGCATGGTGGCGGCGCTGAGCGGTTTGGATTTGACACCTTGGCGCGCGATCGCATTGCTCAGCGCAAGGGCGTTGATCATGGTGCCGAGCATGCCCATGAGATCGGCAGTAACGCGATCGGTGCCGTCGGCAGCGCCCGCCATGCCGCGGAAAATATTGCCGCCGCCGACGACGATGGCGACCTGCACGCCGCCACGCGCCACATCGGCTATCTGGGCGGCAACACGCTGCAGATAGGGCGGCTCGATGCCGAACGAATTGTCTCCCGCCAGCGCCTCACCCGAAACCTTGAGCAAAATGCGCTTGTAGGCAGATGACATCGACCGGACCCCTTTGTCGGTAAAGTGCGGGCCACCGAATCCGGCGGACCGGCGAACCCTAGGGCAAAACGACAGCCAAATGAAGCCGACGCCCCTTGTGCAATTTTTGAGAAACTTCAGGCTCGATCCACAAGACAGGACAGTCCCGGAGAGCGGGAGACGGACCCTTGGGCCCGTCTCCGATTGATCTGGCTTACTTGACGCCAGCCGTCGCGGCCACTTCGGCCGCAAAGTCGCTCTCGACCTTTTCGATGCCTTCGCCAAGGGCGAAGCGGACGAACTTGGTCAGCTTGATCGGAGCGCCGGCATCCTTTTCGGCGTTCTTGATCGCATCGGCAACCTTGGTCTCGCCATCAATGACGAAAACCTGGCTGAGCAGAGTGACTTCCTCGAAGTACTTGCGCATGCGGCCTTCGACCATCTTCTCGGCAATGTCAGCGGACTTGCCGCTTTCCTTGACCTGCTCGAGAATGATGGCGCGCTCGCGGGCAACGACGTCCTGGTCGAGCTCGTCCGGAGCAATCGCCTGCGGCTGAGCCGCCGCAATGTGCATGGCAAGCTGCTTGCCCAGTGCCGACAGAGCGGCCTTGTCGCCGGTCGATTCCAAAGCAACCAGGATGCCGATCTTGCCCATACCGGGCTTGACCGCATTGTGGATGTAGCTTTCCACGACGCCATCGGACACCGACACGGTCTGCGTGCGGCGCAGGGTCATGTTCTCGCCAATCTTGGCGATGGCTTCGGTCAGTTCGGCGGAAACCGAGTGGCCAGTACCGGGGAACGGCATCTCGCCGAGCTTGACCACGTCGCCATCGGCGTCGAGAGCGAGCTTGGCAACGGCGCCGACGATATTCTGGAACTGCTCGTTGCGGGCAACGAAGTCGGTTTCAGAATTGACCTCGACGACAGCAGCCTTGGTTCCGGCGGTGGCGACACCGACGAGACCTTCAGCAGCGACGCGATCGGCCTTCTTGGCGGCCTTGGCAAGGCCACGTGTGCGCAGCCAGTCGACCGCAGCTTCCATGTCGCCATTGGTTTCGGCCAGAGCCTTCTTGCAGTCCATCATCCCGACGCCAGTCGAGTCGCGGAGCTGCTTGACCATTGCAGCAGTGATTTCCATGGGTTCACCTCTTGGCGGCCCCTCTCGGGGCGGCTTATTCGAGTAGGGATCAGTCTGAGCCCGAAATCGGGCTGGACGTGCTTCCGGTGAGGAAGCACGTCCGCACGACGATTAGTTGACGGCGGCCTCGCCTTCGGCCGGAAGGTCTTCCACCGGAGCTTCGGTCGAGGAACCGAGGTCGGCGCCCAGGGCGCTCGACGAACGGCCGATGCCGTCGATGGCAGCGCGCGAAATCAGCGAGACATACAGCTCGAGAGCGCGGCTGGCATCGTCATTGCCGGGGATGGCGTAGTCGACGATGTCGGGATCGCAATTGGTATCAACAATGGCGACAACCGGGATGCCCAGACGACGGGCTTCCTTGATGGCGTTCTCTTCCTTGTTGGTGTCGATCACGAACAGGAGGTTCGGCAGGTTGCCCATGTCCTTGATGCCGCCCAGGTCGCGCTCGAGACGCTCCTGTTCGCGGGACATCATCAGGCGTTCCTTCTTGGTGCGCAGAGCCAGATCGGCTTCGCTCATCGATTCCAGCTCGCGCAGACGGGCGATCGAGTTGGAAATGGTCTGCCAGTTGGTGAGCGTGCCACCGAGCCAACGCGAGTTGACATAGTACTGAGCCGACTGCTTGGCGGCTTCAGCCACCAGCGGAGCGGCCTGGCGCTTGGTGCCGACGAAGAGCACGCGGCCGCCATCGGCGACGGTGTCGCTGACGAGCTGAAGGGCGCGCTGCAGAGCAGGAACGGTCTGCGACAGGTCGAGAATGTGGATGTCGTTGCGAACGCCAAAGATGTGACGTTCCATCTTCGGGTTCCAGCGGTGCTTCTGGTGGCCGAAGTGCACGCCAGCTTCCAGAAGCTGACGCATGGAGAATTCAGGCAGTGCCATGATGGGCTGCTCCTTAACCGGTTATACCTCCACGAAACTTGCAGCGGATAACCGCCACCGGATGGAATTCCCTCAAGTGGAATGCCGGTTTCGTGTGTGAGATCACGTCCAACCCGTGTCGAACGCGTGGGTGCTATAGGCGAACCCAGCCGAAGACGCAAGCACTTGCGCCCCAACCGGCGGTCTCCGGCATTTTCACGATCATTTCAATGAACGCATCAGAGCCGGATGGTATTGTCCTTCATGGACCCGCGCGACGACGCGGGGACGAAGGGTGAAAGCCCCCATGCGGGAGAGAGGGCGCAAGCCCGGCTCTCCCGTGTCTGTTTTCAGCCCGTTGCAAAATCGACTACAATTGGGACGTGGTCACTGATCGATGTAGCGGTCCATTCCTCGTAGCCCCCCACGGTCACCTTCCTAGAGGCGCCTTTTGGGCCAAAAGCATAGTCGATATGGAAGCCCCGCTCCTCTCTCCAGTATTGGAAATAGGTTGGGCTTTGCTCCGCACCGAACGGCTCTTTCGTGATCGCGTGGTATGAGCTCTCTAATCCAATCGAATCAAAAGCCAGCTTGGCATCCTCAAAATTATGTCCAGCGGGCCGTTTGAACTTCTGAGACTGGTTGAAATCACCTGCCCACACCGTAAAATGCTGTCGGCTCCACCCTGATAATTGTTCAATTGCTGATAAGGTACCTCGCGTATAGGAAGGGTCCTTCTTGGAACACACACCCACAATCTGGAAGTGACGATCGAAAATTTCGAAACTGCCTGTGACGAAGATACTGGACTGAACCTCAGGACCTGGAGTTAAGACCACTCCCGCTGGTGCAATAATCGCCACACCCCGGTCGCCTTTGCCCAACCAAACCATTTGGGATGCCGGTAGTGATCGAAAGTCCGCCGTTCGACATTCACTCACGATAAGAACAGATGGCCGCAGGTCCTGGATGCGCGACCAGCCCTTGGGCAAATTCATGGCAGCGTTCCAAGCGACAACTCTCAAACTTTGTCGTTCAGGCAAATCGCACGTCGGTGACGCCGTCGAGCGCCTTGATGCCACCCGCCACTTCTGCCGTGACATTGTACTTTCCGGGCAGCTCGATCTCGTATTCGCGGGCGCCATCGTCGCGGATGACCACGAAGTTGACGGTGCCATTGCCACCGCGCTTGAGCTGGGCGCTCGTCGCCGTCAGCGCGCGCTGATCCGCCAGGAATACAGTCAACTGCCGATCGACACGCTCGGCCATGCCCTCGATGGGCTTGGCGGACACAAGACGCAGGCTGATGCCCTCTGCGCGCTCGTCGGCGCCGACCTCGAGGATCACCGAATTGCCGGGCTGCAAGATGGAGCCGAAATCGTTGATTTGCTCCGAAAAGGCAATGCATTCAAAGGTGCCGCTCTGATCCGACAGGGTCAGGATCATCATCGGCGTGCCTTTACGCGTTCGCCTGTCGTTACGGGACGAGATGGTGCCGGCCAACCGCCCCGCCCCAGCTCCGTCCTTGACCGCGCGCTCAAAATCGCTCCAGCGTTGCACGCGCAGTTTTTCGAACAGATCCGAATAGGCATCGAGCGGATGGGCCGACAGGTGGAAGCCGATGGCGGCCAATTCCCGGTCGGCGCGCTCGGTGGAATTCCAGACCGCGACACCGGTGGGAAGACGGAACGGCTCGGGCTCGGCGGAATCGAACATGTTCCACTGGCCTTCATTGCGCTCGCTGGTGAGTGCCTGAGCCGTGCCGATGATCGTTTCCACGGCAGCGAAAGCCACCTCGCGGCGCGGCGCCAGACTGTCGAAGGCACCGGCATTGACCAGGGTTTCAAGGGTCCGCTTGTTGAGAACGCGCGGATCAACACGGCGGGCGAAGTCGCCCAGATCCACGAACGGCTTGTCTCCGCGCACCTCGACGATGTGCTCGGCCATGGCGCGGCCGACGCCCTTGACGGCCGAGAGACCGTAGTGAATGCGGTCGTCCTTCACCGAGAACACGACTTCGGACTGGTTGACGCAGGGTGGGACGACTTCGATCTTCTTCTTGCCGGCCTCACGGCGGAAATCGGAGAGCTTGTCGGTCTGCGCCATGTCGAGCGTCATCGAGGCGGCGTAGAATTCGTGCGGGAAATGTTCCTTGAGATAGGCCGTCTGGTACGACACCCAGGCGTAGGCGGCCGCATGGCTCTTGTTGAAGCCGTAATTGGCGAACTTGGCCAGAAGGTCGAAAATTTCGTCGGCAAGCGCCTCCTTGACGCCTTCCTTGGACGACCCGTCACGGAAACGGACGCGCTGACGATCCATCTCAGCGCGGTCCTTCTTACCCATGGCGCGGCGCAGCATGTCGGCTTCGCCGAGCGAATAGCCTGACAAGAGCTGGGCGATCTGCATCACCTGCTCCTGGTAGACGATGATGCCGTAGGTCTCGTCGAGCACCGTCGACAGCGTCGGATGCGGATACGCCACGTCCTCGCGCCCGTGCTTTCGATCGATGAAGCTCGGGATGTTGTCCATCGGACCAGGCCGATAGAGCGCGTTCATGGCGATGAGGTCTTCGATACGGTCGGGCTTGAGATCCATGAGGGCGCGGCGCATGCCCGCCGACTCAAACTGGAAGATGCCGTATGTGTCGCCGCGGGCGTAAAGCTTGTAGGTGGCGGCATCGTCGATCGGAATGGCATCGATATCGATCTCGATGCCGCGCTTTTTCACCATGTCGACCGCATAACGGATGGTGGTGAGGGTCTTCAATCCAAGGAAGTCGAACTTCACGAGGCCGGCCGGCTCGACCCATTTGAGATTGTACTGCGTGACCGGCATGTCGGAGCGCGGATCTCGGTAGAGCGGCAGCAATTCCTGCAGCGGCCGATCGCCGATGACGATGCCGGCGGCGTGGGTCGAGGCGTGACGGAACAGCCCTTCGAGCGACTTGGCGATCTCGACCAGCTGCGCGACCGTCTCGTCCTCGTCGGCCATCTGCTTGAACTGCGGCACCTCGTTCATGGTGCGTTCGACGGACCAGGGATCGGCAGGATTGGCCGGCACGAGCTTGCAGATGCGGTCGACCTGCCCATAGGGCATCTGCAGGACGCGACCGACGTCGCGCAGGACGGCGCGGGCCTGGAGCGTACCGAAGGTGATGATCTGCGCGACCTGCTCGCTGCCGTACTTGTCCTGCACGTAGTCGATGACTTCCTCGCGCCGGTCCTGGCAGAAGTCGATATCGAAGTCAGGCATCGAAATGCGTTCAGGGTTGAGGAAGCGCTCGAACAGCAGATTGTAGCGAAGCGGATCGAGATCGGTGATGGTGGTGGCATAGGCCACCAGCGAGCCGGCGCCGGAGCCGCGGCCAGGACCAACAGGAATGTCGTGGGCTTTGGACCACTGGATAAAGTCGGCCACAATCAGGAAGTAGCCCGGGAATTTCATCTTTTCGATGATGCGAAGCTCGAAATCGAGCCGTTCCCGATATTCCGTTTCGGTCTTGCCAGGAGCGATGCCGGTGGTGGCGAGGCGCTTGTCGAGCCCCTCGACCGCGATGCGACGCAGCTCCGCGGCTTCGGCGGCGACGACTTCATCTTCGGTGGCGTGCGACCCGGCGGCGAATTTGGGCAGGATGGGCCCGCGCGTGCGCGGACGGAATGCGACGCGCTTTGCAATCTCGATAGTGGAATCGAGTGCCTCCGGCAGGTCGGAGAACAGCTCCACCATCTCGGCGCGGGTCTTGAAATAGTATTGGTCGTTAAGCTTGCGCCGCTCGGTCTGGGCCAGCACCGAACCACCGGCAATAGCGAGCAGCGCGTCGTGCGCTTCGTACTCCTTTGCCGTCTTGAAGAATGGCTCGTTTGTCGCGACCAGCGGGATGCCCTTGCGGTAGGCATAATCCACAAGACGGGGCTCGACCGTCGCCTCCGTGGGACGGCCGTGTCGCTGCAGTTCGATGTAGAAACGATCCCCGAACAGGTCGGCCAGGCGATCAAGGCGCCTCGTCGCATTGGCGTCCTGGCCGTTGGCGAAGGCCATGTCGATGGCACCCTCGGGGCCACCGGAGAGGCAGATGAGGCCTGAAAGAGTGTCGCGGCTCATCCACTCGAGACTGGCGCGGGCCAGGCCATCAGCGCTTTCGAGATAGGCACGCGACACCAGTTGCGAGAGGTTGGAAAACCCCTCTTCCGACTGCGCCATGAGCACGACGCTGGATTTGCCGGTCCAGGCGGCATGGCCGCGTTCGCTGATGCGCTCCTCGGTTGCGGCGAAGTCGACGGCGAGTTCCACGCCAATCAGCGGCTGAATGCCCTTCTTGGTGGCCTTTTCGGAAAATTCCAGCGCACCAAAGAGATTGCCGGTATCGGCCAGACCGAGTGCGGGCTGCTTGTCTTCGGCGGCCAACTTGAGGATTGTCTCAAGCTGAACCGCACCTTCCAGAAGCGAGAAGGCAGAGTGAACGTGAAGGTGAATGAAGCCAGGGCCGCGCATTTGCATCTCCTTGCCCATCCTTGGTCGACGCAACGCGGCGGGTCAAACCACGCATTGTTCAATCCACAGGGGATCAGGCGAAATGGGCGATGATGTCCATCCAGGTGAGCGAGCCGACGGTGAAGGCCCCCAGGGTTACAAAAGCGGCGAGGTCTTTGACGAAATCAAGCATTCTAATCTCCCGTGTTTCTGTGTTTGTTCTTATATGTTCGATTTTTGTTCTCGTCCAGATGGGAACAGTGGTGAAACCGGGGACAGGGGTTAACTGGTTAGGATTTGGTTAGGGGAGGTATCGCGCACGTTAAGATTCGGGACATGCGTCGAGGGGTATGGACCCGAACGCGCCGAAGCGCCGGCTCGCCCTGAGGCGGTCGGTTGCACGGTAACGAACGGCCGGTGACCCTTCCGAAACAGACAGGACGATCCACTGGCCATTTGTAATGGAAACACGGATTCAGATCGGGGCGGCGCTTCCGCCCGTTGGCCCTTGAGAAAGGGCCAACGGGCGAAACTGGGCTAGAGCGTATGCGGCACCACAAGGCCACCCTTCAGGGTGACGATGCGATCGGCGCGGCGGGCCAGATCGTGATTGTGCGTGGCGATCAGCGCTGCGGCGCCCTCGTTCTTGATGAGAGACTTGAGGGCCTCGAAGACGAGGTCGCTGGTGTCGGGATCGAGATTGCCGGTGGGCTCGTCGGCGAGAATAACGCGCGGGTGATTGGCGGCCGCCCGGGCGATGGCGATGCGCTGCTGTTCGCCGCCGGACAGTTCTGCCGGGCGATGGCTGGCACGGGGCGCGACACCCAGGAGATCGAGCAGTTCCATGGCGCGCCCTTCGGCGGCCTTTTGGTCCTTGCCCGCTATCAGCTGCGGCATGACCACGTTTTCAAGCGCGGTGAATTCGGGCAGCAGGTGATGGAACTGGTACACATAGCCGACCGTCGAGCGACGCAGCTGGGTGCGGGCGCGATCGTTGAGCTTGCTGGTCTGCTGACCGACGATCTCGATCTCGCCGCTCTGCGGCGACTCGAGGAGACCGCAGAGGTGCAGCAGCGTCGACTTCCCGGCACCGGATGGCGCCACGAGGGCAACCAGCTCGCCGCTCTCGACGGTCAGATTGGCGGCTTCCAGAACACGCACGAGCCGGTCGCCTTCGCCGTAGTGGCGATGCACGTCGGTCAGCTTGAGGTGGGGCTTACTCATAGCGCAGTGCCTCCACCGGGTCGTACTGGGCCGCGCGCCATGCGGGATAGATCGTGGCAAGGAAGCTGAGGCCGAGCGCCATGCACACCACGACGGTCACTTCCACCGGATCGGTGCGACTGGGCAGCGAGGAGAGGAAAAAGACTTCGGGCGGAAACAGGGTCACGCCCAAGAGATTGGAAATCGAGGCTCGCAGGGTTTCGGCGTTGGCCGCAACTATGAGGCCGATGACGGTGCCGGCCAGGGTGCCGATGACACCGATGGTGGTGCCGGTAATGGAGAAGATCCGCATGATGGAGCCGCGCGTCGCACCCATGGTGCGTAAGACGGCGATGTCGGCGCTCTTGTCCTTCACCAGCATGATGAGGCTGGCGATAATGTTGAAGGCAGCGACCAGGATGATCATGGACAGGATGGTGAACATCACGACGCGCTCGACCTGGAGGGCCGAGAAGAAGGTTTCGTTGCGCTGCTGCCAGTCGGTGAGGACCATCGGGCGGATGCCGGGCGTGGACTGGATGCGCTGACGCATCAGGTTCACCTGATCGGGGTCGTCGATGAAGATCTCGGCAGCGCTGACGCGCGGAATACGCTCGTAGGCAGCATCGATCTCTTCGTCGCTGGCGAGCGGATCGAGCGGCCCCATGCCGGGCTTGAGGACCTCGTCGACCAAGCGGAAATAATCCTGGGCAGGCTCGAGCGGCATGTACATGAAGAAGCTGTCGAACTCGACCATGCCCAGATTGTAGATGACGTTGACCGGGTAAGAGCGGATTTGGGGCGTGGAGCCGAACGGCGTCATGGCCCCATCGGGATTGATGATCTGGACCTGGTCGCCCAGGCTCAAGCCGAGTTGCTGCGCCAGCCGATAACCGATGGCGACGCCCTTGCTGTCATCCCACTGATCGAAACCGCCCTGCTCCGCTCCGTTGTAGAGCAGGCTGAGCTTTTTCAGGTTTTCCTCATCCATGCCGCGCACGGACACGCCCGTCGAGGCGCCGCGGCCGGAGGCCAGGACCTGGCCTTCGACGAAGTAGACGGCGAAGCTAACGCCATCGATCTGTTGGAGCGCGGCCACTGTTTCCTTGTAGTCCGTGAACTGCGATTCGATCGGATGGGCGGTGAAATGCCCATTGAGGCCCAGGATCTTGTCGAGCAGCTCGCCTCGGAACCCGTTCATCACCGACATTACGACGATGAGAGTCGCAACGCCGATGGCCACGCCGACCATGGTGAGGCTGGCGATGACGGAAATGAACGCTTCCTTGCGGCGGGCGCGCAAATAGCGCCCGGCGATGATCCATTCGAAGCGGGCGAAGGGACGGGTTGCCCTGCCCCCGGAAACGGCGTTGGCGCTCTCGGTCAAATGTCGGTCATCCGCTGCGGTTCGATCAGGCCCTTGAGACGGGCGACCGCCTCGGTAAGCGGCAGCGTTTCGCGCTCGCCGGTCTTGCGATGCTTGATCTCGACTTCGCCGGATTTAAGGCCGCGCGGCCCGAGGATCAGCTGGTAGGGAATGCCGACGAGGTCGGCGGTGGCGAACTTGGAGCCCGCCGGCTGGTCGCGATCGTCATAGAGCATGTCGAGGCCGCAAGCGGTGAGCTCGGCATAGAGCTTTTCGCAGGCGGCGTCGGTCTCCGCATCGCCGGCCTTGAGATTGATCAGCACGGCCTCGAAGGGCGCGACAGAGACCGGCCAGATGATGCCGTTCTCGTCGTGGCTGGCCTCGATAATGGCGGGCACGACGCGCGTGGGGCCGATGCCGTATGAACCCATATGCACGGGGGTATCCTTGCCGTCGGCACCGGTGACGTTGGCCTTCATCGGCTCGGAATATTTCGTGCCGAAGTAGAAGATGTGGCCCACTTCAATGCCGCGGGCCTTGAGCTGGTTGTCCGCCGGCACCGCCTCGCGGAAGGCCTCCTCGGTGGTCATTTCGTCGGTGGCGGCAAAGAGCGAGGTCCAGTCCTTGAAGATCGGATCGAGATCACCGCGGAAATCGGTGTCAGCGCCGGGGATCGGCTTGTCGAGCAGGTTCCTGTCGAGGAAGACCCCGCTCTCGCCGGTCTCGGCCAGCACATGGAATTCATAGGACAGGTTGCCACCGATGGGGCCTGTATCGGCACGCATGGGCACGCCGACCAGGCCCATGCGACGGAAGGTGCGCAGATAGGCGACGAACATGCGCTGGAAGGCCGCTACGGCAGCCGCTTCGTCGAGATCGAAGGAATAGGCGTCCTTCATCAGGAATTCGCGGCTGCGCATGGTGCCAAAGCGCGGCCGCACCTCGTCGCGGAACTTCCACTGGATATGGTAGAGATTGAGCGGCAGGTCCTTGTAGGACTTCACATAGGTCCGGAAGATGTCGGTGATCATCTCCTCGTTGGTGGGACCGTAGAGGAATTCGCGCTCGTGGCGATCCTCGATCCGTAGCATTTCCTTGCCATAGGCGTCGTAGCGCCCCGACTCGCGCCAGAGGTCGGCGGACTGGATGGTGGGCATAAGGAGCTGGATGGCGCCCGCGCGGTTCTGTTCTTCCTCGATGATCTTCTGAACCTTCATCAGGACCTTGTAGCCGAGGGGCAGCCAGGAATAGAGGCCCGAGGCTTGTTGGCGGATCATGCCGGCGCGCAGCATCAGCCGATGGGAGACGATCTCGGCTTCCTTGGGGACGTCGCGGAGCACCGGCAGGAAATAGCGGGAAAGGCGCATGAAAACTCCGAAGAAAGCGGCTTCGACTCGTGGGTTTCGTTGATGCCCACTCAAATCGCAACCGTCCATTCGATGCAAGCATGCAAGCCATGCAGAATCTACTTGGCAGAGCGATTTTCTGTTGTTAGGGTCCGCCCCAATAAAACAAAGGCGGCCCAAACCGCCGGACGTCGACAACGTCAAGGGAGGAGCGTTGGCTGCCGCTGTATAGCGTGCCTAAGACCAACGTATTGTCGAACAAACTCATTCAAGCGGGGCCTTCGTGCCCCGCTTTTTTATTTTGGAAACAAGCCGCTATGGTCACTTCCGAAGAGTTCACGCGAATAGCGATGGCCCTGCCCGGCACCGTGTCGGCGCCGCATTTCGATCGCACGGCCTTCAAGGTAAAGCGCACCTACGCCACGTTGGCTGCAGACGGAAAGTCAGCCAATCTCAACTTCACGCCGGAAGAGCAGGACTTCAAGTGCATGTTGGCGCCGGACGTATTCCAGGCCATCGACAATGGCTGGGGGCGGCAAGGCTGGACGGTGCTGCAACTGGGCCCGGCCACCACTGAGGATGTCGCGGCCGCGCTGGGAATGGCGCATGCTCATGCCATCGGACCGGCGCGGAAGCGTTCGACCTAGCGGTTCCAGTAGGCTTGGAGGATCGGCTGGCTGATGCCCCAGAGCAGAAGCGCCGTGAACCCAGCGGCGAGCACGGTAGCGATAAGCCCCTTCATCAGCAGGCGCGGCCGCACCGGGGCGCCCGGATCGGAGCCGGAGACGATCTCGCCACCAGTCTCGTGATAGCTCTGACTGCCGATGGGCAGCACGGCAACGAATGTCAGCCACCAGACGACGAAGTAGACGGCGAGGAGGGAACCGATTTGCATGAGAGGCGGCCTTTCACTGGCCGACCTTGTAGACCACCATGGAGCAGAGGCAAAGTGCGGCCGGCGTTACCTGTTGCCGCACCAGCGGCTAGAGGAGCCCCATGCGCGCCAGTTCGGCAGCGATCTCCGCGGAATTGTCGCTGCCCCCCGCTTCCATGTCTGGCGGCGCATCTTCAGGACGAAGATAGCGCCAGCCCTGGAACGGGCGCTTGGGATACGGCACGGTGCGCACGATGTCGGGCGCCATGATGATATCGCAGTAGTCCTTGCCTTCGGCGTCGGTATAAGGCGCCAGGCGCAGGATCGGCTGACGGCAGCAGATCGTGCCCGACATGACCCAGTAGATGGATGCCATGCCTTCGATCTCGCTGCCGCGCCGGGGCATCATGCGGGTGCGGTGAACGTGGACATCCTCGCCATAGTCCGCCCCCCACCAATGGGCGCGTTCGTCCCGGTAGCCCTCGAGCTCCTCGACGCTGGACACGCCAACGCAGAGCTTGACGATGTGGATCATGCGATCGTTCCCGGTGCGACCCGTCCCTGGATCACGTCGATCTCGTCGTCGTCCACCACCCAGGGCTCCTGAAGCGCCTGGTTCAGCCAATCCTGGAAGGCGGGCAAGGCGTAGATGGCCTCGACATAGCGTGCAGCGACGTCGGAGACAGGCAAATCGTAGGTCCGCAACCGCGTCGCCAACGGCGCGTACATGGCGTCAGCGGCAGTGAAGTGACCGAACAGGTAGGGACCGCCGGATCGGACAAGCAGTTCGCCCCAGAGAGTCTCGACGCGGTGGAGATCCCTGCTGATGGCGTCGAGGTCGACCTTGCCGGGATGAGAGGCGCGCAGGTTCATCGGCGCATGGCTGCGCAGAGAGCTGAAGCCGGCATGCATTTCGGACGCCGCCGCCCGCGCCCGCGCGCGATCCTTGATATCCTTCGGCCAGATGGCCTTGTCAGGAAAAAGATCGGCCAGATATTCGATGATGGCCAGTGTCTCGGGGACGGCAAGATCACCATCGAGGAGAACCGGCACCTTCCCGGTGGGCGAGCGGCGCGCGAGCGTATCGCGCCAGCCGGGGCCGGAGAGCTGCAGCACCTCATCCTCGAACGGTATCTCGAAGTGGCGCAAAACCAGCCAGGGACGCAGCGACCAGGTGGAGTAGTTGCGGTTACCGATCAGAAGCTTCATGCGCGCACCGTCTTAAAACTGAAGGGCGCCCAGTGGCCGGGCGCCCTTCGTTTAAACCTTCTAGAGTGAATAACTCCAGCGTCTTTTCTAGACGCTAGCAACTACGGAGAAAACCAGCCCCATAGACAGGAGGCACACCAGCGCCCAGCTCATCGTTTGCCAGGCGGCGGTCTTGGTTTGACTGCGCATAGATCGCTCCTTGTCAGTCGTCCACATCGGCTCATAAACGCGCCAAATCAGTTGGGCGTTCCGGTCGATAATGAATCGTTAGCCGTGTCACAGATGTGGCGCAAGCGACCAATCTGCAACAGTCCACAGCCACGAAGACGCCGCATGTCCGGCCTAAAAAAGACCGAACCAGAGCCCGGCAATGCCCAAAAAGGCAAAGAAACCAACGACGTCGGTTATGGTTGTGACGAAGACAGCCGAGGCAATGGCGGGATCGGCCTTGAGCTTGTCGAGGGTCAGCGGGATGAGAATTCCGAACGTGCCCGCGACGATCATGTTGATGACCATGGCTAGTCCGATCACGATACCGAGCTGGACATCGCCGTAGCGTAGCCCTGTGACGATCCCGATCAGAATCGCGAAGATCACGCCATTGGCGAGCCCCACGACCATTTCGCGACGAATGAGGCGTCGCAGCCGCCCGCCGTCCAGCTCGCGCATGGCCAGGGCACGCACCGTGACGGTCATGGTCTGAGCGCCGGCATTGCCGCCCATGGAAGCCACAATGGGCATGAGCACGGCGAGGGCGACCATCTGCTCGATGGTCGCATCGAAGAGACCGATGACGAAGGAGACGGCCACGGCGGTAAAAAGGTTGATCACCAGCCAGGGCACGCGGCTCCTGACCGTATCCACGGTGGTGTCTGACACGTCCTCGTCGCCCACGCCGGCCATGAAGCGGATGTCTTCTTCGGCTTCCTCCTGGATCACATCGACGATGTCGTCGATGGTGAGGACGCCGACCAGGCGACCGCTTTCATCGACAACGCCGACCTCGACAAGGTCATAGCGCTCGAAGCTGCGGGCAGCCTCTTCCTGGTCCTGCTCGGCATCGATCAGAACAAAATTGGTGTTCATGATCGTGTCGATCTTTATCGCGCGGGCCGAGCGCAAGAATTTGTCGAGCGGGAGCGTGCCGAGGACCTTGTAGGCGGCATCGACCACGTAGAGCTGGTAAAACTCGTCCGGCAGATCCTTCTCGGTGCGCAGGTAGTCGATCACCTGCCCTACCGTCCAGAAGGGCGGAATGGCGATGAACTCGGTCTGCATCCGGCGACCAGCCGAATCCTCGGGGAAATCCAGGCTGCGCTTGAGCGCCAACCGCTCGAAGGTCGGCAAGGCCGAGAGAATTTCGTCGCGATCTTCCTGCTCGAGATCTTCGAGAAGATAGACGGCATCGTCATTGTCGAGCTCGGCCACGCCGCGTGCGATTTCCGCATTGGGCAGGGCCTGCATGATCTCGAGGCGAATGCTTTCGTCGACCTCGGTCAGAGCGGAAAAGTCGAAAAGATCCCCCAGGGACCGGACCAGCGCGACGCGTTCCGCGGCATCGAGCTGCTCGAGAACGTCGCCGACGT
The DNA here is from genome assembly GCF_900177655.1 of Devosia lucknowensis. Lineage (NCBI taxonomy): Bacteria > Pseudomonadati > Pseudomonadota > Alphaproteobacteria > Hyphomicrobiales > Devosiaceae > Devosia > Devosia lucknowensis. The sequence continues at coordinate 1,003,130 of NZ_FXWK01000001.1, read as the reverse complement.
CGGAATTGTGGAGGGGCTCCATGACCAGAGCCACATCCTCGGCGCGACCGCCCTCAAGGAAGGCGCGCAGACGCTCGAGCCAGAGCGGACTGATGCGGCCATCCGCATCGCGGAACATGTCGAGTTCGATCCCGGTTTCAGGACCGGGCGCATTTTCAAAGTCGTCGCTCATCGGGAGCCCTTTTCGTGTCCTGGGGGTTTCAGGGGCAGGACAAGCATGTAGCCAATCGGGCGCACATGCGCCAGTGTGGGTTACGCGCTTTTTAGCAACGCGAAGGTGAAACCGGATGACCGCTCCAAACGAACTGGATTCCGCATTCGACCGCCTGGTGCGCCTGGCCGAAACACGGGCGCTGGCGGAGGTGGAAAGATCGACGAGCTACGGCACGCCGGCGCTTAAAGTTGGCGATGTCGCCTTCATCCGCCTCATCGATGCGACGACCGCCGTGCTGCAATGCCCGAGCGACCAGAAGGTGCTGCTGATGGAGATTTCGCCCGATCTCTATTTCGAGACTGATCATTATGTCGGCCACGACGCGATGCTGATCCGCCTCGACCGCATCAGCGACGAAGAACTGTCGCTCCGCCTGCATGACGCGTGGTCATTCAAGGCGCCGGAAAAACTGAAGCGCCCGATATAATCAACGAAATTTATCTGCGGCCACCACCACGCGCCAACGTCGCTTTACTGCAGTGACGAAACATATATCCGCATTTCCAGATATCGCCCAAGCAATCATGTGACGTTGGCGGGGCGAGCGATGACGATGTTTGGCGGCCGAGGCCGCATGGCAGGCCTTTGCCTGCCTTTGGCAGTCACGAGGGCCTGGGGCCTTATCTCTCGCTGTGGTTCTATTTCCAAAGGATCGTGAGTTTCGTGATCCTGCTGCTCATGGTCGCCGGGGCGTTCAATGTCTTCCAGTAGAAGAGCCGCGCCTACTCCACCCGCAGGCCGCTTTCGCGATCGAAGGCGTGCAGCGCCTCATGCGGGAGGACGAAAGCGATGCGATCGCTTTCGGCGATGCTGGCATGGCCTTGCTGGACCAGGATCAGCGACTGGGCGAGGCCATCGACGCGGACGTAGAAATGGCTCTCGCCACCCACGGGTTCGATGAGCTCGACCGTGCCCGAGAGAGCGATCCCCTGGTCCCCGGCCAAGAGGATGCGATCCGGGCGGATGCCGACGATGTCGGTGCCGGCGGAGAGCTGTGGCATAGACGTGCCCGCAATGGCGGCGAGCCGCTCGACCGGGATGAGGTTCATGGGCGGCGAGCCGATGAAGCCGGCAACGAACAGGGACGCCGGCCGGTCGTAAAGCTCTATCGGTTTGCCGACCTGCTCGATGCGGCCACCATTCATCACCACCAGCCGGTCGGCCAGGGTCATGGCCTCAAGCTGATCATGCGTCACATACACGCTGGTCGTCTTCAGCGATCGCTGCAGCCGCCGGATTTCGATGCGCATCTGTCCGCGCAGCTTGGCATCGAGATTGGAGAGCGGCTCATCGAACAGGAAGGCCTTGGGTTGGCGGACGATGGCGCGACCCATGGCCACGCGCTGGCGCTGGCCGCCCGAAAGCTGGCGGGGCTTGCGATCGAGAAAGGGCGTGATCTCCAGAATGCGTGCAGCCTCGGTTACGCGACGATCGATCTCGGCGGGTGGCGTCCCCCGGTTCCTGAGGCCGTATTCGAGGTTCTGGCGCACGCTCATATGCGGATAGAGCGCGTAGTTCTGGAAGACCATGGCGATGTCGCGCTCGGCCGGCTCCTTCTGGTTGACCACCGAGCCACCGATGGCGATCGTGCCGTCGGAAATGGTTTCGAGACCGGCGATCATGCGCAGGAGCGTGGACTTGCCGCAGCCCGAGGGGCCGACGAGGACAACGAGTTCGCCATCGGCGATGGAGAGATCGAGCGCGTGGATGGCGGTGACGTTGCCGGGATAGACCTTGCGTACGCCCGTGATGTCGATGCTTGCCATTGTTTTTATTTCTCCGTTTCGACCAGGCCTTTGACGAACAGGCGCTGCATGAAGATGATCACGAGGATGGGGGGCAGCATGGCCATGACCACGGCCGCCATGACGAGATTCCACTGCGGATCGCTGTCGGCCACGGCGGCCATGCGCTTGATACCCATAACGACGGTGTAGAATTTGGGGTCGGTGGTGACGAGCATGGGCCAGAGGTACTGCATCCACCCGTAGATGAAGAGGATGACGAAGAGCGCCGCGATATTGGTCCGCGAGAGGGGCAGAAGGATATCGCGGAAGAATTTCATCGGCCCTGCCCCGTCGACGCGCGCGGCCTCCATGAGCTCGTCAGGGACCGTAAGGAAAAACTGGCGAAACAGAAACGTGGCGGTTGCCGATGCGATCAGCGGGATGGTGAGACCGGCATAGGAATTGAGCAGGCCCAGATCAGACACGACCTTGAACGTCGGGATGATGCGCACCTCGACCGGCAGCATCAGGGTGATGAAGATGATCCAAAAGGCCAGCGTGCGGAATGGGAAGCGGAAGTAGACGATCGCATAGGCCGAGGTGATCGAAATAGCGATCTTGGCCACTGCGATGAGGATGGCCATGAGGAGCGAGTTGGCCAGCATCAGCGTCAAGGGCGGAGCGCCCGACGTCGACATGCCCTGGCTCAGCATCTGGCCGTAGTTGTCGAGGAAATGCGGGCCAGGCAGCAGCGGGACGACGCCGCGAAGGAAGGCGCCACCGTCATGTGTCGAGGCGATAACGGCCAGGTAGACCGGGAAGGCTATGACGGCGACGCCGACGATGAGGACAATATGGGTGAGGATGTTCAGCCAGGGACGGTTTTCGACCATGGTCAGTACTCCACCCGCCGTTCGACATAGCGGAACTGCACGACGGTCAGGACGATGACGATCAGCATGAGCAGGACGGACTGGGCTGCCGACGAACCGATGTTGAGGCCCAAAAAGCCATCGGCGTAGACCTTGTAGACGAGGATGTTGGTGGACTGGTTGGGGCCACCCGAAGTGGTGGCATCAATAATGCCGAACGTATCGAACATGGCGTAGTTGATGTTGACGATGAGAAGGAAAAAAGTGGTCGGGGACAAAAGCGGCAGCACGATCGTGAAAAAGCGCTTCATGGGCCCTGCCCCGTCGATGGCAGCGGCTTCGCTCAGCGAGGCCGGAACCGCCTGCAACCCGGCGAGGAAGAACAGGAAGTTGTAGGAAATCTGCTTCCAGCTGGCAGCGAGCACGATGAGGATCATGGCCTGATCGGCATTGACGCGGTGGTTCCACTCAATGCCAAGCTGGCGCAAAACATAGGACAGGATGCCGATGGAGGGATTGAACATGAACCACCACAGAATGCCTGCAACGACGGGGGCCACGGCGTAGGGCCAGACCAGCATGGTGGTGTAGACACGGCCGCTGCGGATCAGGCGGTTCACGGCGACGGCGAGAACCAGCGAGACGCTCATGGCGATGACGGTCACCAGCAGGGCGAAAACGAGGGTGCGCCAGAGCGAGTTGAGATACATCGGATCGGCCAGCAACTTGGTGTAGTTGCCGAACCAAATGAAGGTCGTACGGAAACCGAAGGGATCCTCGCGCTCGAATGAAGACTTCGCCGCCTGCAGTGCCGGCCAAATGAAGAAGACGAGGGTGATGGCCAGCTGCGGCAGCAGCAACAAATAGGGCAAGCCCTTGTTGGGGAAGATGGTGCGCTTGGTCTGCATGAAAAGTCCTCGACGCGCAGACGCAGCGCTGCGGCGGAAAACGGCAACAAGCCCCGGAGATGTACTCCGGGGCCCGTCGATCAGGGATTACTGGTTGGCGGTTTCGAATTCGCGCAGGATCTCGTTGCCGCGGGCAACGGCGGAGTCGAGGGCTTCCTGGGCGCTCTTCTGGCCACCGAGGACAGCTTCGAATTCCTGGTCGATCACGTCGCGGACCTGGGTCAGGTTGCCGAAGCGGATGCCCTTGGAATTTTCCGAGGGTGTGCCGCGCGTGATCTGCTCGATGGCGATGTCGGAACCGGGGTTCTCCGCATAGTATCCCTGCTCCTGGCCAAGCTCGAAGGCAGCATTGGTAATCGGCAGGTATCCAGTGAACTGGTGCCAGTCGGCCTGGACTTCAGGCTGGCTGAGGTAGTTGAAGAAGGCCGCGGCGCCAGCATATTCCTCAGGCGACTTGCCGTTGAGCACCCAAAGGGTGGCGCCGCCGATGATCGAATTCTTGGGTTCGGCGATGACGTCGTCATAGTAGGGAAGCGGCGCGAAGCCGACTTCGAAGCCGGTGGCATTGGCGATGACGCCGGCACGTCCAGCCGAAGAATTCATGAAGATGGCGCATTCACCCGAATAGAAGAGCGGCGCAGCGTCGGCACCACCGGCCGGACCACCGTACTTGAACAGGCCATCCTTGCTCCACTGAGCGAGGTTGCCCCAGTGACGCGCCTGCAGTTCACCATTGAAGGTGAATTCGGTGCCGAGGCCACCGAAGCCGTTCTGCAGCGTGCCATAGGGCAGATCGTGCAGGGCGGAGAGGTTTTCAGTCTGGATCCAGCTGACCCAGGCCGTGGTCAGGCCACAGGAAGCGGCGCCGGAGTCGACGATCTGCCTCGAGAACTTCTCGACTTCGGCCCATGTCTTCGGCGCGACTTCGGGATCAAGACCGGCCGCTTCGAACACGTCCTTGTTGTAGTACATGATCGGCGTGGACGAGTTGAATGGAAGCGAAAGAATGTTGCCCTCGGGATCCGAGTAGTAGCCGGTGACGGGCGCAAGGAAGCTCGCCGGATCCCATGGCTGATTGTTGTCGGCCATCAGCTGGTAGACCGGATAGACGGCGCCCTTGGCTGCCATCATCGTGCCGGTACCAACTTCGAACACCTGGACGATGGCCGGCTGCTCGTTGGCGCGAAACGCTGCAATGGCAGCGGTGAGGGTTTCGGCATAGGAGCCCTTGAACACCGGGGTCACGACATAGTCGGACTGCGATGCATTGAAGCCGGCAGCCACTTCTTCAAGCTTGGTGCCGAGCTCGCCACCCATGGCGTGCCACCAGGTGACCTCGGTTTGCGCAAGCGCGACCGAGGTGGAAAGGGCCAGCGAAAGGGCGACGAGGCCCACGCGATTCAGAGTCTTCATGCTTGTCTCCCAACGGCTTGGTGCGCGCCCCGAGGGGGCCGCCCAAGTCCTGCCAGACCGTGTTTTTTATGAGCGCCCGCCAAAGGGTCGAAAGCGATCGAAAATATCCGAAAGCTGCGGCGCACAGACCGCCCGCCCCCAGGGGCCCTCGACCTGCCCGCCCCGTCTAGTGAGCTTGCTTGACGTTCACTTGAAGGTTCGGTGACGAACCTGTGACACTCCAAAAGTTCCGGCATGCGGGCGCATTTTTCGCCCCGACCCTCGAGCGGGTGTCGAAAACAGCATTGACCACCCGTCGCTTCAGCGACACGATTTGCCGAGGAGACCAATCCACGATGACCACCAGAAACACGCTCACATGCGCATGCGGCCAGTTTCATGTGGAGGTGACCGGAAAGCCATTCATCACGGCGGAATGCCACTGCCGGTCGTGTCGGGAAGCGGCACGACGCCTGGCATCCGTGCCCATTGCGAGAGCCATGACAAGCGCGAGCGGCGGCGTGCCCTATGTGCTGTACCGGAAAGACATGGTCGGCTTTCCCGACGGAACCGACAGCCTTGCCGAATTTCGACTATCGGAAACTTCGCCCACTCGTCGGGTGCTGACGACATGCTGCAGCACGCCGGTTTTTACCGAATTTTCGGGCGGACACTGGGTGAGCTTGTTCGCCAGCCTGTGGCCGGAGGATAAGCGCCCGCCGATGCAGATCCGTACGCAGACGGGTGACGTGGACGAGGGCACGACGCTCGACGCATCATTGCCCGCTGGCGCCATGACTACGGCGGGCTTCTACGCAAAGCTGCTCGCAGCGTGGATCGCCATGGGGTTCAAGGTGCCCAAGATTGCGGTGACGCGAAAGTTTGCTGCGTAGAGCCGATTGTTGGATCTCAAAGCGGCTCCCATATCGGGTGTGACATACTCGCTTGCACAAGGAGACAGTTCCATGTCCGACTTCAATGCCCAGGTGATTGCCGACTTCAACGCCACCAAGGGGAAGCCCGGCGGCTATTTCAAGAATGCGCCGGTGCTACTGCTGCATTCGGTGGGCGCCAAATCCGGCATCGAGCGCACCCTGCCGCTGATGTATCTGCGCGAGGGGGACGGCCCGTACTACATCTTCGCGTCCAAGGGCGGGGACGAGCACAATCCGGACTGGTTTCATAACCTCGTGGCGAACTCGGACGCGGCGATCTCCGTGGGTGACGGCACGACGATTCGGCGCGTGCCGGTGGCGGCCCGGGTCGTCGAGGGCGAAGAGCGCGACCGCATCTACGCTCATCAGGCCGGGCTTTATCCGCAGTTCGCGGAATACGAAAAGAAGACGAGCCGGACCATCCCGGTGTTCGAACTGACACCTGCGTGAGGGGCACGGTGGTCGCGGGTCGGACAGGCCCGCGGCCCAAAGCGCAGACAACAAAAAAGCCGCCTTGCGGCAGCTTTTTGTTTCGTCACCGGAGTGACTGGTGCGGTCGAGAAGACTCGAACTTCCACGCCTCGCGGCACAGCGACCTCAACGCTGCGCGTCTACCAATTCCGCCACGACCGCACTGTGTGGTAGAAGCTTCGGCGCCAGAGCCCCGAAGCGAGTGGGGATGTAGCAAACGTCTTTCATAACCACAAGCAGATAATCGGGATTTTTAGCCTGCCTGTGGACATGTCTGCGCCATCCCGGAAAATTCCGGGTGGCGCGGCGCCGTGCTAGACCCGGTGCACGAAGATCGAGACGTTGGGCTTCCTGCCCCAGAACGCGTTCACTTCGTTGCGGATGGCCTTGAACAGCGCGGAATTGAGGACCTCGGTGTCACTGCGGCGCTTGGCCGGCATGGACTTAATGACACCGGCGATGGTGTCCTCGATAAGATCGGAGACCGACTCGTCGTCCGTTTCGGGAAGGCCCTCGATCATCATATCGGGCCCGGAGACCACCTGGCCGCCGCCATTGACGCAGAGGCTGACGATGATCATGCCGCCGAACGACAGGCGCCGCCGGCCCTTGACCCCCGATTCCTCGGGCGTGCAGAGTACGAGTCCATCGAGATACAGCTCGCCGGTGCGCACTTCGGCGGGGTGAGCCATCGGCTCGGGGAACAGGCGCACCATGTCGCCGTTGCGGGCTTCGCAGACATTGGGAATTCCCGAGTCGCGACCGAGCCGGGCATGGGCCTGAAGGTGCATGGCTTCGCCGTGGACGGGCACCAGAACCTGGGGCTTGACCCAGGAATAGAGCTTCTGCAGCTCGCCACGACGCGGATGGCCGGTGACATGCACCAGGGCATCGCCGGCCGTGATGACCTCGATACCGCGATCAATGAGAAGGTTCTGGATATCGATGACTTCACGCTCATTGCCCGGGATAGCCCAGGACGAGAAAATCATCCTGTCGCCGGCATTGAGATCGATCACGGGGTGTTCGCCACGGGCGATACGGGCAATGGCGGCACGAGCCTCGCCCTGGCTACCGGTGCAGATCAGCACGCATTTGTCGCGCGCCACCGACCTGTACATGTCCTGATCGTGGAGCGTGGGCAGGCCTTCGAGCATGCCCAACTCCCTGGCGATACCCATGATGCGATGCAGCGAGCGGCCCGACAGGACGACCTCGCGGCCGGCCTTGTGCGCGGCCCTGACGATGGAGACGACGCGCCCGACATTGGAAGCGAAGGTGGTGACAGCGACGCGGTGCGGAGCATCGGCGATCAGGGCAGCGAGGTTGTCGCCGATTTCCTGTTCGCTGGGGCTCTCCCCATCCTTCATCGCATTGGTGGAATCGCAGATCAGCGCCAGCGGCAGATCGCTTTCAGTGCCAATGCGCTCCATGCGCGCGAAATCGGTGGGCGCACCCATGGTCGGAGTGGGATCGAGCTTCCAGTCACCGGTGTGGAGAGCGCGACCAACCGGGGTGGTAATCAGCAAGGCATTCGATTCGGGGATCGAGTGGGCGACGTTGATCGGCTCGATAGTGAAGGGGCCGACCGTAAAGGGCTTGCCCGGGCGCATGATGGTGACGTCGACGTTTTCGACGATGCCATCCCCTGCCCGCTTGGCGGCCAGCATGGCAGCGGTGAAGGGGGTTGCGTAAACAGGCTTGTCGAAGACGGGCCAGAGGTCGAGCACGGCGCCGTAATGGTCTTCGTGGCTATGGGTGAGAATCAGCGCCAGCACGTCGTCGGCGTTTTCCTCGAGGAATTCGGGATTGGCCATGATCAGCTCGATGCCCGGCAGGTCGGGGCCGCCGAAGCTGACGCCACAATCGACCACGATCCACTTGCGCCGATTGGCCGGGCCGAAGCCGTAGGCGGCCATGTTCATGCCTATTTCGCCGACGCCGCCAAGCGGCACGAAGACGAGTTCATCCCTTTGGTTCTTAGCCATGGGTCTTTTTATTCCTTATGTCCGGGCTGACGCCGGGCGATCTATGGTCGCCGGTCGCTTCCCTCTCGTTATGGTCAGCTTCGGGCGCTGGCCGTTGCCCCAAAATGCACATCGCCTGCCGTGATCGGATGTCGCGCGCCATCGTCGTCGCGAATAATCAACCGGCCCGAGGAGTCGATGGTTTCAAAAATGCCGCGGCGAACCACACCATCCTGACTGATGGCCACGGGTGCACCGATACCGGCGGCAGAGCCGCGCCAGATATCGAGCACGGCAGACACGCCGCGCCCGTCATCCCAAAGGCCGAACACTTCGACCCAGGCATCAGAAAGCGCCTCGAACACAATCTCGGCCGAGCGATCGACCCCGAGTGCGCGTAGCGATGTCGCTGGATAGGGCGTATCGGCGGGCGCCGCAACAACATTGACGCCGCAGCCAATGACGATGGCCGTCCGACCATCGGGCGTCTTGGTCGATTCGAGCAGGATGCCCGAGAGCTTGGCACCATCGGCGAGGACGTCATTTGGCCATTTGAGCGCGATGCGCGAGCGCCCGTCGGCCCCGTCCGCACCATCAATACCGATGCGGAAAACGCCCTGTGGAAGCACCGACGCCAAGGCCCGGTTGAGCGCAACACCGGCCACGAAGCCCAGTGTCGCGATGACATCAGGCGACGCATCGGGAACGATCAGCAGGCTGGCGGCGAGGTTTCCCGGCACGCTGTGCCATTGGCGGCCGCGCCGACCGCGACCTGCCGTCTGGTGCGCCGCAGCAAACCAGATGCCGCCCGGATCACCAGACCGGACAGCGTCAAGCGCCTCGCTATTGGTGGAGCCGATAGCGTCAAAGCCCGCAACCCGGTAGCCGGCGTCGCGAGCCTTGGGTCCGAGGACGAACTGCGACACCTAGAACAGGCTTCCGGCCGCAATATGCGCCCAGCTGGCGAGCGGGTTGCCGACGGTGAAGTAGTAGGTGACGACAAGGAAGCCGCTAACACCCATGATGATGTTGAGCTCACCAGGGACTGCAGCGAACTGCTTCACGGGCGCATCGAAGAACATCACCTTGACCACGCGCAGGTAGTAGAAGGCGCTAATCGCGGAGGCCAGGACGCCGATCACCGAGAGAACGTAGAGGTTCGCCTCGATGGCCGCGAGGAAGACGTGCCACTTGGCAAAGAATCCAGCCAGCGGCGGCAAGCCGATCAGCGAGAACATCAGTATTGCCATGACGGCGGCCACAAAGGGACGGCTCTGCGCCGCGCCAGCAAGGTCGTCGATGTTCTCGACATAGCCAGCTTCCGTGCGGAACGAGAGCAGGCAGGCGAAAAGCCCGACGGTCATGGCAACGTAGATGGCCATGTAGATGGCGACGCCTTCGACGCCGACCTGGGTACCGGACGAGAGGCCGACAAGCGCAAATCCGACGTGGCCGATCGACGAATAGGCAATCAGGCGCTTGAGCGACTTCTGGCCGATGGCAGCAAAGGCCGCCAATACCATGGAGGCGATCGAGAGGAAGATCACAACCTGCTGCCAATCGGACGTGATGGGCGAGAAGGTATCCATGACCAGCCGGATCATCAGCGTCATCGCCGCGACCTTGGGAGCCATGGCGAAGAAGGCAGTGACCGGGGTCGGTGCGCCTTCGTAGACGTCGGGCGTCCACATGTGGAACGGCACGGCCGAAATCTTGAAGGCAACGCCGGCCAGGAGGAAGACCAGGCCGAAGATCAGACCGACGGAGCGGCCCTCATTGGCGATGGCAACGACGATTTCCTGCAGGTTCGTGTGGCCGGTAAAGCCGTAGATCAGCGATGCACCGTAGAGCAGCAGGCCCGAGGAGAGTGCGCCGAGCACGAAATATTTGAGACCGGCTTCCGAGGCGCGTGCGTCGTCACGCTTGATGGCAGCCATGACGTAAAGCGCCAGGGACTGGAGCTCGAGACCGACATAGAGGCTCATGAGATCGTTGGCCGAAACCATGACCATCATGCCGAGCGTAGCGAGAAGCGCGAGGACGGAATACTCGTATTTGTGGACGCCGTTCTCCTCGGCATTGGAAAGGCTGAGGATCAGGGCCAGGCCGGCGCCGCCGAGAACGAGAATCTTCATGAAACGGCCGAAACTGTCGGCAATGAAAAGTCCGTTGAAGACCACGCCATCTGCCGGCTGCAGTAGAACCACAAGGCCAGTCGCGACCAGGAGCCCGACCGAGAGCCAGGTGACCAGGAGCGAGCGCTCCTTGTTGAGCACGATGCCCACGAGCAGGAGGACGACTACGCCCACCGCCATGAGCATTTCGGGATAGGCGGGAGCCAGGCTCGCGAAATCGGTAACGTCAGAGTTCACTTGAGGCTCCTAATGCGCAGCGGGCTCGGCCGCGTGGTCTTCGGCCGGCTGGGCCGCGCCTTCGGCAGGCGCGACGTATACGAGGGGGGCGCGTTCGTCAGCGAGATCCACGGCCGGATTGCGGCCCGTGCTCTCGGAATAATGCGCGACCAGATTGTCGACCGCGGCGGCGGTCGTATCGAGGATCGGGGCCGGATAGAAGCCGAAGACCACGGTCAGCACGATAAGCGGATAGAGCACCACTTTTTCGCGCAGGTTGAGGTCGAGGATACCCTTGAGGCTGTCCTTGGTCAGCGCGCCGAAAACGACGCGGCGATAGAGCCAGAGGGCGTAGCCGGCCGAGAAGATCACGCCGAAGGCGGCACCGAAGGCCACCCAGGTGTTCACCTGGAAGACGGCGATCATGGTGAGGAACTCACCGACGAAGCCCGACGTACCGGGCAGACCGACATTGGCCATGGTGAAAACCATGAAGGCGAAGGCATAGCGCGGCATGCGCTCGACGAGGCCGCCATAGGCAGAAATCTCGCGGGTGTGCATGCGATCGTAGATGACGCCGACGCAAAGGAAGAGCGCGCCAGAAACAATGCCGTGCGAGATCATCTGGAACATGGCGCCCTGGATGCCCAGGGCGTTGCCCGCGAAGATGCCCATGGTCACGAAACCCATGTGGGCGACGGAGGAATAGGCGATCAGCTTCTTGATGTCGGTCTGCACAAGCGCGACCAGCGAGGTCAAAATGATGGCCGCGACCGAGAGCAGGAAGACGAAGTTGGCAAACTGCGCCGAGGCTTCCGGGAACATCGGCAGCGAGAAGCGCAGGAAGCCGTAGCCGCCAAGCTTGAGAAGGATCGCAGCCAGGATCACGGAACCGGCCGTCGGGGCCTGCACGTGGGCTTCGGGCAGCCAGCGATGGAACGGCCACATGGGCATCTTGACCGCCAGCGAAGCGAAGAAGGCCAGCCACAGCCAGGTCTGCATCCCCGTGGGGAACTGGTGCGCAAGGAGGCGGGTGATGTCGGTGGTGCCGGCATCCCAATACATGGCCATCATGGCTAGGAGCATGAGCACCGAGCCGATGAAGGTGTAGAAGAAGAACTTGTAGGCGGCCTGGATGCGCTGCGCGCCGCCCCAGATACCGATGATCAGGAACATCGGCAGGAGCGTGCCTTCGAAGAAGACGTAGAACATGGCCAGATCGAGCGTGGTGAAGACGCCGATCATCAGCGTTTCGAGCACCAGGAACACAATCATGTATTCCTTGACCCGGGTGTCGACTTCCCAGCTGGCGACGACAACGGCCGGCATCAGCAGAGCCGTGAGGACAACGAACAGCACCGAAATGCCGTCGACGCCGACGCGGTAGCCGATGGAGTCGCCGATCCAGTCGAAATTGACCACGAACTGGAAACCGGCATTGGCGGCATCAAAGCTCTGCCAGAGGGTCAGCGAGAGGACGAAGACGATCGTCGTCACGGCCAGCGAGATCCAGCGGATCGCATTGACCGCGGACCTGGGCGTCAGCATGAGGACAGCGGCGCCGAGCGTCGGCAACCAGGTCAGCAGGGTAAGGATGGAGTTCTCGAAGGTCATCAGATCAGTCCCCCGGCCGCGATGGCCCAGGTCAGCAGCGCCGCGATGCCGATGAGCATGGCGAAGGCATAGTGGTAGAGATAGCCGGACTGGAGCTTGACGACCCAGCTGGTGACGTTCTGCACGCGACGACCGAGACCTTCGGCAATCTTGCCGTCGACCAGCCAGTCATCGAAGCCCTTCCAGACGGCGGTGCCGATCCAGAGTGCCGGACGCACGAAGATCAAGTTGTAGAGCTCGTCGAAGTACCACTTGTTGAGCAGGAACTTGTAAAGACCCGGATTGGTGGCCGCGATGCGGGCAGGCAGTTCGGGACGACGGATGTACATGATGTAGGCGGTGATGAAGCCGATGATCATGGCGATCGTGGCGCTCCACTTGACCCACAGCGGCACATGGTGCGCCTCTTCGATGATGGCATGATCGACATAGATCGAGCCGGCGAAGAAGTGTTCGATGTGCTCCACCTCGTGGAAGAACATGCCGTAGAAGACGACACCTGCGAGAACCGCGCCCACAGCCAGCACATAAAGCGGCACCAGCATGACGTTGGGCGACTCGTGGGCATTGTCGTAGGCCGAACCATGGTGATGGTCGTGATGACCGTGCGCATGATCGTCGGCATTGCTGTCGTCGATCGGCTCGTCATGGGTTTCATGAGCGGCATGGGCAGGATCGGGATGCGGGCCTTCGCCGGCATGCTGCGCATCGCGCGGCGAGCCGTGGAAGGTCAGGTGCACCAGGCGCCAAGAGTAGAAGCTGGTGAACAGCGCGGCAACCACGAGCATCCAGAAGGCGAAGGAGCCGACATTGCCACCGAAGGCGTAGGCGCTCTCGATGATCGCATCCTTGGAGAAGAAGCCGGCGAAACCGAAGCTGGTGCCCGGAATGCCGACACCCGTGAGGGCCAGCGTGCCGATCATCATCATCCAGTAGGTGACGGGGATCTTCTTCCGGAGGCCGCCCATGTTCCGCATGTCCTGCTCATGGTGCATCGCGTGGATGACCGAGCCGGCGCCCAGGAACAACAGGGCCTTGAAGAAGGCGTGGGTGAATAGGTGGAAGACACCGGCCGAATAGGCCCCTACCCCAAGCGCCACGAACATGTAGCCGAGCTGCGAACAGGTCGAATAGGCTATGACGCGCTTGATGTCGTTCTGGACCAGACCAACCGTCGCGGCAAAGAACGCGGTGATGGCGCCAACGATGATCACCACGGTCAAAGCGACGGGCGAGGTCTCGAACAAAGGCGACAACCGCGCGACCATGAACACACCCGCAGTCACCATGGTGGCGGCATGGATGAGCGCGGACACGGGGGTCGGGCCTTCCATGGCGTCGGGAAGCCATGTGTGCAGCAGGAATTGCGCCGATTTGCCCATGGCGCCCATGAAGAGCAACAGGCAGACAACGGTCATCGCATCGAGGTTCCAGGCGAGGAACTGGATGGTGGGGAGGCCCGCGGTGGCGAATTCGTCGGCCGCGTGGAAGGCGCCATCGAAGTCGATATGGCCCAGCACCATGAAGGCGCCGAAAATGCCGAGGGCGAAGCCGAAGTCACCGACACGATTGACGATGAATGCCTTCATGGCAGCGGCCGTCGCGGACGGACGCGTGTACCAGAAACCGATCAGCAGGTACGACGCCAGACCCACGCCTTCCCAGCCGAAGAACATCTGGAGGAAGTTGTCTGCCGTCACCAGCATGAGCATGGCGAAGGTGAAAAGCGAGAGATAAGCGAAGAAGCGCGACCGGTGCGGATCCTCGTGCATGTAGCCGATGGAATAGAGGTGCACGAGCGCCGAAACGGTATTGACCACGACCAGCATGATCGCCGTGAGCGTATCGACCCGCAGCGTCCAGCGCAGATCCATGTCGCCGACCTGGATCCAGCGCATCACCTCGACCTTGAGCACGGCCGCATGACCATCGCCCACGGCGCCGACCAGGCCATCACCGAAGGCTACGGGGATGAAGACGTACCAGCTCAGCACCGCTGCGATCAGCAGCAGGCCGGTGGTGATGAATTCGCTCGGGCGGTGCCCGATCTGACGGCCCAGCAGACCGGCAACAAGCGCCCCGATGAGGGGCAGGAAAACAATCGCCTGAATGATCATAGCGGTGCTCTTAGCCCTTCATCATATTGACGTCTTCAACCGCGATCGTGCCGCGGTTGCGGTAGAAGATGACCAGAATGGCCAGACCGATGGCTGCCTCGGCGGCAGCCACGGTGAGGATCATCAGCGCAAAGACCTGACCCTGAAGGTCATTGAGATGCGCGCTGAAGGCCACAAGGTTGAGATTGACGGCCAGCAGGATCAATTCCACCGACATGAGAATGACGATGATGTTCTTGCGGTTGATGAAGATGCCGAACACGCCGAGCGTGAACAGGATTGCCGCTACGGTCAGGTAATGACCGAGCCCGATTTCCAGACCCATGATAACCCCCTATAGCCCCTGACCGCTCTTGACCTTGACATTGCGCACCGTCTCGCTGGGCTTGCGACCGAGCTGTGCGGCGGTACTCTGCCGCTTGATGCCTGTCCGGTGGCGCAGCGTGAGCACGATGGCGCCAATCATGGCGACCAGCAGCACGGCGGCAGCACCCTGGAACAGGAAAACGTAACGCGTGTAGAGCACCTGACCCAGCGCGCGCGTATTGTCCATGGTGGCATCGATCGGCAGACCACCTGACCCCACGACGTCCGGCGCGATGACGAAACTGCCCGCCACAAGAAGAAGCTCGAGAAACAGAACGCCACCCACCAGCATGCCCACTGGCGCATAGGCGAGAAGACCGGACTTGAGTTCGGCGAAATCGACGTCGAGCATCATGACGACGAACAGGAACAGCACGGCGACCGCACCCACATAGACCACGATCAGCAGCAGGGCGAGGAACTCGGCCCCGGCCAGCATGAACAGGCCCGCGGCGTTGACGAAGGCAAGAATGAGGAACAGCACAGCATGCACAGGATTGCGCGCCGAGATGACCATGAATGCCGACGCCACGGTGATCGCGGCGAAGACGTAGAAGAAGAACAGCGGAAGGGTCATGCTCTTCCCTCTCAGCGATAAGGCGCGTCGGCAGCCAGATTGGCAGCGATTTCACGCTCCCACCGGTCGCCATTGCTGAGGAGCTTCTCTTTCGAGAAATAGAGTTCCTCACGCGTTTCAGTTGCGAATTCGAAGTTCGGACCCTCGACGATGGCATCGACCGGGCAAGCTTCCTGGCAGAAACCGCAATAGATGCACTTCACCATGTCGATGTCGTAGCGCACAGTGCGACGGGTGCCGTCGTTCTGGCGCGGACCGGCCTCAATCGTGATGGCCTGAGCGGGGCAGATGGCCTCGCACAGCTTGCAGGCAATGCAGCGTTCTTCGCCGTTCGGATAACGGCGCAGGGCGTGTTCGCCACGGAAACGAGGCGATACCGGACCTTTTTCGAACGGGTAATTCACGGTCGGCTTTGCGCCGAAGAAATACCGCATGGCCAGGAAAAACGCCCCGACAAATTCACGCAGCAGCAGCGTATTGACGATCTGTCCGACGCGCATCAGGCAACTCCTCCGTGCCAGCCCCAGCCAGTGAGCTGCAGGACGAAAGCGACGATCACGACCATGATCAGGGAAAGCGGCAGGAACAGCTTCCAGCCGATCCGCATGAGCTGGTCGTAGCGGTAACGGGGTACGATGGATTTGGCCATTGCATACATGAAGAAGACGAGACTTACCTTGATGAAGAACCAGATCACGCCCGGGATCCAGGTGAAGGGCGGCAGGTCGATCGGCGCGGCCCAGCCCCCCAGGAACAGGATGGTGGTCATGGCGCACATGAGCAGGATGGCGATATATTCGCCCAGCATGAACAGCAGGTATGGCGTGGCCGAATACTCGGTCATGAAGCCGGCAACCAGCTCGGACTCGCCTTCGACCATATCGAAGGGCGGACGATTGGTTTCAGCCAGACCGGAGATGTAGAACACCACGAACATCGGAAAGAGCGGCAGCCAGAACCAGTTGAGGAAGCTCAGCCACGGCACGCCCAAAGCATGGGCAAGGCCCATTTCCTGCTGCGCGATGACGATGTCGTTGAGGTTGAGCGAACCGACGCAGAGCAGCACGGTGATAATGACGAGGCCGATGGAGACTTCGTAGCTGACCATCTGTGCGGCAGAGCGGAGCGCACCGAGGAACGGATATTTGGAGTTGGACGCCCAGCCACCGATGATGACGCCGTATACGCCGAGCGAAGAAATGCCGAGCAGATAGAGGATGCCGACATTGATGTTGGCCATTGCCCAGCCATTGTCGACCGGCACCACGGCCCAGCCTGCGAGGGCCAAGGTAGCCGTGATGAGCGGTGCCGCAAGGAACAGCACCTTGTCGGCACCAGCCGGAATAACGGCTTCCTTGAGGACGAACTTGAGAAGGTCGGCAAACGACTGCAGCAGTCCGAAGGGGCCGACGACGTTGGGCCCGCGACGCATCTGCACGGCCGCCCAGATCTTGCGGTCGGCAAGCAGAATGAAGGCCGTGAAAATCAGCAGACCGACGAGCAGCGCCAGAGCCTTGTAGACGAAACCGATCTGGCTTCCCCAACCGAGGAAGGGGATGCCCAGCAAGTAGTCGAGGGCCAAGAGAATGAAGTCCATTGTGCTCCCCTACTCCGCTGCCTGCTTGAGACCGGCAGCCATCTGGGCACATTCGGCCATGGTCGCCGAGGCGCGAGCGATCGGATTGCTGAGATAGAAGTCCGTGACCATCGACGCGTAAGGCGCGGACTTGGTCTTGATGGCGGCCTTGGCGAGCTTGGCGATATCACCGGCCGAACCGGCGGCAATCTCGTCAATGCGGGCCAGATGCGGGAACTCCGCATAGATGGCAGAGCGCAGCTGCGCCAGGGAATTGTAGGGCAGCGGCTGGCCAATGGCACCGGAGAGCGCGCGAATGATCGCCCAGTCTTCCCTGGCATCACCCGGCGGGAACACGGCGCGGGTGGTGACCTGAACGCGGCCCTCGGTGTTGACATAGGTGCCCGACTTTTCCGTGTAGGTCGCGGCCGGCAGGATAACGTCGGCCCGATGGGCGCCCTTGTCACCATGCGAGCCGATATAGACCACAAAGGCCTTGCCCATGGCGGAGGTATCGTATTCGTCGGCGCCAAGCAGGAACAGGACGTCGAGTTCCCCCTTGCCGGCGAGGGCGATCTGGTCGGCCGAGCAGACGCCACCATCATGCGGCACGAAGCCGATGTCGAGGCCGCCGACGCGGCTGGCCGCGTTGTGCAGGAGCGCAAAACCGTTCCAGCCATCGGCCACGTTCGCACCCGAGGCCAGCCTGGAGGCGAGCGCAATGGTGTCGCGACCCGCCTGCTTGCCCAGCGAGGCATGCGAAACAGCGCCTTCGCCCACGATGATCAGCGGACGCTGGGCGTTCTTGAGCGTCTCAACAAAGGCGCCCTTGCCGGCGGCCAGATCGGCCAGCGTCTCGAAGCCCGAGCCGAGATATTCGTAGGCGTAGGTGAGGTCGGCCTGTTCGCCGATTACGGCGATCGGCAGATTGGTGGCGCGCCAGGTCTTGCGGATGCGGGCGTTTATGAGCGCCGCTTCCTTGCGCGGATTGGCGCCGATGATGAGGATGGCGTCAGCCTGTTCGATCCCCGCAATCGTGGGGTTGAAGAGGTAGGCCGAGCGCGGCATCGACGGATCGATCCCGGACATGGCCGGACGCACATCAGTCATGCCCGAGCCGATCGACCCGAGCAGCCCTTTGAGGGCGTACATTTCCTCGACGGCTGCGAGGTCACCGGCGATGGCGCCGACCTTGTTGCCGGCCTTCTTGATGCGGCCCGCGACGGCAGCAAGTGCTTCTTCCCACGAGGCAGGCTGGAGCTTGCCACCCTTGCGTACGTAGGGGCGATCGAGGCGCTGGCTCTTGAGGCCGTCCCAGATGAAGCGCGTCTTGTCGGAAATCCACTCTTCGTTGATGGCCTCGTTGATGCGCGGCAGTACGCGCATGACTTCGCGGCCACGGCTATCGACGCGGATGGCCGAGCCCACGGCGTCCATGACGTCGATAGATTCGGTCTTGTTCAGTTCCCATGGACGCGCATTGAAGGCGTAGGGCTTGGACGTCAGCGCGCCGACCGGGCAGAGATCGATGACATTGCCCTGCAGCTCGCTGGTGAGCGCGCGTTCGAGATAGGGCGTGATCTCTGCATCTTCGCCGCGGCCCAGAAGACCCAGCTCGGAAATGCCGGCCACTTCAGTGGTGAAGCGGACGCAACGCGTGCAGTGAATGCAGCGGTTCATTGAGGTCTTGATCAGCGGACCCATATACTTGTCTTCGACAGCGCGCTTGTTTTCGAAGAAGCGCGAGCCGGAGACACCATAGGCCATGGCCTGATCCTGCAGGTCGCACTCGCCGCCCTGATCGCAGATCGGGCAATCAAGCGGATGGTTAATCAGCAGGAATTCCATCACGCCTTCGCGGGCCTTCTTGACCATCGGCGTGTTTGTGAACATTTCAGGCGGCTCGCCGTTCGGGCCGGGACGCAGGTCCTTGACCGACATGGCGCAGCTTGCCTGCGGCTTTGGCGGGCCACCCTTCACCTCGACGAGGCACATGCGGCAGTTGCCGGCGACCGACAGGCGGTCGTGGTAGCAGAAGCGCGGGATTTCCGCGCCGGCAGCTTCGGCAGCCTGCATCAGGGTGTAGTGATCGGGAACTTCGACGAGCTGGCCGTCGACCTTGATGTTGGCCATCAAACTTACTCCGCAGCGATGGACGGAACAGCGCCGTCGCTGGTGGATGAATAGGTATACTGCTCGATCCGCGCCTCGATGGTCGGGCGGAAATTGCGGATCAGGCCCTGGATCGGCCACGCGGCTGCATCGCCGAGGGCGCAAATGGTGTGACCTTCGATCTGCTTGGTCACTTCGAAAAGCATGTCGATTTCGCGCTTCTGGGCGCGGCCCTGCACCATGCGGTCCATGACACGCATCATCCAGCCCGTGCCTTCGCGACAGGGCGTACACTGGCCGCAGCTCTCGTGCTTGAAGAAAGCCGAGATGCGCCAGATGGCCTTGATGATGTCGGTGGACTTGTCCATGACGATCATGCCGCCGGTACCGAAGCTCGACTTCTTCTCGCGCATGCCGTCGAAGTCCATGATGGCGTCCATCATGTCCTCGCCCTTGACGACAGGGCACGATGCGCCGCCGGGGATGACGGCGAGCAGGTTGTCCCAGCCGCCACGAATGCCGCCGCAGTGCTTTTCTATGATGTCCTTGAAGCTCTCGCCCAGGGATTCCTCGAAGGTGGCCGGCTTGTTCACATGGCCCGAAACCATGAAAAGCTTGGTGCCGACGTTGTTGGGGCGGCCGATAGAGGAGAACCAGGCGCCGGAGCGGCGCAGGATTTCAGGCACGACGGCGATGGACTCGACGTTGTTGACGGTGGTGGGATTGCCATACACACCCATGCCGGCCGGGAATGGCGGCTTAAGACGGGGCTGACCCTTCTTGCCTTCCAGCGATTCCATCAACGCGGTTTCCTCGCCGCAGATGTAGGCGCCGGCACCATGGTGGACGATGATGTCCAGGTCCCAGCCGTGGACATTGTCCTTGCCGATCAGCTTGGCGTCGTAGGCTTCCTGGACGGCTTCCTCAAGACGCTGACGCTCGCGGATGAATTCGCCACGCACATAGATGAACGCCAGATGCGCATCCATGGCGCGGCATGCCAGAAGGCACCCCTCGATCAGATGATGCGGGTCGTGGCGAAGAATCTCGCGGTCCTTGCAGGTGCCAGGCTCGGACTCGTCGGCATTGACCAGAAGGTAATGCGGGCGACCGTCGCTCTGTTTGGGCATGAACGACCACTTGAGGCCAGTCGGGAAACCGGCGCCACCGCGGCCGCGCAGACCGGAGGACTTGACTTCATTGGTGATCCAGTCGCGCCCCTGGTCGATGAACTCCTTGGTTCCGACCCAACCACCGCGCTCGCGCGCGCCCTCCAGCCGCCAGTCGTGGTGGCCATAGAGGTTGGTGAAGATGCGATCCTTGTCAGCGAGCATGATCAGCTGTTCCGCTTCAACAAAAAGATAATCCAGGCAGCAACACCGATCGCTGCCCCAACCGCCGAGGCAACGAAGCTCGGCAGCGTGAAACCGAAGACCATTTCCGCGCCCGTCACGACGAAAGTCGCCAGCACCACATAGACCACGGCAACTGCGTAGTCCTTAATGGTCAGCGCTTTGAAGTCGATCTTGCGCGTGGTCATTTAGCGGGGGTCCTTTCCGAACACCCTGCGATATTCCTCGACACCACCGGCAGCGAGAGCCTTGGCCTGCTTAAGCCAGTCGTCGCGCTCGATACGGCCCTTGAAGTTCAGCGCATCGTCGACACGGGCGATGTCCGCCTTCTTGAACCTGGCGATCTGGTCATAGCGGGTAATGCCGAGGGCATTGAGCTTGCGCTCGATGACCGGACCGACGCCGGAGATCAGCTTGAGATCGTCGGCGGCGCCTTCGGGACGCTCGAAAAGCGGCTGAAGTTCGCCACCCTTTTCGGCCGTCGGCGACACCTCCTTGGGGTCGGCAGCGGGCGCCTTGATGGCCGGCTTGGTCTTCTTGACGGTTGCCGAAGCACCATCGGCGGCGGGAGCGCTGGCCTTGGCCTTGCCCACTGCCTTGCCATCATCGATGGCCTCGCCCCGGGACTCGGCGCCGGTAGCGCCTTCGCGCATCGCCGTGTTGGGCTTGCCGTCCGCACCGGCTTCGGCACGGGCACCAGCGCGCTCGGCTTCGGCCTTGGACTGGCTGACCTTGGCCTGCTTGGGCGTACCTTTAATGGCCGGGGCGTTTTCCTCGGCAACATCCTTGGGTCGTGCAGCCGTCGTCGGCGATGCAGCCGGCTGAGGAGCAGGAGCGGCAGGCGCTGCGGCCGGGGCAGCAGCGGCAGGCGCTTCAGGTGCCGGCGGCGGCACGAACTTTTCGCGCGTCGCGGATGGCGTCTCGAGCAAGGTGGTGCGGCCGCCGAAAGCAGCCGAGGTCTGACGCTCGATCTGCGGGCCCGCCTTGATGGTGTCACCCTTGCCGGCGGCGAAGGCGTCCACGATCTCTTCCATGCGCTCGGGCGTGAGATCTTCGTAGACGTCGTGATAGATCATGACCATCGGCGCGTTCACGCAGGCGCCAAGGCATTCGACCTCTTCCCAGCTCATGGTGCCATCGGCATTGAGATGGTGCGGCTCGGGATGAATCTTCGACTTGCAGACCTCGATCAACCCCTCAGCGCCGCGTAACATACAGGGCGTGGTGCCGCAGACCTGGATATGCGCATTCTTGCCCACCGGCTGAAGCTGGAACTGGGTGTAGAAGGTCGCGACTTCGAGGACGCGGATATAGGGCATATCCAGCATCTCGGCGACCGTTTCGATGGTCGCGCGGGTCACCCAGCCATCCTGGTCCTGCGCCCGCATAAGCAGCGGAATGACAGCGGACTGCTGGCGGCCAGCCGGATAGAGCCCGATACGCTTTTCAGCCCAGGCCTGGTTTTCAGTATTGAACGCAAAACTGGCCGGCTGAACCGACTCGTCTGCAAGGCGTCGCGTAGTCATCAGCGATCCACCTCTCCGAACACAATATCAATCGACCCGAGGATCGCGGTCACATCAGCCAGCATGTGCTTGCGGCACAGATAATCCATGGCGCTCAGATGGGCGAAGCCCGGAGCGCGGATATGGCAGCGATAGGGCTTGTTGGTGCCGTCGGACACCAGATACACGCCGAACTCGCCCTTGGGGGCTTCGACGGCGGCATAGATTTCGCCGGCCGGAACCTTGAAACCCTCGGTGTAGAGCTTGAAGTGGTGGATGAGCGCTTCCATGGACTGCTTCATCTCACCGCGCTTGGGCGGGACCACCTTGCCGTCGCTTGAAGACACCGGACCTTTGCCATCGGGTGCGTTCAGCTTGGCAACGCACTGCTTCATGATTTCGTTGGCCTGGCGCATTTCTTCCATGCGGATCAGGTAACGATCGTAGCAGTCGCCGTTGGAGCCGACCGGGATGTCGAATTCCATTTCAGCATAGGCATCGTAGGGCTGGCTCTTGCGCAGGTCCCAGGCCGCGCCGGAAGCGCGGACCATGACGCCGGAGAACCCGCGGCCCCAGGCTTCCTCGAGCGGTACGACGCCAATATCGACGTTGCGCTGCTTGAAGATGCGGTTGCCGGTGAGGAGCTTGTCGATGTCCGCAAGCGCCTTGGGGAATTCCTCGCAGAACGTGCCGATGTCATCAACCAGTGCCTGGGGGAGGTCCTGATGGACGCCGCCGGGACGGAAATAGGCTGCGTGCATGCGGGCGCCGGAAGCGCGCTCGTAGAACACCATGAGCTTTTCGCGCTGCTCGAAGCCCCAGAGCGGCGGGGTCAGCGCGCCAATGTCCATCGCCTGGGTGGTCACGTTCATCAGGTGCGCGAGCAAACGGCCGATCTCGGCATAGAGCACGCGGATCAGCTGGCCACGGCGCGGGACCTCGATATCGAGCATGCGCTCGACGGCCAGGGCAAAGGCGTGCTCCTGGTTCATCGGGGCCACGTAGTCGAGGCGATCGAAATACGGAACGGCCTGAAGATAGGTTTTGTATTCGATCAGCTTTTCGGTGCCGCGGTGCAGAAGACCGACATGCGGATCGACACGCTCGACCAGCTCGCCGTCGAGCTCGAGAATCATGCGCAACACGCCATGCGCGGATGGGTGCACGGGGCCGAAATTGAGGGTGAAATTGCGAACGTCGACTTCGGACATCAGTTCTTCGCCTTCTCGTCGCCAGGCAGCACGTAATCGGTGCCTTCCCAAGGCGACAGGTAATCGAACGAGCGGAATTCCTGGGCCAGCGTCACCGGCTCATAGACAACCCGCTTGCGCTCTTCATCGTAGCGAACCTCGACGAAGCCGGTGAGCGGGAAGTCCTTGCGCAACGGATGACCGTCGAAACCGTAGTCCGTGAGGATGCGGCGCAGATCGGGATGCCCGGAGAACAGCACGCCGTAAAGATCGTAGGTTTCACGCTCGAACCAGTTGGCGCCGGCGAAAACATCGGTGATCGAAGGCACCGGGGTCACATCGTCGGCTTCGAGCTTGATGCGGATGCGCTGGTTCAGGTGCGGGCTGAGGAAGTGATAGACCACATCGAAACGGAACTCGCGCGCCGGATAGTCGGCGCCGCAGACGTCCACGAAGCTGATGAAACGACATTTCGGATCATCGCGCAGGAATGTCACCACATTGACGATGGAATCGCGCGCCACGCTGACCGTCAAATCACCAAAGGCGACCTCGAAGCTAATCACAGCATCACCAAGGGATGCCGTCACGTGCTCACCAAGCGCCACGAGCGGATCGACGGAGACCGGCTCGACAACAACTGTTTCGTCCATGTCCCTGCCTTACCGTTCGATCGTGCCGTCGCGGCGAATTTTCTTCTGCAGCAGCAGAATGCCATAGAGCAGCGCCTCGGCCGTCGGCGGGCAGCCAGGAACGTAGACGTCCACCGGCAATACGCGATCGCAGCCACGCACGACGGAATAGGAATAGTGATAGTAACCGCCGCCATTGGCACAGCTGCCCATGGAGATGACGTAACGCGGCTCGGGCATCTGGTCATAGACCTTACGCAGCGCCGGGGCCATCTTGTTGGTCAGCGTGCCGGCAACGATCAACACGTCGGACTGACGCGGTGAGGCGCGCGGCGCGGCGCCGAAGCGTTCGATGTCGTAACGCGGCATCGACATCTGCATCATTTCGACGGCGCAACAGGCCAGACCCGTCTGCATCCACATCAGCGAACCCGTGCGGGCCCAGGTGATGAGCTGAGAGACGGTGGTGACGAGGAATCCCTTGTCAGCCAGCTCGTTGTTCACGCCGGCGAAGAACGGATCGTCAGCGCCGAAAGGCTTGCCGGTCGCCGGATCGATTGCGCCCGTGGGACGCGGGGTAACCAGTGTCGAACTGGACGGGCTCAATCCCATTCCAGAGCTCCCTTACGCCATTCATAGATAAAGCCGATGGTCAGCACGCCCAGGAAGATCATCATGGACCAGAAGCCGAACCAACCCACATCGCGGAACGCGACCGCCCAGGGGAAGAGGAAAGCCACTTCCAGATCGAAGATGATGAAGAGAATCGCCACGAGATAGAAGCGAACGTCCACCTTCATGCGAGCGTCGCTGAAGGCCTCGAAGCCGGCTTCGAACGCGGAGACCTTCTCCGGATCCGGGCGCTTCACGGCCACCAGGAAGGGCGCCACCAGAAGCGCGCCGCCGATCAGGGCCGAAAGGGCGATGAAGATGACGATGGGCAGATAATTGCTGAGCAATTCAGTCATGCGGCAGCCTAAATTTCTTGCCGACCAGGGCGGTCGAGAAGCGCAAGGGCCACGAGCAATTGGGGCGAGTGGGCCGACGCGCCAGTGATGCGGAACGGCTTAGACCTTCCCCCCAAACGTTTCAAGGGAAAGAAAATATGATCAAAATAATCATGTAAACAGGATGTCCAATCCGCTGCAATGCGACGGCGCACAACGCTATTTCCGCTACAGAAAGCGATTTTGGTGAGCCGAAAAAGGGCGGAATTGGAAACCGAAGCCAGGTACCGACGGAGAGATTCAGGAACCGCCGAGTGCCCTGCCCTGGAAAGCAAAACGGCGAACCGAAGAATCGGTCCGCCGAAATATAAGTACAGGTTCAGACCGCGCACTAGCGTCCGCGGCAGACCGTAATCTTAGAAGTGGTAGAAGAGACCAACGGTTGCCTGAGCGCCTTCAAAGAACTGGTCGCCGGCACCATCGGTGAAATCGCCGAGGCCGAGAACTTCACCGCGGATGGTGATCGCGTCGGTCACTGCGAACTCGACGCCGCCACCGAGCTGGTACACGCCGGTGTTCACGCCAGCATTGACGTCAACGCCTACGCCACCGAGGGCGTAGAGCAGCACGTTGTCGGTGACGACAGCGCCGGCCTTGAGATTGAAGTAGTAGACTTGGCCGTTGCCGGCAGCGTTCCAGTACTGATCGACGCCGACTTCGAGACCGACGAGAATCGGGTCGGCAACGATGAAGTTGACGCCTGCAACGGCACCGATCAGGCCGCTGGTGGTGGCTGCAGCGCCGTTGTCACCATAGGAAAAACCGCCGCCATGGGCGCCGAGGTAGATGCCATCCCAATCGAAACCGGCAGCAGCCATGATCGGCTCAGGGGTCGTCGGGATGATCAGGTCGGCGGCAGAAGCAGCGACGGAACCGAGAGCGGCGAGCGAAACGCCAAGAGCAAGTGCGCGAAGGGTCAATTGAGCCTCAGGAATTGGAGAATATGGCAAGTATGTGCCAGAGAGTCTGCTGCGCCGCAACATGCCTCAACTCAGCTCAATACTTCGCCGAAGTTTCACACACCGCATGTGGCAGAGTCGCCACACCCCCCAAAACCAAAACGGCGAACCGATGAATCGGTCCGCCGAAATGGGCTGCAAGATTGAGGGCGAAGGGGCGTTTCCGCCCCCACGCTTCTTCAAACTTAGAAGTGGTAGAAGACGCCGACGGTGGCCTTGGTCGACTCGAAGAACGAGTCGGCACCAACGGACGAGAAGTCGCCCTGGCCAACAACTTCACCGCGGACGGTGATCGCGTCGGTGACGGCGAATTCAACACCACCACCGAGCTGGTAAACGCCAACCGAGCCAGCGCCGGTGTTGGCAAAGCCAAGACCACCGATTGCGTAGATCAGAGCGTTGTCGGTGACGACAGCACCAACACGCAGGTTAGCGAAGAATTCGCCAGTTGCGGTCGGGGCTTCAGCCGAGTTCCACATGTAGTCAGCGGTGACTTCAACGCCGAGCAGGATCGGGTCGACCGGGATGAAGTTCACGCCAGCGGCAGCGCCGATGACACCGTAGGTCGAAGCCGGACCAGCAGCGATCACGCCGTAGTCCTGAGTGCCGACGAACTGACCGCCGAGACGAGCACCGACGTACAGGCCTTCCCAGTCGAAACCAGCAGCTTCGTAAACCGGCTGCGGGGTGGTCGGGATGATGAGGTCAGCAGCCTGAGCGCCACCAACCAGAAGAGCTGCGGCGGAAACGCCGATAGCCAGAGAACGTACAAACATGTCTTGCACTCCCATAGAGTTAACCGTAGTCGGCCGATAGATGCCTGAGGCTTTCGCGTGTGGCAAGGCTTGGCGCGACCAATTTTGGCGGTGCGGATAAGATTTCATGACCATTTCCGGGCAGGTGTTGCAGGAACACAACCGAATTGGTTCAATTTGATACAAATCCTGGCAAAACGCCCCGAACTCCGCGATTCCGCGTCGCATTTGCGGCGCCAAGGTAGCGGAGTACGCCGCGTAGCTGACACAGTTCGGCCCAAAACACAACCGGCCCGATGCTTTCGCACCGGGCCGGTCGAGATCCTTGATGTCGCCTGGTTTAGAAGTGGTAACTGGCGCCGACCGTGAACTGGTCCTTGGTGTTGCCACCGGTAACCGGGAAGCCGTGAAGGTACTGGGCACGAACGGAGATCGCATCGGTCACCGCGAGCTCCACGCCGCCGCCCACGAGGACATCCTCTTCTTCGGGCACGCCGAGGTCGATTCCGTAACCACCGGCTGCATAGACCAGCACGTTGTCGGAGACTACCAGACCGGCGCGACCCAGAACCTGGCCGTAGGTGGTTTCGCCGACGGTGTCGTTCGCGGCGAGGCCGCTCACCGCGACTTCAGCGCCGAGTAGGTAGAAGTCGAACTGAGCGTTGACGCCCGCCTGAATGCCGACGCCGTACTGAGTTCCGCTGACGGAGCCGTTCTGGGCAGTGCCATGGACGCCAGCATAGAAGCCGCTCCAGTCGAAGCCGACGTCCTCGACGATCGGCAGTTCGGCCTGAGTCGAGGTGGGCACAGTGATCAGGTCGGCGGCCATGGCAGCACCAACGGGCGCGGCGCTGACCAGAGCTGCAATTGCAAGAGTGCTTGCGATACGCATCGCTGTATTCCTTTATTCTGGACCGTCTGGTGAAAAGGAAACGCCACGTCGAAAGCGACGGTTCCTGGACGGCTTTCCGCTCGCGACAGGCCAGTTTGGGGAAGGATTTCCGTCTTGGTGCTGTCGGTCGCCAGCCCGGTTTTGCTGGGCTTTGGCGGCGAAAAGCCGACCTGGAGAGGGCCAGAATGAGGCGCCCTTCCGATGTTGCCGATGGGTCACAGTTGGAAGCTATGCGGCCGGCAAGGTCCCCACCAGCACAGGTTCAGCGCGGAACTTGTCGGGAAAGATCGCCTCGAGCGCCGCGATCTTGGGCAAGTCGTGCACGACGATGTAGGGCCACGAGGGATTCAGGGTCAGAAAGTCCTGATGATACTGTTCAGCGGGATAGAAGGCCTCGAAAGGCTCTATCGTCGTCACAATGGGGCCTTCGAACAGGCCAGTGGCGTCGAGCTGGGCGATATAGGCGCGCACGACGTCTTCTTCTTCCTTGGTGCGTACGAAGATCGTCGACCGATACTGGGTGCCGCGGTCTGGGCCCTGAAAGTTCAGCTGAGTCGGATTGTGGGCGACCGAGAAGAAAACATGGAGCAGCTCACCATAGCTGACCTCCCGCGGATCATAGGTAATCTCGACCGTTTCGGCGTGCCCGGTGTCGCCGCGCGTCGTCAGGTCATATGTTGCGGTCTCGGCAGCCCCGCCTGAGTAACCGGAAACCGCGTTGGTCACGCCTTTGACGCGCTGAAACACACCCTGGACGCCCCAGAAACACCCGCCGGCGAAGGTTGCCGTAGCAGTGGTGCCCGCCTCGTCAAGGTCCAGAGCAGGCGCGGGAATCACGACCGGCGCTTCCTGCGCCGCTACCCGCTGCAGGGATGGCAGGAGCGACAAGGCTGGAAGCGCGGCAAGGCCGAGAAGAAGGCGACGGCGGATGGGTTCGGAGAAAGACGGCGTGGGCATCGACGGACCTCATGCTGATCGTGCGATAGCATATACGGTCAAGCTGCGCCCAAAGTTACAGCAGGGGCAAGCGGCTCACGGCGAAATGACATCGCCGACAATTCGGCGCCAACCGTTTCAAAGCAATGATTTCATTGAGAAAGGGTGGCGCGAGAGACGGGGCTCGAACCCGCGACCTCCGGCGTGACAGGCCGGCGCTCTAACCAACTGAGCTACTCCCGCAGCGCTTGCGAACAGACGCATGGCCATGTCCGAAATCGTCAGACTGCGGTTCCACTTCAAAAGAAGTGGCGCGAGAGACGGGGCTCGAACCCGCGACCTCCGGCGTGACAGGCCGGCGCTCTAACCAACTGAGCTACTCCCGCAGCGCTTGCGAACAAGTCGTTCGCGCAACGTGGCGTCCATGTACTGGCACCCATAAATGAAGTCAAGCGAGCGAAATGCCAGGTGAGACATTTTCAATGACGGCACTGTGGAAAATGCGTCTTGCACAGCGGGTAAGGCCAATTTGCTCAAGCGGAACGCGAGCAACATCAGACACCGGCCAGAGAATAAGAGGAGGGAGATTGCCCGCAGCACGAAAAATGGTGGGCGATGACGGACTCGAACCGCCGACATCCTCGGTGTAAACGAGGCGCTCTACCAACTGAGCTAATCGCCCCCGGGCCGTTATAGCCTTGGGTGGAATGGCGCCCTGATTAGGGTGCCCGCCCCTGCCCGTCAACAGGCAAATGCGAATATGAAAAAGGCCCCGGCGGGAACCGCTCGGGGCCGGTTGCCGATTAAGGCAGGAGGCAACCTTAGTTGATCGCGTCCTTGAGGCCCTTGCCGGGCTTGAACTTAGCCTGGTTCGAAGCCGGAATCTGGATCTCGGCGCCGGTGGCAGGGTTACGGCCGGTGGAAGCCTTGCGCTGGGAAACGGCGAAGGTGCCGAAACCGACCAGACGAACTTCGTCGCCGCCCTTGAGAGCAGCAGTAATGGCTTCGAACACTGCGTCAACCGCTTCGGCGGCCTGTGCCTTGGTGATCGTAGCCTTGTCGGCAACGACGCCAACCAGATCGTTTTTGTTCATAGCGTTTCCTCACAGTGAATGCCCGCCGTCTCTGGCGAACGAAAACGCCGACAACCTTTTGCGATTCTGCGCTGAGCGCAAGGAAATCCGGGGGTTTTCGGCTGCCCGACGGTGCAAAACTGTTAATGGACCGGAAAATCGACCCCTGCAAGCCCGGATAAGCGGAAAAGCCGGGATTGCCGGGTGTTGTCCCCGCTTTGCCTCAGGCCTGAGTGGGTGACGCGATCCGCCGCTGCCTGAGCGATACCATAAGGGGCAAGGCCAGAAGATAGATGCCGATGGCGACCAGCCAGATCGCGCCCGGCCAGCTGGGGCGCAGTCCGTGATAGGCAGAACTGAACAGAAGCGGACCAAAAACCGAAGCCAGGCTGACAAGGCTCGCCAAAACGCCCTGCAACTGTCCCTGCCTGTCGGCATCGACCTGGCGCGTGGTCAAAGACTGCAATGCCGGCATGCCGATTCCCCCCAAGGCAAAGACAGGCGCCATGGCGAAGAGAATCCAGCCATGTGAAGCAAAGGCCAGCGTCAGCATTGCGCCGCCCTCGAAGCCCATGCCGACGATGAGCGCCCAGCGCTCGCCCAGCTTTTCGACGGCCGGCCCCGTCAGGAAGGCCTGTGCCAGGGCGTGGCAGATGCCATAGGCGCCCAGGGAGAGACCAATCATCATGCCGTTAAACTGGAAGCTGTCCTCGCTGAAGATCGCCCAGGTGCTTCCATAGACCGTCCCCACCAGATTCATGATGAAGTAGATCGCCATCAAGGGGATCAAGGCCTTAAAGGTCAAGGCCCAGGCCAGCGGCTTGAAAGGGTTGAGGGTGTTCCAGGTGAAGCGGGCATCGCGCTGGCCAGGCCGCGATTCGGGCAAGACGAACAGGGCCAGAGCGAAGTTGATGCCGTTGAGCAGCGCGGCCACCAGGAAGGGCGAGCGCAGCCAGATGTCACCGAGAATGCCGCCGAGCACCGGCCCGATAATGAAGCCCACGCCGAACATGGCATGGAAGAGGCCGAACCGCTTCGCACGCTCCTCTTCGGTCGAGATGTCGGTGATGTAGGCCGTGGCGACGGCCATATTGGCGCTGGTGACCCCGGCAATGGCGCGGCCGATGACGAGCAGCCAAAGCTCGGGCGCAAAGGCCATGACAATATAGTCGATTGCGGCACCCGCCAGTGAGACAAGCAAAACCGGACGCCGCCCGAAGCGATCGCTGAGCACGCCGAGAATCGGCGAGAACAAAAACTGACACGCAGAATAGAGAGCCAGCATCACGCCCAGGATCGTGGAAATGTCGGAGGTATGGCCCACTTCGCGCAGCAGCGCTGGGAGAATGGGGAATATCAGCCCGATACCCACGGCATCGAGCATCACCGCCGCGAGAATCACGACCAGCGCCTTGTTCATAGGTCCGCTCCATTTGGACATGCCGCATGGGTCGGGATGGCAGCGTGCTGCGGCCTGGCCCTGGGTGACGCCTGATGTAGGCCTACCCTCGAACTTCGGCAAGCACTTACCAGACAGGGAAATGCGGTGCTGCGTCAGCCGATGGCAGGAGGGCGGTCGTTGGGAACGAGGCTTCTCAGGACGAGGGGCACATTGGCGGGCAAGTCTTCGCTCAGCATTCCGGGGCCGCCGAAGCGATTGGCAGCCTCGGCGTGGATCCAGACAGCGGCGCTGGCGGCCTCGAGACCATCCATGCCCTGCCCCAGCAGGCCCGCAACGATGCCGGCCAGAACATCGCCCGCCCCTGCCGTGCCCAGCCAATGGGGGGCGTTGTCGTTGATGACCGCCCGACCGTCGGGCGCGGCGATGACAGTATCGCTTCCTTTGAGAATGACGATCGCGCCGGAGCGCCGGGATGCGTCACGGGCGCGGCCAAGCTTGTCTCCCGAGACGTCGGGGAAGAGACGGCCGAACTCGCCTTCGTGCGGCGTGAGCACGACGGGCGCCCGGCGCGCCTCGATGGCCGACCAGAGAGTCGTCGGATCATCAGCAAAGCTCGTGAGGGCATCGGCATCGAGCACGACGGCGGCGCCCGAGCGCAGAAGCACTAAGACGCGTTCCCTGGTGTCCCGGCCGACGCCTGCCGCAGGACCGATAACGACCGCATTGATGCGCTTGTCGCCGACGAAGGCGGCAAGGTCATCCGGTGTTTCGGCGGCATGCAGCATAATGGCCGTCACATGATTGGCATGGACCATCAAAGCGGCCGAGCTTCCGGCAAGCGTAACCAGGCCGGCACCGGTACGAAAGGCGCCGAGGGCCGACAACCTCGCCGCTCCGGTCTGCAAGGGTGCGCCGGACACGACGACAACATGCCCCGACTGGAACTTGTGCTGGTCCGCCTTGCGGACGGGCAGTGACCATATCAGCGGGCCGTTGCGCCAGACGAGCGGCCGGATGGCGTCGAGGACCGAATCGGGAATTCCAATCGGAGCGCAATGGACCTGTCCGCACAGATCGCGCCCCGGAAGCAGAAGGTGCCCGGGCTTGAGCCTGAAGAAGGTCACGGTGTCGGAAGCACGAACAGCCGTTCCCCTGACCGCACCGCTAAGGCCGTCTACCCCACTGGGCACATCTATGCTGACCACGGCCAATCCGGAGGCGTTCACCGCCTTGATCAAGCCGGAGAGCGCACCGGTGACGTCCCTGTCGAGGCCTGCTCCAAGCAGCGCGTCCACGATGATGTGGACACCAGAGAGCTCGGCAACGCTCCCCTGCTCCACCTCGCCTGTCCAGCGCGACGCCATCACCGCCGCATCGCCCGTCAAACGGTCTGGGCTGGTGGACAGCCAGAGACGGACTGGCCAACCCGCCATCTGCAGCAAGCGCGCGACCACGAAACCGTCGCCGCCATTGTTACCGGGACCACACAGCACCAGCACGGAGCCCCGGGCGTAGTGGCGGACAATGTGCTCGGCAACGGCTCGACCCGCCGCTTTCATAAGCTCAACGCCCGGCGTGCCCAAGGCGATAGTAGCGCTGTCTGCGTCCGCCATCTGGGCCGGGGTCAGCAGTACTTCCGAAGACGCAGCGTTCATGGAATTCGATTCAATCTTGAGATGAGAAAACTTGATCAGATCACATTAGGCTCAAATTTACGGCTGCCCGGTTCACTTGAACATGCATTGGGAGAACTCCTTAAGAAGTCCTCCGTAGTGTATCGATTTAATAGCTGGCAATTGGGAGGGGAGCCCTTGTCGGTAACAGCCGCATTCGCTGACGAAAGTCCGCGCGCGCCGCAGAAGTTCCACGACGTCAGGTTCATCGGCGCCCTTGCGGGACGCTATGCCCTGCCCGATCGCCGGAACAGCGCCGAGGACAAGATACCTGTCTATGCCTGCCGCCTGTGCTCGATCTCGACGCGGATGCTGGTTTGCGTCGGCCCGGTCGTGGGCAAGGAGGGGGAAACCGTCTCGGCCCACTTCAATGAGTTCGGTATCCTGCGCGGCCAGATTACCCGACGGCTGGCATCAGGGTTTGTCACCGACCTGCAGATGACGGACAGCGAACGGGAAAAGCTGGCGGCAAAGATCGACTGGCACAAGAAACATATTCACGCGCAGGTGCCCGACAAGCGCGAACACCGGCGCATCCTGCCGCGCGACCCGCGCAGCACGATCGTGCTTGCGGACGGCCAGAGGCTACCGTGCTTCGTGATCGACGTCTCTCGTTCGGGCGCGGCAGTTTCGGCGCATTACTGGCCGGAGCTGGGCATGCCGATGGCACTGGGACGCATCGTTGGCCGCGTGGTGCGGCACCTCGAAGTCGGCTTCGCCCTGCAGTTCATCCAGCCGCCGGACTTCGACGATCTCGAGACCCTGATCAAGTTGCCGGCGGACTGATCCAAATCCTGCAACGTTGCCGTTACTAGGGCGCGCACCGTTTGGCTTATTATGGCGCGCAATTTCGCTGACTGCGGCATTTACCCTGCATTCAGCACGCGGCGATCACAGATTGCGGCATCGATAAAATACGAAGTAACCGGGCAAGGTCGCGTTGACGGGACATCTCCATGGTTCTGGCGTTATCCGATGGAGGTCGGCCGTGTCAGAAGTTATGGAACGTCCAACAATTGCGCTGCATGGCATTGCCACCGTTGCGGGACGATATGTGATCGGCGCGCAGTCGAGCCATCCCGGCATAAACCTGTTCGCCTGCCGGCTGAGGATGATCGGGAGCGACAGCCTGCGCCTCACGGCGCCTGTCATTCCGCAACTGGGCGAACAGGTTTCGACCAGCTTTGCCTCGTTCGGAACGCTCAACGGCCATGTGACACGCCAGTATGACGACGGTTTCGAGCTGACATTCGACCAAACCGGCCAGGAGCGGGACGCGCTCAATGCTCGCATCACCAGTTTCAGCGAGAAGCTCTGGACCGCGAGCAGCGACAGGCGCGCGTCCAGCCGCGTCATGCCGAGCAATCCGCGCACCGTCATTGCGCGCCCCGACAACTGGTCGCAGCCCTGCCTGATCGTGGACTATTCCATTTCCGGCGCTGCCGTGTCGGCGGCTTTCCAGCCGGCTGTCGGTGAGATCGTTACGGTCGGCCGCGTCACGGGCGAGGTCGTACGCCTGTTCGATTTCGGGTTTGCCGTGCGCTTCTTCGAGCCGCAGAACGCCGAAAGCATCGAGGGGCTGCTGGGCGCACCGGACGAATGGCGGGACGTGATGCGCCGCAGCTCGAAGACCGCCTGAGACACTGCGCAAACGGATGGCAGCCCGGCCTCAGCAACGATGACCGGCAAAAAGAAAGGGGCCCGAAGGCCCCTTCCTCATTCCAGACTGTATCCACTCAGGCGGAGTAGTACATTTCGTACTCGACCGGGTGCGGGGTCATTTCGACACGAAGGACTTCCTGCATCTTGAGGTCGATATAGGCGTTGATGAAATCGTCATCCATGACGCCGCCGACCTTGAGGAAATCGCGGTCCTTGTCGAGGTTGTCCAGAGCTTCGCGGAGCG
The DNA here is from genome assembly GCF_900177655.1 of Devosia lucknowensis. Taxonomy (NCBI): domain Bacteria; kingdom Pseudomonadati; phylum Pseudomonadota; class Alphaproteobacteria; order Hyphomicrobiales; family Devosiaceae; genus Devosia; species Devosia lucknowensis. The sequence continues at coordinate 968,649 of NZ_FXWK01000001.1, read as the reverse complement.
AACCGGAAACGGTCGGGATATCCTTGAGCTCGTCCTTGGGCAGCTCGTAGAGATCCTTGTCCATCGGGTCGCCCGGGTGGATCTTGTTCTTGATACCGTCGAGACCGGCCATCAGCAGCGCGGTGTAGGCCAGGTACGGGTTCGCCAGCGGATCGGGGAAGCGCACTTCGACGCGCTTGGCCTTCGGCGACTGGCCGAAGGGGATACGGCAGGAAGCCGAACGGTTACGGGCCGAGTAGGCCAGCAGCACGGGCGCTTCAAAGCCGGGAACCAGACGCTTGTAAGAGTTGGTGGTCGGGTTGGTGAAGGCGTTGATCGCCTTGGCATGCTTGATGACGCCACCGATGTACCACAGGCATTCCTGCGAGAGGCCGGCATACTGGTCACCAGCGAAGAGCGGCTTGCCGTCCTTCCAGATCGACATGTGGCAGTGCATGCCAGATCCATTGTCGCCGTAGACCGGCTTGGGAAGGAAGGTCGCGGTCTTGCCATAGGCGTTGGCAACCTGCTGGACGGCGTACTTGTAGATCAGCACGTCGTCGGCCGACGCGATCATCTGCTTGTACTTGAGGCCGAGCTCGTGCTGGGCCGAGGCCACTTCATGGTGGTGCTTCTCGATGATGATGCCCATCTGACCCATGGCTTCGAGCATTTCACCGCGCATGTCCTGGGCGCTGTCCAGCGGCGGGACCGGGAAATAGCCCTTCTTGATGCCGATGTGGTGACCGTTATTGCCGCCTTCATAGTCGGCGTCGTTGTTGGTCGGCAGTTCGGCAGCATCGACCTGGAAGCCGACCTTGTAGGTGGAGGTCGAGTACTTGACGTCGTCGAAGATGAAGAATTCGGGCTCAGGACCGAACACGACGGTGTCACCAACGCCTGACGACTTGACCAGGCCTTCGGCTTTCTTCGCGATGGAGCGCGGGTCGCGGTTGTAGGGCTGGTAGGTGTTCGGCTCGAGAATGTCGCAGTTGATGGCGAGGGTCGAGGCGGCGAAGAACGGGTCGATATAGGCCGAATTCGGATCGGGCATCAGGACCATGTCGGACTCGTTGATGGCCTTCCAGCCGGCAATCGAGGAACCGTCGAACATAACGCCGTCTTCGAACATGTCAGCGTCGACGACCGACGCGTCCATGGTGACGTGCTGCAGCTTGCCGCGCAGGTCGGTGAAACGCACGTCGAGATACTTGATGTTCTCGTCTTTCATGCGCTGGATAATGTCGGCTGCGGTGGTCATCAGGTCTTCCCCTGTCTAACGGAATGCTTGTTTCTGATTGTGGCGAGTGGCTTTTGAGGCAAGGGCCTCAGAGAGCGTCGTCGCCGAATTCGCCGGTACGAATACGGATAGCCTGCTCGATGGAGTAGACGAAGATCTTGCCGTCACCGATGCGACCAGTTTGCGCAGCCGCGCGGATCGCTTCGATGGCCTTCTCGGCCAGGTCATCGGGGCATACAACCTCGACCTTAACCTTGGGCAGGAAATCCACGACGTATTCAGCGCCGCGATAGAGCTCGGTATGGCCCTTCTGGCGCCCGAAACCCTTGGCCTCGGTCACGGTGATGCCCTGCAGGCCAACTTCCTGCAGCGCTTCTTTGACTTCGTCCAGCTTGAACGGCTTTACGATAGCCTCGATTTTTTTCACTTATGCCTCCAATGGCCTTTTCGGCAGTTACCGGCGACTTTGTATGCATGGGCTGTGCCAGCTGCTCCTGAGAGCTAAAAGGTCCTATTTTTCAAGCATTTATTTGGGTACACAATCCAGCCGCAAGCGCAACGCCAGTAGTGACATGAGCTATTTGACAGCAGTCTGCACAATTATTGAGCAATCAAGCAATGATCTTGAACTCCAGGAAAGATCCAAATGACCAAATTATCGGCACTTCAATGCGTGGAGTTGCAGTTCGATGCGTATAACGAGCGCAATCTGGCGCGCTTTCTCTCGGTGTTCGCAGACAGCGTGAAAAGCTATCGGCTGCCGGACATGGCGCTGGTGCTGGACGGCAAGGCGGCATCCGGAGCGCATTACGCCAACAACCGGTTCGTGCACGCGGGATTGCGGGCGGAACTGGTCAATCGCATGGTGGTCGGCAATACGGTCATCGACCACGAGCTGATCCACGGCCTCGGACCCGAGCCGATGGAAACGGCCGTCATGTTCGAGGTCGCGGACGGCCTTATCCAAAAGGTCTTTGCCATTCCCGCCAAAACGCCAAGCTAGGCTTTGACTGGCCCCGACACTTCATATAGATGCATCGCCAACCCGGCCGACGGGGACCCGTGCGGGTGTGGCGGAATTGGTAGACGCACTGGATTTAGGTTCCAGCGCCGCAAGGCGTGGAGGTTCGAGTCCTCTCACCCGCACCAAGCGGCCTCGGCCGAACGAGATGAACCAATACGGGATAAACCCCAATGCAGGTAACTGAGACCCTCAACGAAGGCCTGAAGCGCAAGCTCAGCGTCACCATTCCGGCAGCGGACCTCAATTCGCGCCTCGACGCCAAGCTCGAGGAGCTCAAGGGCCAGGCCAACATCAAGGGCTTCCGCCCCGGCAAGGTGCCGACCGCGCATCTCAAGAAGGTCTATGGCCGCTCGGCCATGTCCGAAGTGATGACCGACGCGATCAACTCGACGGTTTCCGACACGCTGGACAAGCGCGAAGAGCGCGCCGCCGCCCAGCCCAAGGTCGACCTGCCGCAGGACCAGACCGTGATCAACGACGTGCTCGACGGCAAGTCGGACCTGGCGTTCGAGGTCGAATACGAAGTGCTGCCGGCCGTGACCCTGATGGACATCAAGGGCGTCGCGCTGAACAAGCCCGTGGTCGAGATCGCCGACGAGGAAGTCGAAAAGGAAGTCGCTCGCGTCTTCGCGCAGAACCGCGGCTACACCAACAAGGGTGACGATGGCGTCGTCGAGAACGGCGACTACCTGGGCCTTTCGTTCGTTGGCAAGATCGACGGCAAGGAATTCGACGGCGGCTCGTCCGACCATGCGCATCTCACCGTCGGCTCGGGTGAATTCATTCCCGGCTTCGAAGAGCAGCTGATCGGCGCCAAGAAGGGCGACACCCGCGAAGTGAAGGTTACCTTCCCCGCGGACTACCAGAACAAGGAACTGGCCGGCAAGGACGCCGTGTTCGACGTCAACGTCCTGCATGTCGACGGCCCGAATGCCGGCGAACTGGATGACGACTTCGCCAAGCGCCTCGGTCTCGAAGACGTCGCTGCCCTGCGCAAGGCCGTCCGCGAGCAGATGGAAAACGCCCTCTCCTCGATGGGCCGCCAGCACATGAAGCGCCAGGTGCTCGACGCCCTGGACGATGGTCACAAGTTCGACGTGCCGGCCCAGTTGGTGGACGCCGAATTCAACACCATCTGGCAGCGCGTCGTTCACGAGATCGAGCATCATGGACGGTCCTTCGAAGACGAAGGCACGACCGAGGAAGCCGCCAAGGAACAATACCAGCGTATTGCCGAGCGCCGCGTCCGCCTGGGCCTGGTCGTTGCCGAAATCGGCAACCAGAACGAAGTGCAGGTCAGCGACGAAGAGCACCAGCAGGCGCTGATCGCCGAAGTCCGCCGCTTCCCCGGCCAGGAACAGCAGGTCTACGACTACTATCGCAAGAACCCCCAGGCGCTGGCCTCGCTGCGCGCCCCGATCTTCGAGAACAAGGTCGTCGATCACATCATCGATCTGGGCAAGGTTACCGACCAGAAGATGACCCGCGAAGAACTGGCAAAGCTCATCCAGGCCGATGAAGACGACGTGCCGGAAGAGCATCACCACTAAGCTGGTGCCCCGCAAACATCGTAAAGGCCGCCTCCGGGCGGCCTTTTTGTTTGCCGCTTTGTGATCGGGCACGTCGGGTAGCAGATGAACCAAACCGGGCCGGTAGCGATTTCTCCAACAGACAAGGAGAACTGCCATGACCCAGTATACGTCCGACTCTCCATACCAGCCTAAAGGCGACCACAACCGCCGCCTGTCGCTTGGCATCGACCCCGACCAATTCGCGGCCGAAGCAGGAATAACGACCGACGAATTGCGCGACTATGAGCGCACGGCGCCGGATCACGACTACGATCCGCAGGTGGCCCTGCGTGTGACCAATGCGCTCGACCGGTTGGAACAGGCCATGCCCAACCTTCAGAACGGCCGTGGCGAGAGCGTCTCGACCACCAATCCAACCCTGGACCACAGCCACCATCGTAGGCTTCAAGCCAGTGAAATGTCCGAAGCGACGCTGCGCGGCGCCACCATCTACGGCGCCGATAACCAGGAGATCGGCAAGGTCTCGCACCTGCACGGGCAAGGCCCCAGCGCGCAGGTCATCATCGATATCGGCGGGTTCCTCGGCATCGGCGCAAAACCTGTAGCGGTGGGCATGGCTAGCCTCGACTTCATGCGCGACGAGAATGGCCACGTCCATGCGGTGACGCTGTGGACCAAGCACGATCTTGAGCAGATGCCGGAACACCAACATCACCACTGATGAGGCAAACTGTTGCCAGGTCAGGGATTTCACCAGCGTTCCTGCGCAAGCGAGGGCGCTGGTTAAGCTTTGGTTATTGCCTGCTGGACTAGAGTTCGCGCGTTTCTGACAGATCGGGCGGGGGCATGTCGGATCAGTTCTATCTCGCATTGCTGAATCCGATCATCGCGCTGTCGTTTTCGATCGTGGTGGCGCTGCTTTGGCACCGGTGGCCGCGCCATACCCATTTCTTCCCACTCAGCGTGGCGTTCCTTTATGCAGGCCTAGCCTTCATCACCCAGGAATGGGCGCTGTTCAGCGCGCCCGGTGGCATCAACTACGCAGGCAATGCGCTGTTCTTTGCCGCGGTCATCCTTGCCTGCGTCAGCGCGCTACTTCGCGTGAAGGCTAAGGTTCCCCTTTGGGGATACGGCATCATCACCGTGTTCTCCCTCTGCGGCTTTCTCTATTTTTCACTGGTCGCGCCATCGACGATATCGCGCATCGTCCTGATGAACTGCAGCTTCATCGGACTGAGCGTGCTGACGATCACCAGAATGGCAGGCGCAGGCGTGCGGAGCCGCGCCGACCAGCTTTTCGTCGCCGTGGTCGCGTTGGGTGGCGCCATATCGGTCATTCGGCTGGTCATGGCGCTTTCCGGCATGTTGCCGCTCAACAGCGCCGGCGGCGTCGACCGCTCCGCCTATTGGAGTTCGGTCTCTGGACTTACTCCGTTGCTGTCCATCTTCATCGTCGCGGTTTTCGTCTTTGCGCTGGCACTCGAGATCGTCGCCGACCTCCGCCAGCAGGCGGACCACGATCACCTGACGGGCCTGCTCAATCGCCGGGGTTTTGAGACGGCCGCATCGACCGCCATGAACGCCAGCCGGACGGACGGCGCGCTGATGATTGCCGATATCGACGACTTCAAGCAGGTCAACGACCAATTTGGTCACGCAATTGGAGACAATGTCATCGAGGCGGTGGGCAGGGCTCTCAGAGAGCATGGACAGGCCGATTTCGTCGGGCGAATCGGCGGCGAGGAGTTCGCGCTTTTTTTCCGGCGGGCCTCGGCATCCCAGCTCCAGGATATCGCAGGCGCTGCCGCGGCAGCGCTCGACATGCGACACATCCCGGGGCTGCCGCCGGGCTACAAGCTGACCATCAGCATCGGCCTGCATCACCGGCAAGGCGGCGAAACGCTGGACCAGATGCTGGTCATGGCCGACCGTGCGCTCTATCGCGCCAAGGCTTCCGGCAAGAACCGGGCAGTGATGTCCCCTGCCCGGCTCAAACTGGTCTGAGGGCTTCAGTGCCCAGTTGGCCTATCAAGGCGCCCATTTAATGTGATGCCTGCGCCTCGAGTGGCCCTCGGATCAGGTCCGAGGGCGGAATGGTGTTGGTGAAGGCTCCGACGGCCAGATGAACCCCTACGACGACGCCTGATCGGCGAGGAATTCTTCGGGCCCATCCACTTCAACCAGCTTCTTCCTGTCGATCAACAGGAAGCGCGTGCCGACGGCACGCAGGAAGGCACGATCGTGGGTGACAAGGATGGTCGTTGCCCCCTGCTCCCTGATATCGGCTTCCAGCTGCTCCTGCCCCGGAATGTCGAGATGATTGGTAGGCTCGTCGAGAAGGTAGAAGTTAGGCTTTTCCAGACGCAAGGCCAGTAGCGCCACGCGAGCGCGCTGCCCCAGCGACAGGGTGCGGATCGACTTCGTCTGGCGGTCCGGCGGAAAACCGGCACCTGCCAGGAGGGCGATGGTGCGGCGGTCTCCCTCGTCGAAGCGATGCAGGATGTATTCGAGCGGCGAAGATTCGAGAGGCAGCCACGCCAGAGCCTGGTCGAGGTAGCCAGGCGTCAATTGCGGGCTTATCCGCAACCCTTTGGGTGCTCCACCGCCCAAGGCCTCGGTGACGACGCGCATAAACTGAGATTTGCCCCTGCCGTTTCGGCCCAGAAGCACGATGCGATCGCCCTGGAAGATGTGGAGCTTGTCGACAGTGAATAGCGCCCGGCCGTCGGGCGTTGCTATCGGGACGTCGTCAAAAGCCATCATGACCCTGGCGTCCGCACCACTATTGCTCAGCTTGACGAGGCCAGTGCGGTCGCGATGGACGTCCTGCACCTGGGCTTCGATCTTTTCGGCGCGATCGCGCAGCTGCTTGGATTTGACGACCAACAGGTCGCTGCCCGAGTTGATGCCGACATTTGTGAGCTTGGCCGCCTGCTTGCGCAGTTGGGTGGCGTATTTGAGCTCCTTGTCGCGCTGCGCCTGCGCGGCTGCATCGATCTGATCGAGTTCAGCACGGGCCGCCGAATAGGCCAGCGGCAAGTAGACCTGCTCGGTGGGCCGGAGAAACAGTGTCCGGTTGGTGGTAGCGTCGAGGAAGGCACGGTCGTGACTGGCGATGACGACCGGCAGAGAGCGAGCCGCATAACTCATCCACTCCTCGAGCATCATGATGCGGCCAAGATCGAGATGATTGGTCGGCTCGTCCATCAGCAAGGCATCAGGCTGGGTCACCCAGCAGCGCGCCAGGAGGGCCATTCGCTGCCAGCCGCCGCTGAGCTCGGCGAGTGGCTTATCTCGGAACGCGGCGGGAATGGCCATTTCATCGAGGACAACATCGACACGCCACCCTTCGGCATCGAGTGTCGCGGCATCAAGCGCCGAGGCGACAAAGCGCGAGAGCGTTTGCGGCAGGGCCACATCCGGAACTTCCTGAGGCACATAGCCCAAGGTGAGGCCTCTTGAACGGGTAATGCTCCCCTCGCTAAGCTCGGCGAGGCCGGCCATGGCCCGGAGCAAGGTCGACTTTCCGCGGCCGTTCGGAGCGACGAGACCGACACGGTCGCCATCGGCGATAACGAGGTCGAGACTGGAGAAAAGAAGGTCGCCTGCACGGTGGCCGGCGTTCTTGAGGCTGATCGTGCCCATGTAATCTGCTCACTGGATCGGCGCCATTTTGATGGGCGCCATTGCCGTCAATTCGGCGTCCTGGCATTGGCCAAGGCGGCATGAGGGGCAAACCAGAGGATCGGAAACGGAGAGGTTACGTCCGGACCGGCTGGTCAGCCCTGCAGCTGCTGCCACAGGGCCTGGACGGGTCCACGGGAACGATGCGTCTGAAACACAGTCATGCAGCCCTCCCTCATACGGACCAAAACGAATGGCAAATACCTAACCGCGCTGCCGAAGCAACGCAAGTCAGGTCATGCAAGATAGAACAGGAGACTGACGCCCATCAGGGCGCCGAAACGCGAAATACGAAGATTGGCCAGCCGGTACGCAATACTTTCAAATCCGGCAATCGGCCAATATCCGACAGGTGCAGAGCCAACCTCGACCGATTGATACGCAATACCCGGCTGTTCGGCTCGCATACGGCAACTCCAGACAAAAACCGTATGTCCACATTTCTATCAGGACGCACTTAAGAAAGTGCTCTCAAGAAGGAAACGAGGCGTAAACATTGCGCCCTATCTTGGGACGAAACTGTCTCATTCGGATTTCGAAGCTGTCGCCGTCGTGGCGGGGCAAGGTTCCGGTCCCGTTCCGGTTGACGTCCCCATGACGGCCTTGCTTGTGGGAATTGCCACGGTGGCCGGACCCGCGGAAATGCTTGCTATATGCTAGGGAACGGACCTGCCTGATTCGGGCCGAACCAATTGGAAAGTGCATGTCAGATCTTTTCGGAAGCGCCGCTCCCATTCCTGAACAGCCCAAGGAGACCGCACCGGCCAAGCCTGCGTCGCGTTCCGCCGCGGCTGCGCCGGAAGCTTACGGCGCGTCCGATATCGAGATTCTCGAAGGACTTGAACCAGTCCGCCGTCGCCCCGGCATGTATATCGGCGGCACCGACGTCAACGCCTATCACCACCTCTTCGCAGAGGTGATCGACAACTCGATGGACGAGGCCATTGCCGGCCACGCGACGCGCATCGAGGTGCACCTGGGCGCCGACGGATACATAACCGTTACCGATAACGGGCGCGGCATCCCGGTGGAGAAACACCCGAAATTTCCCAACCGGTCGACGCTTGAGATCGTCCATACGGTGCTCCACGCCGGCGGCAAGTTCGACAGCAAGGCCTATGAGACATCAGGCGGCCTGCATGGCGTGGGCGTGTCGGTGGTAAACGCGCTTTCGGACGACATGGTCGTGGAAGTGGCGCGCGACCAGCAGCTCTACCGGATCCAGTTTTCACGCGGGCTGGTGGTCGAAGACGTAGTCAATGTGGGGCGGGTGCAGAACCGTCGCGGCACGACGACGCGTTTCCACCCGGATCCGCAGATCTTCGGGCCGACGGCGCATTTCTCGGCCGGTCGCATCTTCCGCATGACCCGGGCCAAGGCCTACCTGTTCGGCGGCGTCGAGCTGCGCTGGAGCTGCGACGAAAGCCTTGCCAGCGACGACGTGCCAGCCAAGGCCGTGTTCCACTATCCCGACGGTCTCAAGGACTACATGACCGCACGGATCGAGGGAGAGACGCGCATCACCGACGAGATCTTCGCCGGACGCAGTGGCCGGCCGGGAAGTCACGGCTCGGTGGAATGGGCGATTGCCTGGACCATCGGCGATGGCGGGGTGCAGTCGTACTGCAATACGGTGCCAACGCCCGATGGCGGCACGCACGAAGCCGGGCTGCGCATGGTGCTGCTGCGCGGGCTGAAGAACTATGCCGAACTGACCAAGAACAAGGGCGCGGCCAATCTCACGGCGGAGGACGTGCTGACGAGCTGCGCGGCCATGCTGTCGGTGTTCGTGCGCGAACCGGAATTCGTGGGCCAGACCAAGGACAAGCTGGCCTCAGGTGAAGCGACGCGCATCGTCGAGACGGCGCTACGGGACGCTTTCGACCACTGGCTTGCGGCCTCGCCACAGCAGGCAGGCAAGCTGCTCGACTGGGCGATTGACCGCGCCGAAGAACGGCTGCGCCGCCGCAAGGAAAAAGAAATCGACCGCGCAAGCGCCACGCGCAAGCTGCGGCTGCCCGGCAAGCTGGCGGATTGTACCCAGAACGCGGCGCAGGGCGCAGAAATCTTTATCGTCGAGGGTGACTCGGCGGGCGGTTCGGCCAAGCAAGCGCGCAACCGCGCCAATCAGGCCGTGCTGCCGCTGCGTGGCAAGATTCTGAACGTGGCCGGCGCCAGCCGTGACAAGCTAGCCGCCAACCAGCTGATCGCCGACCTGATCCAGGCGCTTGGATGCGGGACACGTGATCGCTTCGTCGAGGACGACATCCGCTACGACAAGGTCATCATCATGACCGACGCCGACGTGGACGGCGCGCATATTGCGTCACTGCTGATCACCTTCTTCTTCCAGGAAATGCCGCGGCTGATCGAAAACGGACACCTGTACCTCGCCCTGCCCCCGCTCTACCGCATAAGCCAGGGCGGCAAGACGCTCTATGCGCGCGACGATGCGCATCGCGCCGAACTGATGGCCACGGAGTTCACCGGCAAGGGCAAGGTGGAGACCACGCGATTCAAAGGTCTTGGCGAGATGCCCTTCGCGCATCTGCGCGAGACTACGATGTCCCCCAAGACGCGGACCCTGCTTCAGGTGAAGATCCTCGATGATCGCGATGCGACGCGCCACACTGTCGACCGGCTTATGGGCAACAAGCCCGAGGCGCGGTTCGAATTCATCCAGGAAAACGCGGCTTTCGTAACCGACCTCGATATCTAGGTCGGGATGCCGGGTATGCGCGATGCAGTGCGGCGGATGTCGCCGGTATCGGGAGCGTCGACCTGACGATAGCGGGCCTGGATAATGCTGTAGGCACCAAAGGCCATGAGACCGACCGCGGCGAGAGTATAGAGCATGTTACCAAAGGGCAGCGCGTGCACCCAGTCGAGCGCGTCCGAAAGGCCGCCTGCCTGATCCGGATCCACAGTGATAGCGGCATAGATAAGAAACCCGCCGGTTACCGCAAGCAAGACGCCGCGCGCCGATAGACCCGTGGCGCAAACGGCGTGCACCGCTGCCCGGTGCTGGGACGGGAGGACAATGCGCTTCTGATAATCGCCGGAGAGGCCGCGCCAGACCTGGATAAGGCCGCCGACGATCAAGCCGAGGCCGGCTATGCCGACAAGGACATTGCCTAACGGAAGCTGCAGGACGGATGCCGTGGCCTCGCTCTCGCCGCCCGAACTTGATGCAGAAGCTGCGCCATTACCGAGCGCCATGCTCGCAGCCGTGAAGGCCAGAGCGACATTCACCACTGCGCTGCCAACGCTGGCCAGGCGCCCGACAACGCCCTTGGCGTCGTTCTTGACGTGATCGGCATTCAGCACGCCCTGGGCCAGACGCCAGAGCACGTGGCCCACAAGGCCGATGGCGACGAGCCCAAGAAGGATGCGGCCGAAAGGCTGGGCGAGAACGGTCGTCAGGGCGTCTTCGGTGGTCGCGGCGGTGCCTGCACCCCAGAGGGCGAGCGCGCCGAGAACAGCGTAAACGATGCCGCGGGCGGCATAGCCCCAGCGTGCCAGCAGCTCGAATTTGTTGTGCATGAGACCCTCCAGTTGACGCCAAGGACCAACGCAGCGTCGGTTGCAGCGTTCCCCCGGGAAGGGCGCGTTTACGCTTTTGCGGATGCGCAGGGCCAAAAACATTGACAGAACGGGGCTTTGCGCTATGGTCCGCGCCGCCGGTAGAGTACCAAGTGCGCGCAGGCAAAGTTTGCCGTCGCAGCGCCTGGGTAGCCGGCGGGCATGAGGCCGGTATTTACCGGGCCAGCAATGCCCGAGCCGAGGGTGCTGAGGAATTCGTTGATTGGTTGGCACCCACACCGGCACGATCCGTGAAGGATTGCGCCAGTTGACCTCCGATGACCGGTCGCGCGACCCAGGCAATCCTGCCCGCCGCAGTCCGGACAGCATCCTTGAGTGGAACGACCGACTTGACCGATACCTTCTCCGGGCTGGGCCTTTCGAGCAAAGTCACCGATGCGGTGACCGCAGCCGGCTACACCAAACCAACCGAAATCCAGGCGCAGGCCATCCCGCACCTGCTGCAGAAAAAAGACCTGATCGGCATCGCGCAGACAGGCACCGGCAAGACGGCATCGTTCGTGCTGCCGATGCTGACACTGCTCGAAAACGGCCGCGCCCGCGCACGCATGCCCCGCACGCTGATCCTCGAACCAACGCGCGAACTGGCCGCGCAGGTCTCCGAGAATTTTGAAAAGTACGGCAAGAACCATCGGCTCTCGATGGCGCTCATCATAGGTGGCGTGAGCTTCGAGGACCAAAACAAGAAGCTCGATCGCGGCGTCGATGTGCTGATCGCGACGCCAGGGCGACTGCTGGACCAGTTCGACCGCGGCAAGATCCTGCTAACGGGTGTGGAAATCCTGGTCATCGACGAGGCCGACCGCATGCTGGACATGGGCTTTATCGACGACATTGAAAAGATCTGCTCGCGCCTGCCGCCCCGCCGCCAGACCATGCTGTTCTCGGCCACGATGGATCCGCAGATCGAGCGGCTGACCAAGAAATTCCTCAAGGACCCCGTGCATGTGCAGGTGGCACGTGCCGCCTCGACCGCCGATACGATCGACCAGAAACTGGTGAAAGTGTCGTCCAAGCCCGATGAGAAGCGCGCAGCGCTGCGGGAGCGGATCGATGCGTCCGAAGGGCTGACCAATGCCATCATCTTTTGTAACCGCAAGCGCGACGTGGCCACCCTCGCCCGCTCGCTGCAGCGGCATGGCTATTCGGCCGGCTCGCTCCATGGCGACATGGACCAGAAAAGCCGCATGGAAACGCTGGACGCCTTCAAGAGCAACAAGCTGACCCTGCTCGTGGCCAGCGACGTCGCCGCCCGCGGCCTCGATATCCCCGCGGTGAGCCATGTGTTCAATTTCGACGTGCCTGTGCATGCGGAGGACTACGTGCACCGCATCGGCCGCACGGGACGCGCCGGACGCTCCGGCGTCGCCTATACTTTGGTGGCTCCCGCCGATGGGAAGCATCTCGATGCGATCCTCAAGTTGATCCAGAAACCAATCGACTGGCTCAATGACGGCAAGGCGGAAAAATCTGTCGCGCCCAAAGAGACCACCGATGCTGCCGAAGCCAGGCCAAGCCGCGGCCGGCGTGGTCGCGCAGGCAAGGCGGCAACTGAGGCCCCCGCGCCTGCAACACCCGTCGCAGCCGAACAAACGACGGAAAAGCCCGCCTCTGCCAAGGCCAATCGGCGTCAACGTCCGCCGCAGAAGAGTGAGCCTGAAAACTCCGACTCCCCGTTTGGCGATGCTGGGCCGATCCCGGCTTTCCTGCTTCGCTCGGCACGGCTTACCTCGTAAAGAGCGTCAGCAGTATTGGCCATTATTTGGCTGAATATTCTGAACTCGTGGTTGTGCGGAACGGTTTGGCGACTGTAACTTGGTCGCCACGACTCGTTCGAGGGAATCGATCCGGTTGGGGCGCAACGGGGCGCGGGGTGGATAGTGTCGGACCAAGAATTTACGCGCACTCTGGGATACGCCAATGCAGCGTTCGACCTGCTGAAGCGTAGCGGCATCCCACCCTATCCGCAGTTCTACGAGTTGCTTTACACCTATGCGACGGGCGTAAACCCGTCGCTGAACAACCGTATCAACGCTATTTTCCGCAGCGGCACTGTACCGACTTCGGATCTTGCGGAAACGCTTTACAACGAATTCCTCAAGGCCGACGTCAACGATCGCATGTCGAGCGTTTCGGAACGCATGCATGCCCGAATTGAAGCCGTGCACGAGGCGATCGATACGGCGATGACCACGGCCAACGCCTATTCAGGCTCCCTGCAGTCGGCCAGTGGCGACCTGCAGCGAGATCTCACGGGCGAAGGCATGAAGGTGCTTGCTGACCGCCTGCTATCGGAAACGCGCCGGATGCAGGACACCAATCGCCAGCTTGAGGCCAAGCTCGAGGCATCACGCGAAGACATTGCGGCGCTGCAACGCGACCTTGACGACGTGAGACGCGAGTCGATGCTTGACCCGCTCACCAAGATTGCCAATCGCAAGAGTTTCGACGAGGGTCTGGACGACGCCATCGAGGAGGCGAAGAAGTCCAACTTGCCCGTCTGCCTGATGCTGCTGGACATCGACCATTTCAAGAATTTCAACGATACCTATGGTCACCAGACCGGCGACCAGGTGCTGCGCCTCGTGGCGATGACGCTGAAGTCGAACATCAAGGGCAAGGATCTGGCGGCGCGGTACGGCGGCGAAGAGTTCGTGGCCGTGTTACCCTGGACCGATCTCGACGGCGGATTGATCGTGGCGGAAAACATCCGCAAGGCCATTCAGGCCAAGGAATTGCTGAAGCGCTCCACCAACGAGAAGCTGGGTCGTATCACCGCCTCGTTCGGTGTTGCCGTCTGGCATCCGACCGACAATGCGATGTCGCTGATAGAGCGCGCCGACCGCTGCCTTTACGCGGCCAAGCGCGCAGGCCGCAACCGGGTGGTTGCGGAAACCGAGCTGGTCGAGATCGACGTCGAGCCGGCCAAGGGCGTTTCGGCCGCCTGATCAGGCAGCCGGCGTCAAATGCACACCCAGATTTGCGAGCATGTCCCAGTATTCGGGGTAGGTTTTGCCCGTGCAAGCGGGATCGAGGATGGTAATGTCCTTCACAAGCAGACCTGCTAGCGCAAAGCTCATGGCGATCCGGTGATCGTGATAGGTCTCGATGCGGGCAGGCCGTGACTGCCCGGCGAGCGCGGGGTCGGCATTGACCACCAGATCATCCCCCTCCTCAACGGCCAGTCCCGGCCGAATGCGGTTGAGCTCGTTGGCGACCGCCCGGATGCGGTCGGTTTCCTTGACGCGCAGATTGGCGATACCGACGAAGCGCACAGGGCGGTTGCTGAAGGCCGCGACCACCGCGATGGTGGGAACGGCATCCTGCATCTGCGAGCCGTCGATAACGCCGGGCATATCCGGGAAAGTCGCGATAACGGCCTGAGCGGCGGCGTCGGGCTGAGTGAAGGCGTCGGCCGGCACGCCGAGGTCAATCTTACCCCCGGTGAGGGCCTCGATACCCCAAAGATAGGTCGCAGCCGACGCGTCGGGCTCGATATGGAAATCGGTGGCCTGGTATCCGGTGGGCTGGACCAGCCATGAGCCGTCGTCGCGGCTTTCGACTTCGGCGCCGAATGCACGCATGGCGGCCAGGGTGAGATCGACATAACCGCGCGCACCGATGTCCTTGCCGGTGAGGTCAACTTCGATGGGACCGTCGCCGAAGGGGGCGGCCACCAGGAGCGCCGAAACATACTGGCTCGAGAGGGACGCATCGATCTCCACCCGACCCGAACCAAAGCGGCCCGTACCGCGCAACGTGACGGGCGGGCAGCCGGTGGGTGACTGCGCGTCGATGCCAAGCGATTTCAGGGCATCAACCAGCGGCTTGATCGGCCGCAGGCGCATATCTTCATCACCGTCGACGACAACGGTGCCCTCGATGGTGGCGACGGCGGCGGTGAGAAAGCGGGTTGCGGTGCCGGCATTGCCGAGGAACAGCGCCTCTTCCGGAGCCTGCAAGCGGCCGGTACTGGTGACGAGAAAGCTCGTTGCGTCGGGCTCTTGGACCATGACGCCCATTTCCCGCAGTGCGCGCGCCATCAGCACCGTATCCTTGCTCTTGAGCGCCCCTGTGAGACGGCTGGTGCCTTCAGCAAGAGCGGCGAGCAGCAGCGCCCGATTGGTGATCGACTTGCTGCCGGGCGGCGAGACACGACCGGTCAATGGACGATTGGGTGGAGTGATAGTGTAGGCGGCGGGGAGAGCGTTCGGCATGATGGGGATCAATGCCTTACATGCGCGCTTCGTGCAACAGCCGGATTAGAATTGGCGATGCCACGAGCGGTCACCCAATACACCGGAGTGGGAACCCATCGTCACCACCGGGCTTGTCCCGGTGGTCCATGGTCCGCAAACTGGATTGCCAGGACACGCCCGGCAATGACGGTGAACGTGAGGTTTGGTAGACCTGTCAGGCCCCTGCCCGCGCCTCGGACAAGGCTTTCAAGTCGGCAGGAGCAAGCGTCACGCTTTCGCCGCAGCCGCAGGCGCCGGTCTGGTTGGGGTTCTTGAAGGTGAAGCTCGACTCCATCTTGGACTGTTCGAAATCCATGACCGTTCCGAGAAGGTACATGGTCGCCTTGGGATCGACCCAGACATTGACCCCGTGATCCTCGACGTGATCATCGCCGGCGATCGGCGCCTCGACATAATCCATCGTGTAGCTGACGCCGGCGCAGCCTGCATTCTTGATGCCGACACGCAGACCGATAACTGGCTTATCGCTGTCTTCGATGATCTCGGTAATGCGCTCGGCAGCAGCATCGGTGAGAGACATGATCTTGAACGGCATCGGCAGAAACCTTTATCGGCGTTTTGCGATATATAGTGTGAAACGCGCCGGATTACCACCAGTTCAACGCGACTTGAGCTTCTTCGCTCATGCGCGAAGCATCCCATGGGGGATCGAAGACCATGTTGACGGTGACATCTTGGATGCCTTCGACACCACGCGCGGCGTTTTCCACCCAGCCAGGCATCTCGCCGGCCACAGGACACCCCGGTGCGGTCAGTGTCATGTCGATGGTCAGGTTCCTGTCGTCATCAAGATCGACCCGGTAGATGAGGCCGAGTTCGTAGATGTCGACGGGAATTTCCGGATCGTAAACGGTCTTGAGCGCGGCGATGAGATCGGTGGTGATGCGCTCGACTTCGCCTTCGGGAAGCGTGTCGGACATTGTCGGCTGAATGCGGGTATCGATAGCTTCTTCGGTCATGTCAGCCTTCCTCAGGCGAAAAATTTGCGGGCGCGCTCGATGCCGTCGACCAGCGCGTCAACGTCGTCCTTGCCGTTATATAGGGCGAGCGAGGCGCGACAGGTAGAGGTGACACCGAAGCGTTTGAGCAGCGGTTGGGCACAATGGGTCCCGGCGCGGACGGCGATGCCGTAGCGGTCAAGGACGGTGGCAACGTCGTGGGCATGGGCGCCGGCAATTTCGAATGAGAATATGCCGCCCTTGCCTGGCGCCGTGCCGATGAGGTGCAAGGAATTGATGCGGCTCAGCTTTTCGTAGGCATACGCGGCGACGTCATGCTCGTGTGCGGCGATGGCGTCTCGACCGATGCTGTCCATGTAGTCGAGGGCGGCGCCGAGCCCCATGGCCTGAACGATCGGCGGGGTGCCGGCCTCGAAGCGATGCGGCGGCTCATTGTAGGTGACGCCCTCGACAGAGACCGCGTCGATCATTTCGCCGCCGCCCTGATAGGGCTGCATCTCAGACAGGAGATGGTATTTCCCGTAGAGCACACCAATACCGGTGGGGCCGTAAAGCTTATGGCCGGTCATGATGTAGAAATCGGCGTCCAGATCCTGCACGTCGACCTTGGTGTGAACCGCACCCTGCGAACCATCGATCAGGACCGGAATACCCTTTGCATGAGCAATGGCGATCATGTCCTTGATTGGATTAACCGTTCCCAGGACATTTGACATATGCGTAACAGCAACGATACGCGTTCGATCGGTGAGCGCCGCTTCAAAAGCCTCGAGATCGAGGCTGCCGTCGTCGTGGACATCGACGAATTTCAGCACAGCCCCTTGGCGCTCCCGGTGGAAGTGCCAGGGCACGATGTTGGAGTGGTGCTCCATGATCGTGGTGACGATCTCATCGCCAGCGGAAATGCGTGGACCGGCAAAGGACGACGCCACGAGATTGATGGCCTCAGTCGCGGACTTCGTGAACACGATCTCTTCGATGCGGCCGGCATTGAGGAAGCGGCGAACGCTTTCCCGGCCCGCCTCGTAGCCCTCGGTCGCCCGGTTGGCCAGCGTGTGCAAACCCCGGTGGACATTGGCATATTCGTGGCGGAAGGCCTGGTCCATACGGTCGAGAACCTGCACCGGCTTCTGCGCCGAGGCGCCGCTATCGAGGTAGACCAGGCGGTGGCCGTGGATCTGCTCGCCGAGGATCGGGAAATCGGCGCGGACTTTTTCGAGGTCGAAGGTCATGGGGGTTGCCTCTGCTTCACCTCTCCTCTGAGGGAGAGGTCGACCGTCTTCGGTCGGGTGAGGGGGCCTTCCTCCGCACCGTGTTTCTTGTAGGGCCCCCTCACCCGGCGCTACGCGCTGACCTCTCCCCCAAGGGAGAGGTGAAGGGGCTTCGACGTCAGTTGCCGCTCAGGAGCCAGCCGTCGACGATGCCCTGGAGGGCTTCGTTGAGTTCGAAATCCTCAACCGGATCAAGCAGTTCGGCGATGAAGCCGCGCACCAGCATGGTTTCGGCTTCGGCTTTCGGGATGCCGCGACTGAGGAGATAGAACAGGCTATCCTCGTCGAGCTTGCCGCAGGTGGAGCCATGACCGCAGACCACGTCGTCGGCGTAGATTTCGAGCTCGGGCTTGGAGAGGATTTCGGCCTCGTCCGACAGCATAAGGCCCTGATGCATGAACTTGGCGTCAGTCTTCTGGGCATCGCGGGCAACGATCAGCTTGCCCTGCACCACCGCCCTGGAGCGTCCGCGCGAAATGGACTTGAACAGCGGCTGCGAGGAGGTGTGCGGCACGGCATGCCGCGTTTCCATCGTGATATCAGCATGTTGGCCGTCAGCAACGAGGTTCAGGCCGGTGATATCGGCGTGGGACTCGGCGCCACCAAGAGTGGGATACACATTGGTGCGGGACAGGCCGGCACCGAGATGGATGGTCAGTGTCCGGAGCTTGGCGCCATCGGCGAGATGATACTCGTTGGTGGCGAAATGCGTAGCGGCACGGGCATTTAGGTCGACGGTAATGTGGGTGAGGACCGCGCCTTTACCGAGGGCGATATAGGTGGCGTGGTTGCCGACATGGGCGGCGTCCGATCCGGAGAAGGTCTCGACGATGGTGGCGGTGGCACCATCGGCAACGAAGACCTTTACAGCATCGGCCATATGGGCGGCCTCGCCTTCGATGCGGCGCTCGATCTGGATGACCGGGTCGACGGAATTCTCAAGAGTTAGCGTCAGAGCCGAATTCGTTAGCGCATTGCTAACACTAACGAGCAGGTCGTCGCGGGTCGTGAGCACGCCACCGTCGGCCTTGCCGACGATGACGCCAGCGGGGGCCGTGGACGCGTTCTGGATGACGCCATTGGCAATCATCAGTGTGTAGGCGCCAGGGATGCGCAGCGCGGGTGCACTGGCCTCGTTGGCGGGCTGGCCGAGCGCCGGGACGGTGCGCAGCAGGGTCTTCAAGTCGGTATAGTGATAGGCCTCGACCCGGCGGGTAGGCAGCCCGGCGACGGTGATGCGCTCGGCGACCTGGTCAGCGCCAACCGACTTGAGCTGGGCGATGAGGGTCTCTTCGGCAGGACCAAGCCTTACGGGAAAGTTCGGACGCATGATCAGGCCGCCTCGCCGCCGTAATTGGCATAGCCTTCGGCCTCGAGCTTGAGCGCCAGCGACTTGTCCCCGCTTTCCACGATCCGGCCGTCGGCGAAGACGTGGACGACGTCGGGAACGATGTGATTGAGAAGGCGCTGGTAGTGGGTGATCACCAGCATGGAGCGCTGGCCGTCACGCAGGGCGTTGACGCCCTTCGAGACAACCTGCAGCGCGTCGATATCAAGACCGGAATCGGTTTCGTCGAGCACGGCCAGCGACGGCTTGAGGAGCGCCATCTGCATGATCTCGGCGCGCTTCTTCTCGCCGCCCGAGAAACCGACATTGAGCGGACGCTTGAGCATTTCGCTGTCGACGTTGAGCTGCGAACCGGCTTCCTTGACGAGGCGCATAAAGTCCGGGGTCTTGAGTTCGTCTTCGCCCCGCGCCTTGCGCTGGGCGTTGATGGCGGCCTTGAGGAACGTCATGGTCGCGACGCCGGGGATCTCGATCGGGTACTGGAAGGCCAGGAACAGGCCCGCGGCGGCGCGCTCGTCAGGCTCCATGTCGAGGATGTTCTCGCCGTTGAGCAGAATCTCGCCCTCGGTGACCTCATAGTCTTCCTTGCCGGCCAGCACGTAGCTCAGCGTCGACTTGCCCGAGCCATTGCGGCCCATGATGGCATGAACTTCGCCGGGCGGGATGATGAGGTTCACACCCTTGAGGATTTCGCGGTCCTCGATGCGGGCGTGCAGGTTGCGGATTTCAAGAACGGGGGTGGTCATTTCTGTCTCCAAATGCGGACGGGATAGCTGCGGCGCTCAGGCGCCCGGCTCGCCATCCCAGTAATCGAGGTGGTTCTCGCCTTCGCGGCCACAATGGCGCAGGCGGTGATCGGGTGAAGTGCGGCTGGTCACCTGGAATTTGCCCGAGTCCGGGTATTCGCAGACTTCGGTGTCGGCATTGTTGGCTATGCCCAGGTACTTGAGAGTTACCGATCCGGTATTGAGGATCTGATGCGCCGTTTCCTGGCCGCCGGTGGGTGCGCCCAGAACGTCGCCCGCCTTGAACGAATAACGCTCGGCGCCGAAGCGGTAGGTCCCCTCGCCTTCCAGCACAATGAAGAGTTCCTCTTCGACGTGGTGGTTGTGGAAGGGGCAACTCGACTTGCCCGGCGGCACTTCGTTGTAGCTGATACCGAGCTTTCCAAGACCCAGCAGCCTGCCGAACGATGTGTCAGCAGACTTATAGAGCGTACCCTGCTCCCAGGCGTCGAGCGCCAGCGAGGCAAGGGTCACAACCGGGCTACGCGTTGCGGCGCTCATCTCAGCCCACGCTGCCTTCGAGGCTGATCGAGATCAGCTTCTGGGTTTCGACCATGAATTCCATGGGCAGATGCTGGAGCACGTCGCGCACGAAGCCGTTGACGATCAGCGCTACGGCTTCTTCTTCGTTGAGGCCGCGCTGCATGCAATAGAACATCTGGTCGTCGGAAATCTTCGACGTCGTCGCTTCGTGCTCGAAGACGGCAGTGCCGTTGCGGCTCTCGATATAGGGAACCGTGTGGGCGCCGCACTTGTCGCCGATGAGCAGCGAGTCGCACTGGGTGAAGTTGCGGGCATTCCTGGCCTTGGCATGGGCCGAGACCTGGCCGCGATAGGTGTTGTCCGAAAAGCCGGCGGCGATACCCTTGGAGATGATGCGGCTGGACGTGTTCTTGCCCAGGTGGATCATCTTGGTGCCGCTATCGACCTGCTGATAGCCGTTGGAAATGGCGATCGAGTAGAACTCGCCGCGCGAACCGTCGCCGCGCAGGATGCAGCTTGGATATTTCCACGTGATGGCGGAACCGGTTTCGACCTGGGTCCAGGAAATATGCGAATTGACACCACGGCAATCGCCACGCTTGGTGACGAAATTGTAGATGCCGCCCTTGCCGTCCTTGTCACCGGGATACCAGTTCTGGACGGTCGAGTACTTGATCTCGGCATTGTCGAGGGCAACGAGTTCGACGACCGCAGCGTGGAGCTGGTTCTCGTCGCGCATGGGCGCCGTACAGCCTTCCAGATAGGACACGTAGCTGTCATCGTCGGCAATGATCAGCGTGCGCTCGAACTGGCCGGTATTCTTCTCGTTGATGCGGAAATAGGTCGACAGCTCCATCGGGCAGCGAACGCCCTTGGGAATGTAGACAAACGAGCCATCGGTGAAGACCGCGGAGTTAAGCGTGGCGTAGTAGTTGTCGGAAACCGGGACTACGGAGCCGAGATACTGCTTCACGAGTTCGGGGTGCTCGCGCACCGCTTCCGAAATCGAGCAGAAGATGATGCCGGCCTTGGCCAGTTCCTCGCGGAACGTGGTCACAACGGAGACGCTGTCGAACACGGCGTCGACTGCGACATTGGCGCCAAAGGGCGTGCCTGTTGGTTCGCCCGCGCCCTGAACGCCTGCGAGGATCGCCTGCTCCTTGAGCGGAATGCCGAGCTTGGCATAGGTCGCGAGGAGTTCGGGATCGACTTCATCCAGGCTCTTGGGGCCCGTGACCGACTTGGGCGCCGCATAGTAGCTGATCGACTGGAAGTCGATCTTTGGATAGTGCACCTTGGCCCAGTCGGGCTCTTCCAGCGTCTGCCAGCGACGGAAGGCGTCCAGACGCCATTCCAGCATCCATTCGGGCTCCTGCTTCTTGGCGGAGATGAAACGGACGGTATCTTCGGTGAGACCCGGCGGCAGGACATCGGACTCGATGTCGCTTTCAAAACCGTACTTGTACTTGTCGACGTCGAGCGCGAGGACCTGTTCGACGGTCTCCCTGTCGATCTCTTCCTTCAACGTCGGGATATCGTAGTCCGCCATACGGCTTCTCCTTTATGTCCCTCGACGGTTCAAGGCCGTCGTGAACGAATGCAAGTGCAGCGGCCTACGCCGCTTTTCCGTCCCGCCGCTGGCGGGACAGGAGGTTTTCAAGGCCGACGAGGAACGCCTCCGCGTCACCCATCGTGGAATTCCAGCCAAAGCTGACGCGCAGGGCGCAATTCGCCAGGTCCTTCGGCACACCCATGGCGGCCAGAACATGACTGGCGCCGACCTTTCCCGAGGAACAGGCCGAGCCGGAGGACACAGACAGGCCCATCAGGTCGAGGGCCATCATCGCCGTCGCATTACCGAGACCGGGGACCGCGAAATTGGTAACATTGCCCGTACGGTTTGCCCCTTGACCGAAGATGACCGCATCGGCAGCGAGTGCGCGGATACCAGTTTCGAGACGAGACGTGATCTCAGCAAGGCGGCCCATATCATAGGTGCAGGCTTCGGCGGCAGCGCCAAAGGCGGCAATGAGGGCTGCCGATTCCGTACCCCCGCGCCGACCCTGTTCCTGACCACCGCCAGGGATCAGGCGAACCGTATCGGCATGCGCCTTGACCAGCAGAGCACCAATGCCTGATGGAGCGCCGATCTTGTGACCGCTGACGGCCATCATATCGGGAGCGGAGGCGGCAAAATCCAGTGGCAGCTTACCCAGAGCCTGCACAGCATCGATAAAGAGGGTGTGACGGGTCGGCCCAACCATGGCGTTAATTCGCTCGATCGGCTGGATAACGCCCGTTTCGTTGTTGACCCAATGGACGGCGACGAGAAGCGTGACGCTTTCGGCGTCGGCACGCGCCAGCACCGCTGCCAATTGATCGAGATCAATGCGCCCGTCGCTGTCGAGCCCTACCGTCCAGATCGGCAGGCCCGTGGCCTCGGCAGCCTTGGCCGCTGCTGCGTGTTCGCCCGCACTGATGGCAATTGCGCTGGCAGAGAGGGCCTTCACGCCACCGGTTATAGCCTGTGTAATCGCTTCGGTCGCCGAACCGGTAAAAACGACCTGACGGGTTTCGGCGCCACAGAGACGCGCAACCTTCTGGCGGCCAGTCTCGATGACGTTGCGCAGCGCGCGGCCGTGGCCATGGACGGAAGAGGGATTGCCGGCAAATTCCAGCGCGTCAAGCAACGCCGCCCGCGCTTCGGGACGAAGCGGGGACGCTGCATTGTGATCGAGATAGACAGTCTGCCTCGCCATCGCGCCTTCCGGACAACACGTGCCCGACATTGCTTCCATGCTTATCGGGAGGCGTTCGAACGCCCCCGCAATCAAACACTTCTTGAATTTTCACGCCCAACTTCATTACAAGGGGCGCTCCAAAGGGCCGCACGCGGCCTGAAAACGAGTTTCGAATAATTCTAAACTGGTGTTTCGGACCCATGTTTTAGGGAGCGGCCCACGCTTAGTCAAGCGCCGTGCACCCTTTCACATGGCCTAGAAACGCCGGGCAGACAGAGCCAGAAGAGGCCGCACAGACCCATGCCAGAAGTGATCTTCAACGGACCCGAGGGACGTCTCGAAGGCCGGTACCAGCCGGGCAAGGAGCCCAATGCTCCCATCGCCATCGTGCTGCACCCGCACCCGCAATTCGGCGGGACGATGAACAACCAGATCGTCTACAATCTCTTCTACATGTTCGCCGAGCGTGGCTTTTCGGTGCTGCGCTTCAATTCGCGCGGCGTGGGCCGCTCGCAGGGCGTGTTCGACCACGGCATCGGCGAGCTTTCGGATGCGGCGGCAGCGCTGGACTGGCTGCAGATCATCAACCGTGAATCGCGCGGCTGCTGGATTGCCGGCTTCTCTTTCGGCGCCTGGATCGGCATGCAGTTGCTGATGCGCCGTCCAGAAGTGGAAGGGTTCATTTCGGTGTCGCCGCCGGAAAACCTCTACGATTTCTCGTTTCTGGCCCCCTGCCCTTCGTCCGGCCTCATCATCCATGGCGACAAGGACCGCGTGGCTCCGGCAAGTTCGGTGCAGAAGCTGGTGGACAAGCTCAAGACCCAGAAGGGCATCACCATCGAGCAGCAGATCGTGGAGGGTGCAAACCACTTCTACGAGGGCAAGATCGACGAACTGACCACACGGTGCGCGGAGTATCTCGACCGTCGCCGTCAGGAGATCGCGGACGGTGGCGGGCGCTAGTCTGTATCGACCTTCAACCGAGGCAGGTCTGCAAATACCAGTTTTCTGCGCTTCCGGTGCTCACGTACCAACGTACGTTCCGCTCCGGTTCTCGAAAACCACCATCTTCGCCTCCGCCTGAGTTGAATTTCGATACAGCCTTGGGCGCAATCGAGGCGATTGATTGAGAGGGACCTCATCCTGAGCCTGTCGAAGGACGGGGTCCCGTGTGCACCGACCCCGTGGCTCGACAAGCTCACCATGAGGTCTCACAAGGCTTCTGTGGTTCAAAATGACCAAGTTCGACTACACATCCGAATTCATGCGCACGCTGTCGGAGCGCGGCTTCATCCACCAGACCTCCGACGATGCGGGGCTGGACAAGCTGTTCGCCACCGAAACGGTGACAGCCTATATCGGCTTTGATCCCACCGCTTCCTCGCTGCATGTGGGCAGCCTCATCCAGATCATGATGCTGCACTGGCTGGAAAAGACCGGCCACCGCGCCGTTGCCCTGATGGGCGGCGGCACCGGCATGGTGGGCGACCCCTCGTTCAAGGACGAGGCGCGCAAGCTGATGACGCCCGAGACCATCCAGGGCAATATCGACGGCATCAAGCAGGTGTTTTCGAACTACCTGAGCTTTGACGACGGCAAGTCGCTGATGGTCAACAATGCCGAATGGCTGCTGCCGCTCAACTATCTCGAATTCCTGCGCGACGTAGGCCAGCATTTCTCGGTCAATCGCATGCTCAGCTTCG
The DNA here is from genome assembly GCF_900177655.1 of Devosia lucknowensis. Taxonomy (NCBI): domain Bacteria; kingdom Pseudomonadati; phylum Pseudomonadota; class Alphaproteobacteria; order Hyphomicrobiales; family Devosiaceae; genus Devosia; species Devosia lucknowensis. Next base: position 944,038 of record NZ_FXWK01000001.1, on the reverse strand, counting down.
ACTCGGTGAAACAGCGGCTGGACCGCGAGCAGTCGCTCTCGTTCCTCGAATTCAACTACATGATCCTGCAGGCCTACGATTTCGTGGAGCTCAACCAGCGCTATGGCGTGCGGCTGCAGATGGGCGGCTCCGACCAGTGGGGCAATATCGTCAACGGCATCGATCTCGGCCACCGGCTGGGCACGCCGCAGCTCTATGCGCTGACGTCGCCGCTCTTGACCACGGCTTCGGGCCAGAAGATGGGCAAGTCGCTGAACGGCGCCATCTGGCTCAATGCCGACATGCTCTCGGCCTACGATTTCTGGCAGTACTGGCGCAATACCGAGGACGCTGACGTCGAGCGCTTCCTCAAGCTCTACACGACGCTGCCTCTGGACGAGATTGCCCGCATCGCCGCCGGGGATATCAACGAGGCCAAGAAGCGCCTCGCCACCGAAGTTACAGCGATGATCCGTGGGCGCCAGGCTGCAGAGGAAGCGGCGGAAACGGCGCGCGCGACGTTCGAGACCGGCAAGCTGGACCTGTCGCTGCCTACGGCCGAGGTGACCCATGCCGAACTGGCCAATGGGATCGGCGTGCTCAATGCGCTTGTGAAGGCGGGCCTTGCGGCATCGAATGGCGAAGCGCGGCGGCATGTGCAGTCGGGAGCCGTCAAGGTCAACGACGCCGTCATCGAGGACGAGAAGCTGATCCTGTCCGACAATGCGCTGCTCGACGAGGGCGTGATCAAGCTTTCGGTCGGCAAGAAGCGCCACGCGCTGATCAAGCCGGTCTAGCGAACAAACACTGTGTCGCCATTGGACGCGATCCGAGGGTGGTACGGTTGGGGGTGGAGGCATCAAGGCAAGGGCATCGCGACGGCGGTGCCCTTGGCTATTGCGCGGGCGCCGGGGGGAGTTCGCGGGCGCGGAATTCGAAGAGTTCGCGCAGGAAGCCGGGCGCCAGGATAGACAGCGGATTGACGAGGAATTGCGGCTGGTCGAGCGGGCCACGCACCGCGAAGGTGACGCCGACCAAGCCCTCGCCGTTGCGGCCGCCAAGCAGCGGACCCAGCACGGGCAATTGCTGGAAGATGTTGTTGAGGCCAAAGAGCGGAACGTAAGTGCCGGTGAGGTCGTAGCGGCGCTGATCGGTGTAGATGAAGCCGCGCATGGTGCCGCCCACGGTATCGCCGGCGAGAACGGCATCGGTGACCTCGACGCGGTCGCTGGAGCGGATGAAATCGACCTGGGCAGCACGGAAATCGAGGCGGTTCGACGCGGCGATGGCAGCGCGCGAGTCGGAGTGATTGCCAAGGATCTGAACGACGTTGTCCTCGTCGACGATAGCGAAGTTGCGCATGACGAGCTGACCGGCCTCGGCGTTGACGTTGCGATCGGTGGTCATGACCAGGCTGCCCGAGCCGCCCGCCAGTTGCGAATAGATGCCAAGGAGCCGGAGAACCGTGCCGGCGTCGTTGAAGGCCATGGACAGCGTGCGACCGTTGGGCGCCGGGTTGGTGGTGATCGAGAGCGCATTGCCCTCGTCGAACTGTGCCGTGAGATTGACGCGGCTGAGGTTCACGCCGCGCAGGGACATGTCGAGATCGATGTTGAAGGCGGTCGTTGCGTAGTAGCCGATGGCCCGGTCGAGCTGCACGTCGAGCACCAGGGACTGGCTGAACTGGGTGGACTGAACGCCGCCGCTGCCCTGGTTGAGGCTGAAGAAGCGCCCCAGAACCGGCTTCAGATCGAGTTGCGCACCACGGATGCGGACGGCAAAGCCGTTGTCCGTGGGCGTGAGGCTGACGGTTGCGCTGTCGCCCTCGCTCAGGGCGAAATCGGTGAAGCTGGCGGAAACGAGACCATCGGTGGCGTGATAGTCGAGCGTGCCGTTGAGGCGGACAGTCCCGAAACTGAGGGCGATATCCTCAAGGTGCGTCACCTCGCCATCGGGGCGGACGATGGCGCTGAGCTGCCCTGGCGTACCAACGCGCTTGGAGATCCCGAGGTCCCTGATGTCGAGGCTGGCGCCTTCGAGATCGACGGTCATCTGCAGCGCGCCGTCGGCCAAGGGCTGGGCGACGAACTGGACCTGCCCGTCGAGGAACTCGGAGGCATCGAAGCCCATGCCGGCGAGATCGGCCACGGCCAGCGTCGACTGCAGGCGGAACACCGGATCGGCACCCATGGCACCGGCAACGGAAATGTCGGCCTCCATGTCGTCGATGGTGGCCTTGCCGCCGAGCTGGTAGCCATCCTGATTGGCCGAGAAGGAGAGCTGGCCGTTGCCGATGATGCGGCCCTCGATCGGGTCGGCGCTGGCAAAGTCGGTCACCGTGCCGTTGACCACGTAGTCGATGTCCATGGCGCGGCCGGCATCCTCGTCGCCCAGTGCGATGGTGGCGACAAGTCCGAGATCGACGGTGCCGGTGAGGCTATCGAGATCGATGGGCAATTCGGCGCTGGCCAAGGCATCGGGTTGCTGCTGCTTGACGAGGGCCAAAAGCGCGGGGATCGGCGCGTTGAGGTCGCCCGAGATTTCGACGATGCTTTCACCGGCGGCGGAATTGTCCATCACGAGCGCCGGACTGGTCACGCTGATGGTGCCGCTTTCGGTTTCAAGCGTGCCGCCGCCGCCGGATATGGAGACGTTTTCGTCGTCGACGCGCAGACGGGTGTCGCCGGCTATGACGATGGGCGACATTTCCGGGGTCGGCTTGATCGCGACCTCTTCGCCGACGATCTCAATCTGCATGCTGTCTTCGGGAATGGGCTTGTCCTCGCCGCCGATGCCGAAGCTGCCGACGGGAAAGTTGAACCGCATGCGGGCACTCTTCACCCGGCCGTCGGTAACGTTGGCGACGAACCAGTCGCGGCTCTCCTTGCCCATGATGTAGGGCCACAGGCGCTTGAAGTCGTCGGCCGACACGCCCTGCCCGGCCACGGTCATGTCGAGGCCGATGCCGGACTGCAGCAAGTCCATGCGGCCAGCCGTTTCCACCACGGCGTCGCCGCGGCGTGCAGTCAGCCTGTCAATGCCGAGGGCGCCGTAGAGCGGCGTCGACCAGCCCGAGAATTCCACCGTTTCGAAGGGCGCCGCTGGCGCGTCCATGTCATCGGGGTGGATGGCGACGTCGCGGGCATGAATGGACATGCCGATGGTAGGACCATAGGTGGTGTCGAGGCCGAGCACGAAGACGCCGGAGACAAGGGCGCTGCTCTGCCCGATCTTGAGCGCGCCCTCTTCCATGCGGAACTGACCGGATGCGGGCTCCCAGTTGATATCAAGAATGGAACTGGCGACCGGAAAATGATCGGTGCCCAGGCGCAGGTCGAGCCCGGTCAGATCGATCTTGAAGGCGCCGCCGACGAGCTTGCCCTCGTCCGGGGTAAAGGTGACGTCGATCGACAGAGCGCCGGCGCCCGGAAGCGCGGCGATGCTGGTGCTGTCGTCCACGAAGGGCACGAAGGCGGAAAAGTCGAGGTTGGTGATATCGGACTGGAGGCGGCGCGTGCCGTCCTCGTCAATGGAGCGATCGATCGTACCGAAGACGGTGCGGGCACCGATGCGGGCAGAGAATTCGCCGCTCACCCTCTGTTGCCCCGGCACTGCGCCGATCTCGAGCGAGATATTCCTGAATTGGCGGAACAAGCCATAAAGCGGATCAGCCATGTCGACGTGACCATCGCGAATGACCAGCCGCGAGAAGCGTCCCTGACCGATCTGCTCGACCAAGTCGGCGATGGCCACTTCGCTGGCTTCGAGATTGTAGATCAGCCAGTCATTGTCCGAGCGCATGGGAGGGACGATTCCCTCGTCGAACGAAATGCCCTCTGACGAGATCGCGACCGCCGGGAAAGCGTCGTCGCCTTCAAGCACGCGCACGGTCGCAGGGCCGCCATTGGGATCGTCGACCACCTCGAGCGTACCGGGACGCGGACCATAGAGGTCCTGGATGATCTGCACGTGCGGGCCGACGATGGTCACCGTCGTGCCAGGCTGCCCGAACAGGGCACGCGCCGGAGAAAAGCCGACCTCGAGCGCTTCCATGCCGATACGGGCGCCCGACTTGCTGTCGGAAAACTCGACCGGTGAGAAGCGGATCACGGGCCAGACGCCGTTTTCGAGCGCCAAGGCCATATCGCCCATCTGCAGGTCCGCGGTCGGCGGGACGAAATTCTGGACGAGCGACCGGATCGCGCTGCCGGTAAACGGTATGCGGATCGGGGTGAAAAGCATGATCGCATAGAGGATCAGGACGACCAGACACGGCAGGCCCAGGACCCAGGTGAGGACGCGTCGAAGGCGCCGCATCCGTTTCGGGGGCGGCTTGGGCGGGTCCAACTCTGGAGACGATTCTGGTACTGTCGCTTCGTTCACTGCCGCCACGCCGATGACAGGCAGGTTATGTGGCCCTGCCCAATCAGAATCATCCGCCCCCTGCGGTGAATTGGAAGATGATACCGGCTGGAATGTGACGCCGACACCCTCTATTCATCCGCAAACCCAGGAACCGCGATGACACATCTCAAAGAAGGACATGCCGCTCCCGACTTTTCCATCGCGCGGGATGACGGCACGACTTTGGCCAAGGCAGACCTCGCCGGCCGCCGCGCGGTTCTTTTCTTTTACCCCGAAGACGACTCGGGCGGCTGCGTTGACGAAAACCAGGAGTTTTCCGCGCTGGCAGGAGAATTTGCGGCGCGCGATACGGTGCTGGTGGGCATTTCACCTGATACCATCGACAGTCATGTGAAGTTTCGCGGCAAATATGGCCTGGCCACCCCTTTGGGCGCCGATCCCGAGAGAACGACGATCGAGGCCTTCGGGCTCTGGCAGCTCAAGAAGCTTTATGGCCGGGAATTCATGGGCCTCGTGCGCACCAGCTTCATCATCGACAGAAGCGGCCGTATTGCGCGGATCATCAGAGCGACACGCATCAAAGGGCATGCGGCCAAGGTGCTTGCGGCCCTCGACGCACTGCCGCCAGATCAGTAATTTCCCGAAGTTTGCGGCTTCTTAACCAAGCCAGCGCACACTCCGATAACCATAGTTGGCGTGTTTCGGGGATCGTGGCGTGCGTCATTCAGCCATTTCGGACAGCACAGGGCACAGACCCAGCCGTCGCGGTATCCGCCCTGCCCTGTTCTACGGCATGTTCGCGGTGCTGCTTGGCGGTAACGCCGTAACGGGTACGGCCCTGATGATGGCTCCCGATATTGCCCGGCTGCTCGGCGGACAGAACGAACTCGTGCTTTCCGCCTATGAAGACCGTTTGGCGCAGATGCGCGTCGAGATCGACCGGTTGCACTCTCGTAATTACGCCCAAGCCGGCGACATGAACCTGCAGCTGCAGGAATTGTCGGCACAACAGGAAGTGCTGCTCGAGCAGCATCAGCTCGTCCGGGCCCTGGTGACGAAGGCCGACCAGCTCGGCATTGCGGCCGTTACGCCGGCGCAGGACGCGCCACTCGAACTTTCGCTGGAAACGACGCATTCAGGCAATCCGGATGTCGCAGCCACCGCAGCCAGCGTGGCGCAGATGATGGACGAAACACAGATGGCGATGACCGGCATCGCCGTGGCCGCAACAGAACGCACGGCCGGCATCGTCAGCGAACTGGGCAAGCTCGGCATCACGCTCGACCTGCCCGACACGCAGCCAGCCGGCGTCGGTGGCCCGTTCATCGCGGCAGATGACGCCCTTGCAAGCGTGCCGATGATCGAAGACGCCAATGCGGTCATGGATGCGCTGATGCTTTACCAGGCCGCGCGGGACAGCCTCAGCGTCGCGCCGGTGCACATGCCGATAACGGGCAACTTCCGGCAGAGCTCCGGCTATGGCAATCGCAAGGACCCATTTACTGGCGCGCGGGCCTTTCATTCGGGCCTGGACTTCGCCGCGGCGACCGGAACTGCCGTGCTGAGCGCGGCCGATGGGGTCGTGACCTTCGTGGGCGAGAAATCCGGCTACGGCAAAGTGGTCGAAGTGGACCATGGCAACGGGCTGATTACGCGCTACGCGCATCTGAGCGCCTATCTTGCACGCCAGGGGCAGTCCGTGCAGACGGGCACCCCGATCGCCAAGGTTGGCTCAACCGGCCGATCGACCGGACCACACCTGCATTTCGAAGTGCATCGCGGCGATAAAAGCCTCGATCCTAAACCGTTCCTGGATACCGGAAAGCGTATCCTGGCCATGCTTGGGTAGCTGGGCCGAGTATCGACCCGGCTGATGCGATGTCACCACCATGGTCTGCCCTCGGACTGGATCCGAGGGCTTTCTTGCAAAGTGCGGTGGTGTGGCGGGTGGCCCTCGGGTCTGGCCAGAGGGCGGAACGGTGCGCGTGGGGGCAGAAAGCCCAAGTAAACAAAAACCCCGGCCAGGCGGCCGGGGTTTGTCGTTTTGAGGTGATCAGTCGCCGGTGACGTCTGTGGCAACGCCAACGCGCTGGGCGAGAGCGGCTTCCATGAATTCGTCGAGGTCGCCATCGAGCACGACCGAGGGCTGACCGCTTTCGACGCCTGTCCGCAGGTCCTTGACCATCTGATAGGGCTGCAGGACGTAGGAGCGGATCTGGTGGCCCCAGCCGATATCGGTCTTGTTGGCCGCCTGGGCGTTGGCCGCCTCTTCGCGCTTTTGCAGTTCCATCTCGTAGAGACGGGATTTCAGCATGGCCATGGCCGTTGCACGGTTCTTGTGCTGGCTGCGTTCCTGCTGGCAGGCCACGATGATCCCCGAGGGCACGTGGGTGATGCGGATGGCCGAATCGGTGGTGTTCACGTGCTGGCCGCCGGCACCGGAGGCACGGTAGGTGTCGACCTTGAGGTCGGCTTCGCGGATCTCGATCTCGATGGAATCATCAATCACCGGATAGACCCAGCAGCTCGAGAAGCTGGTGTGGCGGCGGGCTGCCGAGTCATAGGGGCTGATGCGCACGAGGCGGTGGACGCCGCTTTCCGTCTTGAGCCAGCCATAGGCATTATGGCCCTTGATCTGGATGGTCGCCGACTTGATGCCGGCTTCTTCGCCGTCATGCATTTCGAGCACTTCCACCTTCATCTTCCGGCGTTCGGCCCAGCGGGTATACATGCGCAGGAGCATGTTGGCCCAATCCTGGCTCTCGGTGCCACCGGCGCCGGAGTGGATTTCCACATAGCAGTCGTTGCTGTCGACTTCGCCGGACAGCAGGGTCTCGATCTGGGTGCGGCGGGCAGTGCCCTTGAGATCGATCAGAGCCTGTTCGGCATCCTTGACGATCTCGGCATCGCCTTCGGCTTCACCCAGTTCGATCAGTTCGACATTGTCGGAAATGCCGGATTCGAGCTCGCGCACCGTCTTGACGGCCACATCGAGTTCATCGCGCTCGCGCATGGTGACGCGGGCCTTTTCCGGATCGTTCCAGAAATCGGGAGATTCGGTCTGCGCGTTCAGCGCGTCGAGGCGGAGTTGTGCGGTATCCCAGTCAAAGATGCCTCCTCAGCAGGGTCAGAACCTGCTCGATTTCGGCAACGGTCTTTTCGATTTCCGTGCGCATTTTTGTTCCTAGTTCGTCGCGTTTCCGAACCGCAAAACCGGTCGTTCATTTTGCTGGAAACGCTCAAGTCAATCAGGCGCCCCGTTTAACGGACGCGACACGACGGATCAACCCATGCGCTTCCCGAGCTTAGAAAAGCGCTTGATGGCGGCATCGCGCTTGAGGCGCGACAAGCGCGCAAGAAAGAAGACGCCGTTGACCTGATCGATCTCATGCTGGGCGACGCGGGCCGGGAAGCCGTCGAGATCCATACGGACGGCGGCGCCGGTGTCGTCCTGACAGGCGATGATCGCCCGTTCGGACCGCACAACGTCGACCTCGATGCCGGGCATGGACACCGAGCCCTCCTTGCCAGCCTCCATGGCGTCCCCGAGTTCGATTACGCACGGATTGTAGAGGATCCGGTAGTCGCGCGCGGACGGGTCGGCGATGCTCACGACCGCGACCGGCTCGACATGTCCCAAATGATGGGCAGCCAGGCCATAGGCCTGGACGGCCTGTGCCGCATCCAGAAGTGCCATGCCGACACTGCGCATCCGGTCATCGGGAGGCCTCATGACAGCCGCACGTTGCAGGCGTTCATCCGGCCAGGAAATAAAGCGGGGCGAGGCATCGGCCATTGCGGCATTTTCCTTGTTCATCTTGCAAGTCCCGGCCCCTGCTGGTAGGTCGAACTCGGCTGGTCCCGTAGCTCAGCAGGATAGAGCACAGGATTCCTAATCCTGGGGTCGTGGGTTCGAATCCCGCCGGGATCACCAGCCCAATCTAGCGCAAAGATGCATGTCCCGCTCGCCGTGTGGCGCTGCGCGCTCTGGCCTGCAATCAATTTCACGAATTGCGCTTGTTCGCGCCGGGCAGTCTTCTAAGGTTCATCCTGGGGAGACACATTCGGGAATTACTGTGGCTTGTTGTCCCATTTCGTCCAAGGTGTCTTGATCATCGGGGCGCGATCACGCTTTTTGTGTCAAGATCATACAAGGATTTGAATCACCTACCGATTTCCACCAACCAGAAAGGTCAGTCATACCGCTGATGCTGCCAGCCCATATCCTCCTCTTTGTCGTCGCCGCGCCGTTCGTGACGGCCCTGATCGCTGCATCATTTCCAGCGACTGCGCGCAACGCCGAAGCCTGGCTTTCGGGGATATTGAGCCTAGTTCTCCTGGGTATTTCGATAGCGCTCTACCCCCAGATCGCCGATGGCGGCGTGATCAGGCACGAGATCGAATGGCTGCCATCGCTGGGGCTGAACCTGATCTTCCGGATGGACGGATTCGCCTGGCTGTTCTGCGTGATGATCACCGGAATCGGCTTTCTGGTGGTTCTCTATACGCGGTACTACATGTCCCCCAAGGACCCGGTGCCGCGCTTCTTCGCGTTCCTGCTGGCCTTCATGGGCGCCATGCTGGGGCTCGTGACGGCAGGCAATATCATCCAGCTGGCCATCTTCTGGGAGCTGACCAGCGTCATCTCCTTCCTGCTCATCGGCTACTGGTACCATCGCAGCGACGCCCGCGACGGCGCGCGCATGGCGCTGATCGTGACGGCAACCGGTGGTCTGGCGCTGTTCGCAGGCCTTCTGGTGATCGGGCAAATCGTGGGCAGCTACGACCTCGACGTCATCCTCGCATCGGGCGACACCATCCGCGACCATTCGCTTTATACCGTCGCGCTGGTGCTGATGCTGCTCGGGGCGATGACCAAGAGCGCGCAATTCCCGTTCCAGTTCTGGCTCCCCCATGCGATGGCGGCGCCGACACCGGTCTCGGCGTATCTGCATTCAGCCACCATGGTGAAGGCGGGCGTCTTCCTGCTCGTGCGGTTCTGGCCGGTCATGGCCGGCACCGATGCCTGGTTCTGGATCGTCACTTTCGCCGGTCTCATCACGCTGATGATCGGCGCCTATGCTGCACTGTTCCAGCGTGACCTCAAGGGACTGCTCGCCTATTCGACCATCAGTCATCTGGGGCTGATCACGACGCTGCTGGGGATGAGCTCGCCGCTGGCGCTGGTCGCGGCGGTGTTCCACATTGCCAACCACGCGACGTTCAAGGCGTCGCTGTTCATGGCCGCGGGCATCATCGACCACGAGACCGGTACGCGCGACATCCGGCGCCTCAGCGGGCTTTACCGGTTCATGCCCTTCACCGCGACGCTGGCCATGATCGCCAGCGCGGCGATGGCCGGTGTGCCGCTGCTCAACGGCTTCCTATCCAAGGAAATGTTCTTTACCGAGACGGCGGAGTACGACCCCAACATCTTCGTCAACCTGGCGCTGCCTGTGGGGGCGACCATTGCCGGCATGTTCAGCGTCGCCTATTCGCTGCGCTTTGTGCATGGGGTGTTCTTCGGCCCGCCTCCAGAGGGGCTCGACAAGGAACCGCACGAGCCCCCTGCCCTGATGCGCCGTCCAATCGAATTGCTGGTGCTGATCTGCCTGGCGGTCGGCATCATTCCGGGCATCACCATCGGGCCGTATCTGGCGGCTGCCGTGACGTCCGTGCTCGGCGACGATGTTCCCTATTACAGCCTTTCGGTCTGGCACGGCTTCAATCTGCCGCTGATCATGAGCATCGTGGCGCTGGTCGGCGGGGTGCTGCTCTATCTGGCGCTTTTCAGGTATCTCGCCTCGGGTCAGGATGGCACGCCACTGCTCCATCGCTTCCGCGGACAGCGCATTTTCGAAAAGGTACTCGTGACCGTGACCTGGCGGTGGGCACGCGCGCTCAATACCTGGCTTGGGACGCGCCGGCTGCAGCCGCAATTGCTGATCATCGTCGCGCTCGCCATCCTGGCGGGAGCGGTGCCCCTATGGAACCGGATCGGCGCCGTGGCGATGCCGGTGACGGCGTTCGATCCGGTCTTTGCGCTGATGTGGGGCGTCGGCGGCGCCTGCGCCCTGGCCGCAGCCTATCAGGCCAAGTTCCACCGCTTCGCGGCGCTGATCCTGCTGGGCGGCGCGGGGCTCGTGACCTGCATGACCTTTGTCTGGTTCTCCGCGCCCGACCTGGCGCTGACGCAGCTCGTCGTCGAAATCGCGACCACGGTGCTGATCCTGCTTGGCCTGCGCTGGCTGCCACAGCGGCTGCCGACCCTTTCGATCGACGCGCAGGCACGCGATCGCTTCCGCCGCTATCGCGACATGATCGTTGCCGCCATTGCCGGCATCGGGCTGGCGTTGATGTCCTATCTCATCATGACGCGCCCGGCGGTTGACGGGATTGCCAGCTTCTTTCTCGATAACGCCTATAGCCAGGGCGGCGGCACCAATGTCGTCAACGTCATGCTGGTGGATTTCCGAGCGTTCGACACCTTTGGCGAAATCGCGGTGCTCGGGGTGGTGGCGCTTACCGTATTCGCGCTGCTGCGCCGCTTCCGCCCGGCAGCCGAGAGCCTTGGGAAAACCCAGCAGCAGCTGGCGCAGAACGCCTTCGACGAAAGCCGGCCGGAGCGCAATCCTGGCGACACGGTAGCGGCCTACCTGCTCGTGCCGTCGCAAATCATGCAGTGGCTGTTCCCGGTCATCATCGTGGTTGCGGTCTATCTGTTCATGCGCGGCCATGACCTGCCGGGCGGCGGTTTTGTCGGTGGCCTCACCATGTCGATCGCGTTCATCCTCCAATACATGGCGGGCGGCACGCGCTGGGTGGAAGACCGGTTGCGGATCCTCCCGGTGATCTGGATCGGCTCGGGCCTCGGCATCGCGCTGCTGACGGGCGTCGGGTCATGGTTGTTCGGCTATCCGTTCCTCACGACCTACTTCCAGTATGCGGAAATTCCCTGGATCGGCCGCGTGCCATTAGCGACGGCGCTGATCTTCGATCTCGGCGTGTTCCTGCTGGTCGTCGGCTCGACAGTCCTGATCCTCATCGCCCTCGCCCACCAATCGGTGCGTTCACCAAGGGTCAGCCGAGCCGCGCGCCGCAAGGCCGCGCCGGTGGCCGAAGACGGAGGAGCCCGCTGATGGAAATCGTCCTCGCCATCGCCATCGGCGTGCTCACCGCATCGGGCGTCTACCTGGTGCTGCGGCCCCGAACCTTCCAGGTGATTATCGGCCTGTCGCTGATCTCCTATGCGGTCAACCTCTTCATCTTCAGCATGGGCCGGCTGCGGATCGATGCCGCGCCCGTGCTCGACACGGCGGTCAAGGATCCGGCCGCCTATACCGATCCGGTGCCCCAGGCCCTGGTACTGACCGCCATCGTCATCGGCTTTGCCATGACGGCGCTGTTCCTCGTCGTGCTCCTGGCCGCCCGCGGCTTCACCGGCACCGACCATGTCGATGGACGGGAGTGATAGCATGACCAGTATCTTCGATCATCTCGTCATCCTCCCGATCCTGCTGCCGTTGGCGACAGCCGTCGTGCTGACGCTGCTCGACGACCGCTTCCGCACCGCCAAGGTGACGATCGGCCTCGTCTCGACAGCCATGCTTGTCGGCGTAGCCATCCTGCTCGTGGTGCCGACCGTGCATTTCGGGCCCTCAGACTCCGAGCTGATCAAGACCTATGCGCTGGGCGACTGGCCCATGCCGTTCGGCATCGTGCTGGTGGCAGACCGGTTGTCGGCCCTGATGGTGCTGGTCACAGCCATCCTGGGCATGGCGACGCTGACGTTTTCGGTCGCCCGCTGGCACAATGCCGGGCCGAATTTTCCGGCGATCCTGCAGATCCTGCTCATGGGTCTCAACGGTGCGTTCCTCACCGGCGACCTGTTCAACCTCTTCGTGTTTTTCGAGGTGATGCTGGCCGCGTCCTATGGTCTTCTGCTGCATGGCAGCGGTACCGCGCGCGTCAAGGCGGCACTGCACTACATCGCCGTCAACCTCGTGGCTTCGTTCCTGTTCCTGATCAGCGCTGCGCTCATCTATGGCGTGACCGGCACGCTCAACATGGCAGACCTCATAATCCGGATCCCGGAAGTCGCTGCTGCCGACCGCCCATTGCTCAATGCCGGACTGGGTCTGCTCGGCCTCACCTTCCTGATCAAGGCCGGCATGTGGCCCATCAGCTTCTGGTTGCCGGGCGCCTACTCCGTCGCGGTCGCGCCGGTGGCAGCCATGTTCGCCATCATGACCAAGGTCGGCGTCTACGCGCTGCTTCGGCTGTCCTACCTGCTGTTCGCCGCCGAGGCGGACGGGGTAATCGGCTTCAGCCATAACGTGCTGTTCGTGGGGGGTATCGCTACCCTGATCTATGGCACGATCGGGGTGATGGCGGCTCAGACCAGCATGCGGCTTGCAAGCTACCTTGTGCTCGTCTCCTCGGGCACGCTGCTCGCGGCGATCGGTTTTGGCGGTGCCGGGGTCATGGCCGGAGCGCTGTTCTACCTCGTCATTTCGACGTTGGCGATCGGCGCGCTGTTCCTGCTCATCGAGATTATCGAACGATCTCGAATTGTCGGTGCAGACGTCCTCGCGGTCACGATGGAAGCTTTCGGCGACGGCGAGGAAGAGGAGCAGGAGCCCGAGAACGAGGAGGCTGGTCTCGTCATTCCCGCCAGCACAGCCTTCCTCGGAATCAGCTTCGGTCTCTGCTGCCTGTTGCTGGCGGGGCTTCCGCCGCTTTCGGGGTTCCTCGCCAAGTTTGCCATGCTCAGCACCGCCCTCGGTGGCAACAACAACGGGCCTTCGGTTGAGGCGTGGTGGCTGATGGGAACGCTGATCATCTCCGGTCTTGCGGTGCTGATCGCCATGGCCCGCAGCGGCATCAACATCTTCTGGGCGACGCTCGAGCCAGGCCCGGCACAGGCCCGCATCAGCGAGATGCTGCCGATCGTGGTGATGCTGGCGCTTTGCATCGCCCTCAGCATCGTGCCGACATCGGTGCTCGAATTCATGGAAAGCACGGCCGCATTGGTCAGCGTCCCGGAATACTACGTGCTGGAAGTGATGGGCAGTGGCGCGACCGAAGGCGCTTTCGGAGGGATAAGCCCGTGACCCGTATCTTCCCGTTTCCGCTCCTCACCATCGGCCTGACGCTTGTCTGGCTGCTGCTGCAACAGTCGTTCGGGCTCGGTCATATCCTCTTCGGCTTCGTGGTCGCGTTTTTTGCTTCGCACGCCATGGCGCGTCTGCAGCCGCACAAGCCGCGCATTCGCCGACCGGACCTCATCCTGCGCCTCCTGGTAGAGGTCACGATCGACATCCTGCGCTCCAATCTTGCGGTGGCGCGGATCGTGATGGCCGGCGAGCGGCGCAAGACGACAGCCGCTTTTATCAAGATGCCGCTCGAGCTAAGGGATCCGATGGGGCTGGCCGTCCTGTCCTGCATCATCACAGCCACGCCGGGCAGTGCATGGCTCGAATACAGCCCTGCCGAAAATACGGTTCTCATCCACGTGCTGGACCTGATCGACGAGAAGGAGTGGATCGACACCATCAAGCGCCGTTACGAAACCCAGCTGCTGGAGATTTTCCGATGAGCCAAGCCATCCTGTTCTGGAGCATAGCCATTGCCCAAGTGATGCTTGCCGCCGCCATGCTGGTCACGCTGCTGCGCCTCGTGATTGGCCCCCGCGCGCAGGATCGCGTGCTGAGCCTCGATTCCATGTACGTGGTAGCGATGCTGCTGCTGGTGACCTTCGGCATGCGCGTGGGTTCGGTCATATATTTCGAAGTCGCGCTGCTGATCGGGCTGCTCGGCTTCGTCGGCACGGTCGCCCTGGCGAAATTCCTGATGCGCGGCGAGGTGATCGAATGACGTTCGAAGATATTCCACTGTGGGCCGCAATTCTCGTCGGCTTCCTGGTGGTGTTTGGTTCATTTCTGGCGCTGGTCGGGGCCATCGGCATGGCCCGCATGCCCTCGTTCTACCAGCGCATCCATGCGCCGACCCTGGGCACAAGTTTTGGCGCGATCGGGGTGTTGGCTGCTTCGGCCATCCTGTCGACCATCGGCGAGGACCGTTTCATCGCCCACGAATTCCTGATCTTCGTCTTCGTCAATGTGACGACGCCGGTGACGCTGATGCTGCTGGCGCGCGCCGCGCTCCATCGTGACCGCGTCGAGGGCTCAAGCGAAGTTCCAGCCGTGATGGAAAAGCCTGTCGACCAGTGAGGACAACCTAGAGGTCGTCTTCGGCATCCGCGAGGATCACGAGGACCTGCTCGGTCGTGTCGGCACGCCGGAGCTCGTCGACCACGGAATCCTGCCGGGCAAAGCGTGCGACCTGCGACAACACCTTGATCTGTTCGCCCGATTGCTTGGGCAGGAGCAGCATGACGGCGATATCGATAGGCTCCTGGTCCGGGGCGTCGAAATCGATCGGGCGCGCCAGCGTCGCCAGCATGGCCACCGGCGTTTCAAGGCTCGGTATGCGGGCGTGCGGAATGGCTATGCCCTTGCCCAGCCCCGTGGATCCAAGTTCCTCGCGATCGGTTAGTGCCTGCAAGCATTCGTCGCTTCCAACAAGGCCAAGCGCTCCCGCCTTCTCGGCAAAGAACGCCAGGAGCTGTTCGCGCTCAGCGATATCGATGTTCACAAAAACGCGTTCGGGGGGAAGAAGATCGACGAGCTTCATGTTGGCTATGATGGTCCTCTGGTCAACCAAGATGGGTACAAGGGATAAAGCAGTCGGCGCGGGATGGCCAGCCTAGGTGCCCGGAGGCTGGGCAAAGTGGCAGCGTTAGTTCGTCGCGGCCTGCCTCGACCCAATGTCCGGTCGTACCCAACCTGCCAGCGTACCTTCAGACAGTGGGCCGGAGACCGTTACCTTGTGACGGGCCAGGGAAAAGCCAAGCTCCGCTGCTGCGGGAGCCTGAGCGGGATCAGCTTCGTAAAGGCTGAGGAACCCCCCGCAGAATGTGTCGCCTGCGCCTGTTGCGTCGACAACCGAAGCGGTCGGCAAGGGAGAGGCTTCGGGCAAGGCGGTGCTTTGAAAACCAGCCGCCGTCTCCCGATGGACGGTTGCGGCGAGATGGGTCCGCGTGACGATCAGCCAGCCAGGACGGAGTTGCGCTCCGATCGTGGAGACGTTGCCCCGTCCACCGAGACAATCGAGCTCCTCGGCATTGAGGTGAAGAATGTCGGCCTGGGCAAAGAGAGCCTCCAATGCTTCGCCACCCGGCGCGATCCATCCCATCCCCGGATCGAGAGATACGGCAATATCGGGATTGAGGTCCCTGGCAGACTGCAGGATCCGAGCGATCAGCAAGGGGGCCGCGGGATCGAGGAACGAGGTGACATGGATGATGTCTCGCTGGGCAATCGCAGACGCGAGCGCGAGGTGATTTGCTTCGAGCCAGGCCGCTATCCCGGCATTCGCGCCCAGCGCGGTCAGCAGCGTCCGCCCCAGCGGTTCGACCAAGGCAAGGCAAGTCGCAGGGGGGGCGTCGGAACACTGGACCAAGTCGCTCGACACGCTCCATTCGGCCAGGGCTTCGCGATGCGGGTAGCGCCCATCGACCCGGCCGGCGACGCCGAAGAATGCGAGGTCGTGGGCTGCGTCCGCATTGAGAAGGGCGACGACGCGCGCGACATTGAAGGCGGATCCACCCAAGTGGGTATCGGCACCGAGTTCGCGCAGGAGCTGCGTCCCGCGTTCGCCAACTTCATCGGGGACAGGCGTCTCGAGCAAGGCGGGGGCCATCACGCCGAGCGCGGGCAACACGGCGTCGGCGGGCCGCTGCAGGACAACGTCGCGGTTCATTGCGCCAAGAAAGCCAAGTCGAGCCATCAGGTGCTGGTAGCCCGCGATTGGGAAACACACAAGCGGGGCATTGGCGCAGGGCACGGGTTTGACGCGATCAGTCGCGTTCGGGCCAATGCCGTGTCACATGGCCGCCTGTCGCAAGGGCGAGATCGCCTTCAAACCGCGTGCCGTTTTCGGAGACGTATCGATAGGTGCCGCCCATCTGCGAGACGACACCGCGGATGAGGCGCAGGCCCATGCTGGCCGGCGCGTCCGGAACTTCGCCGATGCCGACACCGTCATCCGCCACGATCAGGTCAGCGCGCCCGCCGCCCTTGTCGCGCAAGGTGACGGTGATCGCGCCCTGACGTCCGTCGGCAAAGGCATATTTGAGGGCGTTGGTGACGAGCTCGCTCAAAAGCAGCGACAGCGGCGTGGCATGGTCGCGGTCGACCGGTGCGTGATCGAGCTCGTAGTTCACCGCGACATCGGCTCCGTAGGCATGAATGACTTCGTCAACCACGACACGCACCAGGTCGTGAGCGTCGATGTCCTCGTAGCGGTCGTGCTTGTAGATGTGCTCGTGCATCGCCGCCATGGCGCTCAGGCGGCTCTGCAGGTCGATCTTGGCGTTTTTGGGCATGTCCTGCATGCGCACCAGCGACTGCACCGACTGGAGGTTGTTCTTCACGCGGTGGTGGATTTCACGGAACAGCAGAACATTGGTCTCGTTTGCCGCCTCGAGTTCTTCCCGCCGGGCCGCATCGCGTCGCAAGAGGCGGATGATCCACAGTCCCCCGACGATGAGGCCCACCAGAATCGGGGCTGCGATGATCATCACGGCAATAATGGCGCCGCGCATGTCGTCCCAGGTCTTGTTCGTCGCGATGGAAGCCAGTGCGAGGATTTCGGTGCCCGGCACGGCGCGATAGCTGACTACGCGCGAAATGCCGTCCACCGGCGATGCCTCGGAAAAATACGTCCCGGCTTCGGACTGTGGCAGATAGTCGGTGATAAGGACGTGGTCGGAGAGATCAATCGCTTCGGAGACGCTGGGAAACCTGGCCATGAGCAGGCCGTCGCGACGGATCAAACTGATGGTGGATCCAGGCTCAAGGTCCAGATAGGACCAGAACGATTGCACCAGTGCGTCGGTGAACGACACCATGACTGCGCCGGCGAATGAACCGTCGCGAGAGAGCCGGCGCGAAAACACGAAGATGTTCTGATTGGTGAGGCGGCTCACCAGCATCCCCGACGTATACGAAGTCGCCCCCGCCTCCAGCGCGGTGAAGTATTCCCGGTCGGCTACGCTGACATTTTCTGCACCGTCCACGGTGGAAAAGAGCGTGTTGGCGTCGGCATCGATGATGTAGACGTCGATATCACCGGGAAGGCCCTGAACGGCCGCTTCGAGCACCTGAGGATCGGTGGAGAGGGTGGGCCCGAGCATGGCATCGACGCGCCGCAGGGTCTGGTTGGCGACCTGCGCCATCCAGCCGGCATTGGTCGCCACGACCTGAGCAGCGGCCTGCGATCGTTCCTCGAGCTGCGTGCGTGTCTGGGCAATGCCCTGAAAGACAAAGAAAGCGAACACGCTGGCAAAGGCCGCGACGCACAGCACGATGAAGCCGGCAGCAACGGTTGCCGCCCGCACTTCGCTGGAACGAGCGATGTTCCCCCTCGTCAGAGTCGCCTCCCCCACATTCCTGCCCTTTTTTGCAGGCTTTCGTTCCCCCGCAAAGTCCCCATGCCTGTTTTGTGGCCGATATCAACGCCGATGACGCTTTTTCGCCGCAGCGGCCGCAGGTTGCGCCACATTAACAGGACGGAAGGCGGATCATGGTAAGGCCAGTGCCCACGAGTGCCCCGAAAGGAATGACATGACAAAGATAAGTGCCCTGCTGACCGCCGGCGCCGTTGCCCTCGTGCTGGCCGGCTGCTCGTCCTTCGGCGGTAGCCCAGCGTCGCCCGGCGCGCTTTCCGCCGGCCTTTCGGCGCGCATGGACCAGCCCAACGCTACGCTCGACAGCCAGCAGGCGATCGGCCTGATCAACGCCTACCGCGCCACCCGCAACATGCCGCCGCTGGTGGCCGATGCGGGCCTCAACGGCACCGCGCAGGCACTGGCAAACCAGTATGCGCAGACAAACACTGCGCCCACGAAACCGCAGGCCTTGGTTCAGATGAAGCTCAGCGCCGGCTATGCGACGTTTGCCGAAACATTCTCGGGCTGGCGCAATAATGCAGCCGACGCCGTGGGTCTCGTCGCACCGGCGACAAAGGCGGGCGTGGCAGTCGCCTACAACCCGACTTCGAGCTACGGCATCTACTGGGTACTGGTCCTTGGCAACTGACGCCGATGTGATCGACGCCAGGGGGCTCAAATGCCCCCTGCCCGTCCTGAAACTGGAAAAGCGGCTGGCGCAAGTCGCCGAAGGGACCGCGATCACGGTCCTCGTTACGGACCCGATGGCAAAGATAGATATCCCGCTGCACTGTCGGCAGAATGGTCATGCCTATAGCCAGGACGACGGTCCGGACGGCATGCGCTTCATGGTGACTAAGGGCGCGGCCTAAAGGTCGGCCGGGCGCGGACGCGGCAGCGCGATATCGAGGCCACCGGCAGTAATGGCCGGCCGGAGGACATCCTCGATGGCTGCGCTTTCCACTGGCGTCGTAAACATCGGAACATGCGAGGGGCGAGGACGGGGCAGCGCGATTCCCGCCCGCAGGCGTCCAAGATCGACGGCGGTATACTCGCGGGGAGCGATGTCGGCCGTGAGATAGGACGGCTGATCCTTCAGGCCCATCGGAAATGCCGCTTCCTGGGCTGCGACATAGGCCTTGGCTTCGGCACCGCAAATCTGCGAACGCATGTCCACGGGTGCTGCGCCCACCGCATTGGGCAGGCTCAGCACGCTCTGCCCCTTGGGCGAAAGGCGCCCTGAAAGTGCGTCAAGGAAAAGACCGGCTGCCCGCTCGTTGCGCTCCCGCCCGGACGAGCCGCCCAGAACCACGGCGAGCAGCCGGCGACCGTCGCGATCGACGGTGGCCACGATATTGAGGCCGGACGCGCAGACGTAGCCGGTTTTCATCCCCGTTGTGCCGACAAAACCTTCAAGCAGGCCATTGTTGGATTCGAGGCGTGCCTTGCCGAGCCTGACAACGGCAGTCGAGAACATCGGCATGTATTGCGGGAAGGACTGCTCGATGTAGAGCGCGATGATCGCCAGGTCGCGAGCACTGGTGACCTGAGCCGGATCGTGCAGGCCATGTGGATTGACGAAATGCGTCGCCGTCAGGCCCATGCGCTGCGCGGCATCGTTCATCTTGGACACGAAGTCCGCCTCGCTGCCGCCGACGGTTTCGGCAATCGCAACGGCGATGTCGTTGGCCGATTTTACGATCAGAATGTAAAGCGCGTCCTTGAGACTAACGGCACTGTCCACGGGCAGGCCGGACTTGCTCGGCGCCTGATTGAAAGCCTTGCGGGAAATGGTGACCGGCATCTCCATGGTCACCGTGCCCTTCGCGAGTTCCTCGAACACGACGTAGGCCGTCATGAGCTTGGTGAGCGAGGCAGGATGCCACGGGCGGCCCGCATCCTCGGCGTAAAGTACGTCCAGCGTCGCCCGATCGACCACCAGCAGCGGATTGGCCCAGGCTGGCGCGAGCGCCGTAAGGGACAGCATCAGGGCGAGAACGAAACGGCGAACAATCGGCAAGGTGGAGAGACTCCAGACGGATCGGACGGGAAACGGCGCCCCTCTTAGCAGCCGACCCGAACAAGCTCAAGGAAAGCGGGGGCGGGTGACAGGGCTGTGAAGGTACTGACACGAAATGTCGGCGCCGCATGTAACTGTGCAATCTCTGACGAAGGAGACGAAAACATGACAACCCTGGTGACGATCCTGACCCCCGGTTATGCAGACTGGGAAACAGCGCTGATCAATGCTGCCTCGCGGCAATATTATGGGCTGGAGACACGCTTCGCGACACCGGGTGGAGAGCCGGTCACCTCCGCTGGCGGGCTTAAGGTCGTGCCCCATATGGCGGTGGAAGACATCGAGATCGATCGCGTCGATGCGATCCTGGTGAATGGCGGCACGATCTGGTCAACCGATGACTACCCCGATATTTCTGACCTGCTCCGCAACGCCCATGCGGCCGGCAAGACGATCGGCGGGATCTGCGATGGTGTCATGGCCCTGGCGCGCGCTGGTCTGCTCGACACAATCAGGCACACCGCCAATGGGCCGGAAAGTCTGCCGGATACCGGATATGGCGGCGTGGCACATTACGTCAGCTCACAGCGCGCCGTGCTCGACGGTGGCATCGTGACGGCGCCAGGAACCGCGCCGGTCAGCTTCGCGGGAGCGGTGCTCGAGGCTCTGGGCATGCGCAACGGCGACCTGGATTTTTACCTTGGCCTTTATGGCACAGAACATCAGGCCGCGTGACCGGTCCGCACATGGGTTCATGACTGGCATGTGCCGATCGGCATCCGACGGGCTAGTAACGGATAGTAACTGTGGCTATATTTGTGCCTGAGTTCCTTTCCAAGGAGGCACAGATGTCCCTGACCGATACTTCACAGCAGGCCAACTGCTCCGCCATGTCGGATGTGCTGAACCGCATCGGCGATAAATGGAGCGTGATGGTGGTGGGCATGCTTGGCCGCAGCGGCACGCTGCGCTTCAACGAGCTCAAGCGGATGATCAACGGAGTGTCGCAGCGCATGCTGACGCTGACGCTGCGTAACCTCGAACGCGATGGCCTGGTGACGCGCACCATCTATCCGGAAGTGCCACCCCGCGTCGAATACAGCCTCACCGAGCTGGGCAAGACGCTGCAAGTGCCGATCAGTGCCCTATGGGACTGGTCCGCCGAAAACCACCACGCAATCGTCGATGCGCGCGCGATCTACGATTCGCGCGAACTGGCGGTAACGGCGGAGACGCCGCGCAAAATCGCCTACGCGCGCGGCTGATCGCGCTCTACTGTTCCGTCCGCGCCATATGGGCGAAGCGATTGACGTCGTGAGGCATGCTGTTGAGCACCTCACGACGCGCTTCGGCGCGATGGCTAGCGGGCAGGTTAAGCGCATTGACGAGGGCTCGATACTCCTGGCGGGCGCTCATATGCGACATGGACGGAACGCCACCGAGGAGCTCGTCGTCGAGCGGATCGAACACCGTCATCCCAGTGGAAAAGAGCGAGCGGAAGATAACACGCTCGGCAATGCCGTCGGCGACCCGGCAGCCCAGACGCATGGCGATGCGCTCGAGCATGGTCTGCACCTGGCGCATGTTGCGTGAGGAAAGCATAGAAATGCGATTGCGGACCAGGATCCAGTCGATGTTCTTGCCGTCGATCGCCAGACGCTCCGAGCGCGCCCTCTGCACCAGACGCGCATAGTGGCTGAGTTCGCGCGGCTCACCGGTCATCGGATCGACCTGCGCCATGACGCTGAGATCGATGAGGCTGTCATTGACCGGCGTGATCAGCGTATCGGCGAGTGAATGTGCCAACCGCGCCAGGTTCGTGTCGAAGCCGGGCGTGTCGATGACGATGAAATCGGACTTGCCCTCAACCTCGCCGATGGCCTGACGGAACAGGTCGAATTCGATGCGATGGTTCTCGTGTGCCGAATCGCCGCGTGCGAGCGGCAAATGATAGTGCGTGCTGTGCGGGAGGCTCAGACCCTTGGCGCGCGCCCAATCCCGGCGATTGCGAACGTAGTGGGTCAGCGTCTGCTGGCGGCTGTCGACATCGATCGAAGCCACCTTGTGGCCCTGATACAAAAGAAACACAGCCAGGTGGAAGGCAGTGGTCGACTTGCCCGACCCACCCTTCTCGTTACCCACGACGATGACATGCGCGCCTTGCCGCACTGTCGACTCCCCAAATCAGTTGCGCGGAGTGTGTTGATTTGGGACGCTTCGCACAAGGGAAAACATGGTGAACCCAAAGCAAATGCCTGCGCCGCTCGGGATAGTGCGTAGTTTAGGCGTCCAAGCTTGCCACAATTGCGAAGGTTTGGTGAATAATCCATGCATTGAGCGCATGCGCGACCTGTCGCGCCGCCGCTGGTCAGCCAGTTCGAAGCGGCGCAATGTCCCCGCGTAGTCAAAGCTGCAGCAAGGGACCACACCCATGTTTGTACGTGCCGTCTGGCGCTTGAAGCGCCTCGTGGACATTAGGCAGACGTTGCGGGAAATGGATGTTCCATCGACGCGTGATGCCGATGTTTTGGGGATTACCGGCCCCGAGTTCGCGAAGATGACAAAGTCGCTATTCGATCGCTGAGCCATGCGCGACGCGCCAAATCTTTCGGTGGCCGCCGGAGAGCGCTCCGGCGGCCATGTCATTGCCACCAGTGTGAATGAACAATGAATGAGCACTGCCCAAGCCTTGCACAAAACGCATGGCAAGTTTGACCAATCTCCATCTGCTCGATCGAGTTGTGCCGGACTATATCTTTCCTTGCAAACGACAGGAGACTTCCAAATGGACATTCGCAAGACTTTCAAGAAGTGGGCCGCCTACCAGCAGACCGTGCGTGAGCTCGCAGCTCTCGACACTCGTCAGCTCAATGATCTGGGCATTTCGCGCACTGACATCAGCCGCGTTGCTCGTGACCATGCCAACTCGCTCTAATCGATACGATCCGATTACTTCGCACCGAACACCCGCATCTCTCTGAGACGCGGGTGTTTTCGTATCCGCCGGTCGTTGTGAACGATGCTGCCGGAACGAAGCCACTCCCTTGTCGTTGGCACCGCACACGCACATGACAAGGAGCAAACCATGCCAGAGCTCAACGGCAAACGCATCGCCATCCTCGCCACGAACGGGTTCGAACAATCCGAACTCGAAGTGCCGCTCAACAGCCTGCGCAAGGCCGGTGCCACCGTCGACGTCGTTTCGCTCGAAGCCGGCGAGATCAAGGGTTGGGACGAGAAGGATTGGGGCCGCTCGGTACCGGTCGACAAGGTGATCGGGGATGTCTCGGTCGACGACTACGATGGCGTCGTCCTTCCCGGCGGCCAGATCAACCCTGACCTGCTGCGCGTCGAACCCGAAGTCATCAACCTCATCCAGGCATTCTGGGCGCAGAAGAAGGTTGTCGCTGCGATCTGCCACGCTCCGTGGCTATTGATCGAAGCCGGGATCGTGAAGGGCCGTAAGGTTACTTCCTACAATTCGATCAAGACCGACGTGATCAATGCCGGCGGCCAGTGGGAAGACAGCCCCGTGGTGACCGACCAGGGGCTTATCACCAGCCGCAACCCCGGCGACCTCGATGCCTTCTCCCAAAAGATCATCGAGGAGATCAACGAAGGTCGGCACGAGCACCGCGCCGCGTAAACTTCGATTGAACCGACGTGGCGGGCTTGGTATCTCGCTCGCCATGTCAAACGAACCCATTCATATCATCGGCGGCGGCCTCGCCGGATCCGAAGCCGCGTGGCAGGCCGCAGAAGCCGGCGCCAAGGTCATTCTCCACGAGATGCGCGGCATCAAGGGTACCGATGCCCATGAGACCGATGCCTTCGCAGAACTCGTGTGTTCCAACTCGTTCCGCTCCGACGACCATGAGCAGAACGCCGTCGGTCTGCTGCACGAGGAAATGCGGCGCTGCAATTCCCTGATCATGCGCGCGGCCGACCAGCACAAGCTGCCGGCCGGCGGCGCACTGGCCGTGGACCGCCACGGCTTTTCAAGCGCGGTGACCGAGGCCATCAGCAATCACCCCAACATCACCGTGATCCGCGAGGAAATCGCGGGCTGGCCGCCCGGCGAGTGGAAGCACGTGATCATCGCAACGGGCCCCCTCACCTCCCCGGCCCTCGCTGAGGCAGTGCTGGAAAAGACGGGTGAGGATTCGCTGGCGTTCTTCGACGCGATCGCCCCGATCGTGCACTATGACAGCATCGATCACGACATCGCGTGGAAGCAGTCGCGCTACGACAAGGCCGGCCCTGGCGGCACAGGCGCGGACTATCTCAACCTGCCGATGGACAAGGACCAGTACTTCGCCTTCGTGGACGCGCTGAAAACCGCGCCGCTGCACGAATTCAAGGACTGGGAAAAGGTGCCCTATTTCGACGGCTGCCTGCCGATCGAAGTCATGGCCGAGCGCGGCGTGGAAACCCTGCGACATGGCCCGATGAAGCCGGTGGGCCTGACCAACCCGCGCAACCCGACCGTCAAGCCCTATGCCATCGTGCAACTGCGCCAGGACAACGCCCTGGGCACGCTGTGGAACATGGTCGGCTTCCAGACCAAGATGCGCTACGGCGTGCAGACCGAAATTTTCCGGATGATCCCGGGTCTAGAGAATGCGCAATTCGCAAGGCTTGGCGGTTTGCACAGAAACACGTTCATCAACTCACCCAAGGTTTTGTCGGCAGATCTTAAACTGAAGGTCGATCCGCGCATCCGTTTTGCCGGGCAGGTTACGGGCGTCGAAGGGTATGTCGAAAGCGCGGCATGCGGACTGATCACGGGCCGGCTGACAGCAGCCGAGGCGCTGGGCGGATCGATGGGCACGCCGCCCGTCACCACAGCACTCGGCGCATTGATCGGACACATCACCGGCGGTCATATGGAAGCGGAAGCCTATAGCGGTGCGCGCAGCTTCCAGCCGATGAACGTCAACTTCGGTCTGTTCCCCGAAGTGACGATCACCAAGCCTGAAGGCGTGAAGCGCTGGCGCGGACCGGAAAAGACCATCGCCAAGCGGCGCGCCATCACCGGTCGCGCGCTGGAAGACCTGAAGGCCTGGGCATGACACCTCAGGCACTCGTCGCCTATCTGCACGAGCACATCCCGCTCTCGCGAGCGATGGATGTGTCGGTGCTGTTGGCCAGTGCAGAAGAGGTGGTACTCGAAGCGCCGCTCAATCCGAATATCAATGTGCACGGCACGATGTTCGGAGGCAGTGTCGGCGTTCTGGGCCTGCTGGCGGCGTGGTCGGTTCTGCATCTGCGGCTCGAAGCCGAAGGCATTGCCAACCAGCTGGTGATCCACAAGACTGAGACGGAGTATCTGCGACCCATCGGTGGCACGGCGCGGGCCGTGGCTCGGCTGGACGGCGCGGACTGGGGTGGTTTTATCCATACCCTGCAGCGGCGTCACAAGGCGCGGCTGACGGTTTCGGCCGATCTCGAATATGCCGGTGAGCTCGCGGCGCGGCTGCGTGGGGAGTTCGTGTCGATCTTGGAGGGATAGAGACGCCTGGCGTCTCGAACCAAGCCCCGGATTTGGGCTTGTTGCGTTACCGGTTCCGCAATGCCCACCAGGTCAGCCGAGCGATCTTTCGCCAACTGGCCTCTTCGGTCGGCACCGAGAAGGCGCCTGCCGCATGCCGCTGCCAGGCCAACACCTGCTGCTCAAGCACAGCTGTGATGGCAAAGGCGGGGCGCAGCGATGCCGGCAGCGTGGCGATGGCCGTTTGGGCCTTGGCCAGATGGCTCCCGGCGAGTTCGGCGATCTGGCTGAGGGCCGCGTGCAGCCCCTCGCTGTCCTGGCCAGCAAAGATTTCCGCTTCGCGGACGCCGTTGGCTTCGAGGATGGACCAGGGCAACATGATGCGACCCTGCGCCGACACGCGGCCGAAGGCACGCAGGTGTCCGATCATGGCCTGAGCAACGCCGAGGTGGCCCGCCGCATCCCCCTGCTCCACCGGTCGGCCGCCATTGAGGATCATGGCCGAAAGCTGCAGCAGGGTGGATGCCGTTTCCCCGGCATAACCTTCGAAGGTTTCAAGATCCGGCATGGGATCGTCGTAGAGGTCGAAGCGCCTCGCGCCGATCAGGCGCTGAAGCGTACCGACGGGGAGAGCATAGGTCTCGATGGTGGTCAGCAGCGCGTCGGCGAGCGGGTTCTGGCGAACTGCGCCATGACCATCACCGATAAGAGTGTCATTCCACCACTGCAGGCGTATTTCGCCCGGCTGGGGACCCGACACGCGCTCCCTGATCGCGGCGACATCGGCATTGAAAGCATATAGTGCCGTGATGCCCGGGCGGGCGGTCTGCGGCACGACCAGCGTTGCGAGAAACCGGTCATGGTCCATATCCCGCAGCGTCTGACCGGCGTGGGTGCAGCTGTCTTCCGCCATCAGCGGGCATTCTCCACGGCGATGAGGGCGGCCGCAACGGCACGCTCCTCGGCCAGAAGGACGTTGTAGGTGCGGATCGCCCCGCCAGTCTGGGTGGGTTCGACGATGATCCTGCGTTCGCGCAAGGCGGTGCGGATGGCGGGATCGATGGCCACGATGTCCGTGCCAAGGCCGATCAGAAGCACGTCGATGTCATCGGCCTGATCGAGGACGGGCTGGAGGCTGGCGAGCGTCAGTTCGGCCGGCGACGAAACCGACCATCCGGACATCCCATTGGGCAGGCAGAGCAACGAGCCCTTGTGGGACATTTCGGCGAACCGAAATCCGCCATTCCCATACGCGTCGATGCCGACCTGCTGGGGAAAGTGGGCACTGGTGATGTCGCTGATCATTGCCGCTCCCTTGAGGACGCTTGTGCTGTCACTGTCGCAGGCGGTCGAGGTCAGTGAGCGCCGATGGTGGTCCACGGGTCGAGCCCGAGGACGGATGGCTGGTGAAGGAGCGTAGCCCCCTCACCTGCCCTTGTCCGATACAGGATCAGACCGAAGCGCCGTCGTTGGACTTGATCTTCTTCTTTTCCTCGGCGGCCTCTTCCTCTTCGCTCTTCTGCTTGAGACCGAAATTGATGAGGATCGGGCCGTTGATGATGACCGAAGAGTACATGCCCACGAGCGAACCGAAGGTCATGGCAATGGTAAAGCTGCGCAGAGCCTCGCCGCCAAACAGCACCAGCGGCACGAGAGCGAGAAGCACGGTGAACTGCGTCAACGAGGTTCGCACGATCGTCTGGTTGATCGAAAGGTCGATCAATTCAGGCAATGGCATGCTTCGATATTTGCGCAGGTTTTCACGCACGCGGTCGGACACGACCACGGTTTCGTTGAGCGACAGACCGACAAGGGTGAGCACCGCCGCGATGGAACTGAGGTTGAACTCGAGCCCCGTCAGCGAGAACAGACCGATGGTCATGATGATGTCGTGCGACGTGGTGGTGACGGCCGCCATGGCGAACTGCCATTCGAAGCGGAACCAGATGTAGATCAGGATACAGAAGAGCGCGATGATGACGGCGATGGTGCCGGTCCAGGCCAATTCGCCCGAGACGGTGCCGCTCACCGCTTCGGTGCGACGCACTTCGTAATTGTCGCTGGCAAGCGCGTCCTGAACCTTCTGCACGGCGACCTGGTCGGCAGACTGGCCGCCTTCCTGAGCCTGCACGCGCACAAGCACGTCCTGCGGCGTACCAAAGCCCTGGACCTGAATTTCGCCCAGGTCGAGACCGGTCAGCAGTTCGCGCACCTGGCCGACATCGGCCGGGCCACCGACATGCTGGACTTCGATGGCGGTTCCGCCCACAAAGTCGATGCCGAGATTGAAGCCCTTGGTGAATGCGGACCCGATTGAAACCAGCGACATGATGATCGACAGGGCGATCACGTAGCGCGAAATCTTCATGAACGGAATCTTGGTGCCGTCCGGAATGAAGCGGAAATGCTGGATCTTGAGGGTCTTGGGACGGGTGCGCTTGTACCACAGGTTCACCTGGTAGGACGTGACCGTGTAGGACGTGAAGAGCGAGGTGAGAATGCCAAGGCCAAGCGTCACGGCGAACCCCTGGATCGGGCCCGAACCCATGAAGTAGAGCACGACGGCAGCGACCAGCTGGGTCAGGTGCGAGTCGATAATGGTGCCCCAGGCGCGTTCAAAGCCGGCATTGATGGCTTGAAGCGGCGATTTACCGGAGCGCTGCTCTTCGCGCATTCGCTCGTAGATCAGCACGTTGGCGTCGACAGCCATACCGATGGTCAGAACGATACCGGCGATACCAGGCAAGGTCAGCGTGGCGCCAAGCGTCGACAGCGCGGCGAAGATCAGGATGATGTTGAGGATCAGCGAGACGTTGGCGAAGACACCCCAAAGGCCATAAGCGATGACCATGAAGGAGAGGACGAGCACCGATGCCACGACGCCGGCGGTGAAACCGGCCTGGATGGAGTCGGCGCCAAGACTGGCGTCCACCGTGCGTTCTTCGATCACGTTCAGGCTGGCAGGCAGCGCGCCGGCGCGCAGCAGCACAGCGAGGTCGTTGGCCGACGCAGTGGTGAAACTACCGCTGATCTGGCCCGAGCCGCCGGTGATCGGCTGCTGGATAACGGGCGCAGTGATGACGGTGTCGTCTAGAACGATGGCGAAGCGCTGGCCGACATTGCGGGCCGTAATGTCGCCGAAAGCGATTGCGCCGCGGGTATCGAACTTGAAGCTCACCACAGGGATGCCGCGCTGCTGGTCGTAGGCCGGCTGGGCATCAACCAGGGACTCGCCACCGATCGCCACGTCTTCGTAGAGCAGTTCCTGCCCACCTTCCTGCGTCGGCACGATCATGGTGCCGACGGGCAGGCCCTGGGCCTCGGCCTGTGCCGGGGTCATCCCCGGATAGACCATGTGGAAGGTGAGACGCGCGGTCTGCGAAATGATGTTCTTGAGGCGTGTCGAATCGCCGAAACCGGGCACCTGAACCATCACGCGGGTGTCGCCCTGGCGCTGGATGGTCGGCTCGGTCGTGCCCAGCTCGTCGATGCGCGAGCGGATCACCTCGATGGACTGGGCCACCAGCGAGCTCATGCGCTGGGTAATGCCTTCGTCAGTAAGCGTAATGGTAAGCTTGCCGTCTGCCGTTTCGCCGAAACTCATCTCGTTGACGCCCGTTCCGGCGCCGAACAGCGAATTGCTGAGGTTGTTCTGCAGGCCCTGAATCGCGGTTTCGGCCGCGGCCTTCTGGGTCGGGTCGGTCAGCTCGATCTGGATCGAGTTGGTCGCCAGATCGGTGGTGATGATGTTGCCGATGGCATTCTGATTGGCCAGGACGTTGCGCGCGTCGCGACGGATGTCGCTCAGCCGCTGCTCGACAATGCCGGTGCGATCCACTTCCAGGAGCAGGTGCGAGCCGCCCTGCAGATCCAGACCCAGAACGAGCCCCGGCTGCGGCAACCAGCCTGGCAAGGCTTCCTGAACGCTTTTGGGCAGAAAATTCGGTGCCGCCAGCAGGATGCCGGCAAGGGTCACGAACAGGATTACGAATACGCGGAACGGCGACTGGTTCATAAAAGGCGTCCTGGAAAGGCATAAGGCCGGAGCCCTTGGGCTCCGGCCAGTTTCGGCAACTTAGGCCGGCTTGTTGTCGTTAACCGGTTCGGACTTGGAGCGGACATCCGCCACCATGCCGCGCACCACCTTGACCTTCACGCCCTGGGAGATCTCAATTTCGAGATCTTCACCATCGACAGCCTTGGTGACCTTACCGACGATACCACCGGTGGTCACGACCGTGTCGCCGCGACGGATAGCGGACAGCATGGCTTGCTGGGCCTTGAGGCGCTTCTGCTGAGGGCGGAAGATCAGCAACCAGAAAATGACGACCAGAAGGGCGATCGGCATGAGCTGGATGAAGATGTCGGCCATCCCGCCTGGGGCTCCAACGGCATCCTGCGCATAGGCGGGCGTTACAAACATCAAGCGAACTCCTTATCGATTCTTTTTCATGGATTGGAGGAAGGGGCGACCCGGTCCTGCGACACGCGGACGGTGGACGCTATCGGGCTTGCCTGCACTTGCGCCCCGGCCAAAATCGCGCGGACTATACATTTGGGGTTAGCTTAATGCAAAGCCAATAAGGACGCGCAGATTGCCGCGCCAACACTGAAGGACTTGTCGGTGAAAACCAAAGATAATCTGGGCAGGATTGCCGATGCGCTGGAAACCATAGCGCGCGCCATGACCGGGGACGACACCCATCGCGATTATGTGCTCGGCGCCGCCAACGCCTATCATTGGCAGGGTGAAGACGGCACGATGCTGCCAGTAAATAAGGTATCGCGCGTGCCCCTGGCGATGCTCAGGGGCATAGACCACGTCCGCGACCTGTTGCTGGCCAATACCGAACAATTCGCGCGCGGGCACGGCGCCAACAATGCCCTGCTCTGGGGCGCGCGCGGCATGGGCAAAAGTTCGCTGGTCAAGGCAATCCACGCCGATATCGAGGCCCGCGACGGGTTCGAGAGGCTGGTGCTCGTCGAAATTGCCCGGGAAGATCTCGAGACCCTCCCTGCCCTCATGCGCATGATATCGGGGCAACCGGCA
Organism: Devosia lucknowensis; assembly: GCF_900177655.1. Classification (NCBI taxonomy): domain Bacteria; kingdom Pseudomonadati; phylum Pseudomonadota; class Alphaproteobacteria; order Hyphomicrobiales; family Devosiaceae; genus Devosia; species Devosia lucknowensis. The sequence goes on along the minus strand of NZ_FXWK01000001.1, from coordinate 913,620 downwards.
CGCTTCATCGTCTTTTGCGACGACCTCAGCTTCGACAGCGGAGAGACCAGCTACAAGTCGCTCAAGACTATTCTCGATGGAGGCCTCGAGGGCCGGCCGGACAATGTGCTGTTCTATGCAACATCCAACCGGCGCCACCTGATGCCGCGCGACATGATCGACAACGAGCGTTCCACCGCGATCAATCCTGGTGAGGCGGTCGAGGAAAAGGTGTCGCTTTCGGATCGATTCGGGTTGTGGCTCGGTTTCCACAATTCCGACCAGGACAATTACCTTGCGATGGTGTCAGGTTATGCCGACTATTACGGCCTTGGCATCGATCGCGAGACTTTGCGCGCGCGCGCCATCGAGTGGGCGGCGACGCGCGGCGCCAGATCCGGCCGCGTTGCCATTCAATTGGTGCGCACCCTTGCCGGTGAAGAGGGCAAGGTGGTCTGAGCCGAACACCCGCGGCGACGGACCCGGTTGCCGAAAGCCAGAAAACGAAGAAGGCCGGGCACCACTCCCGGCCTTCTCGATTCTGGAGGCAGGCGTCGTCTTAGCTGGCGAGCAGCGGAACCGGATCGACCGGCGTCGCACCCTTGCGCAGTTCGAAGTGCAGCTGGGGACGGGAAACCGAGCCTGTCTGGCCGACGGTGCCGAGCGAGTCGCCGCGGTTGACCGTGGCACCCTTGGCGACGCTCATGTCCTTGAGATGGGCATAGGCAGACACGTAGCCATTCGGATGGCGGACGAGGACCAGGTTGCCGTACCCTTCGACGCCGGAGCCGACATAGATGACGGTGCCATTCTCGGCGGCCTTGACGCTCGAGCCTTCGGGCACGTCGATATTGATGCCGGTGCCACGAGACGCGGCGAAGTCGGTGATGATGCGACCGGAAACCGGCCAGCGGAACTTGTCATTGCCCGACGGAGTCGGCTCGGCCGCGGGAGCAGTCGCAACCTGGACGGGAGCGGCGGGGGCAGCCTCAACCGGAGCGGGAGCAGGCGCTGTTGCTGCAGGGGCTGGTGTCGTGGCGGCCTGAAGGACATTGCCGCCAGCCAGATTGGCAGGACGATCGGACGGGAGACCTGCGACAGAAGCCTGCGGCGCGGCGCTGGCGACCTGTACCGGAGCGGTACCAACGAGATCGGCACGGCCGGGAATGATGATCTTCTGACCGACGACGATCTTGTCGGGCGAGCTCAGGCCGTTGGCATGAACGAGAGCCTGCGTGGTCACGTCGTACTTGCGTGCAATCGTGTAGAGCGACTCGCCGCTGGCAATGGTGTGCGTGTAGGCGTTGGTATTTGCCGCGGCCTGGACCGGCACGGCGGAATTGACCGGGAGAGCGGCATTGGACGGGGTGCCCATGGCAACGGCAGCGGGAGCCGCCGGCAGAGGGGCAAGGTTTTGCTGTGCGGGCATGGCTTGCGTGGTTCCCATAGAAGACGACGAACTCAATGCAGGAAGGGGCTGGGTCTGAACCCCGGAGCCCGAGGCTCCGATCGGCGAGGTCATGCCGGAAGGCTGCATGAAGCCGTTGCCCACTGGAGCTGGTGGGAGCGTGTTGCCACCACCCGACCAGGACCCACCGACATTTGCCGGCGGAAGATATTCCATGCTGGCAACCTGGACGCCCTGAGGCGCTCCGAGCGATGCGGGCATGGGCTGATTGAGGGTTGATGGCGCCGACTGCGCTACAGAGCCGGTGACGGTAGAGTCGCCGAAATTTCGACTCCCCAGGCTCGAACAGCCGGACAGACCAACAGCGGCGATCACAAGGCCGGTCAGGGCCAAGGCACTTTTATGGGTCCGCGGAAAAACGCGATTACTCATCGGCTTACTCGTACGCAGGTACTCAACAACTGAGCTTGACGCTACGCCGGTAAGGTAAAGACGAGTTTAAAGTCGATGCGATTTGAGCGAATTCGTGTCAGGCAGATTCAGAGAGCGGTAAGGTTAAGAGGAGAAGGCCGTTCACGGGTGTGGGAGCACGGCAATCGCATGGGCAAGCGTCCGTCCCCGTTTGCATTCTACCGACGGTTCCGCACTCGGAGTTGATCCGAGTGCGGCCCGGTGGAGTTGGCAGGGGCTGGACTTTACCGAGCCTTCTTCAGCTCGATGCTCCCCAGCCGCTCAAGAGCGCCCTGGTGAGTCTGCTGCAGAGCAAAGGGCGTGACCGTGATGGCGTTGCCGCGACGCAGGACTTCGAAGTCTGCCTTTGGATCAAGCGGCTTCGGCGTTTCCGGAATTGCCATGAAGAACCGACCGGCATTGTCGCTCGGATAGTGCCGGATGGGCGAGCGCGAGAAGCGCTGATGCGGCACGGCGACGAGCCCTGCCACTTCCGAGACGCCGCAGAAAGGAAAGTTGACGTTATAGAAGACGTCGTCGCCACGGTGCGCAGCGACGATCGCGTCAACGACCTCGGCGCCGAATCGGCTGGCGTTCGTCCAATCGGGGCTATGCGTCACCTCGTAGTCCATCGACTGGCTCATGGCGATGCCGATCGCGCCCTGAAGCACGCCTTCCCGGGCGCCTGCCGCTGTGCCGGAGCAATTGACGATATCGCCCAGGTTCTGGCCGGCATTGACGCCTGACAGGACAAGGTCCGCCGGTCTGTCGGCCAGCAGATGGGTCATACCCACGACCACGCAATCGGCGGGCGATCCGCCGGTGACGGCAAATCGGCGATGGCCATGCTCCTCAAGCGCGAGTTCGCGCCCGAAGCTGAACCGATGCCCTGCCCCGGACTGATTGCCATCGGGCGCAACAACCCAGACATCGTCGGAAATCGCCGCCGCGATCTCGGCCATGATGGCAATGCCGGGCGCGTCTATGCCGTCGTCATTGGTGATGAGGATGCGCAAGCTCATGCGCGCCGGCCGATGGACTTGAGACCGCCCATATAGGGCTGGAGCGCTTCTGGGATGAAGACCGACCCGTCTTCCTGCTGATAGTTTTCGAGCACGGCGATAAGGCAACGACCCAGGGCTGTGCCCGAACCGTTGAGTGTGTGCACGTAACGCGGAGCCTGCTTTTCGCCAGCCGGACGATAGCGCGCTTCCATGCGACGGGCCTGGAAATCGCCGCAGACCGACACGGACGAGATTTCACGATAGGTGTCCTGCCCCGGCAGCCAGACTTCCATGTCGTAGGTGCGGCGGGCGCCGAACCCCATGTCGCCCGTGCACAGCTTCATCACGCGGTAGTGCAGGCCGAGTTTCTGGAGCACGGTTTCAGCGGCGACGAGCATGCGCTCGTGTTCGTTCTCGCCTTCTTCCGGCGTAGTGATGGCGACCAGCTCAACCTTGTTGAACTGATGCTGGCGCAGCATGCCGCGAGTGTCGCGACCGGCCGACCCCGCTTCGGAGCGGAAACAGGGCGTTAGCGCGGTGAAACGCAGAGGGAGTTCTTCCTCGGCAAGAATGGATTCGCGAACCATGTTGGTGAGCGGAACCTCTGCCGTGGGGATAAGCGCCAGCCGGCTGTCGCCATGCTGGGTGAAGAAAAAATCGCCATCGAACTTGGGCAATTGCCCGGTGCCGTACATGGCTTCGTCGCGCACCAGAACAGGCGGCTGCACTTCCATGTAGCCGTGCTCGGTGGTGTGCAGATCGAGCATGAATTGGCCAAGAGCCCGTTCGAGGCGTGCAAGCTGACCCTTGAGGACCACGAAGCGGCTGCCAGACAGCTTGGCGGCAACTTCGAAATCCATATCCTTCTCGGCGACGCCGATGTCAAAATGCTCCTTGGGAGCGAAGGCGAAGGATGGCTTGGGCGGACGGGCGCGCGCCGCGGTTTCGGGCGAACCGTTCGGGCCGAAATAGGCGACGTTGTCGTGCTCATCGTTGCCGACGGGCACGTCATCGAGGGGAACGTTGGGAATGCTGGAGAGGAGTGCCGCCAGTTCGGCGTTGAGGTCGCGTTCGGCCTTTTCCCAGTCCTGGGTTTCGGCCTTGGAGGTGATTACCCTCGCCTTCAATTCCTCGGCGCGATCCTTTTCGCCCTTGGCCATCGCCTGGCCGATCTCCTTGGAGACCTTGTTGCGGGTTTCCTGGAGTTCGTTGAGCGTCTGGATTGCCTTGCGACGGCGTTCGTCGAGCGCGACGATGTCGGCGGAGTGGACGGAGACATTCTTGCGCGCCGACATAGCTTTGTCGAAGGCTTCGGGATTGTCTCGGATCCACTTGATATCAAACATCATGCATACGGGCCGACGCCCGCCTCTCCTGTGATCGGGACTGTTTACGGAGGAGGCAGAGGGGGTGCAAGGGGAAAGGCGGTCAAGGCCGCCTCAACTCGCGCCATGTCATTGCGGCGAACGCCGGAATCCAACCGAGGTGTGGCAACGGTGATCGCTGCAGGTGCCCGAAAGGGCGGATGTGGGTCCCGACCTTCGTCGGGACAATCCGGTGGGCGAGAAGCGGGGAGGCTTAAGCCTCTTTGGCCTGTTCCGCTTCCTGCGCAGCCAGGGCAGCCTTGCGGCGCTTCTCGACCATGCGCACCGAAAGGATGGCAAGCTCGTAGAGGCCGTACATGGGCAGGGCCAGGCCGATCTGGGAAATCGGATCGGGAGGCGTGATGAACGCCGCCACGATCAGGATGCCGACGATGGCATAGCGACGGCCCTTCTTGAGCTGTTCCACGCCCACGAGATCGAGCTGGGCGAGGAGCGTCAACACGACCGGCAACTGGAAACAGATGCCGAAAGCCAGGATCAGCGTCATGGCGAGGGCAAGATATTCCGAAACTTTGGCGAGAAGCTTGATCTCTTCGGTCTGCATGCCGGCGAAAAAGCCGAGGGCCATCGGCAGCACGACGAAATAGACCATCGCTGCGCCCAGCAGGAAGAAAACCGGCGTGGCGACCAGGTAAGGCACCAGCGCCTTGCGCTCATGCTTGTAGAGGCCAGGGGATACGAAAGCGTAGATCTGCGTCGCCAGATAGGGAAAGCCGATGAAGACGGCGCCGAAAAAAGCGAGGTTGAGCTGGGTGAAGAAGAATTCCTGCGGCGCCGTATAGATCAGCTCCATGTCGCCCGGATTGGGGTAGATCGAGCGGTACGGGTTGAGCAGGATGTCGAAGATTTGTCCGGCAAACAGGAAGCAGACGATCATCAGCACGACAATGGCGATGGCGCTGTGAATGAGGCGTTTGCGGAGCTCGATCAGATGATCGAGCAGTGGCGCCTCGCTTCCGGCCAGTTCGTCCTGTGGCTCAGCCTTGGACTTGTCTTCGATCTGCTCCGACTTGGTGTCTGCCATCATTCAGTCTTTCCGGCAGTATCGACAGGCTTCTTGCGAGATGCGCGCGGTTTGGCCACCGGCTTTTCCTGCGAAGCGGCCTTGGGCGTAGCGGCCTTGGACTTGGCAGGCTTGCTCGCAGCCTTCACCGCTTTCGGCTTGTCGACAGCAGCAGCTGCTGCCTCGGCTTCGGCGAGGGCGGCCTTGGTGCGTGCGGCCTTCGACTTTGCCGGCGCCTTGGGAACCGCAGCTGGAACGGTTTGCGTCTTGCTAGCCGCCACCTTTTTCGAGGCGGGGCGAACAGCCTTGATCGGCTCGGGCTTGACCTGTTCGACGTCCTCGCTCGCAGACGTAGCCGGCTTGAAGCCGTAGTCGGCGGCTAGTTCGTCGTTGGATTTTTTGGCAGGCGACATGCCCGCCTGCTGCTGGATGGCCTCGACCACGCTCTCGGTATTGGGATCGGTGGGCTTGAGGGCACCGGATGGCTGCTCCTTGCCGTCCTTGCCGATGGCGTTGAAGTCGCGGCGGATTTCGTCGGCGGTCTTCTTCAATGGCGAGGTGATGGAGGAGCGCAGATTGCGCACTTCGTCCAGGCCTGTGGTCTTGTTGATCTCGCGCTGGAACTCGCGCCCCATGCGCTGGATCTGACCGATCACCTTGCCCACACGCCCCATGACGACAGGCAAATCCTTGGGACCGATGACGATCAGCGCAACCACGCCGATCACCAGCATCTCTGTCCAGCCTAGGCCGAGCATAAAACTATTCTCCGAACGGCAGCGAACTGCCTGCAGCAGACATCAGAGCGGAGAAACGCCTCAGGCGTCCTTGCTCTTGTCCACCTCGCGCGCCTCGACTTCGGCGGACGTCTGGATACGTTCCGCCGGCTTGTCGTCGTCGCGCATGCCCTTCTGGAAGGCTTTGATGCCTGAGGCGACTTCGCCCATCATGCCCGAGATCTTCCCGCGGCCGAACAGCAGGATGACGACGACGGCGACGACGAGAATGCCCCAAATAGACGGCGCGTGCATAGTATTCTCCCTAGAAGTCCAGATACGCGTTACACGCGATAGATAGCCCGAGAAATAGGTTTAATCGCGCCCAAACACAAGAACGTGTTCCCCTGCTGCGTCAGAAAGGCCGGTCATCCTCAGTTTTCTTGGTCGTCAAGTTCCGTATCGCCCATATCTGATGGGTCCAAGGGATCCTCGTCATCCCGCAGGGCGCCGTCGAATGGCAGAGGGATCTGGAGATCGTGCGGGAGGCGTCCCGAGAGCAGACCGGAGCCCTTCAATTCGTCGAGACCGGGCAGATCCGAAAGCTGTTCAAGACCGAAATGGTCGAGAAATGCCTCGGTGGTCCCATAGGTGACGGGTCGGCCGGGTGTACGGCGCCGCCCGCGCATCCGCACCCAGCCTGCCTCCATCAAGAGGTCCAGCGTCCCCTTGCCTGTGGCGACGCCGCGAACCTCTTCGATCTCGGCGCGCGTCGAGGGCTGGTGATAGGCAATGATCGACAAGGTTTCGAGCGCAGCGCGCGACAGTGGCCGCGTCTCGTGCTCCTCGCGGCGCAGCAGGAAACCGAGGTCTTCGGCGGTTCGGAAGGCCCAGCCTTCGCCACGGCGAACCAGATTGACGCCCCTGCCCTCATACTGGCGCTGAAGCACCACGAGCAGGCCGTCCACGTCGACCCCTTCCCCGAGATACGGGACCAGCTCCGCAGCGCGAAGCGGCTGGGTCGACGCGAACAGCAGCGCTTCGACAATGCGCAGATGGCGCCGGAGAACGTCGCCAGTCTCGTCGTCCGGATGGCTCACGTCATGCCTTTCTTGCGGCGACGCATGAGCAACGGCCCGAAGGTTTCGGTTTGCCGAATATCGATCTCGCCCTGCCGGACCAGTTCGAGGCTCGAGGCGAACGTCGAAGCCCTCACTGTCGCGCGCTCTCCAGGAGCGGTGAGATAGTCAACCAGATAGGCATCGAGCGATACCCATTCCTGGCTGTCGCCGATGAGTCGCTGGAGGATGTCGCGCGCGTCCTGCAATGCCCAGACGGTGCGCATTCGCGGGGCGTACTCCATGGTGACGCCGCGCTCGCGTTGAGACGAATAGGCCTTGAGGAGATCGAACAGCGTCGCTTCCCAGGTCGAGCGGCGTGCTATCTCCATCGGTTCGGGCTCGCCTCGGGCATAGATCTGAAAGCCTAGTCGAGGCAGGCTCATGAGGCGGCTGGCAGCGGTGCGCATGGCCTCGAGCCGCTTCAAACGGAAATGGAGCATGGCGGCCAGCATCTCGCCGCTCGGCTCCTCGTCGCCTGGTGCCTGCGGCACCATCAGGCGGCTCTTGAGGTAGGCGAGCCAGGCCGCCATCACGAGATAGTCGGCTGCAACTTCGATGCGTCGCTCGCGGATCGTGTCCACGAAAGCCAGGTATTGCTCGGCCAGGGCAAGCACGGAAATGCCCGACAGATCCACCTTCTGGCGGCGCGCCAGATCGAGCAGCAGATCGAGCGGGCCCTCGTAGCCACCAACGTCGACGCGCAACACATCGTCGGCAGGCGCCGCCGCCGGCGTGTCGAACCAGTTGGTTTCAGCATTGGTCATGTGCAGTCGGCACCAATGGGGTTCACGCAGCATCCTTGGCCGCTAGCCGCGCCAGCGTCAAGCAAAGTCGCGGCGCCCCTTTTGCGCTTATGGCAGCAGGCACTCGCCGCCGGCGGCCCGGACATTGGTGCAGATATTGGCAGCGCTTTCGCGGGACGGCGCCGGAACGAGAACGCGGTAGTAGATGCCCCGTTCGCCGAGGTCCACGCGGCGAATCTCCGGCGAAGCACCACCGAAGAGGACACCATACCGCGTGGAGACGGCCTGGGCCGTCTGCTGGGCCTCCGCTTCGCTCCGCTGCGAAGCCAGCTGCACATAAGCCGCTGCAGTGCCACCGGTGGTCGTGGTAGCCGCCGGAACGGTTGGCGTCGCGGCCGGCGCTGCAAGCGGCTGGGTGGTTGCGGTTGGCGCTGCGTTTGCAGCGGAGATGGCAGACGATGCCGCAGTCGCGAAATCAGCCGGCCGATCCATAGGAATGGTCACGGTGCGACCTGCGAGTGGCGCTCCAGCAGCATCGACAACCGGGACCGACGAACCTGCCGTCACGGCCGGAACCGCGGGGGTCGTAGGTGCCGTTTCGGTGGCCGTTGTTGCCGTGGCGGTCGCCGCTTCAGCCGATGCATTGGCGATCAGGTCCGGCGTAGAGAAATCAGCGCCCGGGACATCGGGTACGTTGGGTCGATCGACAGGCAGAATGGCGGATCCGGCAAGGCTGTCATTGCCGCTGATAATGGTGCCATCGGGACGCACGGTGACGGTGCGCACCTTGCGGTTGACGAGCCCGTCCTGGTTGGGATCAACCTCGGTGCCGTCGACACCGGCAATCACGCCCGACGTTCCGGCCGGAGGGGTATTAGCGGCCACTACAGCGTCGGTGTCGGCTTGGTCACGCGATACGATCTGCTCGTCGGCGCCGGTGTTGGCTCCGGAAATCTCGTTGAAGACAACCGATTGCGGCGCCGGCTCGGTCGTGTCGACCTCCGGCACTTCCTTGGTGGGCGTGGTGTCGGCGACCAGGAGCGGCGCAGGACCCGAGGTCGTGCCACCCTGCCCCAGGACCCAGTACAGGCCACCGCCAGCCACCGCCAGAAGTGCAACGGCGACAAGGGGACCCGCGACAGCCCGGCTCATGCGGAAACCGGCGCGTGGAGGCCGCACCATGGGTTCAAAATCGTCGGCCGACGCCTCGGACGGCGCGCCCTGTCCGGCATTGACCCATTCTACATGCGCTCCCGTCGCCGCGGCGGCGGCAAGGATCGCTTCGTCGACAGAACTGACCTCCACCGACGAGGTCGGTGACGAGGTTCGCGCGCGCGGCTCCGGCTGGACCGGGGCGGCGACCGCAGGTTCAGGCAAGACGGGCGTAGCAAGGCTCCGCAGCGTCGGTGCCGGCGATGGGGCTGGAGTTGGTTGCGGTGCAGGAGCCACAGTCGGACCAGCCGCGTTCATGCGGACAGCAGGGCCGACGAGGCGTTCGATTTCATCGAGCGGATCGGCGGGCTCGGAGACCTCGGGCTGCGACGCTTCGGGTACTGGTGCCACGGGCGAAAAGACGGCCGGCGTCGTTGCCGCAGGCTGCGTCGCCGGGACCGGGCGCTTCTGATCCGACGCCTCAGACGCAGGCTGTCCAGAACCCAGGCCGAAAACCGGCGGAACGCCGAAATTGTCGGAGGATGCGGGGCGCGGTGTCGGAGCCAGCGGTTCCACCGGAGGTTCTTCTCGCGCCGGGCCCATGTCAGCGGCCAGCTCTGCGGCAATCAGATCGGCAAGGCTGTCCTGATCGAGCATGGCCGTCTCGTCCGCCACGACTTCGGGCTCGACCACCCGCACAGACTGAGGAACTGGGGCGATCGGTTCGGATCGCGCAGTGGTCGGCGATGTAGCCGACGGCGCCGCAGGCGAAGCGCCAAGATCGAAATTGAACGCGAAGGCTTCGCCGCCTTCAGGCTTCTTCAGTTCGGCACCAGGAATGCGCACAGGCGTGGAAGGCGCCTGGTTTGCCGTCGTTCCCGACGAAGCCGAGAAATCGAAACGAGGAACCGGGGCTGGCGCTGCATCTCCAGGAATACGAACAGGCTTGAGCTGGTCTGACGCCTTGGCCGGCGTCGCCTTGGCGTCATCGGCCATCAAGCGTGCGAGTTCGGCGATGAGATCGTCAGGTGCGTCTGTCTGTGCGGCCATCGATTGCGGTTTCGCTGCATTTATCCGGCAGCGCCCCTAGAATGCGGATAATCCTCTCAGGGATTTGGCCGCGAGTGTTCACACTATTGCGCCCGAATTATGAAAGTTCCTCGGGCGCCGAGACCCCCAAAATCCCAAGACCGTTCCGGATGACCTGACGAACGGCATCGACAAGTGCGAGTCGAGCAAGCGTCAACTTCGGGTCAGATGGGTTAACAAACCGTAACTGCGGTTCATCCTTGCCCTTTGCCCAGAAGCCATGAAGGGCAGCGGCAAGCTCATGGATATAGAAGGCGATGCGGTGCGGCTCGTGCGCCGTGGCTGCAGCGGCGACCGTCCGCGGCCATGCGCCCAGCAGGCGAATGAGCTCGAGATCGGCGCTGGTGGCGAGCAGACCGACATCCGCAGCTGCAAGCGATGCTGGTGAAACATCGAGCTCAGGCATGTCGCGCTGCGCAGTGCGGAAGATCGAGCAGGCGCGCGCATGTGCATACTGAACGTAGAAGACAGGATTGTCGCGCGTCTGCTCCTTGACCAGAGCGAAGTCGAAATCCATGGAGGCGTCGTTGCGGCGGAACAGCAGCATGAAGCGCGTAGCGTCTGCGCCCACCTCCTCGACGACGTCGGCCAGCGTGACGAGATCGCCGGAACGCTTCGACATCTTGAAGGGCTCGCCATTCTTGAGCAGCCGGACGAGCTGGCAGATGCGGACGTCGATATCCGCCTCGCCATTCGAGACTGCCTTCACGGCGGCCGAGAGACGCTTCACATAGCCCGAATGGTCGGCGCCCAGCACATTGACCATGTGCTTGAAGCCGCGCAGGTACTTGTTGCGGTGATAGGCAATGTCCGCCGCGAAATACGTGTACGATCCGTCGGACTTGATCAGGGCGCGATCGGTATCGTCGCCGTAGTCCTTGGCGCGAAACAGCGTTTGTTCGCGATCTTCCCAATCCTCGGGCGTCTTGCCCTTGGGCGCTTCGAGCCGCCCTTCGTAGACCATGCCCTGCTCCCGCAGCCAGGCAAGGGTCTTTTCGATGTCCCCGCCCTGCCCGTGCAGCGTGCGCTCGGAAAAGAACACGTCGTGATGAATATTGAGCTGGGCAAGGTCGGCCTTGATCAGTTCCATCATGGCGGCCAGCGCGGCTTCGCGCGCGATCAGGACAGCGTCCTGTTCGGGCATATCGAGGAGCGTCCTGCCGTATTCCGCAGCCAGAGCCTTGCCCACCGGGACCAGATATTCCCCGGGGTAGAAGCCGGACGGGATCTCGATGGTTTCGCCCAGAGCCTCCCGATAGCGCAGCAAGGCCGAATGACCCAGAATGATGGTCTGCCCGCCGGTATCGTTGATGTAGTATTCGCGCGTTACGTCATAACCCGACCACGCCATGAGCGAGGCCAGGGCGTCGCCGAACACAGCGCCGCGGGTATGGCCGACATGCATTGGCCCGGTGGGATTGGCGGAGACATATTCGACGTTGACGCGGTCTCCCTTGCCCAAATCCGAACGGCCATAGTTCTCACCCTGTACGCCGACGGCCCTCAGCACGTCGTGCCAGATGGACGGGGTGAGGCGGAAGTTGATGAAGCCGGGACCGGCGACCTCCACGGACTCGATATCGTCAGCGCGGGTGAACCGACCGGCCAGCGCCATGGCCAGCTCGCGCGGGTTCTTGCCCAGGGGCTTGGCAACGACCATTGCGGCATTGGTCGACAGATCGCCATGGGCAGGATCGCGCGGCGGCTCCACCACGACGCGCGCCAGCAGTTCGTCCTCGAGCTGAGGATAGTCGGCGCGCAGGGCCTCGATGACCCGGGTGGTGAAAAGGGCGAAAATATCCATGTCGAACCTATGGGAAATGGTCGCGTGGGGTTAACGGAAATCGGGTCGAGCGTCAAACAGGCGCTGGTGCTCGTCGAGAGCGTAGGGATCGGTCATCCCAGCAATGAAGTCAGCCACGATGCGCGCGCGCCGGGGGCCCGATGCAGCCCGGCCTGCCTCTCCCCAGCGGCCGGGCATGTCGGCGTTGGACATGTAGGCCGCAAAGAGCCGCTCGACCACGGCCTCGCTTTCGCGCACCGGCACCATCACGGTCTCGTGGCGGTAGACGCGCGCGAAAAGGAAAGCCTTCAGCCCCTTTTCGCTCAGCGCGAGGTCTGGCGAGAAGGACACCAGCGTACGCCCGGCCCGGCGAACATCCTCGGCACTGGCGACACCCGAAGCAGCGATGGCAGAGGCGCTGTGGGAAATCACGTCCTCGACGGCGCGGGTGATCATCCGGCGCTGCACTTCGTGGGCTTTGCGCTTGTCGTCGATCGCTGGAAACCGCGCCTCGACCTCCTCCACGATCGGTCCTGCCATCTCGATCCCGGCAAAATCCCCGAGCGACACGAGACCGGCGCGCAGGGCATCGTCAATGTCGTGGGCGTTGTAGGCGATGTCGTCTGCCACCGCAGCGACCTGCGCTTCGAGGCTGGCGAAGGTATCGAGCCGGAGATCGGCCGGCACCGGGATCGTGTCGAGGCCTCTGGGAATGCCCTCCTCGGCATAACGGCCAAAAGGGTGTCCATTCCGATCGACCAGAGGCCCGTTGTGCTTGAGGATGCCTTCGAGCGTTTCCCAGGTGAGATTGAGACCATCGTGCTCGGCGTAGCGGTTTTCGAGCATAGTGACGACCCGAAGCGCCTGGACATTGTGATCGAACCCTCCGTGGGGCTCCATGGCACGATGCAGAGCCCGCTCCCCGGCGTGGCCGAACGGGGTGTGCCCCAAGTCATGACTGAGCGCGACCGCTTCGGCCAGATCCTCATCGAGACGCAGGGCGCGGGCAATGGAGCGCGCTATCTGGCTGACTTCGAGGGTATGGGTGAGGCGGTTTCGGAAGTGCCGGCCTTCATGGGCGAGAAAAACCTGCGTCTTGTTCTGCAGGCGACGGAAGGCCGTGGAGTGGATGATGCGGTCGCGGTCACGCTGGAATTCCGAACGCGTCGGGCTGGGACCCGTGCCATGAAGCCGTCCAAGCGACTGTCCCGGCTTGGAGGCATAGGGGGCGGTTTCTTGCATCGATGGGGTCAGGCCTTTGCATTGGCGGCGCGAGCGCCTATCTTAGCGACAGCGTTATGACATTACGACCAATCGGGACCTCCCCCATGACCGAAGCCGCGCTCGCTGATAAACCTGCCGTAACCCTTTCGGATCGCGCCGCCAAGCGCGTGTCGCGCATTCTGGGCAAGGAAGCGCCGGGGACGGTACTGCGCATTTCCGTGGCGGGTGGCGGCTGCTCGGGGTTTCAGTATGAGTACAATCTCGTGCAGGAGACGCCCACGGCGGACGATCTCGTGCTGCAAAAGGGCGAGGCGACCGTGCTCATCGACTCGCTCAGCCTCGAATTCATGGGCGGATCTGAAATTGATTTCGTCGATGACCTGGTCGGGCAGTCGTTCCAGATCAAGAACCCGAACGCCGTTGCGTCCTGTGGTTGCGGAACCAGTTTCGCGGTTTAACTTCACCCTGTCTGCGCCAGCGGCTAAGGTCCTCCCGAATCTGGAGGAATCGTAGTCATGACCAGCCGCATCGATGCCGTGATGGACGCCGCCATCGCCAACGAGACCATTGTTGGTGCAGAGCTGGCGGTGGCGCGGCATGGCGACATCGTCTATCGACGCAGTGCTGGCTGGTACGATCGCGAGGCCGGTGTGCCGATGATTGACAACGCCATCTACCGGCTGGCCTCGGTAACCAAGCCCATTGTCGCCGCGACCGCCTTGGCCATGGTGGACAAAGAGCTCATCGCGCTCGACACGCCGATCACGCAGTACATTCCTTGGTTTGTGCCACGGCTGAAGGATGGACGCGAGGCCAGGATAACTGTCCACCACCTGCTGACCCACACGGCCGGCTTGGCATACGCCTATCCGCAAGACCCAGAAATCTCGACTGGGCTGGGCGCCAGCGAACGCAGTCTGGAAGAGAATTTCTCCCGCGTCGCGCAGCATGCCCTGGAGTATGAGCCCGGATCGGCATGGCAGTATTCGGTTGCCATCGACGTCCTTGGTGCCGTTCTGGCGCAGGTGCATGGCGGCACGCTCGGCGACGCTGTGAAAGCCCACATCACCGGACCGCTTGGTATGAGCGAAACCGGGTTTTTCGTTGCCGACGAAGATCGATTGGCCAAGCCATACGCGGATGGCACCCCGCCGACGCCGATGCGCGACCCTGAGGCAGTCCAGGGCGACAATGGGCCGGTGACGTTCTCGCCGTCCCGGATTTTCAGCAAGGCAGCATTCCAGTCGGGCGGTGCAGGCATGGCGGGCACGCCGGCGGATATCCTGCGCTTCCTCGAGGCAATGAGGACCGGAGGTGGTGGTGCGGTCCAACGCGACACCGTGGCCCTGGCATTCTCCAACCGTATCGGTGACGTCGATCGCGATCCCGGGCAACGCTTCGGCTATCTCGGCGCGATCGTGGACGATCCGGCCGCAGCCAATTCGCCATCGGCCAAAGGTACGGTGAACTGGGGCGGCGTCTATGGCCACTCCTGGCTCATCGATCCCGCCAATGGCCTGTCGCTCATTTCCATGAGCAATACGGCACTGGAGGGGTGCACGGGGCGTTATCCGAAGGATATCATCCAGGCTGTCTATGCCGAACTGACCTGAGGACGCCGCCATGACCCTGCGCATCGCCACCTGGAACATAAACGGCATCAAGGCCAGGCTCGAACTCCTGCTGCGCTGGCTGGAGGAGGAAAAACCGGACATCGTCGGCCTGCAGGAAATCAAGACCGTTGACGAAGGCTTTCCCAGGTCCGAGATCGAGGCGCTCGGCTACAACGTCGAGACGCATGGCCAGAAGAGCTGGAACGGCGTCGCGCTGCTCTCGAAAATCCAGTTCGACGAGGTGCACCGCGGGCTGCCCGGCAACGACGAGGACATGCAGTCCCGGCTCATCGAAGGTGTGTTTTCGGTCGAAGGCGGTGTCGTCCGAGTGTGCAACATCTACCTGCCGAACGGTAACCCAGTCGACACAGAAAAATTCCCCTACAAACTGGGCTGGATGGAGAGGCTCAATGCCTTCGTCGCCGATCGGCTGACTCTGGAAGAGCCTTTCATCCTCATGGGCGACTTCAACCTGATCCCTGCCCCGATCGACGCACATGACCCCGAGGCGTGGTGGGGCGATGCACTCTACCGGCCAGAGAGCCTCGAGAAATTCCGAATCCTGCGGAACATGGGCATGACGGACGCCCTACGCGCCATCACCGCCGAAGAGGCCTACACATTCTGGGATTTCCAGGCCGGGGCATGGCGCCGAAACGCCGGCATCCGCATCGACCACCTCATGTTGTCGCCGCAAGCGGCGGATCGGCTGGACGACGTGGTGATCCACAAGGACGTGCGGGGCTGGGACAAGCCGAGCGACCATGTTCCCGTGGAAGGCGCATTCAGTTTTTGAAGCCGGGCAACGCTTGAGCGCGGATCAGAATTCCGCGCTGATAGCCACGCCGGAACTCGCCATTTCGACGGCAGCCGCACGCACTTCCGGCGAAGCGACCGACATCGCGCCGTTCAGAAGTTCCTCGGCCTTGGCCATGTCTTGCGTGCCCAGGCAGGTGGTATGGGCGAAGTTGAGCCACATCAGGCCTTCGGCCGGACGCGGGTCATAGCCTTCCATGCCGTTGAAGAGCAGATTGCCAAGCTGGGCCTGCGCCAGGCAATGGCCCTTGTGCGCAGCCGATTGCAGCCAGCGCGCGGAGAGCATCGGGCTCACGCCGAGGCCGTCCTCGGCCTGGTAGAGCATGCCCACGCGATACTGGGCTTCGGCATCACCGAAATAGGTCGCCGCATGCATCAGCATGCGATGGTACTCCGCCGGATTCTGACCGATCCCGGCCTCGGGGACACCGAGTCGGAAATAATCGCCGAGCTTCACGAAGGAACTGGCAACGATATCGGCCTCGAGGCCGCGAGGCGCCGTGTCGGCATGCTGGTTGGCGATCTGGGCGAAATAGCCAAAGGCCTTTACAGGGTCCTTGTCCACACCCTCGCCCGTTTCATACATGGTGCCCAACTGCCAAAGCGCGAGCGGACGGCCGGCAGCGGCATCACTCTCAAGCGCAGACAGGTAGGTATCGCTGGAAACGATGGCGCCCGAACCATCCATAGTCTTGGCAAAATCGAATGCAGCATCGGCGGCCGTCTGGGCATGCGCGGGCAAAGCCATGCCGATGGCGAAAATCAGTCCTGACGCAGCGCAGGCAAGGGAACGCTCCCCAGTAATGCGCATGATACTCCTTTCGCCCACGGGGCCGTGGACGGGTACTTCCGGCCTAGCCGGTGCGGCTGCTATCCGCCGCTGGTTCATGATTGATTTTGCCCGGAAGAATGGCCCAAGCAAAGCAATGTCTGAACACTTCGTAAACGCGCTTTGTGACAGCATTCAGCCCATCCCATCACAACCACGTTCCGGCGACCGGTTGCTCGAAGCAATCGGAGCTTGAACGGGCATCATCTATTCGGGCCAAATAGCGCACTTCGTTACCGTTTCGGGCGTTCTGCCTAAGGGACAGGTCACGTCGGGGGATATGGTCGCGGACCTGGTTCCATGCCCTGCATGAACCACGCTGCCATCGATCGCATCCGCCCCCGAATGCCATGCAACCTGCTTTAGGGTCAGATTGTGGCGGGAAACATCGCCAAACCGTTGATGGTTGAGGGAGTCGATCTGAATCCGACCCTTTGTTGCCGAATCGTCACATCCCCGGCCGCGCGCGGGCTTCGGCATTGCCTCCGGTGAGGCGGGGGACCATAGTCGGCCTCCACGCAATGCGGGAGTTCGAGATGAAAACCCTTCTGTCCAACGAAAAAGCACAAACCTTCATTCAGGACAGAACCGTTCATGTCTTCACCTTCTCCCGTCGAGGAGCAGCGCGCTCCACGCCATAGCTTCCTCAAACATCTGTTCGTGCGCGCCGATAGCGGCGCCATCGCTCCAGAAATCCGGCGCGCCCACTCCCGGCGCTTCGTGTCTTATTATCGACCCCACCTTCCGCTTTTGGCGGCCGTCTTGTTGTGCGCCATGCTGGTCGCCGCTGCGGCACTCGCGCTACCGCTGATGACCAACCTCATCGTAAGCAGGCTGGCGGACCTTCGGACCGCCCCCGATGCCATCTGGCAGTTGCTGCTGATTGGCGGTCTCATGGTCGGCGTATTCCTGGTGCAGGCGCTCGCGACCTACTTCGTCGACTACCAGGGCCACGCCATGGGGGCCAAGATCGAGGCCCAGGTTCGGCAGGACCTGTTCGAGCATTGCCAAGGCCTGAGCTTCAGCTTTTACGATCGGCAGCGCACCGGGCAGCTGATGAGCCGCATCAGCAACGATTCCCTGTGGCTCGGCGAACTGTTTCATCATGCACCCGAAGACCTGACCATTGCCGGGCTCAAGTTCTTCGGGGCGTTGACGGTCATCGCCCTCGTGGATCCATTGATCGCAGTGGCCATAGCAGTTCTTATCCCGTTTGCATGTGGTTACGCATTGCACTTCAACCGTCGCATGAGCCTGGCGCTGCGGGTGAGCAAAGAGCGCATCGCCAATGTCAACGAGAAGGTGGAGGACGCGCTCGGAGGCATCCGTGTCGTCCAGTCGTTTGCGAACGAGGCCGATGAAATCCGCCGCTTTGCGGGCGAAAACCAGCGTTTCCTCATGAGCCGGAAAGATGGATATCGCAGCGAAGCTTTGCTGTGGAGCGGCATGGAGGGCTTCGGACAACTGGTGACGATCGTCGTGATCGTCGGCGGCGCCATCCGCATCCTCAGCAATGATCTGACAGCCGCGGATCTGCTGACGCTGCTGCTGTGCGTGGGGGTGCTGCTGGACCCTATCAAGCGCTTCGACAATTTCATCCGGCTCTGGCAGGAGGGGTATACGGGCTTTACCCGCGCGATGGAGCTGCTGGAGGAACGGCCGGAAATCGCCGACCGGCCCAATGCCGTGCCTCTCGGCAATGTAGAAGGGCGCATCGATTTCCGTGGTGTACGGTTCCGGTACGAGACGGACGGGCCAAATATCCTCGAAGATCTGTCACTTAGCGTCGAGCCGGGTGAATTCGTGGCACTGGTCGGACCGTCGGGGGTGGGCAAGAGTACGCTGTGCAGCCTCATTCCACGGTTCTACGACGTGGCTGACGGCAGCGTGTGCGTGGACGGCATCGATGTGCGCAACGTTACTCTGGCATCGCTGCGAAGCAAGATCGGCGTCGTGCAGCAGGACGTCTACCTGTTTGCCGGAACGGTCCGAGAAAACCTGCTTTATGGCCGTCCCGGTGCGTCTGAAGAAGAGCTCATCGCTGCCGCGAAGGCCGCCAATGCGCATGATTTTATCACAGCCCTGGCAATGGGTTACGACACCGATATCGGGCAGCGCGGGGTGAAGTTGTCAGGCGGGCAGAAGCAGCGACTGACCATCGCCAGAGCGTTTCTCAAGAACCCGCCAATCCTGATCTTCGACGAGGCAACCAGCGCCCTCGACAATGAAAGCGAACGCGCCGTGCAGCAGGCCCTGGTGGGATTGTCGAAGGGCAGGACGACCCTCGTCATCGCGCATCGCTTGTCCACCGTTCGCCATGCCGATCGCATCCTGGTGCTGGGCAAAAACGGCATCGTGGAGGACGGAAACCACGATACTTTAATGGCAAAAGGTGGCGTTTATTCCGCGCTTCATAGTGTCCAGGCCAGCATATGAAGCGACTTCGCTAGCGAATGGCTAGCATTTGACCGGGCGGCGGCGCTAAAGCCAGTGCCGCCGCCGCATCAGCCAGAGGGCTCCGATCCCGATCGCAAGGGCGAAGACGCAAACCACCCAGAATGCCCCCGGACTTTCGGCGAACGGAATGCCGGAGACATTCATGCCGAGCAATCCGGTCAACAGGGTCAACGGCGAGAAAATAACGGTCACCGCGGCAAGGACAAGCATGGCCTTGTTCATCTGTTCGGCGCGGTCGTCGATGATTTCTTCGTGCACCAGGACGGCGCGCTCGGACAGGGCCTGCAGTTCATCGCCGATGCGGGCGGTGCGCATGGACGATTCGCGCAGGCGCAGGCGATCGCGGTCGGAGAAAAAGGAGAGGTCCTCTACTTCGAGGGTCGAGAGTGCGTCGCGCTGCGGCCACACCAGCCGACGGAAATTGATCAGCGTGCGGCGAAGCTGTTCCAGATTGTCCTGGGCCTTGTCGGTGCGCTGGGTGATGAGGCTTTCCTCGATCTCGTCCAGCCGGTCACCGAGCATTTCGATCAGCGGCTCCAGACGATCCGAGGCCCGGAGCGCGAGGCGGGAGATGAGATCGGCCGGCGTAATGGGCGCATGTTCAGCCTGCTCCACCTTGGCCAATCCCAGGAAGTCGAGGATGTTGAGCTCGGAGGCGATGATGACGCGGCTGCGCTCGATCCAGATCGTGAGGAATTGCCGTCCCAGATCGTGCGGGGCTGCGCCCGGCCGCACGACGCGCAGCACGACCAGCGCGCGATCGTCCATCACCGAGCAACGGCTGCGGGAGGTCGGGGCGGTGACAAGGCTGGAATTGTAGTCGCCAAGCTCGGTCTTGAGCCAGAGCTTGAATTCTGGCCCCTTGGAATTGCCCACGACCAGCTTGAAGCCGCCCGGCGGAACGGTGGGGTGACCTTCGCCCGGCTCATGCCGCCGCATGCCACCCTTGCCATCGAAGATGAGGACCGCCCCGCCCCCGACCAGGCCAT
Organism: Devosia lucknowensis; assembly: GCF_900177655.1. Classification (NCBI taxonomy): domain Bacteria; kingdom Pseudomonadati; phylum Pseudomonadota; class Alphaproteobacteria; order Hyphomicrobiales; family Devosiaceae; genus Devosia; species Devosia lucknowensis. The sequence goes on along the minus strand of NZ_FXWK01000001.1, from coordinate 893,859 downwards.
TCTGCATGGCACGTTCATTGGGGACTTTCGGGGCGTCGCTCATTTTGTCAGCTCAGACGCTTGAGGGCTTCGAGTATCTTCTCGCGACGCTCGGCAGCCGCCTCGCGCCGGGACTTCTGCTCCTCGATCACCTCTTCGGGCGCCTTGGAGACGAACTGCTCGTTGCCGAGCTTCTTGTCCACTTGCGAGATTTCTCCGTCCAGCTTGCCCACTTCCTTTTCAAGGCGAGCCTTTTCGGCAGCGAGATCGATCACGCCGGCAAGCGGCAGCGCGAAGGTCGAGTCACCGAGGACAAATTGTGCGGACTCACCGGGTACTTCGTTCTGAGGCGTTATTTCCTCGAGCCTGGCCAGGCGGGAGATCAGCGAGGTGCCGGAGACGAGCCGACGCAGGGTTTCCTCCCCTGCCCCTGACACGACCAGCTGCAACTTGGCGCTGGCGGGCACATTCATTTCGGCGCGCACGGAGCGAATGTTGGAGATGACGTCGACGAGCCAGGCCAGTTCGGAGTCGGCCGAGGCATCTTCGAGGCCAGAGAGATCAGGCCATTCGGTCGTAATGAGCATGCTCTCGCGCGCCGGACCGAACTTGCCCGTTTCGGCCCAAAGCTCCTCGGTGACGAAGGGCATCATCGGATGAAGCATGACCAGAATCTGGTCTAGCGCCCAGGCCGCGGTCGCGCGCGTCTCGACCTTGGCGGCCTCATCCGATCCGTTGAACACGGGCTTGGCAAACTCGACGTACCAATCGCAGAAGGTGCCCCAGACAAAGTCGTAGGCGGCATTGGCCGCTTCGTTGAACTTGTAGTCCTCGATCCCAGCGCGAACCGAAGACACCGCGCGAGCGGTTGCGCCGACGATCCAGCGGTTGAGCGGCAGCGTGTTGGCCTTGGGGTCGTAGCCTTCAACCCGGCGGCATTCGTTCATCTCGAGGAAACGAGCGGCGTTCCAGAGCTTGGTGACGAAGTTGCGATAGCCTTCGACGCGCGAAATGGCGAGTTTCAGATCGCGGCCCTGTGCCGCCATGGCGGTCAGGGTGAACCGGGTGGCGTCGGCGCCGTATTCGTCGACGAGCTTCAAGGGGTCGATGACATTGCCCTTGGTCTTGCTCATCTTCTGGCCCTTTTCGTCACGGACCAGGGCATGCATGTAGACGGTGTGGAAGGGCTCTTCGTCGAGGAATTCGAGGCCCATCATCATCATGCGGGCGACCCAGAAGAAGATGATGTCGAAGCCGGTGACGAGAACCTGCGTGGGATAGTAGCGCTTGAGCTCGGCGGTCTCGTCCGGCCAGCCCAGGGTGGAGAAGGGCCACAGGGCGGAGGAGAACCAGGTGTCGAGCACGTCTGGGTCGCGGGTCAGTTCTACCGGCTTGCCATAGTGCTTTTCGGCCGCTGCGCGCGCCTCTGCCTCGTCGTAGGCGACAAAGGCCTCGTTGTCGGGGCCGTACCATGCCGGAATCTGGTGTCCCCACCAAAGCTGGCGGGAAATGCACCACGGCTTGATGTTTTCGAGCCAGGCGAAATAGGTGTTCTCGTATTGCTGCGGCACGAACCTGGTGCGGCCTTCGCGGACCGACTTGAGCGCCGGCTCGGCCAGTACGTCGGCCTTCACCCACCACTGGTCGGTCAGGAACGGTTCGATGACGACGAGTTTGCTCTTCTCGTCATGCGGCACCATGATCTTCTTGTCTTCGATATGATCGAGGCCGCGGATCGGGTTTTCTTCGGCGAGGGCCGCAAGATCGGCAACGATGGCTTTACGCGCATCGAAGCGATCCATGCCGCGATACTTGGCCGGCACGAAATCGGCGTCGATAATGGCGCCGCGCGTGGTGAAAACGTTGATGGGCTCGACGCCAGCGCGCGCGCCGACTTCAAAGTCATTGAAATCGTGGGCCGGCGTGATCTTCACGGCACCGGTGCCCAGCGCGGGATCGGCATATTCGTCGGCGACGATGGGAATGCGGCGCCCGACCAGCGGCAGTTCGATGAACTTGCCGATCAGGGGCTGATAGCGCTCGTCCTCGGGGTGAACGGCAACGGCCACGTCGCCCAGCATGGTTTCCGGGCGGGTGGTCGCGACGATCACATAGTCCCTGACTTCGTGGCCCGTGACGTTGCCGTCTTCGTCCTTGACCGGGAACTGGTAGGTTACGCCATCCGCCAGCGGATAGCGCAGGTGCCACATGTGGCCCTTGACCTCGATATTCTCAACTTCGAGATCGGAGATGGCGGTTTCGAGGCCCGGGTGCCAGTTGACGAGGCGTTTGGCGCGATAGATGAGCCCGCGCTTATGCAGCTCGACAAAGACCTTGGTGACGGCACGGACCATCTGGTCATCAGGCTGGCCGCGCTCACCCATGGTGAAACGCTCACGCGAGAAGTCAGCCGACGCGCCGAGACGCTTGAGCTGGTTCATGATCGTGCCGCCGCTCTCGGCTTTCCACTCCCAGACGCGCTCGATGAAGGCGTCGCGGCCCATGTCGCGGCGGTTGAGCTGCTTTTCGGCAAGCTGGCGCTCGACGATCATCTGAGTTGCGATACCGGCATGGTCGGTACCGGGCTGCCAGAGCACGTCCTTCTTGAGCATGCGGTTGAAGCGGACCAGGATGTCCTGGATGGTGTTGTTGAGCGCGTGCCCGATATGGAGCGAACCGGTGACGTTGGGCGGCGGAATGACGATGGTGAAGGTTTCGGCACCCGGCTTGGCCCCTGCCCCGGCCGCAAAGGCCTTGGCATCGAGCCACGCATCGTAGATGCGGTTCTCGACGGCGGCTGGTTCATAGGTCTTTTCAAGCATCGGATCACTCGCGAACAGCAGCGACCCGCCAAGGACGATCCTGGCGGGCCGGAAACAGGTTGGAAGTCTTCAAGCAAATGCGGGGTGCGGGGTCAACAGGCCTTAGCCAGCCGATGCCGTGGCTTACTCGCCGCGCGAAACGCGGGCGATTTCCTTTTCCACCATACGCTCGACAACGGCGGGCAGGTTTTCGTCCAGCCACTCCTTTAGCATGGGGCGCAGCATATCGCGCATCATGGCTTCGATGGTGAGGCCCGGATTGCCGATGCCGAGAGCGCTGAGCTTGCCGATGGAGCCGCGGACTGCGGCGCGGGTGGCAGGCTCGAGCAATTGCTCGGCGATATCAGAGGTCAGCGTCGGATCGGGCAGCGGCGCGGCGGCGGCAGCGCTCATCTGCGGCTGCGGCTGCGGCTCGGGTTCCGGGTCCGGCATCGCAAAGGCCACTGGCTCGGGCTCGGGTGCGCGGATCGGCTGAACAATGGCTTCGCGTGCGGGCGCAGGATCAAAGCTTGGCAGATCGTCCTCGACCTCGAAGGCCACGTCCTCGGCTTCCACGAGCGTGGGCTCACCGGCATCCGTTTCGGTATCGGCGAGAATGGAATCGAAGCTGAACCCACCGACGTCATCGTCGCTTTCGACGATCTGCGAGGGGGACAGGGCCAGCGGCTCGATGTCGTCGAGCATGTCGCTCAGGTCGCGGTCGTCGTGATCGCTCAAAGCGCGCGCGGGGGCCGCCTGCATCGGCGGAGGCGCTGCCTGGACGGACGGGCGGCGCGGCGCGCCGGCAGCGTCATCATCGGCGATGATCTGTCGAATGGACGACAGGATCTCATCCATGGACGGTTCTTTGGGTGCCGGCTTGTTCATCAGTGCCTCTTACTCACGCGCCCGACTGAGAATGGCATCCGCAGGCACCAATCCCTGATTCGTAACGAACAGCTTAATAGCAAGGGCAGGACTTAGGAATCGTCCCGATGCCGTAACTTGCGGTCTTCCACGAAAAGTTGTGGCCGGGAGCGACCCGGCCACAAGATTTGGTTATGCCGCCGTCACCGATCACTCGGCGACGGTGCGCAGTTCCTGCCAGACATCCTCGACCGCCTGGGTGTAGGGCACGGCCGTCTTGACCTCGACGGCCAGACCGAGATCCTGGGCCGTCAGGCGGCCCATTGCGCTCAGCAGCGCAAAGGTCGCGATCGTCTTGTTGCTCGAGGCATTGATCAGGGTTTCGCGGGCACTGATCAGGTCGGCCTGCGCGTTGAGCACGTCAAGGGTGGTGGCGGCGCCCAGATCGCGTTCCTGGATCACGCCATCGAGCGCCGTATTGCTGGCGGAGACGGCCGCCTGGGCAGCACTGATCTGTGCGTCGGCACTCTGGATGCCGGTCCAGGCGGCAATGACCGCCTCGCGGATCTGGTCGTAGGCGGACATGGCGTCGACCTCGGACTTGATCTGATTGAGATTGGCCTGCCGCACAGCGGACCCCATGCGACCACCAGAATAGATCGGGACAGTGATGTTGAAGCCCATGGAGGCCGAAATACCGTCGCGGCCGGGTGCACCTGATGGACCCGTCCAGCTCGAGCCCACCTGTCCGGTGACACTGGCCGTGGCACCGAAATAGGAGGCATCGGCGACGTCGCTGCCGGCCTGAGCGGCACGAATGCCGGCCTTGGACAGCAGGATGGCAGGATGGCCCATCTCGGCTTCCGAAATGGCGGCGTCGATGGAGCGCGGGATGAGATTTGCGTAGGCGTGGCTGGTCGACAGGTTTTGCGGGCGCTGACCGACAAGGCGCTGGAACGTTGCCTCGCTGGACTGCAGCGTGCCGGAAGCGGCCTGCAGACCGGCCTGTCCCTGCGCCAGACGGGCCTGGGCCTGGGCGACGTCGATGCGGGTGCCTTCACCCACTTCGAGACGGTCGTTGGCCGACTGGAACTGGGCCTGGAAGAAGGTGACGTTGTCCTGACGGAGGGACAGCAATTCCCGGCCGCTCAAGACCGCCATGTAGGCCTGTATGACGTTGTAGAAGACTTCCTGCTCGGTGCTGCGGATCTGGTATTCGGCCACCTCGGCCTGTGCCCGAGCCAGTTCGACCTGAGCGGCCGTGCTGTTGTTGTCGAAAATCGTCTGGTTGTAGGATAGGCCCGCGGTCAGCGACGAACTGCCGTTCCAGTTGCCGCCGACGAGGCTGGTACCGTTGGTGCCCGCGATCTGTGCGCCGATGGTGGGCAGCGCTCCGGCCTTGGCCTGGACGATGCCTTCGGATTGGGCCTTGGCGGCCAGCAGAGCGGACTGGAGATCGGGAGCGTGATCATAGGCGGCGGTGAGCGCCTGGGTGATGGACTGGGCATGCGCACCACCAGTGGCAGACCAGGCCAACATCATGGCGAGCGCACTCGCCTTGAGAACTCCGCGATACATCATAGACCAGCCTCCAGACCCCGGCACTCTAATGCCCGGCAGATGGGGTACACAACCGACCCAGGCAATCCCTAACAAAATTTAAGCCGCAGGTCCTGCCCGAACGTGGCCGGAACGCAACAGCCTCCTAGAATACGAATTTCTCCGCAGCCGGTTCACCCGAGATCACCGGGAGCGTGGCATTGAACGACGACTCCTCGACGACACCCCTGGGCGTTTGCCGCAAGACCATTGCCGTGCCCACCGGCCCATGTCGCAGGAGGCAGACCAGACGCCCACCGGGCGCCAGGCAGTCGACAAGACCCTCGGGAACCCGCTCGACGGCGCCTTCGAGGAGAATGACATCGAACCCCTTAACATCGCGTGGCGGGAGGGATTCGGTGACGGCGACGTTGTCCGCAGCAAAGGCGGCCAGATTTCGGCGAGTGGCTTCCGCCAGAGCATGATCGGGTTCGACCGCCACGACCTCATCCGCCAGCTGGGACAGGACTGCGGTGGAGTATCCCGTTCCAGGGCAGTAATCGAGCACGCGGTCGGCGGCCTCGATACCGGCCAGTTGCAAGAGCCGGGCGAAGGTCGCGGGTGCTGGGAGAAAGCGGGCATTGCCGAGCGGAATATGCGCATCGCTGTAGGCGAGCGGTATTTTCTCGGCCGGCACGAAGTTTTCGCGCGGGATGCGGCCGAGCACGGTCAGCAACCGCGGACTGGTCACGGAACTCGTGGCAATCTGGTTGTCGACCATGACCTTGCGGGCATGCGAAAAATCGTTCATCGGCGTCGCCTGTCCGGCTCTTACATATGCCGGACGTGAATATGCCCTCGCCACGGCGAAGGCAACAGGGTCAGCGATGCCGCGACATTATTGCGCCGGGTTCAGCGCGCGGGCTTGTCGTCGACGGGCTTGCCGTCGCTGCCATTGACGGGCTGATCCTGCTCGGATCCGTCCGGGCGGCGGCCCATGTCGTCGATATTGTCGTCCTTCTGCGTGCCGGGAGCAGTCTGGGCGGGCGCAGGCTTGCTGGGCTTGGTCATGTCGGCCTCCTGTCGAGGGGCTAATCCCAGGGGACGGTTTGCGTTCCACCGTCGGGAAAACAAAGAAGCCCCGGAGGCTACGCGCCTTCGGGGCTCTTTTTATCGGTCTTCGATATGTTGCAATCGCGTTCCGATATCATAACAACGGGCGGCAACAGGGTTGGTTCCCGAGGGCGCGCGAATTATTTTCGGCGACAGGAGCGACCGGTCTCAGGGCATTTCGAAAAAAGGGGAAAGTTGGAGGCCGCGTCCGGAATTGAACCGGAGTACACGGATTTGCAATCCGCTGCGTAACCACTCCGCCACGCGGCCTCTGGGCGCCAGTACCTATTGGACGGCAATCCCTTATGCAATAGGCTGATTACCGAGCGGTGTATTTTCCGCCCGCCAGCGCCCCGGGAAGCTCAAAATTACGGTTGGCGCCGACACGAGGCCAGCATGCAGTTCAAGGTCACCTCGTCATACTATGACGAGGCGAGCAAATACCTGATCTATACCGCGACCGGCGAGCGCGACGGGGCGCGATATACCGTGTCGTCGCGGGTCAAATGCCTCAAGCCGCCCAATACGCCGGAGCGCCTCCATATGGTGGTGCTGCTGGCGCTGACCGATCAGTTCAAACGACCCAGCCCCTCGGGCAAGCGCGGATAGTGCCGAGCCCAGTGGCGCCGGACCGGGCTTCGGACTAGCTTCCGGGACAATTCGACCAGGGAATCGCCATGTCCGAGGACGCCATCGGGGTGAAACGCATCGATCATGCGCAACCCATCTTCGCCGGAATCCTCGCCGCGGTCGTCGGCTCGGCCAGCACCTTTACCCTTGTCCTCGCCGCACTGGCCGCGGCGGGCGCCAGTCCGCAACAGGCCGGCTCCGGGCTCTTTGCGGTCTGCATCGCGATCGGGATCCTCAATGTCGTCGTTGCCTGGCGGGTCAGGACGCCGGTGAGCTTTGCATGGAGCACGCCGGGCATGGCGTTCCTGCTGACGGTGGGCGAGCCGGCAGGCGGGTTTCCGGCGGTTGCCGGCGCGCTGCTGGTGTGCGCGGCGCTGATCGTACTCACCGGCCTGATCGCGCCGCTGGGGCGGGCGATAGCGGCCATCCCCGCCGTGATCGCCAATGCGATGCTGGCGGGCATGCTTCTCACACTGTGCCTGGCGCCGATGCAGGCAGTGGCCGAGATGCCCTGGCATACGATTCCGATCCTCCTCGCCTGGGGACTGGGGCTGCGGTTCTTCCGGCGCTATGCCGTGCCGCTGGCGGTGGTTGCGACGGCGGTGGTGCTGGCGACCACGACGCACCTGCCCGCAGGCACGTTCGATGGGGCGTGGCCGACGCTGGTGCCGGTGCTGCCCGTATTCACGCTGGACAGCATCATCCGCATCGCCCTGCCCCTCTATATCGTCACCATGGCCTCGCAGAACCTGCCGGGAATCGCCGTCATGCAGAGCAACGGCTACACGCTCAAGCCATCGCCAATCTTCGTGCTGACGGGCCTTGCGAGCGGCGCGGCGGCATTTTTCGGCGGCCCGACCAGCAACCTCGCCGCCATAACCGCGGCGATCTGCGCGGGGCCCGAGGCGCATCCGGACAAACAGCATCGCTGGCCCGCACCCGTCGCAGCGGGATTCACGTACCTCGCCTTCGGGCTGACGGCGAGCGTCGCCGCCGCCTTCATCGCCGCCTCACCGCCCCTGCTGATCCAGGCCGTCGCAGGACTGGCGCTGTTTTCGAGCCTCGCAACCGCACTGGCGGCGGCGCTTGCGGTGGAGGAGACGCGACTGCCTGCGATCCTTACTTTCGTGACCACGGCTTCAGGGATCACCATCGTGGGCGTCGGTGCGCCGTTCTGGGGCCTGGTGGGCGGGATCGCCCTGTTGCTGCTGTTGCGGTCGCGCGCACCAGCATGACGGTGCACGCACTCGTTCTCGCAGGGGGCCAGGGCAGCCGGCTGGGACAAGTTCGCAAGGACCTGATCCGCTTCGGCGGTACATCGCTCCTCGACCGGGTCATTGCGCAGCTTCCCGATTTCGGGACGCCGATCATGGTGTCCACTGCGGCGATGGGGCAGTTGTCGCGCCACGACTGCGTCGCAATGCCCGATCTCGACCTGCCCATTGGCGGACCGCTTGCCGGCCTGATTGCCGCGGTGGACCGACTCGGTAACGCCGACCCCGATGACCTGATCATCACCGTGGCAGTCGATACGCCGTTCCTGCCCGATGATTTCGCACGGCGGCTTATCGATGCCGTGGGCGATCGCGCCAGCGCCGCCCATGCTGCCTGGTGCGGGACCATCTATCCGACCAATGCCGTATGGCGCCTGTCTGGTATTGCCGACCTCCCTGCCCGGGCGCGGCGGGGAGTGGTGCCGAAGAGCCCCAAGGCGTTGCTCGGCACGCTGGATTCGGTGGAGGTCGATTGGTCCGACACACACCGGGAAGACCCCTTCGCCAATCTCAACACATTGGAAGACCTCGTCTCCCTGGCGCGGCGGGCCCAGGCTCAAGGCAAATGACAAGTTATTCACATGAGCTTGCAATGGGGGCTTGGCAAACCGGATCAGTTTGGGTACACGGACCTCGCCTTCGCAAGAGGGCGCACGAAAGTGTTCCGCGATAGCTCAGTTGGTAGAGCGTTCGACTGTTAATCGAATGGTCGCTGGTTCGAGTCCAGCTCGCGGAGCCATTTCCCTCCAAAATTCCTGATTGGTGTGCGCGAGCGATTGCTCTTGCGCGGCGCGTGGCGTAGGACCACGGGCGAACCCGTTTTTCCAAGCGATTTCCATGACCACGAATTCTGCTGCACCTGCGCCGGATGCGCAGCGTACCGCCCTGTCCATCATCCTTTGCGTGAGCGGGGCGCACCTGCTCAACGACCTCCTGCAATTCCTGCTGCCGGCGCTGTATCCGCTGCTCAAGGAGAATTACGGGCTCAGCTATTTCCAGATCGGGATGCTGACCCTGGGTCAGCAGATCACCGCCTGCCTGCTGCAGCCGGTGTTCGGCCTTTCCGGCGACCTCAAGCCCAAGCCCTACTGGCTGGCATTGTCGATGACGATCGTTACCGCGGGCACGGCCTTGCTGGCGGCTGCCAGCGGTTTCTGGATGCTGTTCCTGGCGGCGGTTGTGGTGGGCACGGGCTCGGCCCTTTTCCATCCCGAGGCATCGCGCGTGTCCCGGTTGGCCTCGGGCGGCAGGCTGGGATTCGCACAGTCGCTGTTCCAGGTCGGGGGCAATGCCGGGACGGCTCTCGGTCCCCTGGCCGCGGCACTGATTCTTCTGCCCATGGGCCAGACCAGCATTTTCTGGTTCCTGATCGTGGCGGCATTCGGCATTGCGGTCCTCAGCTATGTAGGACGCTGGTATGCCGAACATCAGCGCCAGGCCGCGTCGCGGCCAAGGCCGGCCGTTACCAAGCCGGCGCTGTCACGCGACCGCCTCATCGTTGCCTTTGCCGTGATCGGCGCGCTGCTGCTCAGCAAGTTCATCTATATCGAAGGGCTCAAGAGCTATTACGCCTTCTTCCTGATGGACAAATTCGCGCTCTCCGCCCAGGAGGCGCAGTATTATCTCTTCGCCTTCCTCGGCGCCGTGGCTGCCGGCACCTTTATCGGCGGTCCCGTGGGTGACCGCTACGGGCGGCTGGCCGTGATCTGGGTATCCATTCTCGGATCCCTGCCGTTTACGCTCGCCCTGCCCTATCTCGACCTCTTCTGGACATGCGTCATGAGCATCATGGTCGGCTTGATCCTGTCGTCGGCGTTCTCGGCCATGGTGGTCTATGCGCAGGAACTGGTGCCGGGCAAAGTGGGCATGATTGCCGGCTTCGTCTTCGGCTTTGCCTTCGGTATCGGCGCACTCGGCGCCGCAATAATGGGTGGCCTGGCCGACTGGATCGGGATCATCCCGGTGTTCCAGATTTGCGCCTTCCTGCCAGCGCTGGGTATCCTCACCATCCTTCTACCCAAGACCGCAGAACTGCACCCCGAAAGGAAGCCCGCATGACGCACGGCATGGATATCGACCCGGAAAGCCAGATCACCCTGACCCGGACAATCGGCGCCCATGTGTCGGACGTGTTCGCGGCGTGGACCGATCCGGCGCTGATCGAGCAGTGGGAGGCCGACGAGGCCGAGTTCGACGCCTTCGAGGGCGGGCAGTACCGGTTCGTGACCTTTGCGGAAGACGATGACGAGACCGACCACGAAGTGAGCGGCGAGGTGCTGACCTTCGTCGAGGACGAACGGCTGGTGCTGTCGTGGATCCACAAGGATGACGACGAGGACAGCGAACTGATCTTCGTGCTCGACATTGCCTTCAAAGCCGTGGGCGAAGACAGCACAACCATCACGCTGACGGAGCGGGGACTTCCGCATGCGGATGCGCAGACGCGAATTTTCTCCATGGAGGCGTGGAGCGCGGCACTGGAAGAGCTGGCCGAATTGATGGAATAGGCTGATCCGGCAGACGCTTCGGACCGTAGTGTCCGGAACGAATGGAGGTTCGCTTGTCCACTGCCCTGGTTTGGCTCCGCAACGACCTTCGACTGGCCGATAATCCCGCACTCCATGCCGCCGCCAAGAACCATCAGAAAGTGGTGGCGCTCTATGTTCACGAGGAAGCGCCAGGCCTGAGGCCGATCGGCGCTGCGGCGCGCTGGTGGCTGCACCAAAGTCTTGAGAGCATTGCGCGCGATCTGGCCGAGATCGGCGTGACGCTCGAGGTGCATGCGGGCAAGCCTGAAGCCGTGCTTCGCGCGGCCCTCAAGGGTCATGACGCCGAGACGGTCTACTGGAACCGCAGGTACGGGCCGGCGGAACGGGAACTGGATGCGGGGATCAAGCAGGCTTTGAAGTCCGACGGCTTCAGCGTCGAATCCATGCCCGGCAATGTCCTGATCGAACCCTGGCTTATCCAGACCGGGCAGGACAAACCGTATTCGGTGTTCACGCCGTTCTGGAAAAACCTGCGCACGATGGACATCGCGGCGCCGCTTCCCGCCCCCAAGGGAAAGTCCAGCCGTTTTCGCCCGGTGGATGCCGACTACGAAGAGCCGCACTGGGCCGGCAAGCTCGGGCAGTACTGGTCAATCGGCGAAACGGCGGCGCAGGAGCGGCTAACCACGTTTCTCGACGAAAGCGTCGTCGATTATCCGGAGGGGCGCGACTTTCCTGCCAAGGACGTGACGTCGCGCCTCTCCCCGCACCTGCGGTTCGGGGAAATCAGTCCCCGCCAAATCTGGCATACGGCACAGGCTTTCCTTCACGCGCACCACAGCAAGGCGGGCCCTGTCGACAAGTTCCTGTCCGAGCTGGCCTGGCGGGACTTCAGCTATCACCAGCTCTATCATCGGCCGAACATCGCCGAGATCCCGATGCAGGAGAAATATAGCAGCCTCCGGTGGCGGCACGCGCCGGCGCAACTGCGGGCCTGGGAAAAAGGCAAGACCGGCATTCCCATCGTCGACGCGGGCCTCCGTGAACTCTGGGAAACCGGCTACATGCACAACCGCGTGCGCATGCTGGTGGCCTCATTCCTGACCAAGAACCTCCTGATCGACTGGCGCGAGGGTGAACGCTGGTTCTGGGATTGTCTCGTGGATGCCGACGAAGCCAACAATCCGGCAAGCTGGCAGTGGGTGGCCGGGTGCGGGCTCGATGCGGCGCCCTATTTCCGCATCTTCAATCCGGTAACGCAAGGCGAACGGTTCGATGGCAGCGGGGACTTCGTGCGTCGCTGGGTGCCCGAGATCGCGGCGCTGCCCGACAAGTTCATCCATGCGCCAGCCGATGCGCCGCAAGACATTTTGGCCAAGGCCGACATTGCCATCGGCTCGACATATCCCCGCCCGATAGCCGATCTCAAGCAAACGCGGCAACGCGCGCTGGATGCCTATGGGGCCGTCTCGGCGCAGGCAGCGGACTGACCGGTGGGCGCAAAACCGTTCCCTGCAGGGCAAACATTGCGATGGCGTCTTGCGTGGTGAGGGCCAATTACGAAAAGCCCTGCCGCCTCCGTTGCTTATCGCTTGCCCAGGCATGGCCAGACCCTTAGGCTTGCGCCACCTTCCTCCCAGAAATAGATCCCATGGCCAAGCACGAAGACCTCATCTCCGCCATCGGCAATACGCCGCTGATCCGTCTCAATCGCGTTTCGACGCTGACCGGCTGCGAGATCTGGGGCAAGGCGGAGTTTCTCAATCCCGGGCAATCGGTCAAGGATCGCGCGGCGCTGTTCATCATCCACGACGCGGTGAAGTCGGGCAAGCTGAAGCCGGGCGGCACGATCGTCGAGGGCACGGCGGGCAATACCGGCATTGGCCTCACGCTGGTCGCCAATTCGCTCGGTTTCAAGTCGGTGATCGTCATCCCCGAAACGCAGAGCCAGGAAAAGAAGGACGCGCTGCGCCTCTATGGCGCCGAGCTGATCGAGGTGCCGGCCAAGCCGTACCGCAACCCCAACAATTACATCAAGGTGTCGGGCCGGCTGGCCGAAAAGCTCAATGCAGAGCTTCCCAACGGCGCGGTCTGGGCCAACCAGTTCGACAATGTCTCGAACCGCCGCGCCCATGTGGAAACGACGGGACCGGAAATCTGGCAGCAGACCAATGGCCGGATCGACGGCTTCATCTGCGCGGTGGGTTCGGGCGGCACCCTGGCCGGGGTCGCCGAGGCGCTGCGTTCCCGCAACCCCGATATCAAGATCGGCCTTGCCGATCCGGAAGGCGCTGCGCTCTACGAGTATTTTGCCAATGGCGAGCTGAAATCATCGGGCGATTCCATCACCGAGGGCATCGGCCAGGGACGGATCACCGCCAACCTCGAAGGGCTCACGGTGGACCTGCCGTACCGGATCCCGGATGCGGAGGCCCTGCCCTATATCTACGACCTGCTGGAGCACGAAGGCCTGTGCCTGGGCGGATCGAGCGCGATCAACATTGCCGGCGCCGTGCGGATGGCGCGGGACATGGGACCGGGCAAGACCATCGTCACGGTGCTGTGTGACTATGGCAACCGCTATGCCAGCAAGATCTTCAACCCCGATTTCCTGCGCGGCAAGAACCTTCCGGTTCCGCCCTGGATGGACGGCCGCACGCCGATCGACATTGCGAGCGTCATGGAAGCCGATCCGGCGTAACGCGGTGATATTGCCGGCAGGTGCCGGCAATATCGGCCTGGCTCAGCCGCGGAAATCGAGGTTTGTGGGACGCTCGAACCGGTGTGTCCCAGAGCGGGGCTGGGCTTCGCGTGCATCGACGGCGTCGACGGTGAAGTTCCTGGCCCGGACGAGGCCCCGGCCGCTGAGCAGGAAGCCGAAATAGATGCTTTCGGCCGCTCGGGGCACGTCCAGAGTGATGGCGAAGCCGGTCCAGTCGCGGGTGCCGTCGATGGCGACGCCCGGACGCTCCAGCAGATTTTCGAACCGCAGTCGCTTGCCCTGCCCATCGTCGATGCGCACCCACATGGTGGCCTTGCCCTCGACGGCTTCGGACGACAACTGGCAGGCGATGCGGATGGCCGTGTCCCGATAGGGATCAGCATCGATGACCTGCGCCATGGTGCCGAACCGGCTGCCCGCAAAAGGGATCAAACCGATCTGATTTCGCGCATTCACCATCCCATACGGGGCGAGCGGCAGGCTGCACGAGGCCTGATGGAAGAGTACGCGCACGAGCGCATCAGTCAAGGTTGCCCGGTAAGGTTTGGCTGATACAGTGCGTCACCTCCTTGTCTGCGAGACAGAATTGTTCGGCATTGACGATATCCTGCGCGCCATCGTGGCGGACTTGCATCTGGTCGCCCTCATCATGGGTGGCATCTACGCTCTGGCGCTGGTCTGCGCCGTTCGGGAAATCCTCAATTCCCGGACATCTCAAGGCTCCATTGCCTGGCTGCTCTCCCTCGTGCTGCTGCCGATCCCGACCGTGCTGCTGTACCTGGTGTTCGGGTGGAAGCTGTTCGACGACTATGCGACGGACCGCGTGCAGAACGGCCGCGCCGACAGGCCGCTGCGCGCCAAGGACCTGGCGCTGGTGGATCGGGAAACCGATGCCAAATGGCCGGTACAGGTGCATGTCTCGGAACTGCCGTTCCTCAAGGGGAATGCGGTGGAGCTGCTGATCGACGGCGAAGCGACGTTCGACTCGATCTTTGCCGGGATCGAGGCGGCGCAGGAATATCTGCTTGTGCAGTTCTACATCGTGCGCGACGACCGGCTGGGCAGCGAAATGGCGCGGCGGCTGATCGCCAAGGCCCAGACGGGCGTTGCCGTCTACCTGCTCTATGACGATATCGGCAGCACCGGCATGCCCAAGCGCTATCGCAAGGAGTTGCGCGATGCGGGCGTCAAGGTTTCGAGCTTCAATCGCCGGCACAAGTTCCTCAGGCTGTTCGGGGCGACGCGCATCAACTACCGCAACCACCGCAAGATCGTGGTGGCCGATGGCAAGCATGCCTGGGTCGGCGGCCACAATGTGGGCGTCGAATATCTCGGCGAAGATCCGCGCCTTGGCCATTGGCGCGATACCCATGTGCGCGTTTCGGGCCCGGCGGCCCTGGGCTGCGCGCTGCTGTTCCGCGAGGACTGGGAATGGGCGACGGGTGAAAGCCTGCCCAACCGGCCGCCGGCGGACCTCGAAACATTCGGTGACAATTCGGTGCTGGTGATGGGCAGCGGGCCGGCCGACAAGCTGGAAGAATGCGCGATCGCCTATACCGACCTCATCGGCCGGGCGCGGCACCGGCTGTGGATCGCCAGCCCCTATTTCGTCCCCGACACCGACATCCGCACGGCGCTGTTCGCGGCCCGCCTGCGCGGCGTGGACGTTCGGATCATGCTGCCGGACAAGCGGGACCACATGACGGTCTGGCTGGCCAGTATCGCCCATGCCGACAACATGGTGGCGCATGATATCGGCGTCTATCGCTATACGGACGGCTTCCTGCACCAGAAAGTGGTGCTGATGGATGACGAAATGGCGACGGTCGGCAGCGTCAATTTCGACAACCGGTCATTCGCCATCAATTTCGAAGTGACGCTCTGGTTCACCGACGACACGACGATCTCCGAGGTCGAGGCCATGCTGCTCTCCGATTTCGAGGCCTGCCGCCAGGTCAGCAAATCCGAGATCAGCACGCGCCCGTGGCCGCTTTATCTTGCAACACAGGCCGCGCGCCTGATGTCCCCCGTTCTGTGAGTTCCATGACCGAATTCGTATTTCGCGACGACCCCTATGCCCGGACAACCGCATCCACGGTGCTCGGCGTGACCGACGACGGCCATATCCTGCTCGATCGCACGGTCTTCTATGCGACGTCGGGCGGGCAGCCAGGCGACAGCGGGCGGTTGGTCAGGCCGGATGGCAGCGCCATCGTGATCGCCGGAGCCATTCATCCCGGCGGCGACAAGACAACGATCGTCCATGTTCCGGCGGACGGACAGCCGCTACCGCATGCCGGTGAGACGGTGACGGCGGAAATCGACTGGGATCGTCGCTACCGGCTGATGCGCATGCATACGGCGCTGCACCTGCTTTCGGTCGCGCTTCCCTTTCCGGTGACCGGTGGGTCGATCGGCGAGGACAAGGGGCGCCTGGATTTCGACATGCCCGACCTTCCCGGTAATCTCGACGCCATCGAGCGGCATCTCAACGCCATGGTGGACGCCGATCATGCGGTGACCACAGAGTGGATCACGGATGCCGAAATGGAGGCCAAGGCAGACCTGATCAAAACCATGAAGGTGAAGCCGCCGATGGGCCAGGGCCGGGTGCGGCTGGTGCGGATCGGCGATGTCGACCTGCAACCGTGCGGTGGGACCCATGTGGCGCGGACCGGCGAGATCGGCCGGCTGACGATGGGAAAGATCGAGAACAAGGGCAAGCAGAACCGGCGCGTCAACCTGCTGTTCGCCTGACGGCGCCGGTCAGCGCACCGGGGGCGCGTAGAGAAGGCCGCCGTTGCCCCAGAGCGCATTCTGTCCCCGCAGCATGGCCGCGCCCGTCTGCGGGCCAAAATGGCGATCGTAAAGCTCGGAATAATTGCCCACGGCTCGGATGGCGTCGGCAAGGAATGTCGGGCGCAGACCCAGACCGACACCGAAATCGCCCTCGATGCCGAGAATGCGGCGCACGGCCGGCGTGCGGGCGGCAGACAGGGAATCGATATTGAGACTGGTCACGCCGACCTCTTCAGCGTTGATGAGCCCATAGATTGTCCAACGGACGATCTTGAACCACTGGTCGTCGTCGTTGCGGACGACGGGACCCAGAACTTCCTTGGAGATGCGCTCGGGAAGAATGCGATGCAGGTTGGGTTCGGGGAGTTCCCGGCGGATCGCCTGCAGCTGCCGGCCGGATGCCGAAATCGCCTGGCAGAGCCCTGCCCTATAGGCCGTGGCGAGATCGGCGACGTCTTCATAGGCGACGCTGCTGAAGCTGGTCTGATTGGAAAAGAAGAACTCGTTGAGCGCGTCGAGTTCCCCTGCACTATCGATGACGCAGATGCTGATATTGTCGAGTTCGTAGGCGGAGACCACACCCAGGGACTGAGGCACCAGGAAGGCCTGCCCATCGAAGAATGCCGGGGTCACATACTGCGCGCCGTAGCGCGTGTCGCGGCCCGTGGTCCAGGCGCCATTGCGCATGAGCACATCGACCGCCTCGGTCTGGAGGGGCGCGAAGCGGGCCTCGCCCCGGTAGGAGCGGAATTCGATCAGGTCTGGATTGCCGAACACCGAGGCTGCCAGAGCCCGGCACAGATCCACGTCGAAACCGGACCAGCGACCATCGACATCCTGCTGGGCGAAGCCAGCCAGAGGATTGGACGAACCGCAGATCAGGAAGCCACGCTCGCGCACGTCATCGATGGTGGCAGCCGCGCTGGGCTGTGCCGCCAGGCCGAAAAGGCTGGCAGCCAGAAGCAGGGCCGGCTTGATGAAATTGCGCAAAATCGAGACTTCCATTCTGCCGTCCATATTGGCAGCCATGAAAAAGGGGTCAAGCCGACACCGGCTCGACCCCCTGCTAATTTGTTTGGACGGCCTTTCGACCGGTCAGTGCAGAATCTGGCTCAGGAAGAGCTTGGTGCGTTCATGCTGCGGGTTGGAGAAGAACGCTTCCGGCTCGTTCTGCTCGATGATCTGGCCCTGATCCATGAAGATAACGCGGTTGGCGACCTGACGCGCGAAGCCCATTTCGTGGGTCACGCAGATCATGGTCATGCCGTCCTCGGCAAGGCTGATCATGACTTCGAGCACTTCCTTGACCATTTCAGGGTCAAGCGCCGACGTCGGCTCGTCGAACAGCATGATCTGGGGCTGCATGCAGAGCGACCGGGCAATGGCGACACGCTGCTGCTGGCCACCGGAAAGCTGCCCCGGATACTTGTTCGCCTGCTCGGGGATTTTCACCCGTTCGAGGTAGTGCATGGCGGTCGTCTCGGCCTCTGCCTTGGGAACGCCGCGCACCCAGATGGGCGCCAGGGTCAAGTTCTGCAGAATGGTCAGGTGGGGGAACAGATTGAAGTGCTGGAACACCATGCCGACTTCGCGGCGCACCTCATCGATGCGCTTGAGGTCGGCGGTCAGTTCCGTCCCATTGACGATGATCTGCCCTTCCTGATGCTCCTCGAGGCGGTTGATGCAGCGGATGAGCGTCGACTTGCCGGAGCCGGACGGCCCGGCGATGACAATGCGCTCGCCCTTCATCACCTTGAGGTTGATGTCGCGCAGGACGTGGAAGTCACCATACCACTTGTGCATGTTGATGACGTCGATGGCCACGTCGGTCTTGGAGACCTGCATATGGCTGGTGTCGATCTCGCGATCAACGGTGGTTTCGGAAACCTGAGACATTGAGCTACCTCTTGTAGCCAGTGTTGAGCCGGTGCTCCATGTAGATGGAGTAGCGAGACATGCCGAAGCAGAAGACCCAGAAGACCATGGCGGCGAAGATGTAGCCGGTGGTCGCCGTATTGGCAGACTGCCACTCGAGGGCGGAGTCGTTCTTGGTCTTGACCGCTTCGAGCAGGTCTTTCATGCCGACGATGTAGACGAGCGACGTGTCTTTGAACAAAGCAATGAAGTTGTTCACGATGCCCGGGATGACGTGCTTGAGCGCCTGGGGCAGGATGATGAACCACATCCGTTTCCAGTAGCCCAGGCCAAGAGACGCCGCCGCCTCGTATTGCCCGCGCGGAATTGCCTGCAGACCGCCGCGCACCACTTCGGCAACGTAGGCCGAGGTGAAGAGCGTCACGCCCACGAGCGCCCGCAGGAACTTGTCCACTGTCGTCCCCTGCGGCATGAACAGCGGCAGCATGATCGACGCCATGAACAGGATGGTGATCAGCGGCACCGCCCGGATCAGTTCGATGAAGGCCACGCAGACCGTCTTGATAATCGGCAATTGCGACTGCCTGCCGAGTGCCAGGATGACACCGAGCGGGAAGGACAGCGTGATGCCGACAACCGAGATGATGAGAGTGACCAGGAGGCCGCCCCATTTTTCGGTCGGGATTTCCCGCAGACCGAACACACCGCCTGCAAGCAGGAAGTAGGTGACGATCGGGTAGACCACGAGGAACAGGAAAGCGTTGGTCCGCTTGAACGGCACTTTCGGGATCAGCAGCGGCACCAGGAGCAGCGCTCCCAAGGCAAAGACGATGTTCGGCCGCCATTGCTCGGGGATGTCGTAAAAGCCGTAGATGAAGAACTCCATCTCCGACGCGATGTAGGCCCAGCAGGCGCCGGCATTTTCCATGCGGCACTCTTCCACCGTGCCATTGGGCCCGACGGCATTGCCGAAGAAGAAGCCGTAGAGCGGCGGAACGACCCAGAGCAGGAACAGGATGCCCAAAACCGTGAGTACCGTATCGACCGGGGTGGCAAAGAGGTTCTTGCGCATCCAGGCAACCGGCCCGCTGGTCCTCGAGGGGGCGGGTCGTGCATCCACCAGATCGGAGCGGACGTAACCAATATCTGTCATGGCAACCTCCTACCGTTCCACCAGCCGGACACGGCCGTTGTACCAGTTCATGATCGCCGACGTGAGCAGCGAGAGGATGAGATAGACCGCCATGGTGATGGCGATACACTCGATGGCCCTGCCGGTCTGATTGAGCGATGTCCCGGCAAACACATTGACGAGCTCGGGATAGCCGATAGCGGCGCCGAGCGACGAGTTCTTGGTGAGATTGAGGTACTGGCTGGTCAGCGGCGGAACGATGACGCGCATGGCCTGCGGCACGATGACGAGACGCAGGCGGTCATTGTCCTTGAGACCCAGAGACTGGGCCGCCTCGGTCTGTCCCTTGTTCACCGCAAGAATGCCGGCACGCACCGTCTCGGCGATGAAGGCCGCGGTGTAGATGGTGAGGCCGAAGGCCAGTGCCGCAAATTCCGGTGGAAGCTGGAGGCCGCCGCGGAAATTGAAACGCTCGAGCACGGGCGGTTCAAAAGCGACGCTGGCGCCGCTCACGATGAAGGTGAGCACGGTGATGCCGACGAGAAGCGCGATGGAGGTGAGGAATACCGGGAAACGCTGTCCCGTTGCTTCAAGCCTCTTCTTGGCCCAGCGGCGCAGCACGAAAACGGCCGCGATGGCGACGGCGATGCCGATCCACACCAACCCGAACTGCTCATCCGGGATCGGCTTGGGCACCATGATGCCGCGCTGATTGATAAAGGAATCGAACGGCAGCTGCAGGGATTCGCGGACCGAAGGCATGGCCTTGAGCACGGCGAAGTACCAGAAGAACAGCTGCAGCAGCAGCGGGATGTTGCGGATCACCTCGATGTAGACGGTGGCCAGCCTCGACACGATGAAGTTCGTGCTGAGGCGGGCAATGCCGATGGTGAAACCGAGAATGGTGGCAAAGAAGATGCCGATCGCAGCAACCAGCAAGGTATTGAGCAGCCCCACCACGAACGCTTCCCAATAATAGGAGGCGCGCGACCATGGCAGAAGCGAGAAACTGATATCGAAACCGGCCGTTCTCCAGAGGAAGTCGAAACCGGTGGTCTTGTTTTGCGCTGCGAGATTGGCCGCCGTATTCCCGATGATCCAGAAAATAAAGGCGACGAGCAGCGCGGCCACAACGATCTGATAGATGATCCCGCGGATCACCGGATCGTTGAAAAAATTGGCCCTTGGGGCAACTTTCTGCCCCGTGTCGAGTGTCGTCATAAGTGGCTGTCCCCTGGCCGCGATAAGCCCCTGACCACGCGCGAAAGCGTGTCAGTCGACAGAACAAAAAGCCCGGCGCTCCAAAGGGAGCGCCGGGTCAGTTTGATCAGATTAGCGGATCGGCGGAGCGTACTGGATGCCGCCATCACGCCACAGGGCGTTCAGGCCGCGCTCCAGGCCAATCGGGGTATCCGGACCGACGTGCTTGTCGTAGATCTCGGCGTAGTTGCCGACGAGCTTGACGATCTGGTAGCCCCAGTCGTTCTCGATGCCCAGCGGCGCACCGAATTCGCCCTCAACGCCCAGGAGGCGCTTGATCGACGGATTGTCAGAACCCAGCATCTCGTCGACATTGGCCGAGGTCACGCCCAGTTCTTCGGCTTCGAGAAGCGCGAAGTAGGTCCAGCGAGCGATGTTGAACCAGGTGGTGTCGCCAGCGCGAACCACCGGGCCGAGGGGCTCCTTGGAGATGATCTCGGGCAGAATGACGTGATCGTCGGGGTTGGCGAACTTGGAGCGTTCGGCAGCCAGAGCGGAGGAGTCGGTGGTGTAGACGTCGCAGCGGCCGTCTTCATAGGCCTTCACGACTTCGTCCTGGTCAACGAACACGACGGTGTTGAAGTCCATGCCGTTGGCAGCGAAGTAGTCGGCGGCGTTGAGCTCGGTGGTGGTACCGGACTCGATACAGATGGCGGCGCCGGAGAGATCCAGAGCGGACTCGATGCCGTCGGCCTCGCGGACCATGAAGCCCTGGCCGTCATAGAACATGGTGCCGACGAAGCTGATGCCGAGCTGGGTATCGCGGCTCATGGTCCAGGTCGTGGTCCGCGACAGGACATCGATTTCACCAGCGGACAGAGCGGTGAAACGCTCCTGGCTGGTCAGCGAGGTGTAGCGAACGGCGTCGGCATCCTTGAAGATGGCGGCAGCCATGGCACGGCAGAAGTCGACTTCGAGGCCGGTCCAGACGTTGTTGGAGTCCGGCGCGGAGAAGCCCGGAACACCGCCGGTCACGCCGCACTGAATATATCCCTTCGCCTTGACGTCATCGAGAATGGCCGCCTGGGCAGCCGTCGCGCCGAGGCCCAGCGAGGCCGCGACTGCGATCGATACGAGCGCTTTTTGCATTTATTTGCCTTTTTGTTTCCTGACCCTGTGTTTCGAAGCCAAACTAGGTCCCTCGGCTTCGAGAGCACCATCACCTTTGTGCGGTGATTTGGATGCTGCTAAGCATGCAAGCCTCTATTGCCTTTAACGTCAAGGGCCGAAGGGGCGTTGGGTCAGGAAACCTGTCTCTTTATTAGCCAAATGCCCCCAGTTGATTTCTTTTTGAGCACCGAGCCTAGTATGAATGATCACCAAACCGGCAATCCCAGCAATACTTCAATAGAGACGCTGCTGACCCACGCCGGACGATCGCCTGACGACCAGTTCGGCTTCGTCAACACTCCGGTCTATCGCGGGTCTACTGTTCTGTTCAAAACGCTGGCAGAACTCGACGCGCAATCGCAGCGTTTTCTTTATGGGCGCGCCGGCAACCCGACGACAGAATCGGTCGAGGCGGTGGTCACCGCCCTCGAGGGGGCGTATCGCACCAAGCTCGTCCCTTCGGGCCTGAGCGCAATCACCATCGCGCTGATGTCCTGCCTCAAGGCGGGAGACGACCTGCTGATCACGGACAGCGCCTATGAACCGGGCCGCAAGTTCGCCAACGGCTTCCTCGAGCGGATGGGCGTCACCACCCGCTATTACGATCCAAGGATCGGCGCAGGGCTTGCCGACCTGATGCTGCCCAACACGCGGGCGGTGCTGGCCGAAAGCCCGGGTTCTCTCACATTCGAGGTGCAGGACATTCCAGCCCTGGCTGCCGCTGCGCATGCCGGTGGCGCGCGCCTCATCGTCGACAACAGCTGGGCCAGTCCGCTTTATCTCAAGCCGCTCGCGCTGGGTGCCGACATCGTCGTGCATGCGGCGACCAAGATGTTCGTGGGCCATTCCGACGCCTTCGCCGGCACGATTTCGACCACGGAAGACGCCTGGGCCGATGTCGAGCGGATCCGCACGCTGCTGGGGTTCTTCACCTCCGGCGACGAAGCGTTTCTCGTGGCGCGCGGCCTCAAGACACTGGCGATCCGCATGAAGGAGCATCAGGAGCGCGCGCTGGAGATCGCAGCGTGGCTTGAGGAGCAGGACGAGGTGACGGCGGTGCTGCACCCTGCCCTGCCGAGCCACCCGGACCACCAGTTGTGGAAGCGTGACTTCACCGGATCGGGCAGCCTGTTCAGCTTCGTGGCCGCACCGGCGCGGCGCGAGGCGGTTGCCGCCTTCGTCGATCACCTCGAGCTCTTCACCATGGGCTTTTCCTGGGGCGGCTATGAAAGCCTGTGCCTGCCGGTGGCGATCAAGTCGGCGCGGACGGTGCAGCCCTGGAGCGATCCGGGCAACCTGTTCCGTCTGCATATCGGCTTCGAGGGCATCGAGGATCTCAAGGCCGATCTGGCAGCCGCGCTGGGCCGCTATTCGCGCGCGCGGTGAAACAGACGGCTCAGCCCATCGAGCGGCTTGAGCACCATTCGCCCGTCGGGCAACTGCGTGAAAAGCCAGTTGCGGCGGGCGAAGACGTTCCGCACCAGGTATGCCCCGAGCATGCCGACGAGAATGCCTGCAAAGACGTCCGTGGGGTAATGCATGCCCACGGGCACGCGCGATATGGCAACAACGATGCCGATCACCAGCAGCACCGGGAAGAGCGGCGGAAACAGGAAGCCAACCACGAAGGCGGTGCCCACCGCCGTGGCGGAATGGCCGCTGGGAAAGCTCTG
This sequence comes from Devosia lucknowensis, assembly GCF_900177655.1. NCBI lineage: Bacteria > Pseudomonadati > Pseudomonadota > Alphaproteobacteria > Hyphomicrobiales > Devosiaceae > Devosia > Devosia lucknowensis. The sequence continues at coordinate 870,596 of NZ_FXWK01000001.1, read as the reverse complement.
AAAGGTCCAGTCGTTGAAGACGTTCTGAAACGAGAACGCGCCGACGTCGTCGAATTCCTGTGGACGCCCCCGACCGACAAGCCGTTTCAGAAGATTGGTGAAGAGGCCCGGCGCGCCGACACCGAGGAAGATGAAGGCCGAAATCATGGCCAGTTCGCCCGTCGCCTGCTTCCAGATGCCGGTCATGGGGAACATGGCGAGGCGGAGCAGAATCATCAGTGCGAGGCTCGGAATCAGCACCCAATCGGACAGGCCGTAGTCGGTGATGAAGAAAAACGGCGCGCGCCAGGTGTCTGGCCAAGCCATCGCACCGCGCGAGACCGCAACATCGACGCTGGCGAGAATGGCGAGGACCACGACGACGGCAACGAGGAAATATGGCCAGGAGCGACGGTCGAGGCCCAACGGCCAAGGCTTTTCGAGATCAAACATGGCGAACTTGTCCACTGGCGCGCGCAGTTTCGTCAAGTCGGGGTATGAGCGTGCAAGTGGCCTTGCCCTTTGCAGCCGAACAGGCTAACGGAAAGGCGCGATCTCGGAGTGTAGCTCAGCCTGGTAGAGCACCGGTTTTGGGAACCGGGGGTCCAAAGTTCGAATCTTTGTACTCCGACCATCGCGTTTGTTCCTGGCGCATCGGATCAACCGACAACCGCGTCGCGTTTTTCGGTCCGGTGCTGTGCATCGTGTTGAGGACTTTGCATGACCGCCCGTATCTATCGCCCAGCCCGCAATGCAATGCAGTCCGGCAAGGGCAAGTCCAAGCAATGGGTGCTGGTGCATGAGGCGACCTCGGCGCGCAGCATCGACCCGCTGATGGGCTATACGAGCAGCTCGGACATGAGCCAGCAGATTCGCCTGTCCTTCGAGACGCTGGAAGAAGCCGAGGCCTATGCGCAGCGCAACGGCATTCCCTATTCGGTGCAGCCGGCCCATGATGCCACCCCCAAGCGCGTGAGCTATCCGGACAATTTCCGTTCTGATCGAAAGACCCCCTGGACCCACTAAGGTTCCGTTCATCGTGATGCATTCGGGCGCCGCAAGACATTGCGGCGCTTTGTTTATTGGCGGTACGATGCGACATCGACCACCAGGAAACAAACATGCTGTCTCGTTTGCTTTTTGGCCTGATGGCCTGCCTTGCCCCCACCGTACCCGCGCTGGCCGCCCCTGCCCTCTGGCAGGTCAGCGACGAGGATAGCTCGGTCTGGCTCTTCGGTTCGGTGCACATGCTGCGGGCCGATACCGAGTGGCGCAGTTCGGCTTTCGAGAAGGTCATGTCCAAGGTGGACAAGGTCTATTTCGAGACCGATATCGGCCCCGAAGCACAAATGCTGATCACGCCGCTGACCTTCGAGCTGGGCTTCAACCGGGACGGTACGCTGCTGAGCGAGATCGTGGGGCCGAAGCTGACCCGGCGCGTGCGCGAAGCGGCAGCGCTCTACAACATCCCGATGGCTTCGCTGCTCACCATGAAGCCATGGATGGCCGCGACGACGTTGTCGATGGGCCCGCTGATGTATTCCGGCTTTGACGCGGCGCTGGGCGTGGAGTCCGTGCTGCTGGCCGAACTCCCGCGCGAGCGCCAGGGCTTCCTCGAAACCGCCGAAGAACAATTGGGATTTCTCGCCGGCGGCACGACGGACGAACAGATCAGCATGCTGCGCGCCACCCTCGATACGCTCGACGTCATGGAAAGCGACATCGACGAGATGGTCGCGGCCTGGGCGGCCGGCCAGCCAGAGGAACTGGGGGCGGTGTTTGCCGAACAGATGGGTGGCTATGACGAGGGCATGGTCGAGCTGCTGATCGACGAGCGCAACCACAACTGGGTGGAGCAGATCGAACAGATGCTGGCCGAGAACGAGAGCGCCCTGCTGGTCGTTGGCGCAGCGCATCTCGCGGGCGACGTCAGCGTCGTCAAGCTGCTGGAAGACCGAGGCTTTTCGAGCCGGCGCGTGCAATAGAAAAGGCCGGCGGCTTTCGCCACCGGCCCTCATGTCCCAGTCGGACGATCAGACTTCCGAGAAGCGGGTCCACTTCGCGTCGTTCTGGCTCGACTTCACCGATGCGGTAATGAACTGCATGCCCTCGATACCATCGGCCATGGTCGGAAGAAGGCTCTCATAGTCGCCACCATCGCCGCGGATGACCGCAGCGAACTGGCTGTAGAGCGTAGCGAAGGCCTCGAGATAACCTTCCGGATGACCCGACGGAATGCGGACGTTCATCGAGGCGGCCGGCGGGACCGAGATGGAGCCGCCGCGGGTGAGCAGCTGGCGCGGCTTGCCGAACTCGGTGAACCACATGTAGTTCGGGTTTTCCTGGCTCCACTCAAGGCCGCCCTTGTCGCCGTAGACCCTTAGCTGCAGGCCGTTTTCCTTGCCGACGGCGACCTGGCTGGCCCAGAGCATGCCCTTTGCGCCGCCTTCGAAGCGCAGCATGATATGCACGTTGTCGTCGAGCTGGCGGCCGGGCACGAAGGCTGTCAGGTCGGCCGAGACGGCATCGGTCTTGAGACCGGTGACGAAGCGGAGCAGGTTGTAGGCGTGGGTGCCGATATCGCCGATGCAGCCGCCGGCGCCGGAGCGCGCCGGATCGGTCCGCCAGGCGGCCTGCTTGTTATCTTCGTCGGCGGCTTCAGTGAGCCAATCCTGGGCATATTCGGCCTGGACGACGCGGAGCTTGCCGAGGGCGCCAGAGGCCACCAGTTCACGGGCCTGACGGATCAGCGGATAGCCGGTGTAGTTATGCGTCAGCAGGAACTTCGCGCCGTTTTTCGGCTGGATGTCCAGAAGCTTGCGTGCGTCATCGAGTGACGACGTGATCGGCTTGTCGCAGATGACGTGGATGCCGGCTTCAAGAAATGCCTTGGCGGGGCCGAAATGCATGTGATTGGGCGTGACGATGGAGACAGCCTGGATACCGTCCGGGCGGGCTGCTTCCTTCTGGGCCATTTCCTCGTAGGAGGTGTATATGCGGTCATCGGCAAGGCCGAGATTCTTGCCGGACTCCCTGGCGACTTCAGGGCGCGAGGAGAGCGCCCCGGCGACCAGCTCGTAATCGCCGTCGAGTCGCGAAGCAATGCGGTGGACGTAGCCGATGAAGGCTCCGGTGCCGCCGCCGACCATGCCCAGACGGATTGGTTTTGCGCCATTTTCGGCCATGTTAGTTCTCCCTGTTCCTTGCTCCCCCATCAATCGTCACCACCGGGCTTGCCCCGGTGGTCCATGGATTGCCCGGACAAGCCGGGCAATGACGAGGCAGGGAGCTATCAGATTTTACGACAGACCCAGCATCTTGCGATTGGCCGCCTGATCGGTTCCGCCGCTGGCGAAATCGTCAAAGGCCTTTTCGGTCACGCGAATGATGTAGCTCTGGATGAGCTCGGCGCCTTCACGCGCACCATCTTCCGGATGCTTGAGCGCGCATTCCCATTCGAGGACGGCCCAGCCCTTGAAATCGTTGGCGGCCATCTTGGCGAAGATCGCCGGGAAATCGACCTGACCATCGCCGATGGAGCGGAAGCGCCCTGCCCGCTCGACCCAGGACTGGAAGCCGCCATAGACACCCTGGCGACCGGTCGGATTGAACTCGGCATCCTTCACGTGGAAGGCCTTGATGCGATCCTTGTAGATGTCGATGTAGTCGAGATAGTCGAGCTGCTGCAGGACGAAGTGGCTCGGATCATAAAGCAGGTTGGCGCGCGGATGGTTCTTCACGCGGTCCAGGAACATCTCGTAGGAGACGCCGTCGTGCAGGTCTTCGCCGGGGTGGATCTCGTAGCAGACGTCGACGCCGGCTTCGTCGAAGGCATTGAGGATCGGCGTCCAGCGGCGCGCGAGTTCGTCAAAGGCTTCCTCGACAAGACCGGCAGGGCGCTGCGGCCACGGGTAAATGTAGGGCCACGCGAGCGAACCGGAGAAGGTAGCGTGGGCATTGAGACCCAGGTTCTGCGAGGCCTTGGCGGCGTTGAGCATGGTCTGGACAGCCCATTCCTGACGCGCCTTGGGATTGCCATGCACGGAGGACGGCGCGAAGCCGTCGAAGGCGGTGTCGTAGGCCGGGTGAACGGCGACGAGCTGGCCCTGAAGGTGGGTCGAAAGCTCGGTGATCTCAAGGCCGTGACTGTTCACGATGCCCTTGATCTCGTCGGAATAAGTCTTGGAATTGGCAGCCTTTTCCAGATCGATAAAGCTTGAAACCCAGGTCGGGATCTGCACGCCCTTGTAGCCCAGGCCTGCAGCCCAGCGGCAAATATTGTCCAGCGTGTCGAAAGGTGCCTTGTCGCCAGCGAACTGCGCCAGGAAAATAGCGGGACCCTTGATTGTCGTAGCCATAGGTTTCTCCTCTGTCGGCCCCGTAGCCGCCTTGAGCCGGGGCTCCTATTCGTAAAGCAGGGCGACGATCGCTCGCCGCCCTGACATGTTAGGCAACAATCTTGACCGGCACAGGTCGCCTGTCAATGATGTACGTCCATCAGGCCTTGAGAAGAGCCCGAGCCTCGTCGATGCCGAGAGCACGCGGCCGCTCGCAGGTGGTCTGCAGCGTCAGAACCTCGCCGGTCTCGCCCGCCTTGAGCAGGCCGGTCATGACTTCAACGACATGGAGCGCGACATCGAGACCGCAGCGTGCCGTCTGGCCGCTGTCATGCGATATCATCATGTCGGCCAGACCTGCACACCGATAGTTGGCGCGCGGGATGGGCTGATCAAGGCCCTGGTTGGGCTTGCCGAAGGGGTGATCCCACGGCGTGACCGGGGTCCGCGTGCCATCGAGCGAAGCCGTGACCAGATCGCCGCCGAAGAAGTTCGGATCGGGTACGAAGATCGAACCGTCGGTGCCGTAGAGCTCGATATTGTGGTGGCCATGGGCTGCCACGTCCCAGCTGGCGCCGATGGTGACGATGGCGCCGTTGTGGAACTCGAGAATGCCATGGATCGTGGTCGGGGTGCCGACCTTGACGATGCTGCCCTTGTTCGGGCCCTCGGCGGTCACGACGCGCTCGTTGCGGGCCATGTTGGTGAAGGCCGACAGCTTCTTGACCGGGCCAAGCAGGTGCACGAGATCGGTAATGTAGTAAGGGCCGAGATCGAGGATCGGACCACCGCCGGGCTGGAAGAAGAAGTCCGGATTGGGGTGCCAGTGTTCCATGCCGCGGCTCATGACGTGGGTGGTGCCGCTCATGATCTTGCCGAGCTTGCCCGAGTCGATGATCTCACGGGCCTGCTGGTGCGCGCCACCGAGGAAGGTGTCGGGGGCCGAACCGACCTTGAGGCCACGTTCGTCCGCGGCCTTCTTCAGCGACAGGCCTTCATCGATGCTCAGAACGAAGGGCTTTTCCGAGTAGGAATGCTTGCCGGCCGAGATGATGTCCATCGACACCCGATAGTGCGCCGCCGGAACGGTCAGATTGACGATGACGTCGATCTCGCTGTTCTTGAGCAGTTCATCGGGGGTCTGTGCCGCGACGTTGAATTCGTCGGCGCGGCGCTTGGCGGCTTCCGGAACGATGTCCGCAACCGCGCGGACTTCGAGGCCCTTGAAAAGCGGCGCGAGGCCGAGATAGGCGGCAGAGATATTGCCGGCACCCATGATGCCGACGCCATAGGTCTTTGCCATCTTAAACCCCGTAGCTCTTGAGAGCGGCCGCGGCATTGCGCGCGAAGCGAATGGCATCGCTCGGCTTGTCGTGCTCGGCGACGAAGTATTTCGCCTTGGTCTTGGCCTTGATCTGGTTGATGTAGTTCGGCCAGTCCAGCGTGCCGGTGCCGACATCGGCCCAACCGTCTTCGTCGAGCTTTTCACCGGCGGGCGCGATGTCCTTGACGTGCACGGCGGTGATGCGGCTGCCCAGCTTGTCGATCCAGTACAGCGGATCTTCGTTGGCACGGATGACCCAGGCGAGGTCCATTTCCCACTGCGTGTCGGGCGACGCGTCGAGGATCAGTTCCATCGGCGTCTTGCCGTTGGCGTCCTTGACGAATTCCCAGTGATGATTGTGGTAGCCAAAACCCTTGCCGGCAGCCTTGAAGGCAGCGGCGATCCTGGCGAGCCCTTCAGCAAATTCAGCCCAGTTGCCGGTGCCGTTGCGATAATCCTCGGACGGCGGCGCGGGGCAATAAACGGTCTGGATGCCCACCTGATCAACGATCTTGAGGGCAGCGTCGGTATCCTCGAGCTGGCCATAGCCCATATGGGCGGTCGGCATGCTCAGACCAGCGTTCCTGAGGCTCTGCGCCAAAGCGGCGGGATCGGCGAACTGGCCGCCCCAACCTTCGACCTGGGTATAGCCAAGACCCGCGAGCGTCTTGAGGGTTTCGTCCAGCGACGCTTCGTTGCGTGCACTGTAAAGCTGGTAGGAGAAGTCCATTATCGGCCTCGTCTATGGTGTTGGAATGCGGCCCCGCAGTCCGGGTCGGAAGTAGACACTTGCCGCGCCTGAGTCACGCAGCCTGGTCAGGCCTGCCACCGCAAAGGTAAGTTCTCGCCGTCGGCGAAGGCGAACGGCGCCCCTGAGGGCGCCGTCAATCAATGTAGAGCCTAGAGGCGGCTTTCCGTGGCAGCGTCGAACAGGGAGCCGCGGGCAATGTCGAACCCGACGGTGACCTTGTCGCCTGCATGGAGCGGAATGTCGCTCGAGCAGCGGAAGGTGACCGGAATGCCGGCAACCTTGGTCCAGGCCAGGGTTTCCGAGCCCATCGGTTCCACGATTTCGATTTCCGCTTCAGTGCGGAACGGCATGTTCGCCGCGGCATCGCCGAGCAGGATGTGCTCCGGACGGACGCCGAGCACGGCCTTGGAGGCGCCACCGCGTGCAGCCAGGAAGTCGTAGTCACCCACGGGAATGCGGGTGCCGTCATTGGCCGTGAAGGTTTGGCCTTCGAGCGTGCCTTCGATGAAATTCATCGAGGGCGAACCAATGAAGCCGGCGACGTAGAGATTGACCGGCTTGTTGTAGATGGTTGCCGGATCGGCCAGCTGCTGAATGACACCATTCTTCATGATGGCAATACGGTCGGCCAGGGTCAGAGCCTCGATCTGGTCGTGAGTCACGTAGATCATGGTGTTCTTGAGGCGCTGGTGCAGGCGCTTGATCTCGACGCGCAGGTCCGAGCGGAGCTTGGCGTCGAGGTTGGACAGCGGCTCGTCGAACAGGAACACGTCCACGTCCCGCACCAGAGCGCGGCCGATGGCGACGCGCTGACGCTGGCCGCCCGAGAGGTTGGCCGGCTTGCGCTGCAGGAGCGGCTCGATCTGCAGGATTTCGGCAGCACGCTTCACGCGCTTGTCGATTTCCGCCTTGGGCATGCCGGACACGCGGAGGCCGAAGGAGAGGTTTCGCTCGACCGACATCTGCGGATAGAGGGCATAGGACTGGAACACCATGCCGATGCCGCGGTTCTTGGGCTCTTCCCAGGTGACGTTCTTACCCGAGATGAAGATCTGGCCATCGGAAACGTCCAGGAGGCCGGCGATGCAGTTGAGCAAGGTCGACTTGCCGCAACCAGAGGGCCCGAGCAGCACGATGAATTCGCCCTGGGCGATGTCGAGGTTCAGGTGTTCGAGAACCTTCACATTGCCGAAGTTGAGCGAGAGATCGCGAATGGAAACGCTGTGTTGCATTGGATTACCCCTTGACCGCACCGGCGGCAACGCCGCGGACGAACCACTTGCCGGAGATGAAATAGACTGTAAGCGGCACGAGGCCAGTGAGAACGGTGGCGGCCATGTTCACGTTGTATTCGGGCGTGCCCTGGGCCGAATTGACGATGTTGTTGAGCTGAACGGTCATCGGATAGTTCTGCGTGCCGGCGAAGACGACGCCGAACAGGAAGTCGTTCCAGATACCGGTCACCTGCAGGATGATCGCAACCACGAAGATCGGCAGCGACATGGGAAGCATGATCTCGAAGAAGATGCGCCAGAACCCTGCCCCATCGACGCGTGCGGCCTTGAACAATTCCTGCGGCAGCGACGCAAAGTAATTGCGGAACAGCAGGGTCAGGATCGGCATGCCGAAGACGGTGTGGATGAGAATGACGGCCTGCAGAGTGCCGAAAATCTTGAGTTCGCGGGTGATCATCACCAGCGGATAGAGCATCACCTGATAGGGGATGAACGAGCCGAAGATGAGGATGGCGAAGAAGACTTCCGAACCCTTGAAGCGCCAGTTGACCAGGGCATAGCCGTTGATCGCCGCAATGAAGATCGACACGATCGTGGACGGGATGGTGATCTTGACCGAGTTCCAGAAACCGGGCGCCAGACCATTGCAGTTGAGGCCGGTACAGGCGCTGCTCCACGCCTTGACCCAGGCGTCGAAATTCGGCGCGGTCGGCAGGGCGAAGATGTTGCCGAAGCGGATTTCCGGCATGCCCTTGAGCGATGTGGTGAGCATCACATAGAGCGGGAACAGGTAGTAGAGCGAGAAGAAGACCAGAGCCGTATAGAGAATGATCTTGCGGGGTGTGAAGAAGGGCTTGGGCCGTGGGCCGCGCGCTTCGTTGGCGCCGGTCGCAACGGGCGTACCGGCGGGAATGGTGGCGGTCATGCTCATGTGCGACGGCCCTTTCCGCCGAATTCCAGATAGGCCCACGGGATCATGATGATGAGAACGGTCAGCAGCATCATGGTGGCGCCGGCCAGACCCTGGCCGATATTGCCGCCCGAGAACATGTAGTTGAAGACGTATTTGGCGGGTACTTCCGAGGAGATGCCGGGCCCGCCATTGGTGAGCGCCACGACAAGGTCGTAGAGACGGACGATGCCGGAACCGATGATGACGATGGCGGTAATGAGGACGCCGCGCATCATGGGCAGAACGATCGAGACATAGGTGCGCCAGGTGGGAATGCCGTCGACCTTGGCAGCCTTCCAGACTTCCTCGTCAACACCACGCAGACCGGCGAGCATCAGCACCATGCAGAAGCCCGTGCCGTGCCAGAGACCGGCGATCAACAGGGCGAACAGCACCATGCGGGGATTGGCGATCCAGTCGAAGGTGAAGCCTGTCCAGCCCAAATTGCGCAAGGTACCCTGAAGGCCCAGTGTCGGGTTCATGATCCACTGCCAGACCAGGCCCGTCACGATGAACGAGAGGGCGAAGGGATAGAGCATGATGGTGCGGAAGGCGCTTTCGAAGCGGATCTTCTGATCGATCAGAACGGCCAGGATGAAGCCGATGACCAGCGTGAAGACCAGCGACATCGAGCCATAGGCCACGAGGTTCCAGACCGAAACGTTCCAGCGCGAGGTCGCGAACAGGCGCTCGTACTGGTCGAAGCCGACGAACTTGCCGGTCGGCAGGAGCCTCGAATTGGTGAAGGAGTAGTAGATCGTCCAGATCGTACAGCCCACGAAAACCACCAGAACGGTGATCACCATCGGCAGTGCAGCAATCTTGGCGGGCAAGTTGTGTAGAAGGATTCTGTTGAGCAGGCCGGGGCGAGATACCCTCGTCGCGCCCGCTTCCAGAGGAACGGCAGTGTCCGCCATAAGTCTCTCCAAGAGATTGTGGCCGACCTTGTCGAGCAAGGCCGACCACTGATTTCAAAGGCGGGAGCGTGCTCCCGCCAGACTTGTCGGGATCTTAGTCAGCCGATTCAATGATCGAAGCATAACGCTCGATGTAGTCATCGACGGTGATGCTGTCGTCATCGAGGAACTCGGTGTTGAGATCCTGGGTCTGCTGCTGGGTGTCGCTGGAGAGCGCGAAGTCACCCGAGGGGAGCAGGCCGTTGTCGAGAAGCGCGATGGCCTTCTGCATGCATGCGTTGGCGCCCGACAGGTCGATGTCGGTACGGATCGGCATGGAGCCCTTGACCATGTTGAACTTGAGCTGGGCTTCAGGCGAGATCAGGATACGAGCAAGCTGCTCCTGAGCTTCGATGACAGCCGGGTCGGTGCCTTCCGGCAGGACCGGGAAGTAGAACGAGTCGCCGCCGCCGGTCAGCTGAGTGCCGAGGCCGAGAGCCGGGAGACATTCATAGTCTTCGCCGGGGACGCCGCCTGCGATCTGCAGATCGCCAGCGAGCCAGTCGCCGTGGATGTTGCCGGCAGCAGTGCCTTCGAGAAGCTGGTTGCCGACGTCACCGAAGGAGGGAACCATGGTTTCGGGCGAGATGACCTTGCGCAGCTGGTCGAGCGCTTCGGCAACCTTGCGGAACTCCGGACCACGGACGGCTTCGGCATCCTTGTCGCGGTTGATGGCGAGGACGAGATCCGAACCACCGATGCCGTTCATGAGAACGCCCGGGATGCCCGAGAAGGGCCAGCCAGTGGCGAGACCGAAGGGCAGGATGCCTGCTTCTTCGAGAGCCGGCCAGGAGGCGACATACTCATCCCAGTTGGTCGGAACCGGCTGGCCGATCTTTTCGTAGGCAGCGGTGGAGAGCCACAGCCAGTCCCACGAGTGGATGTTGATCGGCAGACAGTAGAGACCGCCTTCGTAACGGCAGGGCTCGAGCAGGGTCGGATCAACGTAGAAGCTGTCCAGATCCATGTCAGCAACGACGTCGGTCAGGTCGCGCATCAGGCCAGCCTGGATGAGCTCCTCGGCATCACGGCCGGTGTTCATCTGGGTGGCGCCCATCGGATCGCCGCCGATGATGCGGCTGATGATGACCGGGTTTGCGCCCGTGCCGGAACCGGCCAGCGCGGAGTCGACCCAGTTGTTGCCGGTTTCTTCTTCGAAGACCTTGGCGAACTCGGCGATAGCAGCGGCTTCACCAGCCGACGTCCACCAGTGCGTCACTTCCAGATCCACAGCGTAAGCAGACGTGGAGCCGAGGAAAGCGGTTGCCATTGCGGCAACCACTGCAAACTTTTTCATAGGTAGTCCTCCCAACGAACACGAGGGGCGTAGCACCCCAGTGATGCACCGGCCGCATGGCTGCTCCTCTCTCAGGACATCCCGCGACCGTGTGTAATCGATTGCACTACACGTTCCAAATGTGTCCTGCAATCGATTTCAGGAGTTTCATACAAGCCTTGCGGAGATGTCAAGATCGATTTAGACCGGTTGCGTGACTGACAGCGAGAGGGGGCGCTGCCAGGTATGACAGAACTTCGAAAAACACCGACAATTCAAGACGTTGCGCGATTCGCCAATGTGTCGACCGCTACCGTGAGCCGCGCCCTGTCGAGCCCCGACCGGGTCAGCGAGGCCACACGCGCCCGCGTTTCCGAGGCGATCCGTGTAACCGGTTACACGCTGAACCAGGCGGCCCGCTCGCTGAGGCAGCGGACCGCACGGACGATCCTCGTCGCCCTGCCCGACATCCGCAATCCGTTCTTCTCGTCGATCCTCGATGCGATCGAGCGCGAAGCGACCAGTCGCGGCTACGGCATGCTGGTCGCGAACCTGTCTCTGGCGCATGAACCGGTGCGACGGCTTCAGGACTATATGCTGTCCAACCGCGCGGACGGGTTGCTGCTGCTGGGTGGATCGATGGACGTCGCGGCGCTCCGGGCGCTGTCGCTGGCCCCCTATTCCGTGCCCCTGGTGCTCGCCTGCGAGGAGATTTCCAATTCGGGTTTCCATGTGGTGCTGACCGACAACCAGCAGGCGGCCGAACGCGCCACGAACCACCTGATCGACCTTGGTCACCGCCATATCGGCCACCTCCTGGGCGCCGAGCACAACGTGGTGGCGCGGGAGCGGCTCGCCGGTTTCACCAAGGCGATGCACGACAACGGGCTCAACGTGCGCCAGAACTGGCTGTTTCGCGGGAACTTCGAGATCGAGAGCGGTTACGCGGCCGCGGCGCATTTCATGGCGCTGGAAGAACGGCCGACGGCGATCTTCGCCGCAAACGACGAATCAGCGATCGGCTTCCTGTCCGGATTGCGACAGCACGGGATCGTCTGTCCGCGCGACATATCGGTGGTGGGTTTCGACGATCTGGGCGTCGCGCCGCATTACACGCCGCCCCTCACCACGATGCGGCAACCGCGGGAAATGATGGGACGGATGGCAGCCGAAACGCTGATCGACCTGCTCGAGGACGTCGATCCGGGCCGGGGGCAGTTGCGCATGGTCCTCAATTCGGACCTGATCGTGCGCGGGAGCACCGCCCATCCCCGCAAGGAGAATGCCGGCTCGTGATCTGCGGGGGATGGTCTTGGCCGAAAAATGCGCTAAACAGGCGCCGTTCGGTCCCGTAGCTCAGCTGGATAGAGCAGCAGCCTTCTAAGCTGTTGGTCACAGGTTCGACTCCTGTCGGGATCGCCATCAGGCGCGGTTTTGATCTGCTCCGACTCGATGAGCCAATGAACACCTACGCATGGGCGCAAAGCCATGCGTCAGGGCCATGGCTACGGAATGGCCGGACACGACCCAGCAGCGATGATCGCTTTCGAGGAAGCGTTTTTTGGGAGCCCGGCACCGGGGTCCAAGCGCAGTTGAGGCAATGAGCATTACACCGCCCTTTCCCTGTCCATGCTGCGAGTTCCTGACGTATGTCTCGTTGCCCAAGGGGTGCCACGAAATCTGCCCGGTTTGTTTCTGGCAAGACGACCCTGTCCAGGCAGCGGACTCAAACTACGCAGGCGGGGCAAATCGCGTCAGTCTTGTGACAGCCCGAAGAAATTTCCGCGAGCATGGCGCCAAGGACCGACTGTCCCTGCCCCATGTTCGTCCGCCAGAGCTATGCGAGCTACCCGTTTCAGTCTGAGTTGTCGGCCCATCGCTGCGGCTGCGCAATATTGAATCTAGGCCGTAGGGTCGTCCGGAAAATGGAGGTTGGTTAGCCAAACTCGTCCTTCAGCGGCACAAAGCTCCACCAAGCCCCGATCAACGTAGAGCGTAAGGTCAAGGGGTTGGCCTTCTTGCCAATCAAATTCCACTGCATAGTCGTGTTCGAAGCTCACCATTCCCTGTCCAGGCTCACGAACCGTTCGGATCGAGACAGTATTGGAGCAAGTTCTCGTGACAATAAACTGCGACTGGTGATCACCAAAAAGGTTGATGGGATGCGCCTCGGCGATGCGGAGGTCGAGGACCAGGTCGACGCGGTAAACCCCGGCCAGATGAGAGTCACCGAAAGCATCGTGGATGGCTTTCGGTACGTCGGCCGCCACGCGGAGGCCCTCGCCGGTTTCAATCAGCCGGAGTTCACGCGGCAGGGACATGACGCCGCGAAAGTCGGCGGTTGGAGTTTGCTTGGCGTAGAGCCAGTTGCTCGCCCAAGCCAGCGATATGGGCGGTTCTGAGCTGTCACGGTCAAAAAACGTCTGTGCGGCATAGTAGTCGCGGCCATGGTCCAGCCAAAGTTCGGTTTCCGGCGCATGGATACTCGTGAACCTTGTGCCGTCGAATTCACCGAGGAAGTACTGCGTACCCGAGCCTTGCGCATATGCGCCCGGACACACGCCGACGATCAGCATCCAGACGATCCGGCCGTCGGGCGCGCGCAGCTGGACCAGATCCGGACATTCCCAGGGGCCTTCACTGTGGCGCCCCTCGCCTGCGCCGAAATCGGAAAGGCGATCCCAAGACAGCAATTCGGTGGAGCCGTAGAACCCGATGACCTGACCTTCGGTCACCAACATGATCCACCGCCGCGTTCCCTCGTGCCAGATGACCTTCGGATCCCGAAAGGCGGGCAGGACAGAGTTGGGAACAACCGGATTGTGCGCGTCGGCCGTGAACCGGGACATTGCGCGATCGACATGGACGAGGCACTGCGACTGGATATCCTGCCCATCCTCCCCCCGGAGATGCGCGGTATAGAAAAGCTTGATTTCCCCCTCGGCAGTCTCGATGGCGCTGCCGGAAAAGCAAGTGCCCGGGGCCGTCGGGTGGAGCGCTACCGGCCATTCGGTCCAATGCATCAGATCGCGGCTCGTGGCATGGCCCCAATGCATGGGGCCATGAACCGTACTGGCAGGGTCGTGCTGGAAGAACAGGTGCCAGATGCCATCAACGCGGATGAGGCCGTTCGGGTCATTCATCCAGCCGACACGTGGCGAAAAATGGAGCCTGGGACGGAATTTTTCACTCATCGCATGCCTGTTTTCATCAGATTGGATGTCGCTATTCAGATGGCTGCTGCTGGTTCTTCTCGGCTATCCAGCAATCCACGCTGCCGCGCTATTTCCACCGCCTCACTGGGAATCGAGGCGCTCGGTCGCATGATAATGTCGCGCAATTGGTCGACCGGCAGCTTCGGATTTCGGTTCTCATCCAGCAATCCGTTGGTCTCCTGCAACGTGTCGGTGATCTGGGTGTAGCAAAAGCCGACAATGTCGGAGCTTTGATAGATGGCATCGAACAAGCAACGGATCATGGACAAGAATTCTTCGTCCGACTTGGCGGTGGCGTAGCCGTACCATGCCTCCCCGCGCCTGGGATGTATCGAAAGCCCTCCAAACTCGGTGATCATGACCGGCTGGCCGCGTTGATCATCCTGATCGAGGAGGATGCGACGACGGTAAGGTCGAGAGCCACTGAGGGTCTCGCTTATCGCATCCTGTGTCGCGTAGCGGTCGGTCAGTTGTTGTCCATATTGGGTGTAGTCGTGGATGCCCCAGATATCGGACCGGGTGTGTTCCCAGCCATCGTTCGAAATAACGGGACGGGTCGGATCGAGGGCCTTGGTCAAATGGTACAGGGCCGAGGCGAATGCCTGTTGGTCTGCGCGCTGAGCGAGCTCGGGGACTCCCCAGCTCTCGTTGAGCGGAACCCAGGTCACAATACAAGGGTGGCTGCGGTCTCGCCTGACCGCGGCCATCCATTCGTGTGTCAGTCGCTCAACCGCCAGGGCATTGAAGCCGTAAGCATTGGCTGCCTCGCCCCAAACCATGAGCCCCAGGCGATCACACCAATAGAGAAACCGCGGGTCCTCGATCTTCTGATGGATGCGCACGGCATTGAACCCAAGAGATTTGATCAGCTCGACCTCGCGCCGCAACGCTTCTCCGTCCGGCGCGGTCAGATGAGTCTTTGGCCAGTAGCCTTGCTCCAGCACAGCCCGCACGAAAATGGGCCGATCGTTGAGAAGGAAGCGATTGCCGCCGGTGCCGACGCTGCGCAGCCCGAAATAGGATGCAACGCCATCCAAGGAGGTCGCATCATTCCGCAAGAGGCTGACGTCGACGTCGATGAGGTTCGGCTGGTCAGGGATCCAGTAGAGCTCCGCGCGATCCATTCCGTTGCGAGCCAGCGGAATATCAACGGTCAACTCGACCGCTGTGCCTTGCACTCGAACAGGTGATTTGCGGCGCGTGTTTGAAGTTCACCGACGTCGCCCCATAGCGGCGTCAAGCGGCCCTACAAGCAATCGTGCGCCTTGGCAGGGTTGCCGTGGGTGACGAATTGGGACAGGTTGCTCGCTGAGGCAAATGGGGGCTGATCCACTGGCTGATACTGCGAACCGACCGACCATCGTGATGTTCGACCTCGATGGGACATTGGTGCACCACGTCAATCCGCGTGTGCTGCAAATGCTGGAATTCCTCGACGATTGTTCGCACCGGGGCGGCCGCCTGGTGGCGCGATTCCGTTTGGCGCGCCGAAACCTGATGGCCGAAAAGCCGGCTCCGAAACTGCTGGTGCACCGGGCCATCCACAGGGTTCGGCGCAAGAGTGTCGACCAGATGCTGCTGCCCTGCGAGACCATGCGAACCGTCCTCGAGCGCCTGCGCGCCGAAGGTGTGAGCATGGGCGTGGTCAGCAACGGCCTCGGGCGTGGCTATGGCCACGACGTGCTGGAGGCCTTCGATCTCAAGCAGTATTTCAACGCAGCCGTCTTCCGCGAGGACGTGCACCGCGGCAAGCCGTGGCCCGACTCGATCCTCGCCTGCCTCAAGGGCATGGGCCGGGAGCTTCGGCGCAGCGACGTGATCTGGTATATCGGGGACCAGCGCAAGGATATCGGCGCGGCACAGGCCGCATCGCAAAGCATCGGCCATACGATCCGGCCGTTTGCCCTGGGGGCGCGCGCGGCCATCGGCGCAGTCGAGGCCCGGCTGCATCCTTCGCAAATCATGTGGTCAGCGCTGGATTTCGAACGCGCTGTCGGCGCCGCATTCGACACAGGGATCGAACATTCGCTAATCGATCCCCTGCCCGCTCCGTTGCTTTAGGCTTCAGAAATCGAAACCCATCTGGTCGATGGGCGCTTCAATCTTGGGCGGGCGCGGTGGACGCGGTGATCGCGCAGGCTGGACCTCGGGTTCACCACCGGACGCCAGTTCGACTTCGGCGGCTACGATCGCCTGACTAACCACGATGGCAGGCTCTTCCACGACCGGCGCCGGAGCCGGTTGCTGGAGAGGATTAGGTTCTCGCGTTCGCACCGTAATAGGTTCGGCTGCGACGACGGGCGCGGGCTCCTCCGTCGATGCGAATTCGATTTCTGCGACTGTCCGATCAGCAATCGCGGCAAGCCAGGCAGAGGCAGCGGTTAGCTTGGCCGGACGGAACGCATAGAGATTTTCCCGACCTTTCTTGACCTCGGCGACCAGCCCTGCGGTCTTGAGGACACGCAGGTGCCGCGAGATGGCGGGACGGCTGATGGAAAAGGCATCGGCCAATTTATGCACGGGTATGGGCCCCGCCAGCAGGATCTCGACGATCCGGCACCGGGTGGCATCGGCGAGGGCCGAGTAGATGGCGATGGGTGGCTTAGATTTGCGCGTCATGACAGCGCTTTAGAGTAACACCAGCGTTACAGGTCAAGCACCGCACACGCCTGGAGCGGGTTGTTCACCAGAAAAGTTCGCGCCGGGTTTACCGGTCCGTCGAAAAGACCGCCCTGCGCAAGGGTTTGGTCACACCGACGCCACAGGATGCCTGCATGGAGGCAGGATGATGATCACCGCAACGCCTGCCCGGACTGCAGCCGGGCTCCGAATTCGCCGCCCCTATTCGACTGCCGAACTGGTCGTCGATGCGGTCGTGCATATTTTCGGCCTCGTCGTTGCGATTGCCGCGGGTTCGATCCTGCTCACGTTTGCACTGCTGCATACGGCACCTGAAGCCTTTCCGGCCCTGGTTGTCTATGTGTCGACGCTTGTCGTGGTGCTGGGCGTTTCGCTGGCCTTCAACATGTGGCCGGCCTCACCAGTGAAACAGGCCCTCGCCCGGTTCGACCAGGCGGCTATCTTTCTCTTTATCGCGGGGTCGTACACGCCGTTCCTGGCGGTCATCGGCGGAACGTCGATGGGGATCGTGATGATGAGCCTCGTCTGGGGCGCGTCATTGGTCGGCGTGGCGCTCAAACTGATCGTGCCGCAACGGTTCGGGCGCATTGCGATCCTGCTCTATCTCGCTATCGGCTGGAGCGGCCTGCTGGTGTTCCAGTCGCTTGGGCAGGCGCTGCCGCCCACAACGCTTTGGCTGCTGCTCGCAGGCGGCATCACCTACTCCGCCGGCATCGTCTTCCACTTGTGGGAAAAGCTCAAGTTCCAGAATGCCTTGTGGCATGTCTTCGTGGTCGCCGGCGCCAGCCTTCACCTGTGGGCGGTGATCGACTGCATGGTCATTGCGCGGCTTTGATCCGCGAGTGGCTGACCTGATCGCCTGCTTCTATGCCAAGTTCGACAGAGCGACCGCCCGGAATTTCCAGCACAAACTGAACCGGACCGGCTGACGGTATCGAGGTCGTGTCATGCGGGCGGGCATTGACGTGGACGTTCAGCACCGTGCCGTCAGCTTCGATGAAGATCATATCGAGCGGAATGTAGGTGTTGCGCATCCAGAAGGACACCGGGCGCTCTTCCTTGAAGTCGAACAGCATGCCCGCATCGTCGGCCAGTTCCTGACGGTACATCAGGCCCTGAGCGCGACTCTCGGGCGTGTCGACGAGCTCAACGGTAAACTCGTGGTTGCCGGTGGCCGACTGGATGGACAGCCGGCCTTCTTCGGCGCTGCAGGCCGAGAGTGGCAACATGACCACGAACGTTGCGGCGGCGGCCATGACCGAGCGCAGGCCGCGCGACGATTGCAGAAGACTGCCCAGACTTGCCACGACCGGGCGCCTCAGTGCGACGACGGGGCATCGCCCCAGCCATCGGGACGGATTTCAGCGACCATCAGGCCCTTGGGGCCATTGCCGTAGCGCACCAGAACATACTGGCCGGGACGCAACTCGGTGATGCCGAAGCGGCGCAGCGTTTCCATGTGGACGAAAACATCGGGAGTGCCCTCACCGGCCGAGAGAAAACCGAAGCCGCGGATCCGATTGAACCACTTAACCTCGAGGCGCACCATGCCCGAGCTCGGCTCCACCACAACATGGGTCCGCGGAGCGGGCAGCTGAGAGGGGTGGCGGGCAGTCGATTCGTCCATGGAGACGACGCGGAACGCCTGAAGGCCGCCAGGACGATTGAGCGCTTCGACAACGATGCGTGCGCCTTCGTAGGCGGTCTGGTAGCCATCCCGCCTCAGGCAGGTGACGTGCAACAGGACATCAGGCATGCCGTTGTCGGGGACAATGAAACCAAAGCCCTTGCCGGCATCGAACCACTTGATGCTGCCGACCACTTCGATCGTATCGGCGACCGGCTGGGCGCCAGCCGACGCGCGATCGTCGCGCATCGAGGCGTCCGCTCCCGTCAGATGGACGGGATCACGATCGTCGCCGCTGCCCTGAGCCCCCATATCCCAAACGCCTTTTCACTCGCCCGCCGCCAGCGGGTACTCCTCACAAGAGCACGCACTCTGGCCGATTCAGCAGCAAAAGTTAAGAAGGTGTTGCGATTTTGTTGACAGCTCAGTTTTGCGTTTCTTGCCCTGCCCCAGCGGGCTTGCTAGGCCATTGCCCTGACCAGAACAGGAGACTGCCTTGAAATACCTGCACACCATGGTGCGCGTCACCGATGTCGAGGAAAGCCTCCGCTTCTATTGCGAGGGGCTCGGCCTCGAAGAGGTCCGTCGCACCGACAACGAAAAGGGCCGCTTCACGCTGATCTTCCTGCGGGCGCCGGGCGATGAAGGCGGCGAAGTGGAGCTGACCCACAACTGGGAGCCGGACCCTACCCCCTATGCCGGCGGCCGCAATTTCGGGCACCTGGCCTATCGCGTGCAAGACATCTATGCACTCTGCCAGCACCTTTCGGACATGGGCGTGGTCATCAACCGCCCGCCGCGCGATGGACACATGGCCTTCGTACGCTCGCCCGATGGAATTTCGGTGGAGTTGATCCAGGACGGCCACTTGCCGCCGCAGGAGCCCTGGGCCTCGATGCCCAATACCGGCAGCTGGTAAATCCCTGACAGACTTTACGTTTCGCTAACCCTGTTGCTTAGCATGGGGTTAGCGAAACCGATCTAATTTTAGCGACCGAACCCCACAGCCCATTGCCTGTTGCCAAAGCGACACGCCCCGGGAAGGTCGCCAATGCCCCGTCTCCTCCGCACCCTCGCCATTGCCATCGCTTCCGCACTTGTCCTAGCCGGCTGTCTGCCCATGGCCATGTTCGCCAGCGGGGGCGGCGCGGGCTATTCCGGGCTCAAGCAGGACTGGGGGACCTATGTCAGTTCCAACACGGTCAATGCCTTCTGCATCTCGCCCAAACTCAGATTCGTGATCTGGGAATTCGAGGGCAAGTTCGGCAAGAAGGTGGTGATGAACTCGGGCTACCGGAACGCCTTCCACAATTCTTCGGTCGGCGGTGCGGACAATTCGTACCACACCAAGTGCATGGCCGCAGACTTCTACATTCCCGGCGTGCCGAAGCAGGAGCTGATTGCCTTTGCCAAGACCGTCGACGGCGTTGGCGGCCTCGGATGCTATCCTGGCCGCAGCTTCATCCATGTCGATGTGCGCGACCGCCCACGCGGCTATCGCCGCCCGGTGACGTTCGAGGGCTGTTGAAAACTCAGGGGTCAGAAAAAAACCTCATGAGTTCAATGCAAACGGGGTTGCACAATCAAAACTGCCCCTTTATACGACGGCCATCGCGCTGATGCGCCCTTCGTCTATCGGTTAGGACGGCACCCTTTCACGGTGCAGAGAGGGGTTCGATTCCCCTAGGGCGTACCACCTTCCCCCCGCATTTGCGGCGACTTCGGGAAGGAGCAGCGATGACCGTGCGCCCATCGTCTAGCGGTCAGGACGACGCCCTCTCACGGCGTAAACAGGGGTTCGATTCCCCTTGGGCGTACCAATCCACTTTCCCGATAGATTAGAGACATATCCGCTCTTGCAGATGTAGCGCCGTTTCGGTGCGCCATCCCAAGGGCAGGAAGTGTCATGCGGTGCGCCTGAGTCGGCGCGTGGCCAGGAGTGCCGCGAGCAGTACCGGGATGATCGCAAGGTAGGAAAAACGGATCCCGAAATGTTCGGCGATGTATCCGAGAAGTGGCGGCCCGGCAAAGAACACAAAGAACGTCATCTGGCTCAGGGCCGCTACATTGACTGCCGCCGGCCGGTCGGTGCGGCGCGCTGCGGCTGAAATCGCCAGCGGATAGACCGACGAACAGCCGATACCCGCAATGGCAAATCCGGCGAGCGCCATCACCGGCGTCATGGCGGCGACCACGAGCACGAGGCCGATGGCAGCCAGCGACAGCAGCGTCGTCGCGACCGCGCGTGGCCCGAACCGTTCGACAACCGGATCCATTCCCAACCGACCGAGCGCGATCGCCAGCGAGAACAGGGTGACACTGAGGCCCCCGACAAAGGGTTCGACCGCAAAGACGTCGCGCATATAGATGGCTGACCAGTCGACACCTGCTCCTTCCACCCAGAGCGGCGCGGCTCCCAGGAGGCAAAGCGGCAGCATGCCCCAAGTCGGAAAGGCGAAGGGCGGGTGTTCAGCGCCATGCATGTCTGGACGCTTGGGGGCCGTCTGCATGTTCCAGAACACAGCCGTGCCCGACACCACTACGACGAGGAGCGCGAGGGCCATGTGGATCTCAACCGACACTCCGGCCTGGCGCAAGGCGGCGGCGGCCAGCGCCGTGACGAAGAAGCCCAGGCTCCACATGCCGTGAACGCGGCTCATGATGCGCCGACCCATGGCCGCCTCATAGCGGTCGGCCTCAACATTGGCATTGATCTCGAGCGCTCCCGCAAGGATGCCGGCGGCAAACAGCAGCGGCGCGGCCACGATGGCCGAGGGCATCCACGGGACAATGGCGTAAAATGTCGACGCCCCGAAGATGGTGATGATGGTGGTGGCGCGGGCACCGAAGCGTTCCACGGTCCGTCCGAGAAACGTCAGGCCGCACAGGACGCCGCAGGACATGGTGATGAGCAGCAGGCCCACCTGTCCTTCGGTCAGCGCGAACTGGACCTGCAGATCGGGCAGACGCGCGAGTAGCGCACCCATGGAGAGCGCGAAGACGAATTGCAGGAAATAGATGCGCTGATGTTGCTTCATGAGATCCGGCTGGGCACTGATGGCCGATGCATAGCAGGAATTTCGACAGAGCGAGTCAGGAGGGTGGATCGCCGGCAGCCGAGAGGCAGGTGTCGCCCTGTTCAGAATTTTTCCGCCAACTCGCGGAAAGCGTCGGGGACAGATGAGCGCGGCTGGAGCTGGGCGATGGCGTAACCGATCGCTTCCCGGCCGAAGCGGGTTCGGGCCTTGTCCATGGCGCGATCGGCCGACCACCGGGCGATGCCCTGGCGCGTCCCCGGGCGATGCTTTTCGTCGATGAGACCGAGGGGCAGCTCGAGCTGGATATGGGGCTGCGCGCCGATGTGCGAAACCGAAACACCGAGGAGACTGATGACTGTTTCTCGCGGATGCTCCTTCAAGGCCGTCCGGACCAGATCCTCGGCTATTTCCGCCACCATGACCGTCGCAGAAATCGGTGCATCGAGCGTTACCGAACGGGTGATCGAACGCATGTCGGCAAAGCGAATGCGCACGGTGATCGTTCGACCCGCAAGCGACTTGGCGCGCAATCGAGCCGTAACCCGGTCAGCCAGATGCCGCAATGTCGGCTTGAACACCGCTTCGGTGGCGGGCTGGCGACCGAGTGCCGACTGCGCCCCGGCCGATCGGGCGCTATGGCGTGTCTGGACCGAGCGCGTGTCGCGATCCCTGGCGAGATCGGAGAGTTTGTCGCCGACGGCATCGCCCAGAAGGCCGCGCAGAGATTTTCCGGGCGTGGCAGCGAGCTGGCCGATGGTGAGGATGCCCTCGTCCTTGAGCTTACCCTCGGTGACTGGTCCGACACCCCACATGAGACCAACCGGCAGGTCGTGCAGGAATTCCATCTCGGTTCCCGCGGGTACAACGACGAGGCCATCGGGCTTGGCAACCTGCGAGGCGACCTTGGCCAGATGCTTGGTGCGCGCCACACCGACCGAAATGGGAAGCCCAAGCTCGTCGCGGACCCGGCGCCGGATAATCCGCGCGACCTCCTCCGGTGTTCCGAACAGGTGGGTGCAGCCGGCAACGTCGGCGAATGCCTCGTCTATCGAGATGCGCTCCACGACGGGCGTGAAATCACGCATGACGTCGATCGCGGCGTCTCCAAGGCGCTGATACTGGTCGAAATGTCCCCGCACGAAGATCAGATGCGGACAAAGCTCCCGTGCCTTGCGCCCGGACATGCCACCGCGAACACCGAAGGCCTTAGCTTCGTATGATGCCGCCAGCACCACGCCTCCTCCCACGGCCATAGCTTTACCGCGCAGCGACGGATCGAGCAGCTGCTCCACTGAAGCGTAAAAGGAATCGAGGTCCGCATGCAGGATCGTGGCCTGGTCAGGCATCGACGTGCCCTCCGTTATGTTGCCATTTTGTTCTTATCGATCCGATGAGTCAATCTGGGCTGGCAACGTCGCGGGCGAAAACGAAAACGCCCCTCTTCCGGTTCTCCGGGAGCGGGGCGGTGGTGGACAGCTGGATCGTATCAGTGAAGGGTCGTCGGCGGCACGGTCGCGCCGAGGGCACTCACGCAGAAGACTTGACCGTGGGCCCGCTCGACAAGCCCGAGATTGACCAGTTGCTCGCCAAGTTCGGCAGGCAATGCGCATGGACCTTCCTCGCAGAGGAACGCGAGAGCGCTTTTCTGGGCTTGTGTCAGGGTCATCCAGTGCAGATTCATAGCGGCCTCCATCAATGGTTGGGCAAACGCCATTCGTTAACGACTGGTTCCTCACAGAAAAACGGTATTGATTGGACGCACAGACGGAGTGCCGACATGACTAGCCACTTTCTGATCGATGGCCCTGAGGACGCCGATGTGACGCTTTTGTTCGCCCATGGCGCCGGTGCGCCGATGGACTCGGCTGCAATGAATGCGGCTGCCAAAGCGCTCGTCCTCGCGGGTATCAGGATTGCGCGGTTCGAGTTCGGCTACATGGCCGCGCGGCGGAGCGGCCAGCGCAAGCCACCGCCGAAAGCGGAGACGCTGACGCCAGAATACCTTGCCGCCATCGACGACCTGGGAGCGGCGGGCGATCGGCTGTTCATCGGCGGCAAGTCCATGGGCGGCCGCGTGGCCAGCATGGTGGCCGATACGGCATGGACCGATGGCAAGGCGGCCGGGCTCGTGTGCCTGGGGTATCCGTTTCATCCACCGGGGAAGCCGGCGCAGTTGCGCACAGCGCATCTGGAAAAGCTGGAGACCCCTGCCCTCATCGTCCAGGGTACGCGCGACCCATTCGGCACCCGCGAGGAAGTTGGCGGCTATGCGCTCTCGCCAGCGATCAAGCTGTCGTGGCTGGCGGACGGCGACCACGATCTCAGACCGCGAAAGTCCGTTTCCGGCTTTTCCGCAGTGGACCATATGACGACGATGGGACAGGAAGTGGCCGGTTGGATGCGACGGGTCGCGGGAAACCGCTAGGCGCTGGAGCGGGCGTGTTCAGACTTGCTGTAGAGGCGCACCATGTTGGTGTTGTTTGCGTCCTGCCAATAGACCCGGCAGACGAGGTTACGCGGGTGGCCGGCGCGCACGAGCTTCAGGCCCAGAGCCGTTTCCGCCGCCATTTCCGGCGACTTGGCCTCGGCATGCAATTCCGGAGAAATCGTTCCCGAGCGTAAATCGATGATTCTGAATGAGGGCAAAGCACCGTCCTAACTGATGGGCCACCATAGACCGGTGGCGGCGCCGGGCCATTAACGTGGGTTAATGCAACTGTCGTTCCTCAGGGATCGCGCCTGACGGAATTGCCGCTCAGATAATCGGGATCGAAACTGGCGAGCGACATCAGATATTTGAGATCATGTATCTGCACGCGCTTGCCCTGCAGGTCGATACAGCCGCGTTTGCGCAAGGATTGCAGGGTGCGGTTGACGTGCACGGTTGAGAGGCCGAGCGCTGCGCCGAGTTCGGCCTGGGTCATGGGTAGGACCAGGCTGTTGTCCGACGTCACGAGGCCAACCACCGAAAGACGGCACCAGATTTCGCAGATGAGATGCGAGAGGCGCTCGACGGCGGTGCGCAGGCCAAGGCTGATCAGCCGCTCGCGGCCGATGGCGGATTCAGTTGCGGATGCCTTGAGTGTCGCGCGCATGACAGCGGGATACCGTTCGGTAATTTCGGTAAACTGGCGCAGGCGGATGCGGCCGAACTGGCTGGGCGTGGTTGTGACGTAGTGGCTATAGGCATCGCTGCCCGTGAGAAATCCGAAGCCGGTATAGTCGCCGGGAACAACGAGCGTGGTGATCTGCCGCTTGCCGTTGCCGAGCATCTGAGAATGACAAGCCCAGCCGGTGAGCAGGACGAGCACGTCATGCATCGTCTCACCGGTGACTTCCTGATAGGGCGGTACAAGGGCACCACGCTGGATGGAGCGACGGAGAGCCTCTTTTGCCTCTGGGTCCAGCGGTTCGAAATTGGACAACCGGTGCAGAAAACGTTCTACGGGATCCGCACCTGGGGGAGCGCTTGCCACGCTAGTCAATCGGATTGCCCTTCCGTGCATCGACAGCACGGCACAAGGCCGCAGCGATCTGCTCAGGCAGCGCAGGCTTTCCGACCCACTCGATATGAGCGAAGCGATCCGGCCGTTCGGCACGCTGGTATCCAGAGCAGATAACGACACCGATACCCGCGGCCTCGAGCCTGGGCACCACCGCGTAGACTTCCCCGTCGAGGAGTTCGACGTCGAGAATGGCGGCATTCGCCTCGGACAGTTGCATGTCGCTCATCTGCTCGATGCGCGCGACACTGTCCGCCATGCCGACGACATGGGCGCCAAGCGTCTCCAACTGGTGGGCCAAATCGAAGGCCAGCAGCTGTTCATCTTCGCCGATGAGAACACGCAAGTCGGTGAAAGTGGTTGTTGTCACTGATAGAATCCCTGAGTGGAACTCTATGGCGCAGCGCCGCAAGGCCGATTCACATAGGTTAATCAGGCAGAACGATAGTGATTTTTTGCGTGGCTAATCGCGTGAGAGATGCAGGTAGGCGGGGTCGAACTGCCCCAATGCGCGCAGCTTGGGCCAATCGAGGATTTCAGCAACGCCGTTGCTGAAGGCCAGCAAACCCGCAGACCGTAACTCCTGCAGGGTGCGGTTGGCATGGACAATGGACATGCCAAGGGCATCAGCCAGATCATTCTGCGTGGCGCGGAAAGGGAATTCGTTGCCTTCGACCGTGCCAACGGACTTGAGTCGCATGAACATCTCACAGAAGAGATGCGCCATCCGCGCTTCAGCAGAGGCCTGACCGATGAGCATCATCCAGGTGAGGAATTTTGCCGAATCGATAAGCGTATCGCGCCAGAACAGGTCGGTCAGGGTCGGATAGGCGCGCAACATGGCCTGCATGTCGGCGTGCCGGATGAGGCCGATCTCGGACGGCGTCGTGGCGGAAAGCGTATAGTCGACGCGCTTGAGGTGCAGGCTCTGCAGGTCAGGAATGTCGCCCGATGGATGGAAGGACAATATCTGGCGGCTGCCGTCCTGCATGTGCTTATGACGGTGAAGCAGGCCCTGGAGCACGACGCAGCAGTGCCCCATGACCTGCCCTTCCATCACGGCATCTTCGCCACGCTCCAGATGGGCCACGCGCACCGGCAACTGCCGGATGGCCGCCTCCCCTTCCGGCGAAAGGCGGCCGATGGCGTCTAGCTTGGCGATGAGGACGTCAAGTGGCTGCGGCATGCCAAAATCCTACTCCGGCACAATCTAGAACGAACGAGCATGAAAGGTAAGGCACAGTTCGAACAGCTCCGTGCCTACCGCGTCCCTGACGATAATGCAAAATTCTCGGTCCGGTCCGTCGCGCGGGATTTCCTCGGCCGCGATTTCCGAGAGCGTTCGTGCCGCCTCTTCGCGGGCGACAGACGCGTTGGGGAGATCGGTGCCCGTGTTATCAGGCGCAAGGCGCTCACCGTCGCGTACATCGAAGTAAAACAGCGGCATGAGCGCCCCCTTCCCCCGGTGAACCGGAGCGCGGGCCGTAACGTTCCACCGGGTTTGCGATATTTCCGGCTGCGAGCCCGCTTCCACTCAGGCGCGCGAGGATACTGCCATGCGTGCGGCGGTGTGGTGACGGCCGATCGGCACGATCATCGGCGTGTCGGAGACGGGATCGAGCACCACGCGCGAGGCCATGCCGAAGACATCGTGCACCACGTCTTCGGTGATGACTTTGGCCGGACGCCCTTCGGCGACGATGCGACCCGCCTTCATGGCCACGATGTGATCCGCGTAGCGACAGGCCAGGTTGAGATCATGGAGAACGACGACAACCGTGCGCCCGCGATTGCGGACGAGATCGGTCAGGAGGTCGAGCACTTCCACCTGATGGTTGATGTCGAGGAAAGTGGTGGGCTCGTCGAGAAGAAGAAGATCGGTTTCCTGGGCGAGCGCCATGGCAATCCAGACGCGCTGTCGCTGCCCGCCGGAGAGTTCATCCACCGACCTGTCGGCCAGCTCGGCAATATCGGTGGCGGAGAGCGCATCGGCGACGGCAGCGTCGTCCTCGGGTGTCCAGCGACGGAACCAGCCTTGGTGCGGATAGCGGCCGCGGCCGACGAGGTCGGCGACGCTGATGGCATCCGGCGCAATCGGGCTCTGTGGGAGGACGCCCAGGATGGTCGCCACCTCGCGCGTGGGCATCTGATGAATAGGCTTGCCATCAAGATAGACGGCGCCGCGCTTCGGCGTCAGCAATCGCGCAAGACCACGCAGCAGGGTGGACTTGCCACACGCATTGGCTCCGACGATGACGGTCAGCTTGCCGGGCGGCAGGGCGACGTCGAGAGCGGAAACGATCTGCCGCTCACCATAGGCAAGATCGAGTCCGGCGGCCATGAGCTGATGATTGAGCGACATTTCGGTTCTTTCAGGATCAGTTGACGCGGCCCGACCGGCCGGAAGCCACCAGCAGCCAGAGGAGGAAGATTGCGCCGCAGGCTCCCGTGACGACGCCAACAGGCAATTGTATGGCCGGCAGGGCATGTTGCGCAACGAGATCGGAGACCAGCATGACCAGGGCTCCGACCAGTGCGGCGTGGAGAAAACCCCGGCTCGCGCCGTTGAGGAGGCGGCGGGCCAAGGGGCCCGCCACGAAGGCAACAAATCCCACCGGACCGACGGCTGCCGTTGCAAAGGCGGCGAAGCCGACGGCGACCAGCATGAGGCCGAGCCGGGTCACCTCGACCTTCGCACCCAGGGACTTGGCCGTATCGTCACCCAGCTCCATGGCATCGAGGCCACGCAGGAGTGCGATCATCATCGGCAGAAGCACCAGCATGGCCAGGCCGAGGACGATCGAGTCGCCTGGACGGGCAGCATTGAGGCTGCCCACCAGCCAGGCCATGGCCTGTTGCACTTCTGTCAGGCGCGCGCGCGTGAAGAGGTAAGAGATCACCGCCGCGAGCATCGCGGCCATGCCGATCCCGATGAGGACGACGCGAAAGGCCGTGACGCCATTGCGCCAGGCCAGCAGGTATATTGCGATGGCGGTCAGCACCGCGCCGGCAAAGGCCCCGAACGACACAGCCAGTCCGGCCCAGCCCAGGATGATGATGCAGAAGACCGCCGCGGCGCTGGCGCCGTGGGCGATGCCGATAATGTCGGGGCTGGCCAAGGGGTTACGCAAAAGCGTTTGGAAAGTGATTCCGGCCAGGCCGAAGGCTGCACCGGACAGAATGGCCAGGAAGGCGCGGGGCAGACGGACCTGCCATATGATGAAATCGACGCCCCTGTCGGCCAGCCCCGTCATCGGAGACAGGACCGATTGTACGATCTGGGCCGGCGTCAACGGATAGTCACCCAGTGACATGGCGACCGCGAAGGCCAGAACCAGTGCTAGCACCAGGCCGAGTGCGACGGCCCGGCTACGGTCTGCCGCACGGCGACGGACAAGAGCGACGCGAGAGGCTTGCAAGACCGTCATAGCGCCGTCAGCTTCCGGCGCCGGACCAGCGCGATAAAGAAGGGCGCGCCAACGAAGGCGGTGACGATGCCGACCTGAACTTCGCCCGGCGGCGCGATGATACGCCCCAGAACGTCCGAGCCCAGCAGCAGGATCGGCGCCATCAGCATGGAATAGGGAAGGATCCAGCGGTAGCCGGGCCCGGTTATGGCGCGGGCGACATGCGGTATGGTGAGGCCCACAAAGGCAATTGGCCCAGTCGCAGCTGTCGCGCCACCGGCAAGGACCACCGCCGCGAGAGCAGCCAGAGCACGGGAAATGCCGATCCGCTGCCCCAGAGCGCGAGCGACATCGTCGCCCATGGAAAGACCATCAAGCAGGCGCGCGGAAGCCAGCGCCAGGACGGCGCCGAACAGCAGGAAGGGCGAAACCTGGGCTACCGTCTCCATACTGCGACCGGCGAGCGAGCCGACCTGCCAGAAGCGAACCTCATCCAGAGTTCGCGGACTGGTGAGGAGAATGGCGTTGCTGAACGAGAGGAGCATGGCCGTCAGCGCGGCGCCAGCCAGGGCCAGCTTGATGGGTGTTGCGCCTTCGCGACCCACCGAGGCCACGGCATAAACGACCAGCATGGTGAGCCCCGCCCCGAAGAAGGCCAGCCAGACATAGGACGACAGTTGGGAGATGCCGAAAATCGACACACCCAGCACGACGGCAAGGGCGGCGCCGGCATTGATGCCCAAAATGGATGGGTCCGCCAGCGGATTGCGCGTGGCTCCCTGCAGGACAGCTCCGGACAGGCCGAGGGCAGCGCCGACCATGAGTCCAACCACGGTACGCGGCAGGCGCAAATCCCAGATGATGCGATGTTCGGTGGCATTCGGATCGTAGGCGACGAGCGCTTGCCAGACACCCTCAATGGGAATTGCGCGCGCGCCCACCGCCAATGATATCAGGCAAATCGCAGCCAGAGCCGCGACGAGAAAAAGCAACCCGAGCATGAGCCGGGTTGCCTTTGCGGCCTGCATGGTGGAAGCCGCCGTCACGTCGGATCAGGGGGCGACGCTTGCGTCGGCGGCATTGATGGCCGCGGTCAGCTTGGCCAGCTCTGCTGAGTAGGCGTGGTAATTGCGCAGCCAGAAGGCCGGCCAGTCGGTGACCTGACCGGCTTCGGCAGCCTTCATCAGCGTCCAGGTGGGCTGCGCCTTGGCCGTTTCCATAGTGTCGGCGGAGCGATTATCCACAAGGATCAGGTCGGGCTGGTACTTATCGGCCTTTTCCCAGGACAGGGTTTCCCAATAGCCGCGATCGTCGGCGACTTCGGGATCGATCAGCTTCAGGCCCCAGCTGGCGAAATCCATGAGCTCGGACGCGCCCGCGGTGGCGGCCACATAAAGCGCATCCGGACCGGCCCAGACGGCAAGCGCCGTCAGGTCAGGCTTGGCGGCAGTGGCGGCCTTGAAATCGGCCAGCGCCGTCGCAAAGGCAGCCTTGTCTTCCGCGATGGCGGGGTCGGACAGGTTTGCGCCAAGGCTCTGCGCCAGAGCTTCGTAATCTTCGATGAGCGTTAGTATGGACGCCCCCTGCTCCGGACCGGTGATCGGCGCAACGGGGCTCAGCGCGTTGAAGACCTCGGCGCCACCGGACCAAGTGGTTTCGAGCGGCCAGTACTCGGCGACAATCAGATCGGGTTCGAGGGCTGCGGCCTTTTCGATATCCACCTCGCCCCAAGTCTGGCTGATGATCTCGATGCCAGTGAGGTCGAGGCCCTGAAGGGCCTTGGCGTCTGCAATGGCACTATCGGCGTAGATGCCGACGGGGCGAATGCCCAGCGGAATGAGACCAGCGGCGGCATCCTGGCTGGCAATGATGCGCACCGGCGTTTCATCTAGCGTCACCTCGGTGCCGTCGCCGCCGGTATAGGTCCAGGCGAAAGCGGGGAACGCGGTAGCGGCAAGAAGGGCAACTGCGAGAGAGGCGGCGCGAAACATGGCTTGTACCGTCAGGTTTTTGTAATGCCTGATCCCTAGCGGCGCTAAGGTGAGCGGTCAAGTCATGTTATGGGTCTGATGCGTAGTCGGTACCGGAGACCGGTGCCGACTACGCGGGATCAGACGCGACGACGGTATTGATAGATGCCGACGTCGATGGAGCCTTCTGCAAAGCCAGCTTCACAGTAGCTCAGGTAATAGACCCATTTGCGCTTGAAATATTCGTCGTAGCCTAGCGGTGCGATCATCGGCCAGCGTTCCAGGAAGCGTTCGCGCCACAACTTCAAAGTGCGGGCATAGGACAGGCCAAAGGTCTCGACCTGTTCGAGCATCAGGCCATAGCGCTCGCCGAAGTCCTTCATCACCGATTTGGTCAGCAGCATGCCGCCGGGGAAGATGTAGCGCTGGATGAAGTCCGGGCCGGACCGATAGCTGTCGAAATCGGCTTCCTGTATGGTGATGGCCTGGATGGCGGCGGTGCCACCGGGCTTCAGCCTGTCGTGCAGTGTCTGGAAATAGCTGGGCCAGTTATCCTCGCCGACGGCCTCGATCATCTCGATCGAGCCGATGTGGTCAAACTGACCTTCGGTATGCCGGTAGTCCTCAAAGACCAGCGTGGCATATTGGTCCAGTCCCTGACGCGCAAGACGCTCGAGGCCGAACTTGAGCTGTTCGGCCGAGAGAGTGATGCCGCGCAGATTTGCCTTGTAGTCGCGTGCCACGGTCTCGGCGAATCCGCCCCAGCCGCATCCGATCTCGAGGACAGACGAGCCGGGAGTGATCCCAGCCATGTCCGCAACCCTGCGATATTTGGCCAGTTGCGCTTCCTCGAGGCTCTGATCGCCCGAGGTGAACACAGCCGACGAATAGGTCATCGAAGGATCGAGCCACTGGCCATAGAACTCGTTGCCGAGGTCGTAGTGCTCGGCGATGTTCTTCTTGGACCCCTCGAGAGTGTTGCGTCGCGACAGGTGATAGTGGAGATCCCCGGCAGCGCGGTGGAAGAAGCCCCGATTGGCCGAATCGAACATGTCGCGGTTTTGCAGGAAGAAGCGGAACAGCGCGGTAAGGTCGTCGGATTCGATGTCGCCAGCCATGTAGGCGGCGGCAAAGCCCACGGTGCCACGCTGCATGGCTTCGCGGATGACCTTGAAATTGTTGAGGCGCAGCGTCGCGTGCTCGCCAGAATTGCCCTGACCGACCGTCCGGGTCCGGCCATTGGGAAAGATCACTGTCAGGGAGCCATGGCGCGGCTTGCCGACAAGCGACACGCCGACCTGCTCCACGAGCCAGGAGGTCAAATTCGTCCGGACGGAGACACCCGTCTGATTCTCATGCACGGCGGTTTTCGTCATTTGCCGCTGGATCCAACTATCGCAATAAGCGGCGGCACCGCTGGGGGTGCGCGCCAAACGCTGGGCGTCAGAAATATGATGCGAGGAGGCGCCGCCTCCCCTGGACACCACGGATAGTTTAGCGGCCACAAGCGGATATGCAAGCGGCCTAAACCAGCGGGCGACGCCCTTGGGCCCGCATGCATACTACGTGGCCAATCGGCAACTGGATCGCAAGAGGCTAGCGGGTCGGCCGGGCGATGTCGGCGAGCCGGAACTGAACCTGTTCGCGGCCCTGGTAATGATCGATCGAAAGGCCGCCGGCAAAGTGCATCGGCTGATCGGCATCGCGCATCAGGGTATCTCCCAGGGGCGTGCCAGCAGCGCGGAAGGCGATGGCCTTGAGACGGGCGCCATCGTCGGAGGTCAGCGTGAAGCTCACGTGACCGCCCTTTCCCACGACCTGCGGAAACCGCGCGCGATGGGCCGGAAAGGCGAAAGCGGGCGAGGGATTGCCGGCGCCGTATGGACCGGCCTTTTCGAGATTATGGAGCAGGTCGATGCTCGCGCCGCGGGCAGTCAATGCGGCGTCGATCTTCAGCGCCGAGGCGGCGCGGGCTGCCCCGACGCTGGCGCCCAGCTTTTCGGCAAGGAACGCACGGAAGGGGCCGAGGTCTCCCGGCCGCAGCGAAATGCCGGCCGCCATGGCGTGGCCGCCGCCCTTGGGAATAAGGCCCGCTTCCACGGCCTCGATGACGGCGCTGCCGAGATCGACCCCGGGCATGGAGCGGCCGGATCCAGTACCGGTGCCATCGGGATGGAGCGCGATGGCGAAGCTTGGACGCTCAAACCGCTCGCGCAGGCGCGCGGCAACGAGCCCCACCACTCCAGGGTGCCAATTGGCAGAGGCCAGCACCAGGATTGGTGGCCCCTCCCCGCCTCCAATTTCCGCCTCCGCCGTGGCCGCGGCTTCTTCCACCGCTTCAACTTCGATACGCTGACGCTCGCCGTTGAGCTCATCGAGTTGTGCCGCGATGACCATGGCCTGGTGCTCGTCATCAAGCGCGAGCAGGCGCGTGCCGAGAGCAGCGTCACCGATGCGGCCTCCGGCATTGATGCGCGGCCCAATCAGGAAGCCGAGATGGTACGGGTTGAGGGGACCAGATGCGCGGGCAGCCAGCGCCAGGGTTGAAAGGCCGGGGCGTTCACCACGCCGGGCGACTTCCAGGCCGCGCAGAACATAGGCGCGATTGAGTCCGACGAGCGGGACGACATCGCAGACGGTGGCCAGAGCCACGAGGTCGAGCAATTTCAGCAGATCGGGCAGACCGGTATCGCCGCGGTTGCGCAAGGCACGATTGACCGCGACCAGCACCATGAAGGTGACGCCGGCGGCGCAGAGATAGCCGAGGCCGGAAATGTCGTCGGGACGGTTGGGATTGACCAGCGCCGTTGCGGGCGGCAGGTCATGGTCGGAAAGGTGATGGTCGATGACGAGGACATCCACGCCGCGATTGCGCGCGTGGGCGATGGGGCCGTCGCTGGTGGTGCCGCAATCGAGCGTGATGACAAGCGTCGCACCAGCGTCGATGAACTTGTCCATCGCTGCAATGTTTGGACCGTAGCCCTCGAAGATGCGATCGGGGATATGGACCTGCGGCTCGATGCCGAAGTGGCGCAGATATCGCGTCATGAGGGCGCAGGAACAGGCGCCGTCGACGTCATAGTCGCCGAACAGCGCGACCGCCTCGTTGTCGGCGATGGCGCGAGCAAGGCGGTCGGCAAGTTCGTCCATCTGCGCCAAGGTGGATGGATCCGGCATGGACGCGCGGATCGTGGGCTCGAGATAGGTCTCGGCGTCTTCGAGCCCTACGCCCCGGGCTGCGATGATCCGGGCGAGAATGTCGGAAATTCCGGTACGCTGGCTGATGGCCGTGGCCGTTCGGGCCTGCGCGCTATCCAGTCGATCGATCCAGCCGCGCCCGGTGACGGAACTGGTAATGTCGAGAAAAGGGCGCGGCGCATCATGCATGGGTCGGTGTTAAGGGAATTTGGGGAGGCGGGAAAGCCCCCTTGCCCGTCTGGCCCAATCCCTGCCGCACTGTCTTCCCGATGGGGCGGAAGGGATCAGTTCGATCCCTGGGGGCGCGAGCGAACGCTGAGCTTGTTGCCATCGGGATCGCGGAGATAGGCGACGAAGAAGCCGTTCGGGCGCTCCGAGGGCGGGCTTTCGATGGCTGTGCCGCCATTGGCCGTCCCCGCAGCGTGCCAGGCGCGAACGTGTTCGGCACTGTCGGCCAGAATGCCGATCGTCCCGCCATTCGCGACGGTAGCCGGATTTCCATCGATCGGCGTGGTCACCATCAGGCGTCCGCCATTGTGCACATAAACCAAACGGCCGCGCGCATCGATCTCGCCGGCGACACCGCCCAAGGCAACGAAAGTGGCGTCGTAGAATGCCTTGGAACGAGTCAGGTCGTTGCTGCCGATCATGACGTGCGTGAACATAGTTCGTCTCCTTGGGTGGTCCAGTGTAGTGGCCGAATGCAAAGCCTATCTGGCGTGGCGAGCACGGATCCAGCGGGTGGTCTGGCTCCAGGAGCGCATGACGACGGTGGACGTTTCGACCGACCCGCGGCGGAGGCGAACGCCTTCGACCAGTGACCCATCAGTAACGCCGGTGGCGGAGAACAGAACATCGCCGGCGGCCAGTTCGGTCACATCGTAGATGCGGTTGGGATCGGCTATGCCCATTTCCCTGGCGCGCAGACGCTTGTCCGGTGTGTCGAGGATGAGCTTGCCCTGCATGTGTCCGCCGATGCAGCGCAGGGCTGCGGCGGCCAGTACCCCCTCGGGAGCGCCGCCTGAGCCCAGATAGATATCTACGCCGGTATCATCGGTGTTGACGGCATGGATGACGCCCGCGATATCGCCGTCGCTGAGCAGCTTGACCGAAACGCCCGCGGTGCGCAGTTCCTCCAGCAGCCCCCCGTGGCGCGGGCGATCGAGCACGATGGCGGTGATTTCGGAGATGGGAACGCCCTTGGCCTTGGCCAGCGCCCTCACATTCTCGGTGGCAGACCACTCGATGTGGACGGTATCGCGCGGATAGGCGGTGCCAATGGCGATCTTGTGCATGTAGACATTGCGGGCGACATTGAGCAGGCCGCCGCGCTCGGCCATGGCCAGGACCACAAGGCTATCGGGCTGGTTCTTGGCGCAGAGCGTGACGCCCTCAAGCGGATCGACGGCGATATCGACTTCCGGGCCCTGCCCCATGCCGACCGCCTGGCCGACAAAGAGATCGTCGCATTCGAACTCTTCACCTTCGCCGATGATGATGCGGCCTGAAATAGCGACCCGATCGACCTCGGATTTCATGGCCGCGACCGCCGCTTCGTCCGCTGCCTTTTCGTTGCCCTTGCCACGCCATTCGGCGGCGGCAATGGCCGCACGTTCGGTGACGCGGACCATTTCCAAGGTCAGCGTCCGATGAAGGTTGGCCGGGTTCTTGCTGTCTTCGACCTTGCTCAGTTTCATAGGCCACCCCGGGCGACGCGCGGCCCGGAGGCCACTAAAGCTTTTCGATGCGGATCAATTGCGGTTGGCCAACTATGAACCCATCCGCAGCGATCTCTGCAAGCGCTTCGCGCACGGATGATTCCAAAGTCTGTTGAGTAATCATCACGACGGTCCGCGTCGGCGAGCCATCGGGCGCCACTGCCTTGGCACTCAAATCCGAACGCTGGATGACACTGTCGATGGAAATCGACTTTTCCCCCATGCGGGTCGTAATGGCGGCAAGAGCTCCGGGCACGTCCTTGGCGCTGAGACGGATGTAAAAGCCACCCTCGTGCGCCCGGTGCGGCGCCTCACGATAGGGCAAGAGCTCGTCGCTAGGTACGCCCAGTGGCGGCACGCGGGTGCCGCGGGCGATGTCGAGAATGTCCGACAATACCGAGGACGCAGTGGGCGGACCACCTGCCCCCGGGCCGGCCAGCAGCAGCTCGTGAACATGGTCTGTTTCCAGCGCGACGGCGTTCATGACGCCATCGACGCCGGCAATGGCGCTGCCCTTGGGCACAAAGGTGGGGTGCACGCGCTGCTCGATGCCATGCTCGGTGCGTTCGGCAATGCCCAGAAGCTTGATCTTGTATCCCAGGTCATGGGCGACCTGGATGTCGTGCTGGGTGATGCCGGAAATGCCTTCGATACGCATTTTGTCCGGCGCGATTTCGTACCCGAAGCAGAGCGTGGCGAGGATGGAAAGCTTGTGGGCTGTGTCGAAGCCTTCGACGTCGAAGGTCGGATCGGCTTCGGCGTAACCCAGCGCCTGCGCGTCCTTGAGACAATCGGCGAAGGAAATCCCTTCATTGCCCATACGGGTGAGGATGTAGTTGCAGGTGCCGTTCATGATGCCGAAGACCTTGGCGATGCGCGCAGAGCCCAGGCCCTCGCGCAAGGTCTTGATCACGGGAATCCCGCCGGCGACAGCTGCTTCGAAGCCAAGCTGGGCTCCGGATTCCTCGGCCATGCGGGCCAGGGTCACGCCGTGCTTGGCGAGCAAGGCCTTGTTGGCTGTTACCACAGGACGACCGATTTCAAGCGCAGCTTTTACCGCTGCAAAAGCCGGACCATCCTCGCCGCCGATCAGTTCCACGAAAAGATCGATCCCATCCCACTTGGCCAGAGCCACCGGATCGTCGAACCATTCGAGACCGGAAATATCAATGCCGCGATCGCGGGAACGCGAGCGCGCGGCAACGGCCACAACTTCGAGCTGACGGCCAAGTTTCCGGGTTAGTTCGGCACCATCTTTCTGCAGGATGCGGACCAGCGTCGCGCCAACATTGCCGAGCCCGGCAACACCTACGCGCAGGGGCGCTTGGCGGTCAGCGTCACCCAGTTCGGCCATAGCCTTAAGGATGCGCGCCCGCGTCTCGGTGCGCGGCTCGCGGCCATCACGCAGGTCGAAGACAAAGAGCGGATCTCCAGCCACGATGCGCCCGAAGCGGGTGGGTGTCCAACCGCGCGCGGAGATAAATGTTTCAACGGATTGGCGGAAGGATTGGATGTCGCTCATGGTGGCGCCATCTGCATAGGAAAGTGCCTAGAGGTCAATAGGAGAATGGTTTCGGAAGGCGACCTGGGTCACCTTCCGAACAAGGTTTCACTCGGCGCTTGCGGCAGAGGCGGCTCGGCCGATCTCAGGCAGCACCTGCGGGAAGCCCCAGCGAAGCGACATTGGCGTAATGGCACCCGAGACAGACATTGTCAGGTCCTCGCCGAACAGCCTTGTATAGGCGCCCTTGGCGACGAGCGGCGAGGTCTTGATGAGGTCGAGGCCGATAAAGGCATCCGCAGCCTGCTCGTTGTCGAAGAAGCTCAAGAGCATGTCCGCGGGGATTCGGTCGAAGTTCTCGTAGCTCACCAGATAGGAGATGCCGGTCGATACCAGCGCGCTGCCATCGACGGGGGGTGCCGGGACCATCCCGACATCGGCAAAGAGCTGGACGCGCGGGTCACCCTCGATACGAACGGAGACCTGACCATCATTGCGGTTGACGACGTTTGCGAAAACCGTGCCTGCGATGGCGGGCTGTGTGGCGACCTGTTGTGCAAGGAAAGCCTCGGTTTCGGCGATCAGCGTTGCCGCGGCTTCGCTTTCGCCCAATGCCTGCCCCGTCAGTGTCACGACGTCCTGCCAGCGGATCAGCCAGGGCTTGTTTGGATAAGCGACCACAGGGGCAATGGCGGAAAGCAGCTCGTACTCATCGGGAGTTATGCCCGAATAGGGAGCGATAATGACATCAGGATCGAGGGCGGCGATGGCTTCGAGCGGAGCCTCGGGATTGTTCGGCAAAACCGTCGGCATTTCGAGTCCGCCTTCGGTGATGGCAGCCTCAGTCCAGGGCAGAATGCCGTCATCGCCACCGCCATAGGCGAAAAACGGCATGCCCACAGGGGTCACACCCAGATCGAGGACGACATCCTGGGCAGACCAGCCCCAGGTGACGACGCGTACGGGTTTGCTCTCGATCGTGGTGGTGCCCAGAGCATGCTCGATGCTGACAGGGAATGCATCCTCAGCAATTGCGGGCGAGGATGCGGCCAGGGCAGCGAGGGCAAGAAAAGCGATGCACTTCATTTGATACCTACTTTGTGTTCTGAACATTTTCGGCGGCATCGCCAAGGACCTGGAGGTAGCGCGGGAGGCCCCAGCGCAGGGACAGTATGCTCGGCGGCGAAACGGAGGCCACATTTTCGGTGCCGACGAGTGCGGCCAGGCCACCCTTGGCGATGGGCGGATAGTTCTGGGCTTGGGGGGTGGCGAGCCACGCGTCAAGTGCGTCCTGCTCTTCGTAGTAGGTGATGAAGATGTCGGCTTCGAGCTGGTCGAAGAGCTCATAGCTCAACGGGTAGTAGAAGGCGTCATCGCCGGGGGCGAGAGCGCTGACGCTCGGATTCATGACCATGCCGAAATCGGTGAGGAATTTCATGCGCGCGTCGAGGGGCGCGTAGACGGCCATCGACCCATCATAGTCGTTGGCGCTGGCAAAGGTGACGTCCTCAAGCGCGGGGTATTTGGCGAATTCGGCGTCGACCCAGGCTGTGGTGTCCGCGACCAAAGCCTCCGCTTCAGCATCCTTGCCGAGCGCCTTGCCGATAATCAGCGTCAAATCCTGCCAGGACGTGGACCAGGGCGCGCCGATATAAGCGACCGTTGGAGCGATGCCCGAGAGGACTGCGTATTGATCCTCAGTGATGCCTGAATAAGCAGCGATGATGAGATCGGGCTCGAGGGCCGCAATCTGCTCGACCGGCGGTTCGCCCGACGCATCGAGAATGGCTGGCATCTCGGCGCCTGCGGCGTCCAGCGCCTCCTCCACCCACTCGTGCACGCCATTCTCGCCGCCACCATAGGACTGGAACGGCATGCCCACCGGGATGACGCCCAGGGCGATGACCACGTCTTCGTTGCTCCATCCCCAGGTCACAATGCGCTTGGGCTCTGTCGGTATAACGGTTTCGCCATGCGCATGTTCGATCGTTACGGGGAAGCCCTGCGCATGGGCAGCGACGACGGTCACGCAGAGGATGATGGCGCCCACAACGCTCACCAATCGAGTCATATCATTCTCCCAAGGGATTGAACGGTCAGCGCTTCGTTACAGCTCGACGACGGGATCGCAGTATCGGGTGCGCTGCTGAAGGCTCATCCATACGAAAGATGATTATCGATGTCATGTATTATTTGGGCGATGCCTGTCAGCGGCGCTGCAACAGGACCATCGCCTCGTAGTGATCAGTCTGCGGGAACATATCGAAGAGACGGACACGCGCG
The DNA here is from genome assembly GCF_900177655.1 of Devosia lucknowensis. Lineage (NCBI taxonomy): Bacteria > Pseudomonadati > Pseudomonadota > Alphaproteobacteria > Hyphomicrobiales > Devosiaceae > Devosia > Devosia lucknowensis. Next base: position 831,686 of record NZ_FXWK01000001.1, on the reverse strand, counting down.
GGTCTGAAGGCGGGCATGGCGGCGATGTCGGCTGCTAGGGTCGTGGCATTGCAACTTGAATAGATGACCGTTTCCACTCCGGAAGCGTCCAGCATGGCGCAGAGGTTGGCGCCAAGCCCGCGCCGCGGTGGATTGACGATGACGGCATCAAGCCCCTCCAGCGCCTCGAGGGCCGTCGCGTCACCGACCGAGAACGTCACGTCGAGGAGGCCAGCTTCGGCCGCGCTGAGACGAGCCGATTCCACGGCCGCCGCGCTCAGTTCAATACCGTGGACGCGCCGGCCTGGCGCGGCCACGTGCAAGGCGAAACCGCCGACGCCGCAATAAAGGTCCAGCACATTGTGGGCGCCGACTTCCTCGATCCATTCCCGCGCTTGCCGATAGAGCCCCACGGCGATTGGCGTATTGGTCTGGAAGAAGCTGGCCGGCCTCAAATGCAGCACGACGTCGTCGAGGCGCATGGCCAGCGTTTCGCCATAGAGCGGGACCTCCTCATCGCCCTCCAGCACGGCCTTGTGCTCGGGGAGGAGGTTGGCCGTAACCACGGACAGCTGCGGCAGATCGGTAAGCAGGCCGGGCAGATGCTTGCCGATACGGCCGAGCGGCTCGGTGGAGCGCAGTACGAAACGCAGCATCATTGCGCCTTCGGGCGATTCGGTAAGGAGGACGTTCTTGAGTTCGCCTTTGCGAGACGGCACGTCGTAGGGCGTTATGCGGGCTTGACCGATAAACGAGGCAATCGCGGGGAACGCGGCGGTCAATCCTGGGAGCAGGATGCCGCAACCGGTGAGATCGATGCCGTGTCTGGTCGCGTCGAGAATGCCCAGGGTCGGCCGTTCCGTCGTGCCGCCGACCACCATTTTCGCCTTGTTTCGAAATGCCGAGGGCGAACTCGGCATGGGGGGAAGCCAGGTCGCCTCCGGCCACGGCTTCAGCAAGTCACGAAGATGCGACAGTTTTGCGTCGAGCTGCGCCCGGTACGAGGTGCCCATCGCCGTGCAGGAGCGGCACACGCCGCTGTCGAAGTAGCCGCACTGCATGGCGGCGCTCACAACTGCATCCACCCGACTATTCCAGCGTAGCGGTGGAGGCGACGCATCGCCTCCACGCGTGAGATTACTTGGCGGCAGTGCTCAGGGGCACGATATTTCCCTGCCCCGGCTTGGCGCCGAGAAGCTTCTTGACGTTACGGGCCGCCTGACGAATCCGCTGCTCGTTCTCGACGAAGGCCAAGCGAATGTACTGGTCGCCGTACTCGCCAAAGCCGACGCCGGGCGCGACGGCGACGCCAGTTTCCTGCACGAGGAGCTTGGCGAATTCGAGCGAACCGAGATGGGCAAACTGATCCGGGATCGGCGCCCAGGCGAACATCGTTGCCTTGGGCACCGGGATATTCCAGCCCGACCGGCCAAAGCTTTCCACCATGACGTCGCGGCGGTGCTTGTAGACCTTGCGTACTTCCTCGATGACGTCGTCGGACCCGTTGAGAGCAGCGACGGCCGCCACCTGGATCGGCGTGAAGGCACCATAGTCGAGATAGGATTTGACCCGCGCCAAGGCCGCGATCAGGCGCTCGTTGCCAACGGCGAAGCCGACCCGCCAGCCGGGCATGGAATAGGTCTTCGACATGGAGGTGAATTCGACGGTGATATCGATGGCACCGGGCACCTGCAGCACCGACGGAGGCGGCTGGTCTTCGTCGAAATAGATCTCGGAATAGGCGAGATCGGAGAGGATGAAGATGTCGTTGGCCTTACAGTACTTGACCACCTCGGTGTAAAAATCGAGATCGGCGGTGTAGGCGGTCGGATTGGCCGGGTAGTTCAGGACCAGCGCGATCGGCTTGGGGATAGAGTGCCGGACGGCACGATCGAGCGAGCGCATGAAATCTTCGTTCGGATCGGCCGGCATGGAGCGCACGACGCCGCCGGACATGATGAAGCCGAAGGAATGGATCGGATAGGTCGGGTTGGGCACCAGCACCACGTCGCCCGGGGCGGTGATCGCCGATGCCATGTTGGCAAAGCCTTCCTTGGACCCGAGCGTCGCGACGATCTGGGTATCGGGATTGAGTTTCACGCCGAAGCGGCGACCGTAATAGCTGGCCTGGGCCTTGCGCAGGCCCGGAATGCCACGCGAGGTGGAGTAGCGATGGGTGCGCCCATCCTTCACCGTTTCCTGCAGCTTGGCGACGATGTGGTCAGGGGTCGGCATATCCGGGTTGCCCATGCCCAGATCGATAATGTCCACGCCCTCGGCGCGCGCCTTGGCCTTGATCGGATCGATATGGGCGAACACGTAAGGCGGAAGACGGCGGATGCGATGGAAGACTTCGCTCATTTATTCCTCGGATGGCCTTGGGGCCGGTAGCTGACCGCGACGCGCACAGCGCTGCACCTCGACATGAGAGGGCGATTATCGCGGAATTATGGTTTTAGACGGGTTAAGCGGTCCTGACTGGACCTGCGCAAACTGTATTCGGCTCTTCCCGGCCGCCTGGCGGCCCTGCGGGAAGAGCTATCGGGCGTTTGCCGCAGCCGTGATCGCCGCCACCGGATTGCCGGCGAGCCATGCTCCAACCCATGCAACAGTGAACGGAGACGGCATGTCTCTTGCCCTTGTGAAATGTCTTCTGCTACCACACCCCGGCGTGGCCAATACCCTATTATGTTTTCTCACAAAGCTTGTAAATGCTGGATGGCCTTTACATCTAGTGGGTTTGCCGCAGCGGCAGAATAGTCTTGTCGGACAGGTGCATGAGCAAACGCGTTGCGATCGCCACTATCGGTACTGCTGGAGATGTGAGGCCCTACCTGGCCCTCGCTATCGAATTGAAAAAGCAGGGCCATGACGTGGTGTTGGGGACTAATTCCGACTTCGAGGGCCTCGTGACCTCGCACGGAATCGAGTTCCACAACCTGGGTACCAATATCCAGAACTGGCTGCAGGAATCACGTTTCGATTCCGCGATCAGCAAGATGAAGCTGCATCATTTTCCGCAGCTGCTGCGCCGTGGCCAGGAGCTGGTCGAACGTGCCGCGCGCAACGCCTGGATCATGTCGCAGGGTGCCGACGGCATCGTCGTGAACATCAATACGAGCTTCGGTATTGATATCGCTGAAGCGCTGGACATTCCGGTGATCATGACGGCGATGCAGCCGCTCAACCCGACGCGGGAATTCCCGATCTGCGCTTACGAAGTGCCCGATCTGGGGCCCACCTTCAACAAGCTCAGTTACATCGCGATGAATATCCAGCAGGGCTATTACGACCTGCCGCGCGACAGGGTTCGCAAGGAGCTCATGGGCCTGGGGCCACGCAAGCGTGGCGGACTTTTCCGCGACAGCCTCGGGAACAACCTGCCCACTCTCTATAATTTTTCGTCCATCGTTTCGCCGCGTCCGCGCGACTGGCCGCAGACGGCGGTCGTCACCGGCTTCTGGCATCTCGAAGACATTTCCAGCTGGACGCCGCCGGAAGACCTGCAGCGCTTTCTCGATGCCGGACCGGCCCCGGTCTATATCGGCTTCGGCTCCATGCCATTCGGAGCGGAGCGCAACACCCAGCTGCTGCGGGAAGCACTCGAGCAATGGGGCGGCCGTGCCATCGTCTCGCGGGGCTGGGGCGGCATCAATGTCGACGAACTGCCCGACACCGTGTTCGCAGTGTCGGAGGCGCCGCATGACCGACTTTTCCCGCTCTGTGCGGCCGTGGTCCATCATGGCGGCGCGGGGACGACGGCAGCCGGTCTGCGCGCGGGGAAGCCGACCTTCACCCTGCCCCAGGCCTATGATCAGCGCTATTGGGGCCGTCGGGTTCGTGCCCTGGGTTGCGGCCCTGCCCCGGTTCGCCTGCGCAACGTGACGCCGGAAATCCTGTCGAGCGCCCTGCACCAGTTGACCACCAATGCGGCCATGCAGGCCAACGCGGAACGGATCGGCAAGGCGCTGACCGTGGAGGACGGGCTCGGCACCGCCGTCAACTTCATTGAAGCCACGATCGATGCGGCCAAGGCCGGCGCGCGCCGGTATTCTGCGACGATCTAACCTCGCGACCGGCGAGACAGACCATAACTGATGACTACGCTGGCGAGCACTGGGCCGACCACGGCCAGCGCGAGCGTTGAGAAGAGCATCTCCGGCGCAGGATTGGCCAGGGCCACGAGCAGAACCATTGCCCCGGCAAGCATCATCAGGCGGCCGGTCCAGCGATGCGTTACACGCCAGTTACCGGCATCGCGCATGGTCCAGGGCAGGCGCACGCCGGCCACCGCATTGGACTGGGTCTTGGGCAGATAATTACCGACCACCAGCCACATGGCTCCGATAGCAATCGCCAGAAGGCGCGGCATCTCGATGGCGTGACCGAGCCCAAGGGCAATAGTTGCCGCAAGCAAGATAATGGCCAAAAGGGTGATGACGGTGACGACGGCATCGATCACGTGGCGACCGGACTTGTAGTCTTCCGGGGCGAAGCGTCGCGTCAGGAATAGAATAAACATGACCAGGCCAGCCATCAACGCGGGAAGCAGCAAGGCTACGGCAGCGGGCGCAAATGCGTCGGCCTCGCCTGCAAGGTTCCAGTGCACGGGAAGGCTCGTTTCGAGGGGCACTACGGCAAAGCCGACCACCGTGGCGAGCGCCAGGACCACGAGCAGGATGCGATTGAGCGTGGTCGAAGACGCAACAGAACGTGTCATGACTTCTTCTCCGTCAGATTGAGCAGCCCGGCCAGAGCTTCTTCGAGCACGCTGGCGTTCAGATGGTAGATGAGGCTGGTGCCACGGCGTTCGGCGACGACAAGCTCGGCGTCCTTGAGCTTGTTGAAGTGGACCGAAAGGGTGGGCCGGGTAATGTCGAAATGCCCTGCCAGATCTCCGGCGCTGAGCGGTCCGGCTTTGAGCAGGGCCAGGATCTTTCGCCTTACCGGATGCGACAACGCTTCGAAGACTGTGTTTACGCCCACGCCAGACCTCATTTGACGCCCGTCTAATTAGCGTCTCATCTAATTAGAGTCAATGCGAAATAGAGCCATCCATGTGCCGGAAAAAGAAAGGCGGCCCGGAGGCCGCCTTCAGAACTCATAATATTGCAGGGCTCAGTGGGTGACGCTCGCACCAGCGTCATCGGTGGCGTCGACTTTGGCAGCCACTGCGGGCTCAGCGTCGAAGTTCCACTCGATCGCCTCAGGCTTGCGCACCAGAGCGCGCTCGATGACCTGATCCATGCGGGAGACAGGAACGATTTCCATGCCTTCCTTGACGATGTCGGGAATCTCCTGGAGATCGCGAACATTCTCCTCGGGGATCAGCACGGTCTTGATGCCACCGCGGAGCGCGGCCAGCAGCTTCTCCTTGAGGCCGCCGATCGGCAGCACCCTGCCCCGCAGCGTGATCTCGCCCGTCATGGCGACATCGTTGCGGACCGGAATGCCGGTCATGACGGAGACAATCGCGGTCGCGAGTCCGATACCAGCCGAAGGACCATCCTTGGGGGTTGCGCCCTCGGGCAGGTGGACGTGAATGTCACGCGTGTCGAACATGGGCGGCTTGATGCCGTAGTCGATGCTGCGGGACTTCACATAGGCCTGCGCGGCTGTCAGCGATTCCTTCATCACTTCCTTGATGTTGCCGGTGACCGACATGCGGCCCTTGCCCGGCGTCATCACGCCTTCGATGGTCAGCATTTCGCCACCGACCGAGGTCCAGGCTAGGCCTGTGACCAGGCCGACCTGAGCTTCGGCTTCGATCTCGCCATGCTTGAAGATCATCGGCCCAAGATATTCGGCGAGTTTTTCTTCGGTGATCTCGATGGACTTGACCTTGGTGCGAACGATGTCCGTCACTGCCTTGCGCATCAGCTTGGAGATTTCGCGCTTGAGATTACGGACGCCGGCTTCACGGGTGTAGCCGCGAATGACCTTCATCAGCATCTCGTCGGAGAGCACGAACTCGCCATGCGCCACGCCATTTTCCTTGGCGGCCTCGGGGATCAGGTGCTGCTTGGCGATCGCGTGCTTTTCCTCCTCGGTGTAACCCGAGAGACGAATGATCTCCATGCGGTCCATCAGCGGGCCGGGAATGTTGAGCGTGTTCGAGGTGGTCACGAACATCACATCCGAGAGGTCGAAATCGACCTCCAGGTAGTGATCGGCGAACGTGTTGTTCTGCTCGGGATCGAGCACTTCGAGCAGCGCCGACGACGGATCGCCGCGGAAGTCCTGGCCCATCTTGTCGATCTCGTCGAGCAGGAACAGCGGGTTGTTCTTTCCCACCTTCTTGAGCGACTGGATGATCTTGCCGGGCATTGAGCCGATATAGGTGCGGCGGTGACCGCGGATCTCGGCTTCGTCACGGACGCCACCGAGAGCCATGCGCACGAATTCGCGACCCGTTGCCTTGGCGATCGACTTGCCGAGCGAGGTCTTGCCGACACCCGGAGGGCCGACGAGGCAGAGGATCGGACCCTTGAGCGTGCCCGTACGAGCCTGCACGGCCAGGTACTCGAGAATGCGCTCCTTGACCTTCTCTAGACCATAGTGATCGGCATCCAGAACCTTCTCGGCCAGGGCCAGGTCGCGCTTGACCTTGCTCTTCTTGCCCCAGGGCAGCCCGAGAAGCGTATCGAGATAGTTCCGCACGACCGTGGCTTCGGCCGACATCGGGCTCATGCCCTTGAGCTTCTTGATCTCGCCTTCGGCCTTGGCCTTGGCTTCCTTGCTCAGCTTGGTCTTGGCGACGCGATCTTCGAGCTCGGTGATCTCATTGGCACCGTCTTCGCCGTCGCCAAGTTCCTTCTGGATCGCCTTCATCTGCTCGTTGAGATAGTACTCGCGCTGCGTCTTTTCCATCTGGCGCTTGACGCGCGAGCGGATGCGCTTTTCCACCTGCAGGACGCCGATCTCGCCTTCCATGAGGCCGATGACCTTCTGCAACCGCTCGATGACGGAAACGGTGAGCAGCAGGTCTTCCTTCTCGGGGATCTTGATGACGAGGTGGCTGGCGATCGTATCAGCAAGCTTGCTCGCATTCTCGATCTGCCCGACGGCAGCGACGACCTCGGCCGAGATTTTCTTGTTGAGCTTGACGTAGTTCTCGAACTCGGACTGCGCCGAACGGGCGAGCGCCTCAATTTCGGTCGCGTCTTCAGTCGGCTCGGGCAAGATGGATGCTTCGGCCTCGAAGTAGTCCTCGGTCTGTAGATAGTTATCGATGGTGGCGCGGTTCAGCCCTTCCACCAGGACCTTCACCGTGCCGTCGGGAAGCTTCAGCAGCTGCAGAACGGTGGCAATAGTGCCCGTGGGGTAAATCTGATCCGGCGCCGGGTCGTCGTCCTGCGCGTTCTTCTGCGTGACAACGAGGATGTGCTTGTCATCGCGCATGACTTCTTCGAGCGCCTTGACGGATTTTTCGCGGCCCACGAAGAGCGGCACGATCATGCCAGGGAAGACGACGATGTCGCGTAGGGGGAGCACCGGGTAAACCCGGTCCCGGCTTGTTTCGCCGGTGGAGGTAACTTCCGACATCACATTTCCTTTCCGGGGCGCGCCGGAGGGAGGAAGTGGTAGCGCGCCCGTATTGCGACTGCCCAATCCTCAGAAGGCTGGGCGATTCAGGTTAATAAATAGGGTGGACCACCCTGCCCGCAAGTCACGCTTTGCAGAATTGTGACCGTTAGCGTTACTTCGCACAGGAGATATGCAAAGAGGGCGGAAACACCGGTGTGCCTTGGGAGCAATCGCGCAAGTCCCTCTCGGCAGCCGCTTCATTCATCCCTAAAGTCTGGACGACGCATCAGAACACAAGGATGTCAGCCATGACCCAACAAGCCCGCCCCCGCCGTATCGACCTTCTAGGCGTTGCCACGGCTTCAGGCGCGTCCGTGCGCGGTTGTGGCATGGGGCCCGAGGCGCTGCGTGTGGCCGGCCTTGTCGAGGCACTCATGGAGCTCGAGCATGTGGTGGCCGACCATGGGGACCTGCGGCGACCACAGCCGGAACTGTCGCTCGACCCGTCAAGCACCCGCCTTCCCGATGAGCGGAAGGCCGATGTGCTTGACCTTGCTGCCCGTGCCAGCGATGCGGGTCTTGCCATTCTTCAGGACGGGTATTTCCCGCTCTTCATCGGCGGGGATCACTCGATCTCCATGGGCACGATCTCTGCGGTGGCGCGGCATTGCGCACCCAAGGGAAAGCCGGTGCATGTGATCTGGGTCGATGCCCATGCCGACTACAACACGCCGGACACCTCGCCCTCGGGCAATCTCCACGGGATGCCTCTGGCGCTGCTTTGCGGGGAGACTGAATTCGACGAAAGTTTCCGCGGGGCCTGGCTGGGCAGGATCGACCCACATGACGTGACGATCTTCGGGGCTCGGTCGATTGACCGGGAGGAGCGCCGGCTGGTTCAGGCGCGTGGCGTCGACGTGGTGGACATGCGCAAGATCGACCAGCTCGGCGTTGTCGCTGCCCTCCAGAAGGTGATCGACAAGGCGCGCGCGGCCGGTGCGCACCTGCATGTGAGTTTCGACGTCGACTCGATCGATCCAGCCATCGCACCGGGCGGAGGAACACTGGTGCCGGGCGGCCTCACCTATCGAGAGGCGCATCTGGTGATGGAAATGCTGCACGACAGCGGTCTGGTGGGGTCGCTGGACGTGGTGGAGCTCAACCCGTTTCTCGACCACGGCGGCAAGACGGCGACACTGATGGTGGATCTGGTCGCGAGCCTCTTCGGCCGCTCCATCATGGGCGAGGAGGCTGGCCCAGTGGAGTTCATTACGGAAGGCTAGGCCGCCAGGGGTAGGCCAATCACCGCGCAATCGCGCCCGCTTGCCTTGGCCTGATAGAGCGCATTGTCGGCGCGCCGGTAAAGATTGTTGAGGCCGTCGTCCTCGGGACCCGCTTGGGCAACGCCGGCGCTGAAGCGAACTGGTTCGCCGTCGGGCAGGCGAAGAGCCTGAGCGAAGTCGTCGCGAAGACGCTCGATGAAGCCGTGGACAGATTTGGCGTCGACACCGACATAGATCAGGCAGAATTCCTCGCCGCCCATGCGCGCGGCGACCGTGGGTGCGGGCGTTGCGGCGGCGGTGGCAGCACCGAAGGCGGCCAGCACGCGATCTCCCTCTTCGTGGCCCCAGCGATCATTGATGCGTTTGAAGTAATCGAGATCGAGCGCAACGATCGTCAGCGCCGTGCCTTGCCAGCGCGACTGCGTCCAGAGCTTACGCCCCTGCTCGTGGAGGTACCGGCGATTGGCGAGCCCCGTCAGCTCGTCACGGAAGGCCAATGCAGCCAGGCGGGCTTCCGCACGATCCTTGAGGGCCGCGAGCCAGGAGAGAATGATCAGCGTCGTGCCGATATAGCTGCCGAGGAAGGCAGCGGAATTGGCGGGGTCGCCTGACGTCGCATAAAGGCTGAAACTGCCGAAGAACAGCAGTTCGATGGGGCGCGAAATGGCGCTGAAAAACGAGAACGTGTATCCCAGCGCCATGAGCACGGCGGTGCTGCGCCGAACGGCGAGCCGCCCGTAGAGCATGATGAAGGTCGAGGCCGCACCAAGCTGCAATCCAAGCACCACGCAGCTGAGAATGGATGCGTCCGTCGCCGGCATTTGCAGAACGACGATGCCCAGCGCCACGCCGACCGGCGGAACAACGAACCAGGCCGAATGTACCTTTCGGCCGGTCATGACAACCACAGCGGCCCACTGCAACGAAACGGTGCCACTGATGCAGCCTGCGTAGATGGCAACGATATAGAGATTTTCAGTGGCGACAGCGGCGATGATGCTGACCCAGCTCAGGATGGCCATAACCAGGGACCAGCAGAAGATCGCCGTTTCCGGGCGATCCTTGCGCAGGGTCATGATGGGGATGCCGATAGCGAAGACGACGATGCTGACGACGCGCGCCAGCACCAGGGTCGGCATATCCAATTCAAAGGCTGCGTGCACAGCGCCCCCTGCGGCCAAAACCAAACGGCCCCCGGTGATTTAAACCGGAGGCCGTAAACGATTGGTTTTGCTGCGACGATTGTTACGCGGTTGCGGGCGCATCGTCCTTCTTGCGCTCGGAATAGATATAGAGCGGACGAACGTCGCGGCCACGCACCACTTCTTCGCTGATCACCACTTCCTCGACGCCTTCGAGCGACGGGAGATCATACATGGTGTCGAGCAGGATACCTTCAAGGATCGACCGGAGACCGCGGGCGCCCGTCTTGCGCTCGATGGCCTTCTCGGCAATCGCCTTGAGAGCATCTTCGTGGAACGTCAGTTCGACTTCTTCCATCTGGAACAGGCGCTGATACTGGCGAACCAGAGCATTCTTCGGCGCAGTCAGAATTTCGATGAGAGCCGGAATGTCGAGGTCTTCAAGAGTGGCGAGGATCGGCAGACGGCCGATAAATTCGGGGATCAGGCCGAAGCGGACCAAGTCCTCTGGCTCGACATCGGCGAGAATCTGGCCGACGCGACGATCGTTCGGATCCTTGACCGTGGCCGAGAAGCCGATGCCCGAACCTTCGCCGCGGGCCGAAATGATCTTTTCGAGACCGGCAAAGGCGCCGCCGCAGATGAAGAGGATATTGGTGGTGTCCACCTGCAAGAATTCCTGCTGCGGATGCTTGCGGCCACCCTGCGGAGGCACGGAGGCAACGGTGCCTTCCATGATCTTGAGGAGCGCCTGCTGCACGCCTTCGCCCGACACGTCGCGGGTGATCGAGGGGTTGTCCGACTTGCGCGAAATCTTGTCGACTTCGTCGATATAGACGATGCCGCGCTGGGCTTTTTCGACATTGTAGTCGGCGGCCTGGAGCAGCTTGAGAATGATGTTCTCGACGTCCTCACCGACATAGCCGGCTTCGGTCAGCGTGGTCGCATCGGCCATCGTGAAGGGCACATCGAGGATGCGCGCCATGGTCTGGGCCAGCAGCGTCTTGCCCGAGCCAGTGGGCCCGATGAGCATGATGTTGGACTTGGAGAGTTCCACGTCCTGGTTCTTCTGAGCGTGATGCAGCCGCTTGTAGTGATTGTGGACGGCCACGGAGAGGACGCGCTTGGCGCGGAACTGGCCGATGACATAGTCGTCCAGCACCTTGCAGATTTCCGCAGGAGTGGGCACGCCGTCGGAGGACTTGACCATCGAGGTCTTGTTCTCTTCGCGGATGATGTCCATGCACAGCTCGACGCATTCATCACAGATGAACACGGTCGGACCGGCGATCAGCTTGCGTACTTCATGCTGCGACTTGCCGCAGAACGAGCAGTAAAGCGTGTTCTTGGAGGTTTCGCCGTTCGTCGTCTCTTTGGACATCCAGTCACTCCCGGGGATTGAGCATCCCCAAATTCAAGCGTCGCCTGGCAGGCTAGCGCTCAAGGCATAAAGAAAGTCTAAGCCGAAACGACCTTAAAGGCCGTTCCGGCTGGGTGCAATTGCGCACGGATCACAGTCCACGGCGCATCAGCATTGTGCTTAACGCGCGTCACGCTCAGGCGGATGCCTCGGGGACCGCGCGCTTTTCCATGACGGTATCGATCAGGCCAAAGGCCTTGGCTTCTTCCGGCGACAAGAAGCGATCACGCTCAAGAGCGTTCTCGATTTCCTCATAGGTGCGGCCGGTGTGCTTTTCATAAATCTGATTAAGACGGCGCTTCAAACCCTCGACTTCCTTGGCATGAATCAGGATGTCGGTGACCTGACCCTGGAAGCCGCCTGAGGGCTGATGGACCATAACGCGGGAGTTCGGGAGGCTCGAGCGCATGCCGGCTTCACCCGCTGCGAGCAGCAGCGAACCCATGGACGCCGCCTGGCCCATGACCATGGTGGCGACGGCGGGACGGATGAACTGCATGGTGTCGTAAATCGACAGACCAGCCGTCACGACACCGCCAGGCGAATTGATATAGAGCGCGATTTCCTTCTTCGGGTTCTCTGATTCGAGAAACAGAAGCTGCGCAACGATGAGCGAGGCCATGTTGTCCTCGACCACGCCGGTCACGAAAATGATGCGCTCGCGCAGGAGCCGCGAGTAGATGTCGAAGGCGCGTTCGCCGCGGTTCGACTGCTCGACCACCATGGGAACGAGCGTGTTCATATAGATATCGTGCGGATCCCGCATAGTTTGCCCCTTGGCCATGCTCCGGGTCGCGGACCGGGTTGCAGGCTTGGTTGTTTAGGCATGCCCCCGCCCCGAGCGCGCATTCGGAGGAGCAGTCTGGTATGCCGGAAAATCGAATCAGCGCGACTGGCTGATTGCAGGCGACACCGCCTTAATGGGCGGTAAAGGCACAGATAGGCGGCATTGGGGCAAGCTTCAATAGGGTCCCGTCCCTTCCGCCAAAGACGGTGAACGGCCTCAGCGGAAAAGCAGCGAGACGATCATGGCCAGAAACACCAAGGCGGTGACAGCCATGATGGTGCGACTGTAGGCCTGAAGCATCGCGCATTCCCGCAGCGCCTGGCTGCGCTCGGGCTCCGCCAGCCGCAGTGCCTGCTGCCTGGCGCGGTAGGAGACGCCCATTGCCGTCATCTGACCGAGGTTCATCTGCTCCCTGAGGCGTGGATCAGAACGCTGCCGCTCCTCGATTTGCTTGTACTTCCGACCCAGAACCGAATCCCAGCCGATTGCTACTGTCATTGAAACAATGAGAGAAATCAGGAAGACGGCCTGCCAGAGTTCCATGGATCAATCCGAAAAGCTGACCGCGATACCCTTCTTGCGGAAGTAGGCCTGCATGAGCTTGCGGCCCTGGCGGTTCGGCTGTGCGAGCTTGGACGTCTCGAACGTGGCCTCCTTCTGACCTTCGCGAGCCATCGCACCCTTGAGAGCCGCGATATGGCTGTCGAGATCCTCGTTGTCTGCCTTGATCGAGGCATAGATGGCGTCGATGGCCTGGGAATAGGTGATGTCGCTCACGGGGGATGCTCCTCGAAACTGTCAGCCTCTTCCGTAGCGATTTTTTCGGCGGGAGCAAGGCGGGAAGGCGTAGGCAGGTCGCGCGGCGCGTTCTAGATTTGACCGACAAATCAAAAGCTACGCAGACCCCGGACCATGGCCGCAATCATTCAAGTCAAGCCGCTCACCGATGTCCCGCCACATCTCAGCGCCTCTGCGCAACCGCAGGACCCGGCCTTCTACCAGGACCCCTACCCTTTTTATGCGCGCCAGCATGGGAGCCATCCGGCCTTTTTCTGGGAGGACTATGGCCATTGGTGCTTCGCTGATTTCAAGAGCGTGAGCGCACTGTTACGCGACAAGCGCTTCGGTCGGGACATCCTGCATGTGGCGACGCGCGAAGATATCGGATTGCCCGTGCCGAATCCGCATGTGGCGGACTTCGACCTGACTGAGAAGCATTCGCTGCTGAATCTTGAGCCACCTGACCACACCCGCTTGCGGACGCTTGTGAACCGAGCCTTCGTTTCGCGGCAGGTCGAGCAGCTTCGGCCCAGGATCAGGCAACTGGCACATGAGCTTATCGACGGTTTTGAAGAAAAGGATTCCGTTGATCTCATCAAGGCGTTCGCGGCGCCGATCCCCGCTATCGTCATTGCCGAGATGATCGGTCTGCCCGCGGACATGGCGCCGCAACTCCTCAACTGGTCCAACCGCATGGTGACGATGTACATGTACAACGTCACGCGCGAGACCGAGCTGGACGCCAATGCCGCCGCGGCCGATTTCACGGCTTATCTGCGCGATGTCATCGCGGAACGGCGCAAGTCGCCGCGGGAAGATCTTCTCAGCCACATGCTCATGACGGACCGCGATGGCGACGTGCTGAGCGAAGACGAGGTGATATCAACGGCCGTGCTGTTGCTCAATGCAGGGCACGAGGCAACGGTGCACACGACAGGGAACGGGGTGAAATCTATCCTCGAGAGCGCACTGGACCCGAAGACGCTGTTTGCCACGCCGGAGCAGGCGGAGAAAACGGTTGAGGAGTGCCTGCGCTTCGACGCGCCCCTGCACCTGTTTACGCGCTACGCACTTGTCGACACGGAGGTGGACGGAATTCCCCTGCGCAAGGGAGACGTGATCGGGCTCATGCTGGGCGCGGCGAACCGCGACCCGGCGCGCTTCGCCCGCTCGGACCGCTTCGATCCGTTCCGCAGCGATGGCGCCAATGTCAGCTTCGGTGCCGGCATCCATTTTTGCATCGGCGCGCCGCTGGCGCGTATCGAACTGCAGGAATCGATGAAGGTGTTGTTCGACAGACTACCCCAGCTGCGGATCGTCGAGCCACCGCGCTACGGCAATGTCTACCATTTCCACGGCCTCGAAAAGCTGATGGTCAGCTGGCGCTGAGCCGAACATCGCGTCGCAGCACACCACACAAAAAAGGGGCCTCGAATGGCCCCTTTTCCGGAATTTGATGTCTGACTTATTCCGCCGGGACAGCGTCGGCGTCGAGGTCCTCGATCGACTTGCCGTTGTCGTAAACGGCCTGGTTGAGAATGCCCTGTCGCTTGGCGACGATTGTGGGGACCAAAGCCTGACCGGCGACGTTGACCGCGGTGCGACCCATATCGAGGATGGGGTCGATGGCAAGCAGCAAGCCGACACCCTCAAGCGGGAGGCCCAGGGTCGAGAGCGTCAGGGTCAGCATGACGGTGGCGCCGGTGAGACCCGCCGTGGCGGCCGAGCCGATGACGGCGACGAAGGCGATCAGCAGGTAGTGCTCGATGCCGAGACTGATGCCGAAGAACTGGGCCACGAAGATTGCCGAAATCGCCGGGTAGATGGATGCACAGCCGTCCATCTTGGTGGTGGCGCCGAGAGGTACGGCGAAGGCCGCATATTCGCGCGGAACGCCGAGGTTCTTTTCGGTGATGCGTTCGGTGACGGGCAGCGTGCCGATCGACGAGCGCGACACGAAGGCAAGCTGGATGGCCGGCCATGCACTCTGGAAGTAGCGAATGGGGTTGAGACCGTGGCTCTGCAGCAGCGCCGGGTAGACAACGAACAGCACCAGCGCCAGGCCGATATAGATGGCGGCCGCGTACCAGCCGAGCTGGGCCAGGGCATCCCAACCATAGACGGCGACGGCGTTGCCGAGCAGGCCAATGGTGCCGATGGGGGTCAGCCGGATGACCCACCACAGAACCTTGTGGATGATCTTGAGGAAAGAGCGATTGAAAGCCAGGAACGGGTCAGCAGCCGGGCCAACGCGCAGCGCGGCAATACCGATGACGATCGAGACGATCAGGATCTGCAGAACGTTGAAGTTGAGGCTGGTCGTGGCCGAACCATCGGTGACGCGGGTAGATGCCTGCAGGCCGATGAAGTTCGAGGGGATCAGACCCTTGAGGAAATCGAGCCAGGAACCGGTCGAGGACGGGGCGCGGGCAGCTTCCGCCGCAACAGCCGAATTGAGGCCGGGCTGGATGATGAGACCGAGCGCGATGCCGATCACAACAGCGATCAGAGCGGTGATGGCGAACCAGAGCAAGGTCTGCCAGACCAGCTTGGCCGCATTGTTGAGTTCGCGCAAGTTGGCGATCGACGCCACGATGGCCGTGAAGACCAGGACGGGTACCAGGGCGCGGAGCAGCGAGACGAAGGACGAGCCCACGGTCGACAGCGTCTGCGTCAGCCAGTTGGCATTGCCGGCAGCATCGGGACCCATGGTGCGGGCGATGTAGCCCAGCACCAGGCCGATCACCATGGCGACGAGCACCTGGAAACCGAAGTTGAGGTAAAGCGGCTTTGGCGCGCGTGGGCTGGCGCTGGCCGAGACGGTGGTGGGCATGGGAGGAAGCCTTTCAGAGACCCGAGACCGGTGCCCAAATAGTGGGCGCGAAGCCTCGCAATTGGCCAGACACTACGCCTCTCTGTCGGAGAATGCAGCATATGGAATTGCGCCGCCATTCGCGTGGAATGGATTATTCTGCCCCAAAATTGCGACCGCCCGCAAAGACTTACCGCAGACCCCGGGTCAAAAGAGTCATCGATGCCGCAAAGGCAGGAAGACCGAGAAGAGTCGCCACAAGCGTTATGACGCTGACACCGGGCCCCGGATCAATCCAAGCAACAGCGGCAAGGAGAATGGCAGCCGCCGCGGTCGCCAGACCGGTCGATCGATGGACAATGGACCATGCCCGATCAGACGGAACCGGCCAGGGCATGCGCAGGCCTGCATAGGAGTGCCGCTCGGCTTCGAATATAACCACCGCCAAGACAATCAGCGTGGCGGCCAGGGCTCCAGTGGTGATCCGGAACAGGTCGAAATCGGACCCAATGCCAATCATCAGCAGGCCAAGCTGACAGGCAGCCGCTACTGACATGAGCAATGTCAGTGCAGGGTCGAGGATGTGCTGGACTTTGGCAAAGTGGTTTCGGGTGAGAGCACGGCCAAGCAGATAGAACGTCACGACGAGCGCCAATTGCACCAGCGGCGGCGTCAAGAGCGCGACATCTCGAGGCCAGAACCAGTCTACAGCGCTTCCCTGCCAATGCGCTGGAAAAGCGTAGCCTGCCGGCAGATGTGCCAAAGCGACGCCGCCTATAGCGATCGTGACGCAGAAAAGGAGAAGGTGGAAACGCGTGACAAGACTGGGCATGGCAAACTCAATATCGCCCCACATATGGACGCTGGCCGAAGCACTAGCCATAGGCTTCGATAAATTCCGCGGACGTCTTGGCGTTGGCGCCGCCAGGGCGTGGCGAATGCGTTAAGCGACGCACCGGCCCGTACCGTGGCTATAATAGCAAAGGGGCCGGTTTCCCGGCCCCCTGCACAATGGATAATCCGAAGCTTAGCGCTTGGAGAACTGGAAGGAGCGGCGGGCCTTGGCCTTACCGTACTTCTTACGCTCGACAACGCGGCTGTCGCGGGTCAGGAAGCCGCCCTTCTTCAGAACCGGACGCAGGGTCGGTTCGAAGTAAGTCAGCGCCTTGGAGATGCCATGACGAACGGCACCGGCCTGGCCGGACAGACCACCGCCGGCAACGGTGACGTTGACGTCGTACTGATCGAGACGCTCGGAAGCGACGATCGGCTGCTTGACGATCAGCTGCAGAACCGGACGGGCGAAGTACTTGGCGAATTCGCGGCCGTTGACGGTGACAGTGCCCTTGCCCGGCTTGATCCAGACGCGTGCGACGGCGTTCTTGCGCTTGCCGGTGGCATAGGCGCGGCCGAGGCTGTCAAGCTTCTGGGTGTGAACCGGAGCGGTGTTGGCAGCCGGCGCAGCAGCGGAGGTGCCGAGGTCTTCGAGGGAGTTGATGGTTTCGGCCATATTACTTCACCCGGACGTTCTTGGAGTTCATCGCAGCGACGTCGAGCTTGGTCGGGTTCTGCGCTTCGTGGGGGTGCTCGGTACCGGCGTAAACGCGCAGGTTCTTGAGCTGGGCGCGGGTCAGCGGGCCACCCGGCATCATGCGGCGAACGGCGTTTTCGAGGACGCGGTTCGGGAAGCGGCCTTCCAGCAGTTCGCGCGCGGTGCGGTCCTTGATGCCACCGGGATAGCCGGTGTGCCAGTAAAAGCGGTGCTGGTCGAGCTTGCGGCCGGTCAGCTTCACCTTGTCGGCATTGATGACGATGATGTTGTCACCCATGTCCATGTGCGGGGTGAACGTGGGCTTGTGCTTGCCGCGCAGACGCGAAGCAATGATCGAAGCAAGGCGACCCACGACGAGGCCATTGGCGTCGATCAGGATCCACTTCTTTTCGATCTCGCTCGGTTTTGCCGAGTACGTGCTCATATCGAAATCCTCAAAATTCAAGCAGCCGGCCCACGCATGGACCGGCCAGTTCGGCGGCGTCTCTAGGGGAGATTCCACATGCCGTCAACAGAGAATAATTTAGCGTGCAAAATCAGCCAGTTACGGAAGCGGTATTATATTACCGCGCACGGCGCATGTCCGCGATATAGGCAACCGCGAGGCCCGCCAGCATGAAGGCAAGCGCCTGATGGCCAACGGCGAGGCCGATGGGAACGCTGGCCAGGAGCGTTGCGATACCCAGCCCCACCTGGAGAAGGACGATGAAGCCGATGCGCGGCAACCAGCCATGCACCCCGCCAAAGCCCCCGTCCTTGTGGCGTTTCCAGATGAGCCATCCGACATAGGCGACGATAAGATAGGCAATGCCGCGATGGATGAACTGCACGGTCAACGCGTTCTCGAAGAGATTGCGCCAGGCCGGATCCATGACGAAGAGACCATTGGGGATGATGGCGCCATCCATGAGCGGCCAGGTCTGGTAGCCCATGCCGGCATCGAGACCGGCGACGAACGCCCCTGCCCCGATCTGCAGGACGACAGCCAGAAGCAGCAAGGCGCCAGTTGCGAGGTGGAACCCGGTGACGCGTCCCAGAACACGACCCGGGGAAAGCGAGCGCGCCACGTAGATCAGCGCGATGAACAGGAAGCATGCCGCCGTCAGATGCGCGGCCAGGCGATACTGCGATACGGAGGTCAGTTCAGTGAGGCCGGACGACACCATCCACCAGCCCAGCGCACCCTGAAAGCCCCCGAGCACGAAGAGGCCAAAGAGCGGCCATGCCAGATCTCGCGACAGCCGCTTCTGGAAAAGGAAAATCGTGAACGGCACGAGGAAGACCAGACCCAGCGCCCGCGCCAGGAGGCGGTGGAACCACTCCCAGAAGAAAATGTACTTGAAGTCGTCGAGGCCCATCCACGAGTTGAGCACGGAATATTGGGGGATCTGCTTGTACGCCTCGAACTCGGCTTCCCACTCCGCCTGATTGAGCGGCGGGATCACGCCCGACAGGGGCTTCCAGGACGTGATCGACAAGCCGGACTCGGTGAGGCGCGTGATGCCGCCGACCACGACGATCAGCAGCACGAAGGCAGCCAGCGAATAGAGCCAGATGCGGACCGGTCGCAAACGGTCGCTCGCATAGCTCACTTGGCCAGGTGCGGCATCTTGCATGGCGGTCACGGCACTATTCCGGTTTCAGTCAGGATGGCGGAGTGGTAATCCTCCACACCATGACCTGCAACAGCCCAGATGCCGCACATGACCCAGCGTAACCGCAAGTTGATAGGCGCGTTCCTGTTGGTCGGTTCGATCGTTCTGTGGTCGGTGATGGCGACATGGATCTATCTGAAGCTGCCGCAGGGTCTGCCGGGGCTGGTGCTGATCCTGTTCTTTATCGTCGCCGGAATGGGCTGGACGCTGCCGGCCATGCCGCTGATCAAGTGGATGGCCAGACCCGATCCTTCGGCGCCAGGACGCTGACGTCTCAGCCGGTCAGTTTGCCCAACTGTGTGAACAGACCACCGCTCGCGAAAACATCGACATAGCGCGGTTTCTGGAAGTAGCCGTTGAGCGATACGCGCGGGAGCTCTGTCAACCGATCAAGGTGGTGGGGATAAAGCCCGCCGGGCCGCGTGGTCACGGCAGTCCGGAAGCCGAGATCCCTGGCCAGTGCGAACTCCCGGGGGCCGCACGATAGTGGCCCGCCCAGAGGGTAGGAGAAGTGTCGCGGGCGGATGCCGAACTGCGCCTCGATGACGGACACGGATTGCGTCATTTCCTCCGCCGCCTGGGTCTCGGGCAGTTTTGCCAATTCGTAGTGATTGACCGTGTGCGCGCCGATGGTGCAGAGCGGATCGCCAGCGAAGAGCCGCAATTCCTGCCAGCTCATGATCAGATCGCGGCACTGCCTTGCCAGATCGTAGCCATAGGCGCTTGTGAAGTCGGCAAGGAGCGCCAGCCTCTCGGGCTCAGGCAGCTTGCGCATGCGCCAATAGAGGCGATTGAAAGCGTCGACCTTCTGGGCCACCGAACGCGTGTCTACATATTCGGTCTCGCCGTTCTCGCTAAACGCCACAGCGTCCTGGCGCGCAATGATATCCTCGATCGCCTGCCACCAGAGCTGCCCGACACCGTCCACAAAGGCAGTGGGAACATAGAGGGTGAACGGCGCCTCGTGGGCATGGAGGACCGGGAGGGCATGGACGAGGTTGTCGCGATAGGCGTCGTCAAAGGTCAGGACGACGAAGGCCCTGCCCTTTT
This sequence comes from Devosia lucknowensis, assembly GCF_900177655.1. Classification (NCBI taxonomy): domain Bacteria; kingdom Pseudomonadati; phylum Pseudomonadota; class Alphaproteobacteria; order Hyphomicrobiales; family Devosiaceae; genus Devosia; species Devosia lucknowensis. Next base: position 811,699 of record NZ_FXWK01000001.1, on the reverse strand, counting down.
CGGGGGCGGCAAGACGCTCCAATGCCTCGTCGAGAGAAACGACGTCGATTTCAAGCGCGCGCAGCCGACTAAGACAATAGTCCAAGAAGTCGGTGCGGACCTGCAGGATGGCATTTGGCGAGAAGTCGGCCGGGTCATCAGGCAGGACCCGGTGGAGCGTGAGGATGACCCCGCGCGACTTCGAGAGCATGCGGAACAGTCGCGGCATGTTGGTCAGCCACAGCAGTTCAAATGCAGAGCGGATGGCGGTGTATTTGAGTGACATGGTGTTGCCGCCTAGGCAGCGACCATTTCGGACAAAGCGGTGATCTCGACGCGGTTCAGGCCCGCCTCTACCAGTTCGCGCCATGCCGCTTCCGCGCGACCGATTTCGTCTTCGGCATCAGCCGCAAGGACGATGCGCCCCCCAAGTTCAGCAAAGACATCTAGGCTGGACTGTTGACCGACAGGGCCGGTGAGGACCACCACAACCTCGTAGATGTCGCCAAGGGCTTCGACAAGCGTCTGCGGACGACGCGATTGGCGATCGATCGTGTCGCCCTGCCCCCATGTGACCTCGGCAAATCCCTGATCTGCCGACTTCTGCACCACATCTCCGAAGCTTGCAGCCCCGGTGCTCAGATCGCTGACGCCAGGATTTTCGGTGCGGCGGCCAGAACCCGCGTCGATCAAGGCGACGCTGAGGCCCTTCGATAGCGCATCGCCGACGAGTTCCTCGGCCAGGTCGACGCTCACAGGCTGGCGCGCATAGTCGGCCAGCAACAACAGATGCGTCCGGCCCAGGACCAGATCGGAGACGAGATCGGCGTACCGCACGACGCTGGCACTCGGACGAACCGGCGGAGCAATGACGGGCTCATCGACATCGTATTCGAACGCGCCGCTGGCCTCGACTGCGACGTCTTCGTCGTCGATCTCGATTTCGTCGATCTGGGCGGCAACGCGGTGTTCCCGATCGAGGGCCGGCTCGGCCATCAACTGGCGGATGAATTCGCGTGCCGCGTCCTGGTGCGGCTGTTCAGGAGCGTCCTCGGCTTCCCTGACATAGACGTCGGGCACGACCCGCTGCGGTTCGTCATCGAAGCCATCAAACTCGACGGTTTCGACCATCGGTTCGGAGTCTTCCGCATCGATAAGCACGGAGGGCTCTTCGACGACCGGTGCTACGGCGACCGTTTCCTCGTCGGTCTCCCAGCGCTGTTCAGGTTCGAGCTCAGCTTCGTCGAAAGGCATTTCCTCAAGCTGGTCAGTGCTGGCGGCGTATTGAGGCACAGGCTTGAGGGCACGTCCCGAAAGAAGCTCGCCAAAGGCCACGAGGCCAAGCTGCACGGCAAAAGCCACCAGACCGACGGCGAGCATTATGAACGACGTCTTCGGGCTGGCCGGGGTTACGGAGGGAGCGGCCTCGGAGACAACACGGACATCAGGCAGGGCCGAGTTGGCATCGACGCGCGACGAGGCTTCGTTGAACCGCAACAGGTAGGCCTCGAGCAGATCGCGCTGGGCTTTGGCCTCGCGCTGGAGCCCATCGAGCGTAACGGTGTCGCGGGTCGCCAGCGATGCGCTGGATTTGGCGCGGGCAAGATCCGCCTGCAGCGAAGTTTCGAGATCAGCCTCGATCTGCGCTTCCGCCTCGAGCGCGGCGGCAACGCGATTGCCTTCGATCAGGATTTGGTTGTTGAGTTCGGCGATCTGGGCATTGAGAGCCCGAATGCTTGGATGATTTGCAAGAAGCGTCGCGGACCGCTGTGCCTGCTCACCCTGCAAACGCGCCTTTTCTTCGGAAAGGCGCTGGATGACGACGGAATCACGAACATCGGCCACTCCCTCGATCGGCTGATTTCTCTCGATGAGGCCGCGGATCAGGGTCGCCCGGGACAGCGCCGCATTCTTGCGCTCCTGGGCCTCGGTAATCTGGCCGGAGATTGCGGAAAGCTGCTGATCAAGAAGGCTGGTATTGTTCTGACCGGTGAACAGGTCGTTGTCGACGCGGAAGTTGGCAACGGCGGATTCGGCCTCCTGGACTGAAATGCGAAGGCGATTGATCTCTTCGTTGAGCCAGCCGGACGCGTCGGCCGTGTCGGAAATGGAGAGCTGTGCGCGGCGCGCGACATGCGCGGCGGCGACAGCATTGGCAATACGCGCCGATAGTTCGGGATCGGTCGTGCGGACCATGACGGAAATGATGCGCGAGTCGCGCTCCTGCGCGACGGTCAGCCGGTCGTAGAGCGCATTGAGCACCGTTTCATCGATACTGTTGGGCGTCGACGTGCTGCGCCCTGCCAGTTGCATGAGCATGCCGATAGGAGACACCCCTGCCCCAGCCCCGTTGAATTCGGATACCGACCGGAGGTCGAGGCGGTCGATCACACCGAGAAGTGTATCGCGCGATTTGAGGAGCTCGATCTGGCTGGACACCACGCCGACCTCACTAGCCGAGGGCGACGGAGCTTGCTCATTGGAAGCACGCACATAAGGGTTGGAGCGCGGTTCGACCAGGATGGATGCCGAGGACTCGTACAGCCTGGGCTGGAACATCAGCACGACGAAGGTCGCGACAAGCAGCGCCAGAGTGACAAGCACGATGCGCGGCAACTTGCGGACAATTGCCGAAAACAGAGCCCCGACATCGATGCGTGCGTCTGCTGATGCTGGCGACTCATATGTCATGGCGTATCCTCTTATTGACCAAGAACTACGCCGCTCGTGGTCAACATAGAGTTAACCCGCACTTGCACTTTGCAACACAAACAACGCCGCATAAGCAAAATGTTAACCATGCATGGAGAGACTGCGGCCGTCTCAAACGCGCGGGAAATTCATGCGCTGGCTGCCTTTGATCGCCGTCCTGACATCGCTGGCCCTTGCCGGATGCACCACCACGCGCCCGGCGACTTACATGGTCGACACCAAGGGGCCCTATCAGCTGGACACCGGGGACGTGGTCCGGGTGACCGTCTATGGCGACGCCGAACTGAGCAAGACGTATCGCATCGACGATAACGGGGCCGTCGCTTTCCCGCTGGTTGGGCCTGTCGCGGTGCGCGGATCCACCACCGAAGATGCCGCCCGCCGCCTGTCCCGGGCATTGGCCAATGGCTATATGCGCAATCCAGATGTCGCAGTGGAAATAGACCAGTACCGACCGTTCTTCATTCAGGGCGAGATCAAGACTGCCGGGCAATTCCCCTACGTCTACGGCATGACCGTGCGCGCCGCGATCAGCACAGCAGGCGGTTTCTCGGAGACCGCTGACCGGGATCGCGCCGTAGTCTATCGCCGGCAGGGCAATGAAATGGTCAAGGCGGCCGTGGACCTGGACTTCCCCATTTTCCCAGGCGACACGATCGTGGTGCAGGAGCGCTGGTTCTAGGGTGGCGAAGCAGAGTTTGCGGATCCTGCAGGTCCTGCGCGCGCCCGTCGGCGGCCTCTTTCGCCATGTCGCAGACCTGACGCGCGCCCTGTCCGCCAAAGGCCACAGCGTCGGGATCGTGGTCGACAGCCTTGCAAACGATGCACAAACCGAAGGATTGCTGCTGGGGCTCGAAGCATATGCCGCACTCGGTATCCATCGCTTCCCTATGCCGCGCCTCTTTGGAAGGAGCGATCTCTCGACACCGTTTGCCGTCAGCGCCCTGGCGCGACGGCTCGACGTCGACATCATGCACGGCCATGGCGCAAAGGGCGGCTTTTACGCCCGGCTGGCCGCCTACGGCCGCAATCGAGCCGAGGTGTACTACACCCCCCATGGCGGCGTGCTGCACTTTCCGGCCGACAAAGCTTCAGGCAAACTATTCCATCGCATAGAACGAACGCTGATGGCCAAGACCTCGGCCATCATCTTCGAAAGCCACTTCGCGGAGAAAACCTACTCCGCGCTGATCGGAGCCCCCACCTGCCCTGGCAAGGTCATTCACAACGGCCTCCGTCCGGATGAGTTCATGCCAGTCGAGCATCGCAGCGACGCCGCGGACTTCGTATTCGTTGGCGAACTGCGTGCACTCAAAGGCATATTTCAGCTTGTCGAGGCGCTTGCAGACACACGGCATCCCGACGGCAGACCTCCGAACCTCGTCATGGCGGGTGATGGACCCGATCGCGCTGAGCTCGAGGCGCGAATAGCGGAACTGGGACTTGGCGCTCGCGTGAACCTGGTTGGGTCCAAACCCGCGCGAGAGGTGTTCGCGTTGGGGCGGTATGCGGTCGTGCCGTCGCTCGCGGAATCCCTGCCTTATGTGGTGCTGGAAGCCGCAGCGGCCCAACTACCACTCATCTCGACGCGTGTTGGCGGCATCCCGGAAATTTTCGGCCCGACCTCAGACAGCCTTATCCCACCGGGCGATGCTGGTGCGCTGGCCGCTACCATGAACCGGATGCTCGCCGATCCTGACTCCGCCGAAACCGAAATGCGTCAGCGACTCGCCCATATCGAGGCGCAGTTTTCACTCGCGCGGATGGCAGACGCGATCGAGCAACTCTATCGCGGCGCGCAGTAGAAAAGCCTCAGCGTCGAACAAACGATTTCACCGAGTATAAAGGTCTCTCGTGGACACTGCCGCGCAAACAACAAGCGGCGGCCGCATTCATGTATCGCGTAGACCCCAAGAAGGCCATCGAGGAACACGCATCCCGTTCGGATGCTCCGGGCACGATCGCATTGTCGGCGAAAGCCGAGGAAATCATCGCCGCCCCGGTGGACCCGACGCTGTCGAGCGCCGTCATTGCGGGCGTCGCGCAGATCGTTGAAGCGGTGCTTCTCGCGCTCCTGGGCTACGGCATCCATGCCGCTTATGTCGAGCCGGGCCAGGATGGCTTCTATATTCCGATGATCCTTGGCAGCGTTCTCGTCGCCAATATCGCCTTCAATGCGGTCCGATCGCATCGCGTCAGCGCTTACCGCACCACGTTCTCGCAGATGGGTCGGGTGCTGGGCGCCTGGGTAGCGGTCATGCTGGTGCTGATGGTCGGCATATTCTTTTTCAAGGCGGGGGACCTGGTGTCGCGCGTCTGGCTGCTGACGTGGTTTGTTTCCGGCGCCGCCCTGCTGATCGCTTATCGCCTGCTGCTTCGGACGCTGGTGCAGCGCTGGACGGCTCAGGGGCGCCTCAAGCGTCGCACCGTGATCGTCGGTGGCGGCGCCGACGCGGAAATGCTGATCGAGCAGATCCAGGCAGGGTCGGACCAGGATATCAACCTGCTCGGACTGTTCGACGACCGCGACGGCGAACGCTCGCCCGACGTGGTCTCCGGATTCCACAAGCTGGGCCGGGTTTCGGAGCTGATCGAGTTCGCCCGTCGCACCCCGGTGGACCTGGTGATCGTCTCCATGCCGCTGTCGGCCGAAAAACGCGTGCTCGACATGCTGACCCAGCTTTGGGTGCTGCCCGTCGACATTCGCCTATCGGCCCATATGAGCAAGCTGCGCTTCACCGAGAAGGCCTATTCTTATGTCGGCGACCTGCCGGTGCTCGATATGGCCGACCGGCCGATTTCGGACTGGAACCTCGTGTTCAAGTGGGTGTTCGACAAGGTCGTGGCGCTTACAGCCCTTGTCCTTTTGTCGCCGATCATGCTGATCACGGCCATCGCCATCAAGCTCGACAGCAAGGGTCCGGTGTTCTTCGTTCAGAACCGGCACGGCTTCAACAACGAGCTGATCCGCATTTACAAGTTCCGCTCGATGCGCACCGACAACCTCGATTTCGGCGCTGCCAAGCTCGTGACCAAGGGTGACCCGCGCGTGACCAAGGTGGGCAGGTTCATCCGCCGTACCTCGATCGACGAATTGCCGCAGCTGTTCAACGTGCTCAAGGGCGAACTGTCGATCGTCGGTCCCCGTCCGCATGCGCTACAGGCGAAGGCTGAGAACCAGCTCTATTATGAAGCTGTGGAAGGCTATTTCGCCCGTCATCGCGTGAAACCCGGAATTACCGGCTGGGCACAGGTCAATGGCTGGCGCGGTGAGACCGACACGATCGACAAGATCATGCATCGCGTAAACCACGACCTCTACTACATCGAGCACTGGTCGATCCTTCTGGACTTCTACATCCTCGTCATGACGCCGGTGTCCCTGGTCGCCAAGAACGAGAATGCCTATTGAGCACCATCGGTACATTTGCCGGGTCCGGCGCCGAGGCCGGCTCGGCGATGTCCGGCAGAGCCTATTTCAGGGCACGATCCGCGCGGCTTCTCGACTGGGCGGTGGCGTTCTGGGTGTTCACCGGCTTTGTGGTGTTCGTCGAGCCTTCGCCGTACGAGCTGAGCTTCCTGATGGTGCTGCCGGTTGCCGTGGCGGCAGGTCTCAATCTCTACCGATCGACGCTGGGACTGCTCGGCATCATCCTGGCCTTCACGCCCTTCGCACTGATCGCCGTGTTCCAGGTGCGCTACAACACGATCACGCAGGCGCTGATCTTCACCCTCGTCACCATCTTTCTGATGCTGACCTCCTACATCTCCGCCAACTACGTTGCTGAAAAGACCGTGAGCCGCATGCGGTTGATCATGACGGCCTATACGGCCGCGGCCGTGATCGCAGCCCTGCTCGGCACGTTCGCTTACCTCGGCGTCATGCCGGCCGCCGACCTCTTCCTCCGCTATGGTCGAGCCAAGGCGACGTTCAATGACCCGAACGTCTACGGACCTTTCCTGATCTTGCCGGCGATGTATGCGTTGCAGCGCGTACTGCTGGGCGCCCAGCTCAAGACGATGCTGATGTCGGGAGGTATCTACCTTGTGCTTTTCATCGGCGTGTTCGTCAGCTTTTCGCGTGCCGCCTGGGGCCATTTCGCGGCATCCTCGCTGATCGTCCTGATGCTGGTATTCCTGCTCGAGGCCAGCGCGCGAGAGAAGGTCCGCATCATTCTCCTGTCCCTGGCAGGCTTCATGCTGCTGCTGGTCGCCCTCGCCGGCCTGCTTTCGATCCCGGCCGTTGCAGATCTCTTCGCCACCCGCTTCGCGTCACAAAACTATGACAGCGGCGAAACCGGACGCTTCGGACGCCAGGGCTATGCATTCGAATTGGCGCTGGCCAATCCTCTGGGCCTGGGTCCGGGCGAGTTCAACAACCTGCGGATCACCGAGCTCCCCCACAACGTTTATGTGACCGTCCTCCATTCCTATGGCTGGGGCGGCGGATTCGTCTTCTATGTGCTGATCCTGGCGACGCTCTGGAAGGGGCTGGAGGCGGCTGTTCGCCCCTCTCCCTATCGTCTGCTCGCGATCCCCCTGCTCGCCACCTTCTCGATGGTCATGGTCGAATCGATCATCATCGACAGCGACCACTGGCGTCACATCTTCCTGCTGATCGGCCTGATCTGGGGTCTGTCCAGTGCCATGGCTCGTGACCCAAGACGTGGTGTTCCGCGAAGCGAGGCGCTGATCTAGCGCCACATCGCGCCGGCCATGTAGCGCTCGGCAAGGTCGGCCGTACCTTCGGCGAAGCCCGGCATGTGGGTCTGCGCCAGCGCGGTCTCGGCGTGCGAGCCGATCCAGGCAAGCAAGGCGGTGCGACGCAGCAGCACCATAGAATCGAGTTCAGCGATGTCTTCGGGCGCCAGCGGCCGCACAGTCTGGTACGTCTTGAGCCAGGCGTCACGGAGTGCCGGCACGGAGGGGTGAGTCTCGTGAAATGAGATGGCGGCAGCAAAGTCGTAGGCGAACCAGCAGATGCCGCAATCGTCGAAGTCGATCAGGCTGACCTGATCACCGTCCACCAGCAGATTACCAAGACGCATATCGGCATGGATGAGACCGTAGCGAGCGGATGCGGTGCCGTAGGCTTCCAGACGACGACGCAGCTTGTCGTGAGCGCGGTTGAGGGTCAGTCGTATGGCGTCGTTGACGCCCGGCGCGACCCTCCAGTCGCCCCAGAGCCCATCCATGTCGAGGATGGCCGGTGCGGACCATGCCTGACGCTCGAAACCGGCTGGACGTGGCCATGCGATGGAGTGTTGGTGGAGCTTGGCGGCGTAGACGCCGAGGGTGCCGAACAAATCGACGAGGTCGCTATCCGGGTTTGGCTCGCTACCTTGGATGAAGTGGAAGAGCACGGCGTAACAGGTGTCACCCGACGGCGTCTTGAAACTCTGCAGCATGCGACCGTTGCGACCGGCAACCGGCTCCGGAATGGGCAGATCCGTCTGTCGATGCAGCGCCTCGAGCCAGGCGAGCTCGCTCTCGATGTTTGCCACGCTCTGATAGCCGGGCCGGTGGACGCGCATCGTGAACGCCTCGCCGCCGGGGACGGAAAGCAGAATGGTGTGATTTTCCGAGTGGTTGAGGAGCGACATCGTCGCGCCGTCGAGATCGGGCCAGAGTTGGAGGACGGATTCCAGGTCGCGCAATTGCAGCGGCATGGGAGGCTCCCGCACAGGTTGGCCTATCAAGATATTAGGTGGAATGGTCGGAGCGGCCGGATTTGAACCGACGACCCTTTGTCCCCCAGACAAATGCGCTACCAGGCTGCGCTACGCCCCGACTGGTGCGGAGACATAGAGAATGGGGGAATTTGGTGCAACCCCGAATTTGCAGGTCCATGTGAACAAAGCGAGATTTTTTAACTCGATGTGATCGGCAGGGGCGTCGTGAAGCAGATCGCGGACCAGGGTCATTCGGCCTCCGCATCGCAGGACCGACGAACAGCAGGAATATGACCGCAGGCTAGACGAGACCCGGCCCGCTGATCCGCAGGACGACCCCGAAATCGTGGCCAGCGGCCTCGGGTATCTCAAGATGCAAACCGGTATCGTCCCGATCAAACGTTACAGGAGCATCGGATCCCAGGACCTCAACATGCTCCACCTGCCCCGCACCAGTTGCCGACGATTGGGCAAGGGATGATAGCGTCATCGCACCTGAGGTAGCGCCGAGCGTGGCGGCATAGAGCACATTGCCCTTGGTGGTGAAACGGATGTCGTCACCCGTGAAGGGACGGACGGAGGATTCGCCGAAGAGGCCCTCTGGCAGGGTCGTTGGGCCTTCACCCGAGACACGCCAGGGACGCGAGCCGAAGATGGCCTCGCCGTGCAAGGCGTTCCATTCGCCGATCTGCTCGACAATGCGGCGTTCTTCGTTGTCGATCGTGCCATCGCCCCGGATCGGCACGCTCAACAATAGATTGCCGTTCTTGGAAACGACGTCGCAGAGCCGGTGAATGACTGAGGCGGCCGTCTTGTAGCGCTTGTTCTCGAAGATTTCGCGCCTGTAGTGCCAGTCGCCGATGCAGGTGTCGGTCTGCCAGGGATGCTGGACGATTTCCGAGCGAAATCCCCGCTCTACGTCTTCGACAAGGGCGCCGGCGTGCCCTCTGGGAAGGAGCTTGGTGTTGAGCACGACGTCCATGCGCCCGGCATTCCACGCAAGGGAGGCGTTGTAATAGTGGGCGGCCATGTCGAGACCGGCCTGCCCCAGAGGCAGGTCATGGTTATCGAAATAGAGGAGGTCCGGCTTGTAGCTGTCGACCAGGTCCTGGCAGCGGCGATACCAGCTTTCAACGAAGGCTGGATTGGCCGCTGGTGGCGCCTCGTCCCAAACACCGTCGTGCTCCTCGTGCCAGCGTTCCGCAACCCTGGCGTCGGTGAGGCCTTCGGGCAGCGGCATGTTGGTCCCGCCGTACAGGTCTTGAGGGTCGAGACCTTCCCAGAAGGTACCGATGCCGTCTGACTTGGTCAGCTTCCACGCGTCATAGCGTTCGCCAGCGCGCTCACCTTCAGGGTCGTATCCGTAGGCGGTTTGCCACCAATGCCAGACGTGTGCACCATGATTGGATACGCCGAACTTGAGTCCGCGGGCGCGGGCTTTTTCGGCCCACGTGCCGACGATGTCGCGCATCGGTCCCATGCGGGTCGAATTCCAGCCATGAAATCGCGAGGCGTAGTTGTCGAAATTGTCGTGGTGATTGGCCATGGCCACGAAGTATTTTGCGCCCGCCTGGACATAGAGATCGAGCAGGTCGTCAGGGTTCCAGTTCTCGGCCTTCCAGTCGCCGATGACGTCGATGAAGCCGCTGTCGGCTGGATGGCCGTACTTCTTGCGGTGGAAGTCAGACTGCCAGTGACCCTGCATGTACATGTGCCGCGCGTACCAGTCTCCGGCTTCGGGCTGGCATTGAGGTCCCCAATGGGCCCAAATGCCGAACTTGGCGTCCCTGAACCATTCTGGTGGACGATACTGGCTCTTGAGCGATTCCCAGCTCGGCTCGAAGGGTCCCGGGGCGATGGGTTCGCTGCGGTAATGGGGCGTGGCGGTTCGTCTGGTGCTCATCGTGCTGAGCTCACGACAACAGCGGGTTCGGCGCCTAGTCTGGAACGGCTACTGTGCTCCTCCGGCGCTTTTGTCCAGTTGAGCGATAGCTCCTGCCCACTCGGTCCGGCCAGGACCAGACGCGTCCCGTCATCCCCAAGATCAAGCCGCGTGGAGGCCACCTGGGAAGCGAACTGGTCGAAGTTTAATCCCTCGCCAGTGATCACCGCCCATCCCTGTTTTTCGCCGTTCTGGCGGTATTCGATACCGGCGCCAGGGCCTGTCGTAACGGGGATCAAAGGCGATGTCGCCTTGTAGGCCGCGAAAGCGCTGCCGGCCTTGAGGATCAGCGTATCGCCGTGAAGGTGATGTTCGATGCCGCTTTGAGCGGCGTAGATGTGCGTAAAATCGAGACGGGCTTCGGCGTCGAGCCGGTAGAGAACGAGGGCAGTTCCGCCCTCCTGAAGGACCCGCGGGAGATTGCCGTTGCCTGCCCAAAAGGATGGGCGCTGATTGCCCCAGGGGTCGTCTTCGCCCGGATGGTTGATCCAGCTGCGGGCCATGGGGTGGCTGGCAAAGCGCAGGTCGATGACGTGCTGCTGGTGTCCGTAACCGCCGGCGCGGGCGCCGCTATTGGTAGAAAGCTGAATGTTTTCAGTCTTGTGCAACGACAACAGCGCCGCGGGGCCATAGCCCTGGCGATAGTGGGCCGAGATGGTTTCACCCGTGGCGGGCTGCGCATATGGGCCCAAATTTGCCGGAGGCTCATAACGGCCGGCAGCAAAGAGCGGCAGCGAGGCAACGCCGCTGTTGAGCCAGCCCTTCCCAAAAGCGACGGCTGCAAAGGGAGCGAGCTCGGTCAGGGGGCCGGCGCGCAGTTCCTTGTCGTAGGCGCGCCCCATCGAGCCCGCGGGGACGGCATTGAGCGTGTGCAGCGACAGCATCGTGAAGATGCGATCACAGAGGCCTTTCGCGCGGGAAGCGATCGGCTCTGGCGCCAGCTCTGCAAGGGCGAGGAGGCCAATGAAATCAACTGGGTAGTACGCCGATGAATTCCATTCGGCGAGGCCATCTTTTTCGACGGCATCGAGCCAGAGGCCAAGGCGTGCAGTGGCGATTTCCGCTTGTTCCCGACCGGTGCGTCCGGATGCGGAGAAATGTGCCTCGGGCCAGGCGAGACCGGCGAGAAGTTGCGAGACGTGGAAGCAAAGCGCGTGGTTTTCGCTCCAAAACCACATGACATCATTGCCCGGCTCATCCACCCAATAGCGGAACCCCTGAAGGACAGCCTCGATTCTCGCCCGCAAATCCTGAGGAAAATCAGCGGCATGCCGGTGATAGGCCCAGAGGAGTGGCACCGAAACGAAGTCGGCGCAGTCGTGCCGCTCCTCGATAGACTTGAGCGTAGCTTCGACGATTGGCCGGATGCGCGGATCACCGCCCTGCCCGGTTTCCAGAAGCGCAACGACTGTCCCCATGCGGTTTTCGCCGTGGCGAGCGGCATGTTCGAGGGCAAAACGCTTCCGTGCGGCAAGGTCGCCGGGAAGTTGCTGCGGCTCGAGATTGCGGAGAATGGCGCAGCCGATGACCCGCTCGACGCGCGATTTACCGATGCTGAAGACCAGCGGCACGTTGTAGTAGCCATCCCCTAACTCGTTGCCGGAACAGACGAAAACCTCCGCTGCGCCTGCCGGCAAGACCACGGTGCGCTTCAGTGCACTGGCATGTGTGTGCGAGGTGCTGGCGAAGGTAATTTCGATCTCGACGTCCATTGCGGAATGCGTATCGAAGAGGAGGACGACGTCATCATTGGCCGTGACTACCTCGCCGCGGCAGCGGGCCTGCGCCGCGAGGGCCTTGAGAGCGCCGGCCTGTTCACCGATTTCGGCGCCAGGCAGGAAAATGTCGAGTTCCGTGTCATCGACAAGGCTGAGTTCGAAGAACCAGTTGGTATCGCGCTCGGCCATTTCTTCTGTAAGAACAATGACTTCGCTGCCCGCAGAGCTGATCGGCAGATGTACGATGGTGTCCTGGGACTGGTTGCGCGTGAAGGGCTCGAAACGGGCGGCGAGTTCGCCGTCGACCCAGATGTGGACGCCGCCGCAGGTGGTGAGGCGGAAGGAGCAGTAGCGATCCTCGCCGGCCGCAATCGTCGTTTTGCACCAACGACTTAGTCGCGTCGGACGATAGCGGAACTGGGTGAATTCGACACGACGATTGCTCCCCGGCAGGTTGAGACTTTCCACCTCCCAGTCCGTTTCGAGTGAAACGGTGCGCGTGGCGACGTCGCGCCAGGTTGCGATGCGGCATGGAAGATCGCCAACATCTACGAAGCCATTGATATAATGATAGTTTTGTGGGTCGCGCGCCGATGCGGGGGTGCCGGGGAAATAGGTCGCGGTGGTGGGTGAAAGTTCCCATGCGGTCACGCTGTCACCGCGGGAGATGGTTAGCAAGGGCGCTGACATGGCGGGCCTATTTGTTAGCATTCGGTTAGCGCTGGAAGGGACGGCAACGGTATTTGGTTAGCATTTCGAGCACGTCTAGAAGCGCAGGCAGTTCCGAGGGGCTGTCGATGCGATAATCGGGCACTTCGGACGGATTGGCTGGCTCGTGCGTCCGGAGGGTCGACCAGGCCATGAAGATGGACGTCATCCCCAGCGCATTGGCGCCACAGATGTCGCGGGAGAGATTGTTGCCGACCATGACGGTGCGCCAGGCGTCGTCGCGGGTGAGACCGGCAGCGGCGAGCGCGGCGTCGAACATGCGGACATCCGGTTTATGGACGCCGACATCCTCGGAGATGATGTGAGCGTCGAAATGGTCCCATAGACCATGATGGGTCAGCATATTGACGAAGGTCTGGCGCGGTCCATCGGCGACGAGGATCAGCTTGTGGCCGGCGGCCTTCAAGCTATCCATCATCTCCTTGGCGCCGGGGATGAGATCGGCGCGGATGACCACCTCGCTGCCGGGCAGTTTTTCTTCGGTGCGCTCGTCGATGAGCGTATCGCCGCAATCGAGAAAAATGGCGGCGAAGTGCGGCTGGTCGGTTTCGAGACGGGTCATGATGTCAGTGATGCGCTGCGGGATAATGGCTTCGAGATCCGGCCAAGGGAGAAGCGGCACCTCGGTTGATGAGGCACGGTAAGAATGACCAGGCTCGAAGGCGTCGGTGGTCATCTTGAGGCGGGCAAGGCGATGGTCTCTGGGCCTGGCGGTGTAGGCGCCGCGCTTGGCGAACGGATTGCCAAGATGCACGCCTTCGATGCCGGCCAGTGGACCGCAAAGGACGGCAAGTTTCTGCCGGTCGGCCTCGGTCATGTGAGCAGGACTTGCCCAATGGGCGTGTTTGCCGGCTTCGACATAGAGGACCGGATGCCCGGACAAGCCGGGCAATGACGATGGGCGGCGGAAAACCTGCGGGGAAGAAAATTCGGGCAGCCCTTCGCCGATATCCATGACCTTGCAACCACCATGGGAAGAGGCTTCCACCCGGAGAATTTCACCCATGGCACCGACATGCACCCAGACATGTTCGAGGTCGTAGAGATGGCCGATGTCCCAGTCGTAATAGATCGCGTACTCGATCGTCAGGGCGCCAAGGGGTTCGATGGCGAACTTGCTGGATGGTGACAGTCCCGCTATGCGGAAGATCGTGTATCCCAGGGCGTGTGGAAGATACGGCTCGTTGGTATCGAACATAAGGTGCGGCGCATAAAGCGCCGCAAGATCGGCATCGGCGTGCTGCAGGACTTCGGTCACGCCACCGCCCCGACGAGGGCCAGGTCTTCGGCAAAGTGGCAGCGGACCTGGCGGCCGCCAGCGACGGTGCGGAGGGCGGGGACTTCGGTACTGCACCTGGCCTGGGCATAGGGGCAGCGGGGATGGAAGCTGCAGCCTGAGGGCGGATTGGCTGCATTGGCGATTTCGCCCTTGAGCGGCACGCGCTTTCTGGTGCGGTTGCCGCGCGGATCGGGCTGGGGAACCGCCGCCATCAAGGCTTCGGTATAGGGATGGAGCGGCTTTGAGAACAGCTGCTCGGTCGGCGCGACCTCCATCAAGCGGCCGAGATACATGACGCCGACGCGATCGGCGATGTGTTCGACCATGCCGAGATCATGGGTGATGAAGAGATAGGTGAGACCGAACTGCTCCTGCAGGTCCTGCAGAAGATTGATGTTCTGGGCGGCCACCGACACGTCGAGTGCCGAGACCGCTTCGTCGGCGGCAATGAAGCTGGGGTTGAGCGCAAGGGCACGGGCGATGCCGATGCGCTGGCGCTGGCCGCCGGAAAAGGCATGCGGGTAGCGATTGATGAATTCGGGACGGAGGCCGACGACCTTCAAAAGCTCCGCGACGCGATCCTTGATCTCGCTTGGTGAGCCGACGCCATGAATGACCATCGGTTCGCCGACCAATTCGAGGAGGGTCATGCGCGGATTGAGAGAGGAATAAGGATCCTGAAAGATCATCTGCATCTCGGCGCGCAACGGCCGCATTTCGCGATCGCTGAGCTTTGAGAGATCGACGATCTCGTTATTTGCACGGCGGAAGAGGATCTGCCCGTCGGTCAGGTCGTAGGCGCGCAGCATGAGGCGGGCGACGGTGGACTTGCCGGAGCCGCTTTCGCCCACGAGGCCGAGCGTTTCGCCCTTCTTGATATCGAGCGAGACATCGTCGATCGCCTTGACGTCGCCGACATGTTTCTTGAGCCAGCCGGCCTGGATGGGAAAATACTTCTTGAGACCCCGGACGGAGAAGAGAACGTCATCGGGGAGGCTCGAATGGTCGAGGATCGGAAGCTCAGACATGGGCGGCCTCCGCGGCAACAAACTGTTCGGCAAAGTGGCAGCGCGACATTTGCGAGCCGAAGACTTTTTCGGGTGGCAGTTGCGTATCGCAGACGCCGGCAACGGCGTGGGTGCAGCGCGGATTGAAAGCGCAGCCGGGCGGCACGCTGAATGGGTCGGGCACCATTCCGGGAATGGTCGGCAGGCGCCTACCCTGATCGACGCCGAGGCGTGGAATGGAGCGCAAGAGCGCTTGGGTATAGGGGTGCTTGGCGGCATAGAAGATGTCGTCGACGGTGGCCGTCTCGACGATCTTGCCCAGATACATCACCGAGACGCGGTCGGCGATATCGGCGACGACGCCGAAATTGTGGGTGATGAAAATGATCGCCATGCCCATTTCGGACTGCAGTTCCTTGAGCAGTTCAAGGATCTGCGCCTCGGTGGTCACATCGAGCGCGGTCGTTGGTTCATCGGCGATAAGCAGGCTGGGATTACAGGAAATGGCGAGCGCGATCATGGCGCGCTGCCGCATGCCGCCCGAAAGCTGGTGCGGGAAGGCATCGACCAACTGGTTGGGCCGCGGCATCTGCACCTTGGCCAGAAGCTCGATGGCACGCTCGCGCGCCGCCTTGCGGTTGAGGCCCATATGGAGCTGAACCGTGCGCATGATCTGCGCGCCTATCGTGTGGACCGGCGACAGCGCCGTCATGGGCTCCTGAAAGATCATGCCGATATGCTGACCGCGAACCTGGCGCATGGCGCGGCTATTGCGGCCGAGCGCTGAGAGTTCATAGGTCTCGCCGTTGCGTGGGCGGAAGGTGATGCGGCCTTCAGGCGCTGCGGCGCGCTTGGGCAGGAGGCGCATGATGGCGCGGGCGGTGATCGACTTGCCCGAACCGGATTCCCCGACGATGCCAAGAACCTCGCCCTTGTTGACGTGATAGGAGACGCCATTGACGGCTTTGACGAGGCCTTCGCGCAGTGGGAAGTGCACGTGGACATTGTCGAGTTCGAGCAGACGTTCTGGGGGCATGTTTTGATTGGTCATGGTCTTATTGCCCATAGGGGTCGGCCGCATCGCGCAGACCATCGCCGAGGAAGTTGAAGGCGAGGACGGTGAGGACGACGGCGCCGCCTGGCGCAAGGAGCCAGGGCGCGAGGGAAATCGATCGCAGGTTTTGTGCGTCTTGCAGCAGCACACCCCAGGAAACGACCGGTGGGCGAAGGCCAAGGCCAAGGAAGCTCAGGGCAGTTTCGCCCAGGATCATTTCCGGCACGGCAAGGGTGAGCGCCGCAATGATGTAGGACGTCATCGAGGGCAGCATATGCTTGGTGATGATGCGATATTCGCTGGCGCCGGAGAGACGGGCGGCAAGCACATAATCTTCATTGCGGAGCGCCAGGAACTGGCCGCGCACGACGCGGGCGAGATAGGTCCAGCCGATCAGCGCCAGAATGAAGGTTATGAGCACATAAACAAGCAGCGGATCCCAGACGACGGGGAGCGCAGCGGCAAGGCCCATCCAGAGCGGAATTGTCGGGATGGAGCGGATGAGCTCCATGAGGCGCTGAATGCTGCCATCGATCCAGCCGCCAAAGTAGCCCGAGATCGAGCCCAGCGTCAGGCCGAGGACGAAGGCAAAGGCAACGCCGACGAGACCGGCGGAGAGCGAGACGCGGGCGCCATGGATGAGGCGCGAGAAGACGTCGCGCCCGAGATCGTCAGTGCCCAGGAGGTTGATCTGGTCGCGGCGACCGCCCTCGACACCAAAGAGATGGATGTCGGTTTTGAAGAGGCCGAAGAACGAGTAGTCGCTGCCCGAGACGAAGAGGCGGAGCGGCAGCGGTTCGCTGGTATCGGGCTCATAGCTGACGCGCGTCGTTTCCGGATCGCGGGTCCGCTCGATGGCATAGACGAAGGGGCCAACAAACTGGCCGTCGTGGAAGAGGTGGATGCCGGTGGGCGGCGCCATGGTGCGCAGGCGTTCGACCTTGAACGGGTCATAGGGCGCAACGAACTCGGCAAAGATGGCGGAGAGCGCGAGGATCACAAGGAACCACAGCGAAATGACGGCGAGGATATGCTTGGAAAAGCGGCGCCAGACCAGCTGCCAGGGCTTGGCGGAATAAAGATCTTCCTTCTTGGCGTTGATGGGTTCGGCGGCAAGAGTTTGCTCTGTCATGGCCTGCTCCTCACGCGTAACGGATGCGCGGATCGAACCACGCCAGCAAAATATCGGAAATCAGCGTGCCGACGACGGTGAAGACGCTGAGGATGAGAATGAAGCTGCCGGCCAGATACATGTCCTGCATCTTGAGCGCCTGCAGCAGCAGCGGCCCGGTTGTGGGCAGGTTGAGAACGATGGCGGTGATGACGTCGCCCGAAAAGAGCGCCGGCAGGGCCCAGCCGACCGTCGAGATGAAGGGGTTGAGCGCAACGCGAACCGGATAACCCCAGACGACCTGACGCTCGGAGAGGCCCTGCGCATAGGCGGTCTCGACATAGGGCTTGCCCAGTTCGTCAAGCATATTGGCGCGCATGACGCGGATGAGACCGGCGGCGCCGCCCGTGCCGAGGACGACAAGCGGAATCCAGAGGTGTTGCAGAAGGTCGATGAACTTGCCCCAGGACCAGGGCGCATTCTGATATTGCGACGAAAACAGGCCGCCGACATCGAGCTGCATGTAGACGAAGGCGATCCACATCAGGATCAGCGCGAGGAGAAAGTCGGGCGTGCCTTTGCCGAGGAAGCCAAAGACGGTGAAGACATAGTCGAGCATCGAATACTGGCGGGTGGCGGAATAGACGCCGACGGGAATGGCGATGAGCCAGGTGATGACGAGGCTTGCGGTCGAAAGCGCGAGGGTGATCGCCAGGCGATCCCAGATCAGGCTCGAAACCGGCGCGTTCCAATCGAGCGAATAGCCGAAGTCGCCGCGGAAGATGATGGCGGTGATCCAGCGCCAGTATTGCACCAGCATGGGATCATTCAGACCCATGCGCTCGCGCATCGCGGCTTCCTGCGCGGCAGAGATGTATTCGCCGCCCTGAGCCAGCTGGGCGACGTAAGCGGTGACGTAATCACCCGGCGGCAGCTGGATGATGACGAAGGATATGAACGAGATGAAGAGCAGCATCGGGATCGCCAGAAGCAACCGCCGAAGAATAAAGGCGACCATGACCTGTCTCCAGGAACGCCTGACGATCAAGGGGCAAGGATCGGGCGTTCTTTTCTAACGATATCACCCTTCCGAAGCTGCCTCGGCTTCAGGGGTGCTAGCGGTCACCGGCCCCGAAGGGCCGGTGCCGGGCGCGGCGGGAGGTCCGCGCCCGATGGGAGCGATTATTCCTGCTCGAGCCAGTACTGCTGCGTGCGGGAGAGACCAACTTCGCGGAAGATGTCGTCCATGACCAAATCGGGCTGCACGTTGTGCATGCGGTTCGACACCACGTTCACCACCGTGCCTTCGCCGTGAACGCCGATGACATAGCCGCTCTCGACGAAGGTGCGGATCAGCTCGTTCATCGCGGCATCCGCTTCCTCGATGGTCGGGGCGCTCGATGCGGTGTCCCAGAGATCGTAGATCTTCTGGAAGTTGCTGCCTTCGGGCGGCGCGATGCCGCTTTCACCGTCGGTGCTGTACCAGACATAGGACTGGTTGGCGTAGCTTTCCGAACCCATCATGATGCGCGGATCGGCCGGCACGTAGGTGAGACGGTCGAACACCAGATACTGCATGTCGAAATCGTTGTTCGTGCGGTTGGTATCGAACTGGGTCCGATCCATGACGCGAGGCAGGATTTCGATGCCGATCTCGGCATAGCTTTCCGCAATCAGCTCGAGCTGCTTGGCCAGCGCGGCATCGCCCCCCTGCACCACGATGGTGAAGCGCTTGCCATCGGGACGGAGGCGGAAGCCTTCGGCGTCGCGCTGGTCGAGCCCGGCTTCGTCGAGCAGCTGATCGGCCAAATCCGGATCATACTCGGTCCAGTGGTTCTGCAGATCTTCCTGATAATAGGGAGAGCCGCTGACCGGCGCGGCCTGGATCGGCTTGGCAAGACCCGACTGCGTGAGCTCGATGATGAGTTCGCGATCGAGGCCGACGGAGAGCGCCTGGCGCACCCGCTCATCGGCATAGAGCGCATGCAGGACTTCGTCTGTCGTGTTGAGGTTGGGGATCAGGGACCAGACGCCCGAGCCCAGCCAGGGGACGATGTGGTAGTTCCCGCGTTCCTCGTTGTCCTTGTAGAAATCGAAGGGCTGGACCATGCCACGGTCCTGCGCGTCGATCTGGCCCTGCGCCACCATAAGCGCCAGGCTCTGGGGATCCTGGAACAGGCGGTGATTGATGCGATCGATGTAGGGAAGCTGATTGCCTTCCTGATCGACGGCCCAATAGTAGGGGTTGCGCACCATGGTGACGTTTTCGGCCGGGGCCGGCGTCTCGATCTTCCAGGCGGTCAGAACCGGCAGATCCGGATTGGACCACCAGGCCGTGACGGCGCCCTTCGAGCCCCAGAGATCGGTCCAGCTGGCGACGCCGAACTTGGTGGCGGCGGCAGCGAGCTCTTCCTCGGTCGCGTATTTGTCGTTGAACTGGCTGAGATAGTGCTTGGGGAACAGGAAGCTGGCGCGGTCGAGGCTCGGCTCGCCGGTCGAATCCTTGGCCAGGATCTGCAGGAAATAGACGTAGGGCTGCGCGAACTTGGCGGTGAAGGTGCGCTCGTCCTTGATCTCGATCTCCATCGGCGTGCCGCCGGGTGAGAAGGTCGGATCGATGGTGCCGATGATCTTGGGATTGAGGAAGACGTCCTCGTACCAGAATTTCACGTCTTCGGTGGTGACGGGTTCGCCATCGGACCACTTGAGGCCATCGAGCAGGGTGAAGGTGAATTCGGTGGAGTCGTCGTTGACCGAATAGCTCTCGATGTAGCCGGGGGTCAATTCCGCGGTGCCATCGGGGCCGGCCGCCCACTTGAGCACGCGCTCTTCCATGAGCTTGGTCGGGCCCCAGCGATCGCCCGGACCGCTATAGGCGCGACGCCAGGTACCGCCATACTGGCCGACTTCGAGCGCTTCGACCACCGTGGGGTTGGTCGGCAGGCGCTCCTCGACCGGCGGCAGGCTGCCGGCATCGACCATCTCCGTCAGCATCGGCGATTCCTGGAATGCCCAGGCCATGCTCGTCATCGCCGTGGCGGACAAAGCCACCAGCGCCGCACGGGTGAGCAACTTGTTCAACGTCATGTTCTTCCCTCCCTTTGCCCGGAACCTCCTCCGAGCGGTCGAACGACGCAAAAGCCGGTTAAAATATTTGCATTAATGCGGCAGCGTCGATCCAAGATAACTTCCGTTACCTGCGGAAACAGCACGATCTCCAACGTATTGCTCCAGCAAGTTCGCTACACTATGCACCGTCGAACCCATCAATCAAGATGAAAAAAATTGCATTTGGTGATTGTAATGATCGGCGTTTTGCGGCAAGTCGATAGGGGCCAAAGTGCCGTTGGGAGGGGATTTGGTGGAACATCAGAAGCTTAGTGAGACGCCCCGTCCCCCGCGTCGGGTGCCGCTGTCGGCGCGAAAAAATTCCCAAGCCGGATACCTGCGCCTCCTGTCCGAGGCGCTGATGGAAGAGGAATGGTCGCAGCGTGCGCTGCTGGCCCAGCGCGTCGGATTGTCCCGGCTTGCGGTTTCCGAACTGCTGGCGGGACTCGAAGAGAACGGCTTCGTTGCGGTGGACGGAGCGATCGGCGGGGCGCCCGGGCGCTCCGAACGTCGCTACAGCCTCAAATCCCAGGCGGCGCTTGCTGTCGGCCTCGATATCGGCGGCACGAAAATTGCCGGTTCGGTCGCAGACATGCGTGGAACGATCCTGGCCGAAATCAACGAACCCACTTCCCGCGGAAGTCTGGCCGACCTCGTTGACCAGGCCAGCAGACTGATCGATACACTCTGCGCGGCGGCTGAGATGCCGCGCTATCGCGTGCGGGCGCTGGCCGTGGGCGTGCCGGCCGCGGTGCATCCGACGCATTCGTCGCTGAGCTTCGCGGACAACCTGCCGGGCTTGCAGGAAGGGCATTTTGCCGAGGCGCTGCGGGCCGCGCTGGATGTCGACGTGCTGATCGACAATGACGTGAACCTCGCGCTCCTCGGAGAACTGGTGCATAGCGACGTGCAGCGGCGCGAAAACGTGGCGTTCGTCGCCCTGGGCACCGGTATCGGGGGCGCGCTGGTGGTCGATGGCAAGCTATTGCGCGGTGCGCATGGCGGCGCGGGCGAAGTGGGCTACCTGCCGCTTTTCGCAGGGGACGGACAGGGCGCGATCATGGAGGATCGCGTCGGCGAGGCGGGAATTCGCCGCGCCTATGTCGCATCCGGAGGATCGCCGGACCATTCGGTGCGCGAGATTTTCGAGGCTGCCAGCGAAGGCGTAGAGGCAGCGATACAAACGCTCGACACCACGGCGGATCACGTGGCGCGCGCCGTGCTCGCCATCCTGGCGCTGGTCGACCCCGATCGCGTCGTGCTCGGCGGCAGCGTCGGCTCACGCATGGAACTGATCGACCGCGTGCGCCTGAGGATTGCCCAAGCCTGGCCGCGGGACATCGACCTGCAGCGCAGCCACTCGGGCGGGCGCGCGGGACTTCTGGGTGCGGTCGAACTGGCGCGCGAAAGCATGCTCAAGGCGCTTTTCGGCGCACATCCCGAGCGAGACTAGGGAAGGCTGCGCACGCTCTTCCGCACGATCAGGCGGCACCCCAATTCCAGACGATGCGCAGGAGGGGACAAGGTGGCATTGACGATCCGCAATTCCAGCAGGTTGAGCGCTGACATGCCCATGTGCTGGAGCGGCACCGCGACCGTGGTCAGCGGCGGATTGGTGAATTCGCCCAACGCAACGCCGTCAAAACCAACCACGGACACATCGGTGGGCATGGCGATACCGCGACGGTTCAGCGCTTCGATGACACCAAGCGCCAGATTGTCCGCTGCGCAGAATATGGCGGTGACGCCGTCCAGTCCGTCATGCTGGTCGAGCCAGGCCAACATGGCCCGCTCCCCGAGGTGGGGCAGAAACCCCTCGGCCAAGGCAATGCGCGCATGATCGGGCGCGATTCCATTCACGCGGAACGCTTCAAGGAAGCCATCGTGACGGCGCCGGATCGTGGCGCGGCCTTCCCAGGTCATGTGCAGAATGGTGCGATGCCCCTGGCCGATCAGCCAATCGGTGGCATGACGCGCGGCGAAGCGGTTGCCCGGCGTGACGCTGTCGACCTGCATCTCGTGGTCTTCGCCATTCATCAAGACGGCGGGAATCCCCGACTTCGCGATTTCGCGCAGGAGTTCGGGGCGGTCGTCGTTGAGCAGGAGAATGCCGTCGGCCTCAGCCTTGCGCGCCGCCTCGACAAGCACTGCGCCGCCCAGGCCCGGCTTGTCGATTTCGAACGGCACGATGCGAATGGCGCGGCGTTCGCATTCACGCGACAGAGCGCTGAGCAAGCTCCAGGAGTAGAGGTTGTAGTCGTTGAGGGGCAGCGCGTCGCTGGGAACGGCCAGAAGAACGGTGCGGAGGACGCTGATGGCCGCCTTGTTGCGCCGCTGGGCCAGATAACCCAAGGCGTTGGCCGCGTTGAGGACCCGCTCGCGAACCTCGGCAGAAATCGGCGCGGTGCCGTTGAGGACATGGGACACGGTGGACACCGAAACATCGGCGGCTCCGGCCACATCCTTGATGCCAACTTTTCCCAGGCCTCGCGCCATCGATCCTCACATAGTTCACGATGCGGCACCAACCAATGCGGCGCGGCCGATTCGCAGCCAGGTTCATCCCGGCGCAGCTTTTATATCGACGGCAGGGCCTCCCGGGTCAATCATGACGACCACGCCTTTTCCCGAAGCTCCCCGCGCTTCACCATAGCCCTCACACGCACCGAGGTCGGATAACATGCCCCGTATTGCCAAGCTCGACCGCCTGCTCGCCGTGCTCCGCGAGCGCATCTTCCAGCGCTCCGGCATCTTCGTGCCGCTCAAGCACCGGCGGGCCGAAAATGGCGAACGCAACCTCGCCGCGCTGGAGGATCGCAACGGCTGGACCGACGTCGACCAAAACCTCGTCTGGGGCGAGCCCGATGGTTATTATTGGTTCGGCGGCTCTGTCACCTTGCCTCAGGAAATGGCGGGCAAACCCGTCTTCGGCCGCGTCGAGGCCCAGTTCGGCTCCGTCATGGGCCGCAGCGATCCACAGCTTCTCGTGCGCCTCAATGGCAAGATCGCCAGCGGCGGCGATGGCAATCACCGCGAATTCCGCATCACCTCCAAGGCGACCGGCGGCGAAACCATCGACATTCTCATCGAAGCCGGCACGATCGAAAACCGCCGCCAGCTCGGCCTTGCCGTCGAACTGGTCACCCTCGATCGCCTCGCCGAAATCGTCTATTATGACCTAAAGGTCCCGCTCGACGTCGCTCGACTCTTAAAACCCGACGACGCCCGTCGCGCCCGCCTCCTCCGCCATATCGATGAAGCCATCGACCTCATCGACCTCCGCCCCGGCAATCCCGACCGTTTTGCGGCGAGCCTTGAAGCCGCCCGCACCCGCGCCGACGCGCTCTATGCCGAGGCCGACGCCGATGCCATGCCCCAGATCGTCGCCACCGGCCACACCCATATCGACGTTGCCTGGCTCTGGCGCGTGCGCGAAACCCGCCAGAAAATGGCGCGCTCCATGGCCAACGCCCTCTCGCTCATGGACGAATATGACGACTACCGCTTCATGTATAATCAGGGCGTGCTGCTCGATTACCTCGAGGAGGATTATCCCGAGCTTTTCAGCCGTATCGAAGGCCAGGTCGAAGCCGGCCGCTTCGAGATCGAAGGCGCGCTCTGGCTCGAACCTGACGTCGTCATCGCATCGGGCGAAAGCCTCGTCCGCCACATCACCAAGGGCGTCAAATATCATCAGGAAAAATTCGGTGTGACGCCCAAAATCGTCTGGCTTCCGGACACTTTCGGCTACACCGCCGCCCTGCCCCAGCTCATGGCCCTCTCAGGCCTCGAAGTCTTCATCACCCACAAGATGAGCTGGAACGACACCAACCGCATGCCGCATGAAATCTTCTTCTGGCAGGGCTTGGACGGCACAAAGGTCCCCGCGTATTTCCTGACGACCCAGCGTTACGAATATGACGGGATCAACACCACCTATTGCCCCGATCTCGTTCCCAGCCACGTCATGGGCACCTGGAAACGCTTCAGCCAGCAGGGCCTCCACGACGAACTGTTCCTTGTCTATGGCCACGGCGATGGCGGCGGCGGCCCGACCCGCGGCATGCTCGAAAATGTCCGCCGCATGGAGCGCGGCATTCCCGGCTGCCCAAAGATCAAGCACGAGCCCATGGCGCCCTATTTCAAGCGCCTCGTCGAGCGCATGAACTACGAGCCCGACGCTTTTCCGAGCTGGGTCGGCGAGCTCTATCTCGAATATCACCGCGGCACCCTGACCTCGGTCGCAAAAAACAAGCGCAACAATCGCCTCGCCGAGCAGACCCTCCACGATCTCGAAGTTCTGGCCGTCCTCGCGAGCCAACATGGCATCGCTTACCCCAAGGACACGCTGGAACGGCTCTGGAAAACGGTCCTCCTCAACCAGTTCCACGATATCCTGCCCGGCACCTCCATCGGCTTCGTCTACGAAGACAGCGACCGCGACTACGCCGCGTTCTTTTCCGAAGCCGCAGCCCTACGCGACCAACTGGCCGCGCCCCTCGCGACGGCCGGCACCTACACGGTCCTCAATTCCACGAGCCTCACCCGCACCGATCTGCTGACGCTTCCCACCGGCACGTCGGCCATCGTCGTTGCCGGCGAGACCGTCACGGCCCAAGCCATCACATGCGCCGACGGCTCAACCGAAACCGTTGCCCCCTCCGCCGGTTTCGCGCCCCTCTCCGCCACTGCCCTGACCTTCACCGAGGCAACGGCATCCGCACCCGAAACCACGCTCTCCGTCTCCCCCACCCACCTCGAAAACGCCACGCTCCGCGCCACCTTCAACACCCGAGGCCAGCTCACCTCGCTCTTCGACAAACTCCGCAACCGCGAAGCCATCCAGCCCGGCAAGCTCGGAAACGCCTTCGTCGCCCATCGCGATATCCCGATCGATTTCGACGCCTGGGACATCGATGACTATGTCGAAGACCAGTCCTGGCCCGTCGATACCCTGGTCTCGGCCGAAGTCGTCGAAACCGGCCCCTGGCGCGCCGCCATCCGCTTCGAATGGACCTATGAGAATTCCCGAATCGTGCAGGTGATCTCACTCGCCGCCGACGCCGGCCAGCTCGAATTCGACACCATGGTGGGTTGGCACGAGCACCAGACGCTTCTCAAGACCGGCTTCCCCCTCGCCATCCGCACAGATGTCAGCCGCGCCGAAACCCAGTTCGGCCACCTGACCCGCCCCACCCACGCCAATACATCGTGGGACAAGGCGCGCTTCGAAACCTCGATGCACCGCTGGGTCGATCTCAGCGAGGCCGGGTTCGGCGTCGCCGCGCTCAACGATTGCAAATATGGCTATGACGCCAAGGGCTCGACCCTGCGCCTGACCCTGGTCAAATCCCCGGTCTTCCCATGGCCAGAAGCCGACCAGGGCGAACATCGCCTGCGCTACGCGCTCCTCGTCCACGCCGGCGACCTGCAAGCGGTCCACAACGCCGCCACCGCCTTCAACCAGCCGCTTTGCCTCCTCGCGGGCGCCGCAACGACTGCACCGACACTGGCCTCCGTCGCGACCCTATCAAGCGACCAGATCGCCATCGAAACCGTCAAGCAGAGCGAAGACGGCAAGCGCACGATCCTCCGCCTCTGGGAAACCCAGAACAAGGCCGGCACGGTCACCCTGACGCTGCCGAACGCCACAAGGATCAGGGAAACCGATCTCTATGAGACGGACACGTCCACCTTGGCCGAAAGCGCAAAAACCATCGACCTGGCCTTCAAACCGTTTGAGATCAAAACCATCGCTTTGGGGTGAGGCACCCCCACCCGGCCTCCCCCTGAAGAAGGGGGAGGGGTGCACCGGTGTTGCGCTTCAGCTTCAGCGTCCCCTTCGCCGTCGCTGCCCCTACCCAGGGGAGGCTAGGTGGGGGCCCTCGACCAAGAGAAAAACCCATGATCCCGCCCCTCCCCAGCACACTCCCCCCGCTCCCCGGTTTCAATAACGGCGTCTGGCTCAAGGGCGATTGGCACATGCATTGCCGGCACTCGACGGACAGCTCCAACAACCCCCAATCCCGCATCATCGGCTTTGCCGAAACGCTCGGCTTCGATTATCTCGCCATCACCGACCACGACGTCCACGTCCAGGGCGCCGTCGCCCAGAACACCTGGGCCGATCCCGAATACACATCCGAAAGCGTGCTCCTCTTTTACGGCGCCGAACTCACCGCCCCTCGCGGCCACGTCAACATCCTCTCGGCCGAGCCTTACGATCACCAAGCCATCTTCGACGCCCGCAATGCAAGGGACTGGGATCTCCTCAAACTCAAGCACGACCTCGGCATCCACTGGTCGGCCAATCACCCGCACCACAAGAACCACTATGGGTTCTCGTTCGATCTCGCAGACAGTATCGAAATCTGGAACACCAGCATCTGGCCCAAGAACATCCCGAGCGTCCGCATCTGGGACGATCAATTGCTCTCCGGCCGCATGCTCGGCGCCCGCGGCGGCAGCGATTCCCACCACGGCATGCCCGATGACCCGGCCCTCATCGTCCCCCTGACCATCGAGCGATCAGGCAATTATGTCGGCACCCCCACCACCTGGATTTACGCCACCGACCGCGGCAAACCCGCGATCCTGACAGCGCTCAAGCAAGGCCGCGCCTCGGTCAGCTCCAACCCCTACAACCCCCGCGTCGAACTCCTCGCAGACACCACGGGAACTGGCCAATTCGACATGATGATGGGCGACAACGCCATCCCCACCGGCGCCCACGTCACCTTTGAAGTCCGCCTCTTGGGCGGCGGCATTCCCGGCGCGAATTACCAGGTCCGCGTCATCAAGAACCGCAGCGATTTCGCGACCCTTCTTACCGACGCCACCACCCGCACCGTCCGGTTCACCGACACCCCCTCGCCCACCGATCGCAGCTATTACCGCGTCGAAATCGAAGGCCCCCAGGCGCCCTATCCCGAAGTGCCCAACTCCATGGCGCTCAGCCAGAATATGGTCGCCCTGTCCAATCCGATCTACTTCAACTACGATCCGGAGTTCTGAGGGACGCCGGGGAACGAACACCGGCGCAATCACGAGAGGAGAACGACGCATGGACCATGAAGAAGACCCCGGCCTTGATTTCATCGAAGGTTTCTCGATGCTGGCCGGCGCCATCTGGATCATCGGCGCGCTGCTGATCGGCGCCATGGCGATGCTGGGGCACGGGCGCCTCTAGGCGCCGTGCACTTCGGTCATCGGGCGGAAGTCGGCTGGCCGGGTGAGGCAGGCATCGTAGAAGCGGCCCAGTCTGTTATCCACCACAAGCGCCAGGCGGCGGCATTCATCGAGCGATTGTCTGGTGTCTGCCCCCGCCGCCAGGTCGGTCAGGAATTTTTCGTGCGCAGCTGCGAGGTCGGCGAAGGGCCGTGACCCCGCGATCGTTGCATCGCCGACCAGGATTGCGATGTCCTCGCGGTCGCTCATGCCCTTGAGCGCCACCGAGCCTGCCGGGAGCACGGCCAGGGCCGACGCGGCCGCTGCGGTCGCTGCGGTAACGAGAATATCGTGGCCAACCGCGCGGCATTGCCCCTCGATGCGGCTGGCCACGTTCACGGTATCGCCTATGCAGGAATAATCGAAGCGCTGCTCGAAGCCCATATTGCCGACCAGCGCGGGACCGGTGGCGATGCCGATGCCTATGGCGATCGGTTCGCGCTTGTCGGCATTGAAGCGATCGAGGGCGTTGCGCATGGCAAGGGCCGCGAGGCACGCCTGTTCGGCGTGGCGGTCCACATCGACCGGTGCGTTCCAGAACGCCATGACGGCATCGCCCATGAATTTGTCGATGGTGCCGTTGCGCTCGACGATGGCCGTGCCCAGGACACCGAACAGGCCGTTGAGCAAGGCGACAAGCGCCGATGGTTCGGTGCGTTCCGACAGGGCGGAGAAATTGCGCACATCGCAGAACATGACGGAGAGGTCCCTGATATCGCCCCCGAGCCTGAGGAGGCGCGCATCGGCCTCGATCCGCGTCAGGAGCCGGGGCTCGACATAGTGCGCGAAGGCGCGGCGGATGCGCCGTCGATCGGCATCGGTCACGGTAAAGCGGAAAAAGGCCATGAACGCGTAGAGCAGCAAGGCCCCGATCAGGGCGAAGCTGGGGTCGATCAAGAGGCGCGGGACGGAGAAGGCCCACCAGCTGAAGGCAACCAGGAGTGCGGCCACGACCAGCGAAACGCCCAGTCCGAGCAGCGGGCCAGCGACGACAACGGCGAAGACGATGACAAGGCCCGCCGCGGCGAAGACGAGCATCTCCACTCCGCCGACCCAGTCGGCGCGCTGCAGGAACGTGCCGGTCAGCATCTGTTCTAGCGCCTGTGCGTGAATGGAAACGCCAGGCACGGCCTCGCCCAGTGCACTGGTGCGAATATCGAAGAGGCCACTGGCGGAGGCACCAACCAGGACGATGTGCCCTGACACGAGCGGTTGCAGATCGGCATAGCCGTCGCCCAGAAGGTCCCGGGCCGGAACGTAGATGTCAGGCTGCAGAGTGCGGTAGTACAACCACATGTCCCCGCTCGGCCCGGTGGGAATCGCGAGGTCGCCAATCCGTACCTGTTCGACCGTTCCGGCGCCATCGCCCATGACGAGGAGCGTGGAGACGCCGAGTGCCACGCGCAGCGCTTCCACCGAAAGGGTCGGCAGGACCGCGTCGCCGCTGCGCCACAGCAGGGGAAGACGGCGCGCCACCCCTGCCCCCATCCGATCGAGGCTGGCGACGCCAAGGCCCGATGCGGCATCGGCAAGGATGCCAATCGGCTCGGCCACGCCACCCAGGTCTGGCATGGCCTGCATGGGGTCGGCACCTGTTACCGCCAGGCCGGACTTCGGAACGAGACTGGCCGGTTCGGCGCGGCGGCTCTGGGCAAGACTGAGCACCGTGGGACCCGTTGCCAGGACGTCGGCGAACTGCAGGTCGTAGTCATCGCCCGCTCCCGTCATGGCCCGAGGGGACATGCGATCGGGTTCGCTGAACAGAAGATCGAAGACGACGGCGGCCGCACCCATTTCCGTCAGCCGGGCCGAGAACTCAGCCATGCGCGAGCGCGGCCAGGGCCACTGACCAAGGGCGGCCAGCGAAGCCTCGTCGATATCGATGATGCGGATCGGCAGGTCGGGTGGCGCTTCGCGCGGGCGAAGCTGCTGGAAGGCATCGAACGTCGCCTCCCGGGTGACGACGACGATATAGGGATCAGCGGCGCGAATGACGATGAGGCCTGCGACAATCACAAGGCCAAAGAGCACTGCCAGCCAGCCCCGCCGCCCCATTCCGCCGGGTCCTAGTTGCAGTGCACGTCGGCCACCCGGGCCGAATCCGGCGCCACTTCCGGACGGCCACGGACATCGCGCCGGAAATCGCTGGGCGACATGCCGGACATTTTGCGGAACGACTTGTTGAAGGCGCTGAGCGACCCGAAACCGCTGTCCATCGCCACGGTCAGAACGCTGGCATCGTCGCGCATCAACATGGCCTGAGCATAGGAAAGGCGCAGCAGGTTGATGTAGTCGTTGAGCGTCATGCCCGTCGACTTCTTGAAGACGGTCATGGCGTATTTGGGGTGAATGTCGGCCGCGACGGCGATGTCCACGGAGTCGATTTCCTCGCGAAAATTGCCGGCGATGTAGTCACAGATACGCACGACGATCGGCGACGTGTGCTGGTCGAGGCCGTCGGCATCGACGATGGGATCGACATCCGGGAGAAGCCGGTAGGGCGAAAAGCGCAGGCGTTCGATCCGCAGAAGCATTTCATCGACAGCCAGACTGGCCTTCATGGGATCACCCGAGCGGGTGTAGTCGAGCCAGCGCTGGAAGTTGACCGGATCGGCAGCGTCGGTGGCACTGGAGACGAGGGTGGAACCCTGCATCAGTCGTGCCTGGACATCGGATGGCAGGCGCAAGCGAAAGAAATGCACGAGCGGCAAATGGCCTCCGGCATAGACCAGGTCGTCCGAAGCGTCATCGAGGCAATGCGGCTGGCCTCCCCAAAAGAGGGCGAAATCGCCAGCTGCGAAGCGGGCTTCGTGACCGGACATGCGATAATGCGCCCAGCCGCGGACGATGTAGTTCACCTCCACCTGGGCGTGCCAGTGGGCCGACCTCATGAGGCGTGGAGACGTCACAAACATCTGCAGGGCCGTGGGCAGGCGTTCGACGCCGTTCACCCGAGGCTCGTAATAGAGGGGAGAATCCATCTTACTTTCCGCCCGGTCCGCCTACTCTAAATCGGGGTAGGTCATCTGTGAGCGCGCTAACTTAGAAATCACGTGACCCAAGAGCAATTGAAAAGCTTGTTCAAGACCAGCGGCTCCGGGCTGAAGGGCAACGTCCCGACGTAAAACATTGAAGCGAGCATCGCGCGGGCCGATAAACGCAGCCCGGCAACGGCGACGCTCCGGCGAGGAAAGAACATGACTGACAATAAAATTCGTTGGGGCATCATTGGCCCGGGCAGCATTGCCAAGGCTTTCCGCGGCGGGGTCAACGGTTCGCAGCATGGCGAGCTCGCGGCCATCGCGACCCGCGACCCCAGCAAGCCGAACCTTGCTACGGACTTCCCGGGCGTTCGTGTCGTCCATGGCTATGACGCACTGCTCGCCGATCCGGAGATCGACGCCGTCTACATCGCGGTGCCGCATACCGGGCACGCCGAATGGGCGATCAAGGCGGCCGAAGCGGGCAAGCATGTGCTGGTCGAAAAGCCGCTGGCGCTTTCAGCGCACGAAATCGACGCCGTGTTCCACGCGCACAAGAGGGCCGGCACCTTTGCCGGCGAAGCCTTCATGTATCGCCTGCACCCGCAGGTGAAGCAGCTCATCGACCTGATCAAATCCGGTACCATCGGCGAAGTGCGGATGATCCAGTCGAGCTTCGGCTTCTCGATGGGCAAATTCCAGCCGCAGCACCGGCTGTTTGCTTCGGAACTCGCCGGCGGTGGTATCCTGGATGTCGGCGGCTATCCGGTTTCCATGGCGCGGCTGATTGCCGGCGCCGCACTGGGCAAGCCATTTGCAGATCCGGTGAAGGTTTCGGGCACGGCCAAGCTCAATGACGAGGGGACCGATGACTGGGCAGCGGCGCTGCTGACCTTCGAGAATGGCATCGTCGCTCAGGTTTCCTGTGCCGTCATGGCCAACCTCGACAATGTGCTGCGCATCCATGGCTCGGACGGCCGGATCGAAGTGCCGGACTTCTGGTTTGCCAATGGTAATCGCGACCAGGGCCTGGGCCGGATCGACATCATCAAGGGCGACAAGACCGAGACGGTTTCGGTCAATGAAACCGCCCATGTCTATTCGTTCGAGGCGGATGCCGCATCGCTGGCCATTCTCGAAGGCAAGCAGGAGTTTCCAGCGCCGGGCATGACCTGGGCCGACAGCCTTGGCAATGCGCGCGTACTCGACCAGTGGCGCAAGGATGCAGGGATCGAATACTCGGTCGAAAAACACACCAACCGCGTCAACACGATCGACAATCGCAAGCTCGGGCCGAATACAGGGATTATCCCAAAGCGCACGATCCCCGGCCTCAACAAGCCTGCATCGGCCGTGGCTCTGGGCTTCGAGGATTTCCGGACTTTCTCATCGGGCGCGATCCTGCTCGATGCGTTCTGGGAGCGTGGTGGCAATATCTTCGACACCGCCTTCATTTATGCGGGCGGGTACACCGAAAAGTTGTTCGGCGAATGGCAGAAAAGTCGCGGCGTCCGCGAAGAGGCCGTGGTGATCGGCAAGGGTGCGCATTCGCCGCTCGTCTACCCCGATGTCATCGGCAAGCAGCTGACCCAGTCGCTCGACCGCCTGCAGACGGACTATGTCGACGTGTATTTCATGCACCGCGACAATACCGATGTGCCGGTGAGTGAGTTCGTCGATGCGATGGATGCCGAGGTCAAGGCCGGCCGTATCCGTGGGCCGTTCGGCGGTTCAAACTGGACCAAGGAGCGCATGGACGAGGCGATCGCCTATGCCGAGCGCACCGGCAAGACGAAGCCGCAGGCGCTCAGCAACAACTTTGCGCTGGCCGAGATGCTCGATCCGATCTGGGGCGGCTGCGTCACTGCCGCGACACCTGATTTCAAGCAGTGGCTGATCGATCGCCAGGTCACCAACTTCTCGTGGTCGAGCCAGGCACGCGGCTTCTTCACCGACCTTGCCGGCCGGGACAAGACCGACAACGAGGAACTGGTTCGCGTCTGGTACAATGAGCAGAATTTTGGCCGCCGCGATCGGGCCATCGAACTGGCCAAGCAACTCGGGCACAACCCGATCCATGTGGCGCTGGCCTATGTGCTGGCCCAGCCCTTCCCCAGCGTGCCTCTGATCGGGCCGCGTCGCCTGGTGGAGCTCGAAGACAGCCTCAAGGCGTTCGAGATCAAGCTGACCCCGGAACAGGTGAAGTGGCTGGAAGGCTAAAAGCAACACAGCGAAGGCGCCGCCCCTGGAGCGGCGCCTCGGCATGTTCAGCTACTGAGCACCACACGATTGCGCCCGTCGGTCTTGGCCTTGTAGAGCGCAGCATCGGCTGCCTCGAGCAGCTCCGCTGGGGTCAGGTCACCCGAAAGCATTGCCGCACCGACGCTGACCGTCACTGGTATCTTGACGTCGCGATAGGGTATCGGCTGCGCCGATACAGCCTCACGCAGGCGATTGGCGAGATCCACCGCCTTGTCCGGACCTGCTCCAGCCAGAATGATCGCGAATTCTTCCCCACCGATGCGATAAAGCTGATCGCCGGCGCGGACTGAATTGCGCAGCGTTGCAGCGAAGCTGCGCAGCACCGCGTCGCCGGCCGCGTGTCCGTGCGTATCGTTGATCGCCTTGAAGTGGTCGATGTCGAGCGTGAGCAAAGCACCAGCTGCGGAGCCACTCACAATCCCCGCATGGAGACGGGCAAGTGCTTCGTCGAAGGCGCGGCGGTTCAGCAACTGGGTCAATTCGTCGACGCGCGCGAGGCCGGCCAGCGCGGTTTCCGAGGCATCGATGCGCGCAATCATGCGGTTGAATTCGAGCGCGACGCGGCTGAGTTCGGGGGGCACGCTGATATCAATGCGGTGATCGCGGTCACCATTGGCGAAGCGCGCAGCACCATCGACAAGACGATCGACGCTGCGGGACATGATGAGACCGACAAGCACGACGCCGGCCACGACGGCAACGAGCGACAGGCCGAGAGCAACTGCGAGGACGAGGCCGGCATCCTCGGACCATTTCACCGCCGCATCGTGCTCGGCGGCAATTTTCGCCTGGATGACGTCGAAGGCTTGCCCAAGCCGATCCGATGTGGCTGCGATATTGGCGTGAAAGAGCTTGGCCTGCCGCTCGGCTTCCGGATCGTCTGGAGCAAGCGCATCCGCGGTCAGCGTGGTGGCCAGGTTCTGGGCGACTTCCCAGCTTTCGAACGCATTGTCGAGGTGGAGCAGCGC
The DNA here is from genome assembly GCF_900177655.1 of Devosia lucknowensis. Classification (NCBI taxonomy): domain Bacteria; kingdom Pseudomonadati; phylum Pseudomonadota; class Alphaproteobacteria; order Hyphomicrobiales; family Devosiaceae; genus Devosia; species Devosia lucknowensis. The sequence continues at coordinate 777,950 of NZ_FXWK01000001.1, read as the reverse complement.
GTCGGCATCATCGGCGAACTGGACGCGGATATCGACGAAGCCGGTCTCGATGCGGCTGCGCAATTCGCGGAACAGCAGCGGCTGCTGCGGGCCGCCTTCATTGACGTATTCATCGATGGGGATCAGCGTATCCCAGACGAGAATGCGCAAATCCTGCAGGGGGCCGAGTTCGCTGCGCTGGCGCTTGGCGACATCGTCGAAGGCGGAGATGACGCTGCCATTGAGAACGAAATGACCGATGACGGCGGACAGTGTCAGTGGCGCCAGGGCGACGACCATGCCAAGCGCGACCCAGAAGCGCAGGGAACGAGCCTTGAGCAATTTGAGCATTGGATGCGCCTTCGGAGTATGGAGCTCAACCGGCAATAGCGCGGTTCCTGGAGCTAAGTGACTGGGGTCAAACGACACTTGTCACAAAGGTCTTTGCAGCCCGTTAAGTCGAGCCGCAAAGACCTGGTTGGATTTACTCCTCTGCGAAGGTCGCCAGAGGCGTGGTCTTGGCAAGCTGCACCATGCGAAGGGCGGCGAGGAAGGCAAGGATCGCGAACGCGGCGGCCATGACGAAAAGCGGAATGATCGAGCCCAGGACGTCGGACTTCTCGACCGCAAGCGGATAGCCCGCGGCATTGGCAGCAACGCCGGCAAGGGCGGCGCCCAGTGCGTTACCTGCGGACTGGGTGGTGGGCAACAGGGCCGACGTGCGATCGCGCTCGGCATCGGTGCTGGCTTCCATGATGGTGAGCATGATGTAGCCATTGGAAATACCAAACCCCATGCCGATCAGCGCCTGGCCGACGAGCAGGACCGGCAGCTGGGTCCATTCGAGGCCCATAAGGACCAGGACCAGTCCCAGGCAGAGGAGAAGCGGGCCGGTGCGAATAAGGATGCGGCGGGTGGCGCGCTGGCGGACATTGGCCACGGTGACCGAAGACAGGCTCCAGGCGACCGCCATGACAGCACCGGTGACGGCGGCCTGGGTCGGCCCGTAGTCCCACAATTGCTGGAGCAGCATGATGAGATAGACGGCCGTGGCTGCGCCGGCGACGGGCATGAGCAGGAAAACCCAGAGGCCGGAGCCGACGGCCGTATTCAGCGAGAAGGCGTCCGGCGGCATGAGGCGCTGGGTGGCGCGGCGGTCCAGCCACGCGGCCAGCCCGAGCAAGGCCGCTGCACCGACGAGGAGGAGCGCTGCCTGTGCCGGTTCGACAACGGCTGCCAGCGCAACGAGCATGGTGCCGGCGCCGATAGTGAGAAGCCGCACGCCGGGAAAGCCGTGGGCCTCGACCGACTTCTCGCCGCGCGGGACGACGAGCAGGACCATGGTGATGAAAATCAGAACGAAGGGGACGTTGATGAGAAAGGCAGCGCGCCAGGAAATCAGTTCGGTCAGCGCCCCTGCCCCGGCCGGTCCGCCAAAGGCGGCTACGGCCCAGACCACGGCCTGCATGCCGAAGACCTTGGGGACGAGACGGCTCGGGAACAGTTCGGGAATGAGCGCGAAGCACAAGGCCGCGACGACGCCCTCGCCAAAGCCCTGGACGGCGCGGCCGACGAGCACCTGCGTCATGTCGCCGGCGATCGCGGCGACCAGCGTACCCACGAGAAAGACCGCGGCGAGGCCGATCAGGGAGCCCCGCGACCCAAGGCGGCGCTTGAGCAGGGCGGCCGCGGCACCGCCCACGATGGCAAAGACCAGATAGAGGGTGGTGGCCCAGGAAATGACCTCGACCCCTCCCAATTCGTGCACGGCAGAGGGCAAGGCCGCAGCCGAAAGAAAGGCGTTGAACGCGAAAAGGGTGACCCCAAGAGCCAGAATAGTGGTTACCGGCAGGTAACGGGGTCCGAAAATTTCGGCCCAGCGGCCCTCAACTGTGTCCGACATGACGGCGATTTCCGATTATCCAAGTCCTGTCTTGTTTAATATGCCGTGGCGGGTTTGGAAATGCACAATCGGTGTGCAGGAGGTGGATTTTCTTTCGAGCGGCATGAGAGCGGATGGTTACACCCTTGTGCCGCCTTGTGCGGGGGTGGCCCTTGTCCTAGATATTGTCGTGCAGGCTTGCCTGCATTGTTCTCAGGGCGGGGTGCAATTCCCCACCGGCGGTAAAGGCAGCGATGCCAAGCCCGCGAGCGCCTTCGGCCCCCAGGGTCCGAAGGGTCAGCAGATCCGGTGCAATTCCGGGGCCGACGGTATAGTCCGGATGAAAGAGAACGGGACCAAGCGCCCTTGCCGGCGCGCGCGGGCTTTTGGCCGCGCCTTGCCGGCTCGTCGCCTCCCGTAACCCTGAGGAAACTGGTTACGGAAAGGACGACAGATGAACCAGATTTCCTCGACTTCCCACAGCGCCGCGACCACGGGCGCAGTGTTCATGCTGCTTGCCAGCCTGACCTTTGCCGGGACGAACACGTTGCAGTCGGTTTTGCCGACCCCGGCCGAATATGGCGGTTTCGGCATGAGTTCGACCGGCATGGCCTTCTGGCAATATCTCATTGCTTCGGTGCTGGCGCTGCCGCTGATCCTGCGGATCGGCCTCAACAATATGCGGACGTCTCACCCGTTGGCCCACGAAATCCGGGCCTTCGTATCGGCGCTGGGCGTGCACGTGTTCGTCTATGGTTACGCGTCCGGCGTGCCGATCTGGCAAATGGTGACGCTGCTGGCGACCGGGCCGCTGTTCATCATCGTGGGGTCGGCCCTGTTCCTGGGGGAACGGGTTTCGGCGGCGCGGTTCGTGGCGGCGATGGCCGGCTTTGCCGGCGCGATCATCGTTTCCGGCGTCGGGACCGAGGGAATCGGGCTGCAGGCGCTGATCCCGATCGCGGCGGCGGCCCTGTGGGCGGGTACCGATATCCTCACCAAGTATCTGACGCGCAAGGGAGAATCCCCGGAAACGCTGACGATTTCCTTGCTGGTGCTGATGACCCCCAACCATCTGGCGATCCTCTTGGTGGCCAATGCGCTGGGGGGCATCCTGCCCCTTGGCATGGCGCCGGGCTTTCCGTTCGCCCTGCCTGACGGGACCGGGTTAATGCTGCTGTTGCTGCTCGGCGCGCTCACGGCAGCGGCTCAGTATGTGCTTGCTTTCGCTTACAAATCGGCGGACGCGACCTATCTGCAGCCTTTCGGCGACGTCAAAGTGCCGCTGAGCGGGCTGGTCGGCTGGGTGATGCTGGGACAGGTGCCTTCGGTCTGGTTCTGGCCCGGCGCAGCGCTGATCGTGGGCGCATCCGCCTTCATTTTCTGGGTGGAAAGCCGCGAAAAGACGCCAAATCTCGTCGCCGCCTAGCGTTTGAAAGCGCTTCGCTAGCAGAATGATAGCATTTGGGAGGCGAGGCCGGTTAAACCGGTCTCGCCTTTCGCTTGCATCGCGTGACGATTCCGTTCCAAGAATAGAATGTCTGTTCCGCGAGTATTCGAATGCCAGCTCCTGCCGATTTCGACAGCCTCCGATTTGCGATCATGAGGCAGCGGGACGCGCTGCCGAAGCGGTTGATGCAGGTGGCGCTCTATGCGCTCGATCATGCCGACGAAATGGCGTTCGGCACCACGGCCAGCATCGCGCAGGCTGCCGACGTGCAGCCGTCGACGCTGGTTCGCTTCGCCCAGCATTTCGGCTTCGACGGCTTTTCCGGACTGCAGCAGTTGTTCCAGGCCCGACTGAGGGGACGCAATGCATCCTATGAGGAGCGGCTGCGGCAGCTCGAGTCCGGCGGGGCGGCGGAGACCGAGAGCGGCACGATCCTCAAGGGTTTCATCGGTGCCGCGCATCAGAGCCTGGATGCGCTGAGCAGCGCCATCGACCCGGCGCAACTGGAAGCCGCGGTCGAGGTGCTGGCCAGGGCAGACACGATCTACCTGATCGCCCGGCGACGCAGTTTTCCCGTCGTCACCTCGATGGCCTATGCCTTCGGCAAGCTCAAGGTGCGGTGTCAGGTGGTCAGTTCAGCAGCGGGGAATGATGATGACCTCCTTGCCCTGGCAACGGCGCGGGACGCCGCCTTCGCCGTGAGCTTTTCGCCTTACGCTCCCGAAAGCGCTGCTCAGGCGCAGGCCCTGGCCAATCGCGGGGTGCCGCTCGTGGCGCTGACCGATTCCGCCCTGTCGCCGCTCGCCACCTCGGCAAAAATCTGGTTCGAGGTGATTGAAGCGGACCATGCCGGTTTCCGATCGCTGTCGGCGAGCCTCGCCTTTGCCACCGCGCTCACCGTCTCCGTCGCCGAGCGTCGCCGCCAGCGCTAAAATAGAACATTCATTCCACATTGCCGACTTACGGAATTTGTGTTTCATAGATGAGAACGAGTTTGCCCGAGGAGGTTGGGCATGGCCCCTGGCATCAGTGATACTGCCGATCAAACGCTGGACGTGATCACCATCGGTCGCGCCTCGGTCGACCTTTACGGCCAGCAGATCGGCACGCGGCTGGAAGACGTCGGAAGTTTCGCCAAGTCGGTGGGTGGATGCCCGACCAACATCTCGGTGGGGACGGCTCGACTGGGGCTGAAGTCGGCGCTGATCACGCGCGTCGGCAACGAGCAGATGGGGCGGTTCATTCGTGAGCAGTTGCAACGCGAGGGGGTCGAGACCAAAGGCGTCGTCACCGACCCAGAACGACTGACGGCGCTGGTACTGCTCTCGGTCGAGAACGACAAATCCTTCCCTCTAATCTTTTATCGCGACAACTGCGCCGATGCGGCGCTAAATGAGGGCGATATCGACGAGGATTTCATCCGATCGGCCAAAGCCGTGCTGGTGACGGGCACGCACTTCGCCAAGCCCAACAGCGACGCGGCGCAGCGCAAGGCGATGCGGATCGCAAAGGCAAACGGCGGGAAGGTCGTGTTCGATATCGACTACCGGCCGAACCTGTGGGGTCTTGCCGGGCATGATGCAGGCGACAGCCGCTACATCGCGTCGGACGAGGTCTCCAAGCACCTGCAGACGGTGCTGACCGATTGCGACCTGATCGTAGGGACCGAGGAAGAGGTGCTGATCGCTTCGGGCGAGAGCGACCTCACCGCGGCGCTCAAGACCATCCGGTCCTATTCAAGCGGGACGATCGTGCTCAAGCGCGGGCCGATGGGCTGCATCGTTTATGACGGGGCCATTCCGGATGACCTGGAAGACGGAATCGTCGGCAAGGGATTTCCGATCGAAGTCTACAATGTGCTGGGGGCCGGCGACGCCTTTATGAGCGGTTTCCTGCGCGGCTGGCTGCGGAGCGAACCACATGAAACGAGTGCGACCTGGGCCAATGCCTGCGGCGCTTTTGCGGTGAGCCGGCTGCTGTGTGCGCCGGAAATCCCGACCTGGACGGAGCTCAACTATTTCCTGGAGCATGGCAGCAAGGAACGGGCGCTGCGCAAGGACGAGGCGATCAATCACGTGCATTGGGCGACGACGCGGCGGCGTGAAATCCCGAGCCTCCGCGCACTGGCGATCGATCATCGCCTGCAGCTCGAAGACATGGCCGAAGGCGATACGGAAAAGCTGGCGCGGATACCTGACCTGAAAGTGCTGGCCGTAAAGGCGGCGGCGCAAGTGGCCGAAGGCCGCGATGGCTTCGGCATGCTGCTCGACGACAAATATGGGCGCGATGCGCTTTATGCGGCGAGTGCCATTCCGAATTTCTGGGTGGCCAAGCCGATCGAACTGCCTGGATCGCGGCCGCTGCAGTTTGAATTCACGCAGGACCTGGGGTCGCGGCTGGTCGAATGGCCGGTGGATCATTGCATCAAGGTGCTGTGCTTTTATCATCCGGATGACCCGGCTGAGCTGCGACAGACGCAGATCGACAAGCTGCGTGCGGCGTTCGACGCGGCGCGCAAGATCGGGCGCGAATTGCTGGTGGAAATCATCGCCGGCAAGCATGGGCCGATGGCTGATGATACGGTGGCGCGGGCGATGAGCGAAATCTACGATGCCGGGATTAGGCCCGATTGGTGGAAGCTCGAGAGTCAGGACGAGAAGGCCTGGCCGCAAATCGATGCGACGATCGACGCCAATGACCCCTATTGCCGTGGCGTCGTACTACTCGGGCTCGATGCGCCGCAGGAGGAACTGCTTGCTGGCTTCAAGGCCGCCAAGGGGGCAAAGTGGGTCAAGGGCTTTGCCGTCGGCCGGACGATTTTCGGCGACGCGGCACGGGCCTGGCTCGATGGGCGGATCGGCGACGACGAGGCCGTGGCGATGATGGCTGAGCGGTTTGGTGGACTGGTTGCGGCTTGGGATGGGGTTTGAGGATTACCCCCACCTAGCCTCCCCCTGGCAGGGGGAGGGATCGGCCGGTGGCTCGCCAGCTTTAAAGCAAGCTCGATGCGTTCCCCGGGGCAGGTTAGGTGGGGGCAACTCACCAAAAGAATGAGGAGTGGCGATGAGCCAGACGGTTCGATTGACGATGGCGCAGGCCGTGGCGCGGTTTCTGGCGGCGCAGAAGACCGTGATCGCGGGCGAGACCGTGCCGATCTTCGGCGGTGTGTGGGCGATTTTCGGACATGGCAATGTTGCCGGCATCGGCGAAGCGCTGCATGGCATAAAGGATCAGCTGCCGACCTATCGCGGACAGAACGAGCAGAGCATGGCGCATGCCGCGATCGGCTATGCCAAGGCCAATTTTCGCCGCCGGTTCATGGCGGCAACGACCTCGATCGGGCCCGGTGCTCTGAACATGGTGACGGCGGCGGCACTAGCGCATGTGAACCGCATTCCCCTGCTGCTGCTGCCGGGCGACGTGTTCGCCAACCGGCTGCCGGACCCGGTGCTGCAACAGGTCGAAAATTTCGGCGACGGCACGGTTTCGGCCAATGACTGTTTCAAGCCAGTCAGCCGCTATTTTGACCGGATCACCCGGCCCGAGCAGATCATTCCCGCCTTGCGGCGTGCCATGCAGGTTCTGACCGACCCGGCCGAATGCGGACCGGTGACGCTGTCGCTTTGCCAGGACACGCAGGCGGAAGCCTATGATTACCCAGAAAGCTTCTTTGCAGAAAAAGTCTGGGTGCCGCGGCGGGTCATGCCGGACGCGGATGAATTCGCAACGGCGGCGGCGGCGCTGAAGCTGGCGAAAAAGCCGGTCATCATCGCCGGAGGTGGCGTGCTCTACTCAGAGGCTACGGAAAGCCTGGCTGCCTTCGCCGAGGAGCATGGCATCCCGGTGATGGAAACGCAGGCGGGAAAGAGCGCCCTGCCCCACGACCATGAACTCAACATGGGCAGCGTCGGAGTAACCGGGTCGTCGGCCTCCAACGCGCTGGCGGAGGACGCCGACGTGGTGCTGGCGGTCGGATCGCGCCTCCAGGACTTCACGACCGGCTCATGGGCCCTGTTCAAGAATCCGGACCTAAAGATCATCGGCCTCAACGTGCAGGCATTCGACGCCCACAAGCATGATGCGCTGCCACTGGTGGCCGATGCGCGGGTGGGCCTCGAAGCACTCGATGCGGCGCTGATGGGCTGGCAGGTTGATTCCGCCTGGACGAACAAAGCCTTGAAACTCAAGGAAGAATGGGTCGTCGAAGCGGATGCTGTGCGGGCGGCAGGAAATGCGGCTCTGCCATCGGATGCGCAGGTGATCGGGGCAGTGCAGCGAGGGCGCAAGGCGGCGACGCTGGTCTGCGCATCGGGTGGACTGCCGGGCGAACTACACAAGCTGTGGCGGGCCGACGGCCCGGGCTCGTACCATCTCGACTACGGGTTTTCGACCATGGGCTACGAAATCGCCGGCGGCCTGGGCGTGGCGATGGCGCGACCGGCCGACGACGTGGTGGTGATGGTCGGCGACGGCAGCTACCTGATGATGAACTCTGAAATCGTGTCTGCGGTGATGATGGGCGTGAGGCTCACCATCGTAGTGCTCGACAATGCGGGGTTCGGATGCATCAACCGCCTGCAGATGGCCACAGGCGGAGACAATTTCAACAATCTGTTCCGCGACACCTACCATGCCGAACTGCCCAATGTGGATTTTGCGGCGCATGCCGCATCCATGGGCGCAACGGCCCGAAAGGTCGGATCGGTGGATGAGCTGGAGGTGGCGCTGGCTGACAGCGAAGGCAAGGCGGGCGTGCATGTGCTGGTGATCGACACCGATCCTCTGATCACCACGGAAGCGGGCGGACACTGGTGGGACGTGGCGGTGCCCGAGGTGAGCGACAGGCCGACCGTCAACGCGGCGCGCGCGGCCTATGTCGAGGCGCTGAAGGCGCAGCGGATTGGGTAGTCAGTAGCTCGTAGTGGTCGTCACCACCGGGCTTGTCCCGGTGGTCCATGCGGAGGCGAGATGGATTGCCCGGACAAGCCGGGCAATGACGATGGAATTGAGAGAATCGAGCGCGGGGAGAGATACCCCTCACCCGCCCTGCTGGGCAGGAAGGCCCCAGCGTGGATTCCGGCCTTCGCCGGAATGACGCCGCGATCGACGAGGCCGCGAGGCAAAAATGGGAGCAAATGAATGAAAGCCAGGCTGGGAATGTCGCCGATCGCGTGGTGGAATGACGATCTGCCGGAGTTGAGCGATGACGTGTCGCTGGAAGAGTGCCTGAGGCAATCGCGCTCGGCCGGGTTTACCGGCATGGAGAAGGGGCGGCGGTTCCCTGATGACCCCGATGTGATGCTGCCCATCCTGCGCGCGGCCGATGTGACGCTGTGCGGCGGGTGGTTTTCCGGGACGCTGGTGAACGAGGAGCTCGCGGTCAACAAGGACCGGATCGCGCCGATGATCGAGCTGTTCAAGGCCGTCGACGCGCCGTGCATCGTCTATGGCGAGGTGGGCCGCTCGATCCAGGGGAAGCGCGACGTGCCGCTGGCGCAGAAGCCGAAACTGACCGATGACGAGATGAAAACCTATGGGCGGACGCTGACCGCATTCGGGGAATGGTGCGCTGAACAGGGCATGCCGCTGAGCTATCACCACCATATGGCGGCCGTGGTTGAGACCGAGGCGGAGCTGGATGCGTTCATGGCGGCGTCGGGAGAAGGCATTCCGCTCTTGCTCGACGCGGGGCACCTGGCCTTTGCCGGCGGCGATCCGTTGCGGGCGATCGACAAGCACCATGCGCGCATCAATCATGTGCATGTGAAGGATATTCGCCGTGCCGTGGTGGATGGACTTGATCGGAGCAAGCAGAGTTTTCTTGATGCGGTGGCGCTGGGCGCCTTCACCGTGCCGGGCGACGGCTCGCTCGATTTCGGCGCCATCGTGCAGCGGCTGGCCGACCATGGCTATGAAGGCTGGTTCGTGGTGGAGGCCGAGCAGGACCCGGTCAAGGCGCCGCCGCTGAAAATGGCGCAGATCGGGCATGCCGAGCTGATGCGGGTGATGACGGCAGCAGGTTATACGGTCGAGACGCAGGGCTTTCCGAAAGCGTAGCTGCCTCCTTGTGTCATCCCGGCGAGAGCCGGGATCCCTTCTGAAGGCTATCAACGGCGTCCATAGTGTTGTTAGAACAGCGCATGGATTCCGGCCTGCGCCGGAATGACTTGGCAATCGAACGGCAGGACCCGGCATGGCGCTGAAAGAAAACGATCTGAAATGGTTCCGGCCGCTGTGGCGGCGCGTGGCGGTGGCCGTGTTCCTGGCCCTGTGGCTGGGCTGGGAACTGCTTTACACGCAAGACATGTTCTGGGCCTTCCTGGTGGGCGCCGCGCTGGCCTATGTGGCCTGGAATTTCTTCTATACCTTCCCCAAGGAGACTGCCGATGCCGCACTCCCACCTGCTGATCCGTCCGACGAGCCAGACCGGAAAGATCCATGACGTCACTCCAGCCTCGGCGGGCTGGGCGCATGTGGGCTTTGGTCTGCATCGGCTGAGAACAGGCGAGGCCTATGGCGAGGCGACCGCCGAGCGCGAGGTCTGCCTCGTGATCGTCAGCGGCAAGGGGCGCTTCGCGGTCGATGGCGAGGATTTCGGCGAGTTGGGCGAACGGATGAGCCCGTTCGGGGGCGCGCCCTGGGCGGTTTACGTGCCCGCAGGCCGCAACTGGGCGGTCGATGCGACGACCGATCTCGAGCTGGCCGTGTGTTCGGCACCGGGCGGCGGGGATTTCCATGCGAGGGTGATTGCGCCGGGCACGCATGCCCGCATCACCCGCGGCAAGGGCGCCAATATCCGGCATGTCTACAATATCATGCCCGAGGATGATGGCGCAGCCAATGCGCTGCTGGTGGTGGAGGTGATCACGCCGCAGGGCAACACGTCCTCCTACCCGCCGCACAAGCACGACCAGGACAACCTGCCGCACGAAAGCCAGCTCGAGGAGAGCTATTACCACCGGTTCAACCCTCCTCAGGGCTTTGGCTTCCAGCGCGTCTATACCGACGACCGGAGCCTCGACGAGGCGATGGCGATCGAGGACGGGGACGTGGTGCTGGTGCCGCGCGGCTATCATCCGGTGGCGACGACGGCGGGGTATGACAGCTATTATCTCAACGTCATGGCCGGGCCAAAGCGGGTGTGGAAATTCCACAATGCGCCCGAGCACGAGTGGCTGCTGACCTAGGCTAGAAGGTGAAGCCAGGACCGCCGTCGGTGCGGTAGGTCAGGGCGTAGGTCTTGCCCGCGGCATCCTCGGCCTCGCAGGTGACGAGCCGGCCGGGGTCGGCATCGCGATAGGTGCAGGTGCCGGCGGCGTCGCGCATGATGACATTGGCGCCGGTCGCGTTGTCGTGGACGACGATCCGGTTGACGGCATGGTCGGTCCAGTTGTCTCCGTTTCCGGGGCCATAGAACAGCACCATGCGTTCGGGTTCGGCGAGGCCGAACCAGGCCTGGCCGCCGGTGCCGGCCGACGCGGCGACGCGCCCGTTGCTTTCATGCATCTGCATGACCGGAGTGCCGCATTGGGCGGTGAGGTCCACGTCCTCGATGACGAGACGCTCGCAGGCGCCGTCGGCGGTCACGGTGCCCAGGAGTTCGCTCGCCAGCGACGGGGGAGCGGAGAGGGCAAGCAGCAGCAGCGGAATCATCGGGCGGAGCATGGCCCGAGACTAGCACGATTGCCGACCAGGCCTCAGCGGCCCTGGAACACGCTCCTGTCGGCCAGGGGCCCGGTGACTTCGGAGACCTTGACCGCCCTGCCCTCGCTGACCGACTTCAACGCCGCTTCGGCCAGAGCCAGGGCCACAAGGCCATCGGCGCCGCTGGGCGAAGCGGGAGTTTTCGCTTCCACGAAGTCGATGAAGCTGGTGATCTCGCGCGCATAGGCTTCGGTGTAGCGGGTCATGAAGAAATCATGGAGCGGCGGGCGGGTATAGCCGGCGGCATTGGCGATCTCAATGGAGACCGGCCGCTGGTTTTCGGCGGCGACGGCGCCCCTGGAGCCATGAACCTCGATGCGCTGGTCGTAGCCATAAGTGGCGCGGCGGGAATTGGAAATCGTGGCATGCTTGCCGGAGGCGGTGATGAGCATGACCGAGGCGCTGTCAAAGTCGCCGGCTTGGCCGATGGCCTTGTCGACCAGGACGGAGGCCTGGGCGGAGACGCTGTCGATCTCCTCGCCCAGCAGCCAGCGCGCCATGTCGAAATCGTGGATGGTCATATCGCGGAAAATGCCGCCCGAGCGCTTGACGTAGTCGGCCGGCGGGGCGCCGGGATCGCGCGAGACGATGGTGACCATCTCGACGTCGCCCACCTGACCGGACAGCACCGCGTCCTTGACCGCCTGGAAATGCGGATCGAAGCGCCGGTTGAAGCCCACCATCAGGGTGGCGCCGGTCTCGTCGACGACCTTGAGGCAGGATTTGACGCGCTCGACATCGAGATCGATCGGCTTTTCGCAGAAGATCGCCTTGCCGGCGCGCGAGAAGCGCTCGATCAGCGCGGCATGGGTATCGGTCGGTGTGCAGATGATGACGGCGTCGATATCGGCGGCGCCCTCAATGGCGTCGATGCTGCGCACTTCTGCACCGTATTGGCCGGCCAGAGCAGAGGCCGCGTCCGCCACGGCATCGGCCACCGCGACCAGCCGCGCCTTGGGATTGGAGGTCACGGCTTTGGCGTGGACCTTGCCAATGCGGCCAGCGCCGAGAAGAGCGAATTTGACGGTCATTGCAGAACTCCGAAACGGCGCAGCCTTTAGCGGAATGAATAGGCCATTTCCGGAAGTTTTGGAATGGGAATTCTATCAGTCGGCGCGTTCGGCCATGGGGGCTTCAGTGTTCGCGGGCGCGTTCGAGCAGGCGTTTGCACTCGAGGAGGTCGCGGAGGACGTCAGAGAGCTTGTCGCGCGACTCCTGATCGAGCGACGGATCGGCAAGCATCGCGGCTTCCTCGAGCTCGGCCTCGTCCCCAGCGGCTTCCGCCTGCTCGATCAGCGGCAGGATTTCGTCCAGCCCCTTGCCCTCGCCGACGGCGATGACATAGCGCGGGCCCTGATCCTTGAGGATGCGCTGGACGCCCTTGATGGTGAAACCCTGATCGTAGAGCAGGTGCCGGATGCCGCGCAGCAGCATGACGTCCTCGGGCCGGTAATAGCGCCGCCCGCCGCCACGCTTGAGCGGCTTGATGGTGTTGAACCGGGTTTCCCAGAATCGGAGGACGTGCTGCGGGAGATCGAGCTCTTCGGCAGCTTCAGAGATGGTACGGAACGCGTCTGGCGACTTGTCCAAACCGCTGGTCTCCTACTGACACACCACTGCTAGAAACAGGCAGTGATCAGGTGGTGGAAAGGCGCACAAAAGCCTTACTTTCCAGCGGAGACCATAGACTTGTTGATCTTGGACTTCAACACGTTGGACGGTTTGAACACAAGAACCTGACGGGGCAGGATCGGTACTTCCTCGCCGGTCTTGGGATTGCGGCCAATCCGCTCGTTCTTGGAGCGAACCTGGAACGATCCGAACGAAGAGAGTTTGACATTTGCCCCGGTGACCAGAGCATCAGTGACCAGTTCCAGAACCCGCTCGACCAGCTCGGCCGATTCGGTTCGGGACAGGCCAACAGAGCCATAGACTGCCTCGGCCAGGTCGGCCCGCGTTACCGTCTTCTGCGTCATTCACACCCCCGTGTTGCCGTGTGCCAGTCTCCCGACGTCGGCATGCCAGATGTCGTCAATATTCCGCCGGCATGTCCGCAGGCGGCACGTGCTCGTGCCCAGGACACTGTCCCCAATTCGACGCCGAGGCACGATCCTCAGATCGGGACCAGGGCGCCGGTTTCCTCCACCGTAGCAGACACTAACGCCTTGAAACGGCTAAGGTCAATGCAGGTTTGAACCTACCAGCGAATGAGCGAAGCGCCCCAGGTGAAACCACCGCCCATGGCCTCGAGCATAACCAGGTCTCCCGCCTTGATGCGCCCGTCGCCGACGGCCACGCTCAACGCGAGCGGCACCGATGCCGCAGAGGTATTGGCGTGGATATCGACCGTGGTCACCACTTTTTCGGCCGGCAGGCCCAACTTGGCCCCTGCTCCGTCGATGATGCGCTTGTTGGCCTGATGCGGCACGAACCAATCCAGGTCGTCGACAGTATATCCGGCCTGCTCGAGCGTCGCGTAGACGACGTCGGTGATCTTGCCCACGGCGTGGCGGAAAACCTCGGGACCCTGCATATGAACATGGCCCGTCGTGCCGGTGGTGGATGGTCCGCCATCGACATAGAGCTTGTCCCAATGGCGACCGTCGGACCGGAGCGCCGAGGTGAGGACGCCGCGATCGGGCTCGCCCTCGGCCACATCGACCCGCTCCATGACGATCGCGCCGGCGCCATCACCGAACAGCACGCAGGTGGTGCGATCGGTCCAGTCGAGAAGGCGGGAAAAGGTTTCGGCGCCAATGACCAGCGCGCGGCGCGCCATGCCGCTCTTGATGTAATTGTCGGCCGTGGCGACGGCATAGACGAAGCCGGAACACACTGCCTGGATATCGAAGGCGAAACCGTGATGCATGCCCAGCTTCATCTGCACCAGCGTAGCAGCACTGGGGAATGTATAGTCGGGCGTGGTAGTGGCGACGACGATGAGGTCGATGTCCTCGATGGTCATGCCGGCATTGGCCAGCGCCGATCGGGCAGCCTCGGCCGCCAGATCGGAGGTAAATTCGCCATCGGCGGCGATATGACGTTCCTTGATGCCGACGCGCTGCTGGATCCACTCATCCGACGTGTCGACGGTCTTTGCCAACTCGGCGTTGGTGACCACCTTGGCCGGCAGATAGCTGCCGACGCCGCGAATAACGGAGCGAATGGTACTGGTCACGCCGATTTAGCCTCGGAATCGGTCGGCTGCTCGGGAGCCGCCCTGTTGATGGGGAAGCGGTGCATGGTGTCGCCGACCTTGTCCATGAGGCGACTGCGCGCCATTTCGTAGGACAGGCCCAGCGCACTCTTGTAGCCGATCTCGTCGGTACCGCCGTGGGATTTGATGACAATGCCGTTGAGGCCCATGAACACACCGCCATTGACGGTGCGCGGGTCCATCTTGCGGCGAAGCGCGTTGAGGGCCGAGGAGGCGAACAGCGCACCGATCCGGCTCATCAGCGTGGCCTTGAGCGACTGACGCAGATAGGTCGCGACCTGACGGGCGGTGCCCTCGGCCGTCTTGAGGGCGATATTGCCCACGAAGCCTTCCGTCACGACGACGTCGACCGTGCCCTTGCCGATATCATCGCCTTCAACGAAGCCATGATAGGTGAAACCCGCGCCGCTGGCCTCGGTGAGGATCTTGCCCGCTTCCTTGATGGATTCGAGGCCTTTCACTTCTTCGGTGCCGACATTGAGCAGGCCGACGGAGGGTGAGTCGGAGTCGAAGAGGGCCCGCGCCAGCGCCGACCCGAGGATGGCGTAGTCGACCAGTTGCTGCGCGTCGGCGCCAATGGTAGCGCCCATGTCGAGCACGATGATGTCGGAGCGCAGGGTGGGCCAGATGGCGGCAATACCCGGACGGGAAATCCCTTCCATGGGACGCAGGCAGAAGGTGGCCATGGCCATAAGCGCGCCGGTATTGCCGCCCGAAATGGCGACATCGGCTTCCTTGTCCTTGACGGCCTGAATGGTCATCCACATGGACGAGGTGCCCTTGCCCTTGCGCAGGGCCTGGCTGGGCTTCTCGTCCATGGCGATGACGACATCGGCGTGGCGCACGATGGAGGCGGCCTTGAGCGCGGGAAACTCCTCGAGCAGCGGCTCGATCTGGTCCTTGATGCCGTGAAAGATAAAACGCGTGTTCTTGCGTTCCTTAAGGGCCAGATGGGCCCCGTGGATGACAGCGCGGGGAGCGTGATCGCCGCCCATGGCATCCACGGAAATCGTAATAGAATCGGTCATTTCAGCCCGTTTTTCGGCCCGCTCGGCAGGCAATCAAACATATCCCATCGCCGGGTCGGCGCAAGCCCCGGAGGGCGCTGCCCGGCAGCGGATGCGAAGTTCGACGCGGAAAAGACACTGACTTTTCCCGTCCGTCCTTCAGCTCTTCTCCCCGTCCCCGCCCTTGAGGCGCGCCAGCTTGGCAAACGGCCCCTCCTCTGCGTCACCAAGGGAGATACCCAGGCTGTCGAGGCTTTCGCCTGGAGCGCGCGGGTATGGATCGAGCGCAAGCGCAAGCGTTTCCAGCAGCAGAGCGCTGAGATCCACTTCGGGTCCGTCGATGTGATCCGGAAAGTCGTCGTTTTCAAGATCGATAAAGATTTCGGAGCCAGGGGCCGGCGCCTGATTTTCGCGCGGGGCCGGCAGAAAGACCCGGTCGATGTCTTCCGACACGGTTTCGGGTACCGGCTCGAAGCTGACGACGGAGGCCTGCGTCACCCGGGCGTCGAGTTTGCCCTGTGCGCGCAGACCGCCGCGGAACGGCACGATGCCAAGAGTGGCAACGAAGCTTTCGACGGACACGATCTGCATGGCTTCGGCAATGGCCGCGCGCTCTTCCTCGTTGGCATCGACCGCAATGGAGCGGCCCGACGCCGGAAGGCGATCGATGCGAACAACGGCGTCGAAAATCGGGGTTTCGCGCTCACTCATGCTGCAGTCTCGAAGCGCACGGTGCCCCCGGTGATCGTCTCCACCGGCTGCGCCGCAAGTTCGGCATCGCGCGCGATGACGTAGTCGGCCAGGGCGCGTAGCTGCGGCGTGTCCGCGCCATCAAAAATGTTGCGGGCGAGCACGCCAGCCAAGGCATCGGCGTCGTTGCGGTCCATGGCCTCGTTCATCGCGGCGAGCAGGCCGAAGAAGATGTTGCCCATCTTCTGGATCTTCTTGGGCACACCGAGATCGGTCACCCCCATCTCGCGCAGGGACCGGTCCATATCCTTGAAGAAGAGATCGAACACCGCCTGGCTGAAATCGCGGGCGGATTGCGGGCCGTGGCGCAGCCGACGGAAAAGCAGCGCCATATGCAGGCTGATCATGTCGAAACGGCCGGTGACGGTATCGGGGACAGCCATCTCGGCGTAGAAAACAGGCTGCCGGGATTGCGCCACAATGGAATTATAGACGGCGTAAACTGGCTCTGTGGCAGTCTTCTTGCGAAACAAGGACAAGATCATGGGATTGCGCTCGGCGTCGGTATCAGTCAAACACGGGCGAATATGGGTGCCGGACCATTGCCAGCTTGCCAGACAGCCAAGTTGACAGCTACACAGTCCGGCGGCCTGTGGGCACGCGCCCAAGTGACACGCCTATAGTCGAGAGCCATCGGGAAAGTCAAATTCATGCCTCTGCGTATTGCAAAAGCCTCTGTTGCCGCAGCCGTCCTGGCCGTTGCACTCGCCGGTTGCACGAGCAGCACTTCACTGGTGTCCAAGCGGACCCAGGGCTATGAAATCCCCGCCTCGGCGCTGCAGCAGATCCGCCCCGGCCAGAGCGAGCAGACAGTTACGCTGGTGCTCGGTTCGCCGCAGTCGACCAACACATTCGGCGATCGCACAGCCTGGTACTATATCGAGACCAAGGTGAACCAGACCGCCTTCGGCATGACCATGGTGCAGGAGCGCACGGTGCTGGCGGTGTATTTCGACCGCAACAAGAAGGTGATCGAGCGCGCGACCTATGCGCTGCAGGACGGCAAGGCCGTCAATATCGAGACCCGCCGCACGCCGTCCTTCGGCGAGGACGCGACCTTCATCGACGCGATTCTGTCCTCGTTCTGAGGACAGACCACCGACGTTTCCAAGCCCCGGCCAGTCCGGGGCTTTTTTGTTGGATCAGGCGCGAGCCTGTCGATCAGGCGAGATCGGCGCCGGCAGAGCGGGCGATGGAATCGAGCGCGCCGTTGACGAGCCCAGAGGCATCGTCCTCGTAGAAGGCGCGGGCGACATCGACATATTCGGTGATGACGACGCGGGCGGGAATATCCTTGCGGCGCAGCAGTTCGAAGGCGGCGGCGCGCAGAATGGCGCGCAGGGTGGCGTCGACGCGCTCGATCGGCCAGCCTTCGGCCAAAGCCTTGTCCACGGCCGGATCGACCTCGAGCTGGTGCTTGGCGACGCCCGACACGATCTGACGGAAGAAGTCGGCGTCGGCAGGCAGATATTGCTCGCCCTCGATCTCGCGGCCGAGATGGAAGGCGCCGAACTGTGCGAGGGTGTCTTCCAGCGTCGCCCGGCCGATGTCCATCTGATAGAGGGCCTGCACAGCGGCAAGGCGGGCGGCGCCGCGCTGATTGGCGGAGCGGGCGGCACCGGGATCGCGTTTGGGATGGTCGGTCATCTAGCTGTTCAGTTTCGCTTTTACGTCGGACAGGGCGAGCGCGGCGCGCGCCGCGTCCCCGCCCCTGTCCTGGTCATTCACATCGGCCCGCATCCGGGCCTGCGGTTCGTTTTCCACCGTCAGGATGCCGATGCCAAGAGGCAAAGCGTCGACGACGGCGAGTTCCGCCAAGGCGCGAATGCTTTCATTGGCCACGGCGACATAATGATTGGTCTGGCCGCGGATGACGCAGCCCAGCGCCACATAGCCGTCGAAGCGATCGGTTTCAATCGCCATTGCCAGCGCGACGGGAACTTCCATGGCACTGGGGACACCGATGACGTCGTATGTCGCCCCTGCCGCCTCAAGCACCGCGATGGCGCCGCGCTTCATCTCATCGGCGATATCGGGGTAATTGCGACCCTCGACGATCAGGAAATGCTGGCCCTCGCCCGCACCCTGGGGGAGCGAAAATCGTACGCCGTAGGAGTCCATGATCCATCTCCGCTTCCTGCGCCAGGGGATGGCGCTCCAGCATCATAACGCAGCAGAGGGTACTAAAGTGAGACGCTGATGTCGCTGCGATGAACGAAAGCTTGCGACAGGCTCAGTCGTCGTCGTCGCGCAGGACAGTCTTGTGTTCGGCCAGTTCGGTCAGGAAGGACCGGAAATCGTCGGCCGCGGAGAAGTTCTTGTAGACGCTGGCGAAGCGGACGAAGGCGACGTCGTCGAGGCCCTTGAGGCCTTCCATGACGTATTCGCCAATCTGGTCGGACGTGACTTCGACCTCGCCCAGGCTTTCGAGCTGGCGAACAATGCCCGAAATCATGCGCTCGACGCGTTCGGGCTCGACCGAGCGCTTGCGCAGGGCGGTATTGACGGAGCGCGCCAGCTTCTCGCGATCGAAGGGGACCTTGCGGCCCGTCTTCTTGACGACGGTCAGATCGCGCAGCTGGACGCGCTCGAACGTGGTGAAACGCCCGCCACAGGCATTGCAGACGCGACGGCGACGGATGGCGCCCGAATCTTCGGTCGGGCGCGAATCCTTCACCTGGGTATCGTCATTGCCACAATAGGGGCAGCGCATGGCGGGCGGTCTCTCGTCTTAGGCGTAGATCGGGAATCGATCGGTCAGGCTCTTCACCTTGGCACGAACCTGGGCCTCGACGGCACCATTGTTGTCGTCGCCATTGGTCTTGAGGCCGTCGAGCACTTCGATGATGAGCTCGCCCACCGTCTGGAACTCGGCTTCACCGAAGCCACGCGAGGTGGCGGCGGGAGTGCCCAGGCGTACGCCCGACGTGATGGCGGGCTTTTCCGGATCGAAGGGAACGGCATTCTTGTTGCAGGTGATGTGGGCGCGGCCGAGGGCGTTCTCGGTGGCCTTGCCGGTGAGGCCCTTGGGACGCAGGTCCACCAGCATCAGGTGGTTATCGGTGCCGCCGGAGACGATGTCGACGCCGCCCTTGACGAGCGTGTCGGCCAGAACCCTGGCATTGGCGACGACCTGCGCCGCATAGAGCTTGAACTCGGGCTGCAGCGCTTCCTTGAAGGCGACCGCCTTGGCGGCGATGACGTGCATCAGCGGGCCACCCTGGATGCCCGGGAAAATCGCGGAATTGATCTTCTTGGCGATATCCTCGTCGTTGGTGAGGATCAGACCGCCGCGCGGGCCACGGAGGGTCTTGTGGGTGGTGGTGGTGGCGACATGGGCATGGGGGAACGGGCTCGGGTACTGCCCGCCGGCAACCAGACCGGCGACGTGGGCCATGTCGACGAAGAGAATGGCGCCCACTTCATCGGCGATGGCGCGGAACTCGGCCCAGTCCATGACGCGCGAATAGGCCGAGAAGCCGGCGACGATCATCTTGGGCTTGTGCTCGCGGGCGAGCTGGCGAACCTGGTCCATGTCGACGCGGCCGTCCTGCTTGCGCAGGCCGTACTGGATGGCATTGAACCACTTGCCGGACTGGTTGGGCTTGGCGCCGTGCGTCAGGTGACCACCGGCATCGAGCGACATGCCGAGAATGGTGTCGCCCGGCTGGATCAGCGCCTGGTAGACGCCCTGATTGGCCTGCGAGCCGGAATTGGGCTGCACATTGGCAAAGCCGACGCCGAAAAGCTGCTTGGCGCGCTCGATGGCGAGGCTTTCGGCCACGTCCACGTACTGGCAGCCACCATAGTAGCGCTTGCCCGGGTAACCTTCGGCATACTTGTTGGTGAGGACAGAGCCCTGGGCCTCGAGCACGGCGCGGGACACGATGTTTTCAGAGGCGATCAGCTCGATCTCGTGCTGCTGGCGGCCGAGTTCGTCCTGAATGGACTGGGCCAGCTCCGGATCCGTTTCGGCGACCGAGTTGGTGAAGAAATTCGGAAAGAGCGAATTGGACATGGTGGCACTCATCGGCTGGTTCCCTCGCAAGAGGTCAGGGCTGTCGGAACGGCGTTGGCTTTATCACGGCGCAAGCCGCGATTCCAAGGCCGGGAATGGGATGATGGACGGCTGATTGCGGTCATGGGGCTCCCGGGGTTGACGTTGGGTGCCCAGGCGAGCGGCGCTATGAGGTTCGCGTTCCCCGATGGTTGCCCATCTCATCTCGCCAGTTGCGCGAACGCGCCCGTTATGCCGCAGATCGGGCGGGAGGGAAAGAGGAAATGGTCGACCCGGTCAAACCGGGCCGACGGTCGGGTCAGGCAGCGTTTCGGCGCGACGGTTGAGACCGGGCGCGGGCCGACATGTCGTCGTGGACGAAGATGTCGACGATTTGGTCGAGTTCACGGGCCTGCCCTTCGGTCTGACTGACGGCCGCGTTCATTTCCTCGACCAGCGAAACATTGTGCTGTGTCATGACGTCGAGCTGACGGACCGCCGAATTGACTTCGTCGAGCGACGTTGCCTGATCCTGTGTCGCATTGGCGATATCGGCGATGAATTCGCCGTTCTGCCGCACGCTTTCGACCATGCTGCTGAGCTTGCCGGCAGCCTTGGAGACCAGACGCGAGCCTTCCGAAACCTCGCTGACGGACTGCTCCACCAGACGCTTGACGTCCGCGGAGGCTGTGGCGGCAGACTGGGCCAGGCGGCGCACTTCCACCGCGACCACGGCGAAACCCTTGCCCGCATCTCCTGCCCTAGCCGCTTCCACGGAGGCGTTGAGAGCCAGAAGATTGGTCTGGAACGCGATGTCGTCAATCATGCCGATGATGCTGGAAATCTTGCCCGACGAGGCCGAGATACGGTCCATCGCGGCATTGGCCTCGCTCATGACCGCGCCGGTCTCGTCCGCCGTCTGAAAGACGGTAGCGGAGTTGCGGCTCGCCTCGGTGCTGCGCCGCGCGTTTTCCGAGACCGTGATCGACAGCTGTTCCATCGAAGCGCTGGTTTCTTCAAGCGCAGCCGCCTGACGCGACGTGCGGTCTTCAAGATCGCGGGACGCAGAAAGAAGCTCGCCCGTGGCAGAGGTCAGGACGGATGACGCATCGCGCAGTTGCGCGATGATGCGGCTGAAGGTTTCGGTGGTCGTATTGAAGGCGAGCCTGACTTCGTCGAGCTCTCCGGGGAGCGGCTGTTCGATCCGGCAGTCCAGATTGCCGGCCGCAAGCGAAGCCAGTCCGTCACCGATGTCGGTCACTGCCTTTTTGCGGGCGGTGATGTCGGTGGCATATTTGACGACCTTGAACGGCTTTCCGTTCATGTCAAAAATCGGATTGTAGGTGGCCTGGATCCAGACCTCCCTACCATGCTTGCCGACGCGCAGGTATTCGGCTGCCTGGAATTCGCCACGGGCGAGACTCTGCCAGAACTCCTTGTACCTGCTGCTCGCCGCGTCTTCGGGTGAGACGAACATCCGGTGGTGGTGGCCTCGGATTTCCTCGAGGCGGTAGCCCATCACCGAACAGAAATTCTCGTTGGCGGTGCGGATCGTGCCATCGAGATCGAATTCGATGACGGCCTGAGAGCGTGAAATGGCGGCGAGCTGGCCAGCAGCATCGGCAGCGGCCAGCTTGCTGGCGGTGATGTCGGTGGCGAGCTTGACGACGCGCATGACCTCGCCATCGGGACCGCGCACAGCGTTATAGGATGCCTGGATCCAGACCTCGCGGCCATCCTTGGCGAAGCGTGAGAACTCGGCCGTGGCAAACTTGCCTGCCTTCAGATCATCCCAGAACTGCCGGTATGCGTCGCTGCGAGCATAGGCTTCGTCGACGAAAATGCGATGGTGCTGCCCTTTGATTTCGTCGAGCGTGTACCCCATCAGGTCCAGAAACACGGGGTTTGCATCGATGACCAAGCCGTCGGGAGTGAATTCTATGTTGGCCTGCGAAACGGAGATTGCCGACAAGATGGCCTGCGCGACGCGGCCTGCGTCCAGGCTGGCGCCTGAGACGATCTTCAACATGGTTAGGATCCAATCAACGACGCTATTGGGAATTATCCTTAGCGAGCATTGATTACCAATTGATGAGCTTCAAGGTGGCCGGGCGATCACGTTTCAGGCGTACTTGCCTGGCGAAGTCGTGGGCACGACGGCATCTTGGGCAAGTCTTCGCCTGAGCTTGGCCAGAGCAAGTCGCTGCATGTGACCACGGGCAGAGTTGAGCGGCGCGATGACCACGACTTCGATGCCGGTCGCAGCGTCGACGGCGGCCACGCGCATCTGCTGGCCGACCTGGATGAACTCGAACAGAACTTCGCCGTCGCCCATGATGTTCGCCCCCTGCCCCAGGCAAGCCAAAGGTCAGCACCCCAAGCTCACGCCGGGAGGACCAGAAAGGCAAACACTAGAAAGTACAAAGCCCCCGGGTCAAGTCCGGGGGCCAGGCGCGAAGCGTCAGGAGAAGGTGACCTTGCCCTGCTCGTCGAACTTGTAGACGTCGTCGCGGAAGCTGACGGTGCCCTGACGATTGGCCCAGGCGGTGATGTAGGTGGTGTGGATCGGCACCCGGCCCTTGCATTCGACGTCGAGGCGCTGGAGCGAGTCGAAGGTGGAGTCGACCTTGTTCTGGTCCCAATCGCCATTGTCGCGCAGCAGCCAGTTCACCAGCTGATTAACGCCCTCGACGCGCACGCAGCCCGACGAGTGGAAGCGGGCATTCTCGTTGAACAGCGCCTTGCTGGGCGTGTCGTGCAGGTAGCAATCGTAGGGATTGTAGAAATTGATCTTGCAGTGACCCATGGAATTGGCGGAGCCTGGCTCCTGCCGATACATGTAATTCACCTGGGCGTCGGTGATGTTGGCCCAGTTGATCGACTGCGGATCAACCTTGTTGCCCGAGCCATCGTAGATGAAGATGTTCTGCTCGGTCAGATAGTTCGGGTTTTCGAGCATGTACTTGGTCAGGTCCTGACGGACCAGCGACTTGGGCACGTGCCAATAGGGGTTGAAGTTGATCTGGCTGATATTGCTGGCCATGATCGGCGTGGCACGTTCGACGCGACCGACCACCGCGGTGTGGCGCTGCTCGACCATGCCCTCGTTGACCGCCTCGATGGTGGCAGCCGGGATGTTGACCACCACATAGCGCGAGTTGAGCTTGGCGGCCATGTTCTGGACGCGCGTATAATTGAGGTAAAGCTGCTGCAGGCGGGTCGCTGCCGGCACGTTCATGGCGTACCAGGTCGGCTCGTCGATCTGGCCGGTGACGACGAGGCCGTGACGGGCCTGGAAATTGCGCACGCCGCGATCGGTTTCGGCGTCGAAGACGTCGCTGGCATATTCAACCAGCGGCATGTCGCCCGAGGAAATCAGGCGGCGCTTGAGCTGGACGACGGCCGGCGACGTGTTGCCCAGGATGAGCTGGTAGGCCTGCTGCGGGATTTCTTCCCAGCCGCCAGCGGCCACGAAGGGCTCGTACTGGGAAATCGCCAGCTGCAGGTTGTTCATGGTGTCGAAGGACAGGATGGGCTCGTTGGTCGCGATCAACGCGGCGGCCGCGGCAGTATTGCCGTCGCGATCGGTCTCGCGGACCACCCGGCTGGTGCCGGAGAGCATGTCGAAAACCGAATCCTGTGCCCAGGCCGGAAGCGCGGCGGAGGCGCCAGCCAGTGCCGCGGAGCGGATAAAGTTACGTCGAGTCAGCCGCATTGAGTCACCCAATATTCGCCCGGAGCCTATCGGGGCGATACCATCCAACCCGGGTGGTCACAATCGCGGTCAACGCCTTGTGAACCATAGGGGAGAAGGAAGTCCTGCCAGAAAATGGTTTTCAAACCATGTAGACCGGCTGACGGGGATTTGCGGCACAAATAAGAAACGCCGGTCTCGCGACCGGCGTCTTCCCAGCAGTTGTGGCATGGAGGCAACACATGCCGCCAGCTGCCGCCCTGTACCCGCCCGAAGGCGCGAACTCAGAGCTTGTAGAGGATCTGATCGACCCAGAAGCGTTCCAGACGGGCGAGTGCCTTGTTGAGGCCATCGAATTCCTCATCGCCCAGGCCACCGACCTTGTCGATCGACTTGAGGTGACGGTCATAGAGTTCGTCGATGACTTCCGCCACTTCCTCGCCCTTGGGGGTCAGCTTGATGCGGACCGAACGACGATCGGTGCGCGAGCGCTCCTGGAAGATATATCCGGTCTCGACCAGTTTCTTGAGATTGTAGGAAACGTTCGAGCCCAGGTAGTAGCCACGCGAGCGCAGCTCGCCGGCGGTCAGTTCGGCGTCTCCGATGTTGAACATCAGGAGCGCCTGAACCGGGTTGATATCGTCCCAGCCCATGCGGTCGAACTCGTCCTTGATCAGATCGAGAAGACGGCGGTGGAGACGCTCCACGCGGGAGACGGCTTCGAGATAAAGGGGCTTAAGACCTTCACTGCGTTCCGGGGAAAGTGCCTCGGCTGCGTTCGACTTGATTGCCATTTGTGTGCCTCACTGTTCAATCACGTGCGATTTTTCGCATCTCATGAGGCCAAACTACGGCTACCCAACTAAGATCGCCCTAAAGATCACGCTTAAAACTATGTTACTGGAATGCAATGAGAATTTGGCTTAACGGGGCCTTACATCGGGTCAGGAAATTGTAACCTTTCCGGAGTGTGAAGAGCGGCGCGACCGCCCTTCACCCCATGGCCGTTCAGCACAGCAAGGCGCGCACGCCGAGGAGCTTGGCCATGAACATGGCACCGACCGCAAGGCCCTGGGCGCAGAGCAGCGCCGCCCCCAAACCGGTCAATTCGCTCCAGTAGACGGCAACCAGAACGAACGAGCCCAGCGCCCAGGACAGATCGACGGCAATGTTGCTCCAGACCAGCGCGGGCGCGGGGCGCGGCTTGCGGGCAATCAGGAGGTTGTAGGCCGCCCAGGGCAGCAGGATCACACCCAGGGTCATGAAGAAGGACGGCGGCAGCGACCAGCCGGCCAGATCGGTGAGTGGCCCGGCGGCGAAAATCAGCACCAGACCCATGATGGCCGAGACCGGAACGTCGGCAAGATAGGGAAGATGGGGATCGAGGCCCGGGGCGCGGGCGGTGAGCGTGGTCATGGGGTTTCCTTTCCCGGAGTTGCGCGGGCAAGGATGATCGGCTGACGGAAGCGTCTCAATTCCCTGCCAGGTAATGGAATTGCTTCTGCGTATCGGGCAGTGTCCGTGTGCGAACGGGAGGGAGCGATGTTTGACCGGAGCCTGCGGGAATGGCGTGCGCAACGCGGATTGAGCCAGATGGCGCTGGCGCTGCTGGCCGAGGTTTCGCCACGGCACCTGAGCTTTCTCGAATCGGCGCGGGCCCGCCCGAGCGCGGCCATGGTGCTGCGGCTCAGCGCGGCGCTGGACCTGCCGCTGCGCGAACGCAATGGCCTTCTGGTGGCGGCGGGCTTTGCCCCGCACTATGGCGAGAGCGACTGGAACAGCGACGCGATGGCGGAGGTTCGCCACGCCGCGCAACTGCTGCTGGGCGCGCACAGCCCCTCCCCCGCGCTGGTTCTGGACGCGGCGTTCACCATTCTCGATGCCAATGAGGGCGCCTTTGCGCTAGTGGGCGGACGGCCAGAGGCGGGAGTGCGGCTCAACCTGGCGGAGCTGGTGTTCATGCCCGGGCCGGTGCGCGATGCCATCGTCAACTGGGACGCGGTGGCGGGATATCTGCTGCATCGGCTGCGCGATGCAACGCGGCGGCATGGACCCGAATCTAACGTGGCGCGAGTGTTGACGCGGGTAAGCCGGCAGCCCGGGGTCGACGGCCTCGAGCGCGACGCATTGGGCGCAGCCGGGGTGTTGTTACCGCTCGAATTCCGGATCGATGGCACGGTGACGCGCTGGTTCACCACGGTCACCAGCTTTGGCGGGCCGCAGGACGCGCTGACCGAGGAGATCACGATCGAGCAGTTCCACCCGGTGACGGGCTAGCCGATCAGTCAGCGTGGGCCCGGTTGAAGCGGAAGCTGAGCGCGAAGATCACGACGATGGCGAGGAGCAGGACCAGCCGCATGGCGAAGCCGACGATGCCGATGCGGATATCGGGATTGCCGATGACGAAGAGCAGGAGCTCGAGCGTGGTCGCGCCGACGAGGAGCACGGCGCCCCAGCTGGCCTTGATCCAGAGACCGACGGCGGAGAACAGCCGGGCGAGGCAGAAGACACCCAGCAGAACGAAGGACTGGAAGCCCATGGCGCTGATGGGACTTGACGCGCCCAGATTGACGCCCAGGAGGCGCGCCGCATCGCTGAGCCCGAGGACGAGCGCCAGGATGGCGACAATGCGAATATAGAGGGCGACGCTTGGAGCCTGAAAGAGCATGGGCGTGTGATACCGCGCCGGCCCGACTGCGACAAGCGGTGGCTTGGACGGGCATGGCCGAACTGTTAACTAGGGCGCCAACACGGAGCGCCCATTACCATGACCCAGAGCTGGCCCAAGCACGACATGTCCTTTCTTGCCGGACGGCGCATGCGCCGCCTGCGGCAGACGGCGTGGAGCCGGGACATGGTGCGGGAGACCGAACTGTTGCCGCGCGACCTGATCTGGCCGCTCTTCGCGATCGAGGGACAGAACGAGACGACGCCGATCAGGACCATGCCGGGGGTGGAGCGCCTGTCGATCGACCTGATGGTCGAGGCGGCGCGGGCGGCGCGGGATGCGGGCATTCCGGCCCTCGCGATCTTCCCCAACACGCCGGACCACCTGCGCAGCGAGGATGCGGCGGAAGCCTATAACCCGGACAACCTGATGTGCCGTGCCCTGAGCGCCATCAAGTCGGCGGTGCCCGATATCGGGCTGATCGCCGACGTGGCGCTGGACGAATATTCGGCCAATGGCCAGGACGGGCTGGTGCGGGACGGGGAAATCCTCAACGACGAGACGGTGACGGTGATGATCCGCTCGGCATTGGTGCAGGCCCGCGCCGGTGCGGACATCATCGCCCCGTCGGACATGATGGATGGCCGGGTCGCGGCGCTGCGGGCGGCGCTCGATGACGAGGGTTTCGAGCACGTGCAGATCATGAGCTACGCGGCCAAGTATGCCTCGTGCTTCTACGGGCCATTCCGCGAAGCGGTGGGATCGGGCAGCCGCCTCAAGGGCGACAAGCGTACCTACCAGATGGACTATGCCAATTCGGACGAGGCGCTGCGCGAGATCGAGCAGGATATCGCCGAAGGCGCCGACAGCGTGATGATCAAGCCCGGCCTGCCCTATCTCGATATCATCCGCCGGGCAAAGGACGCCTTCAACGTGCCGATCTACGCCTATCAGGTGAGCGGCGAATACGCGATGATCGAGCTGGCCGGGGCGGCCGGGGCGATCAACCGCGATGCGGCGGTGCTCGAAAGCCTCTGGGCTTTCAAGCGCGCCGGCGCCAACGGCATCCTCACCTATTATGCGCTCGAGATGGCGCGCAAGCTCGGCGCCTAAAGCGCGTCGCGTTCCTTCAGAACCGCCTGGTGCGCTTTGTCTTTCTCCTGAAACCGGGGCCAAATTCAGGAGGCATGCTCTAACCGGCCTTTTCGGTCAGACCATCCTCGGAAGCGAGCTGGGCCGGGCGTTGGCCGCGGCGCGTGCGCAGAGCACTGAGTAAGCCCGCCAGCGCCACCAGCAACATGCCGGCAATCGCGACCGGCTCGGGGGCATGGCCGAAGATCAGCCAACCGAGGATGCCGGCCCAGAGCAGATGCATGTAGCTCATCGGGGCGATAAAGGCGGCCGGCGCGTATCGATAGGACTGGGTGAAGCAGTAGTGCCCGAGCCAGGCCGAGACGCCAAGGCCGATGAAGAGGGTGATCTGCAGGGCAGACGGCGCCACGCCATGCATGGTCCAGGGGAGAAAGATGCCGAAGCCGATGGCACCGGCCAGAGCCGAATAGAACAGCATCGCCATCGTGCGCTCCGTACGGGCCAGAACGCGGGACAGGAGATTGTAGGCCACGCCGACCATGACGTTGCCGAGCACGAAGACTACCCCCCAGGGATCGAGCCCGCCGCCGGGGCGGGCGATCAGCAACACGCCGGCGAAGCCGATGACGGCGGCGATCCAGGCGGTGACTCCGACCTTTTCTTTCAGCACCGGGCCAGACAAGGCCACGACGAGAACCGGGCAGAGATAGACGATTGCGGTGGTCTCGGCGACGGGCATGCGCTGAAGCGCCAGACTGACCAGAAGCGAGCCCAGCGCCAGGCTGATGGCCCGCACGATGACGAGCCCGGTGCGTTGGGTGCGCACGATTTCCCGGCCATGGAAGGGCGCCACCAGTGCAAGCATCAGAAGAGTATGGCCGATGTAACGAATGGCCGTGACCATCGGCGCGTTATAGTCGGTGAGAAGCAACTTGTTGGTGCTGTCGTTGTAGGCAAACAAGAGCGTGGCAACGAGAATGAGCACGAAGCCGCGAACAGGCTGGTGGGTCAGCGCCGG
Organism: Devosia lucknowensis; assembly: GCF_900177655.1. Lineage (NCBI taxonomy): Bacteria > Pseudomonadati > Pseudomonadota > Alphaproteobacteria > Hyphomicrobiales > Devosiaceae > Devosia > Devosia lucknowensis. The sequence goes on along the minus strand of NZ_FXWK01000001.1, from coordinate 749,495 downwards.
GGGCGCGGATGTAGTCGACATGGAAAAGGTCCGGCAGACCGCGCGGGCGGGAGGGAAAGCGCGAGTCGAAGTGAGGTGACCAACCTACCTCGTTTCGGCCCGCTTGAAACATCTTTGTGCCGTCACCCAGGCCCAGTCGGACAACAGTCACATTTCTGTGCCTCGCCCCCTTGCACGCGGTGGCAGGCGTGACAATCTTGTGGGCATGACATACGACGCGCCCGACCGCCCATCCTTGCCCGATCCTGCGACCGCCCCGGAACTGTTCGAAGGGCTGCTGACGCGACGCGTCATGGCCTACCTCATCGATTTGGTGCTGATCGGCGCCATCGCGCTGGTGCTGGGCATGGCGGGGATCATTCTTGGCTTCCTGACATTTGGTCTGGCCTGGATGGCGCTGGTGTTCGTGGTACCGGCCGCGATCGTCATCTACTACGGCATGACCCTGGGTTCGCCGAAGCGGGCGACAGTGGGCATGCAGGTGATGGATATCGTTCTGACGCCGACCCGCGGACAACCGCTGGATGGGTGGATGGCGATCTTTCACGCCGCGCTGTTCTGGCTGACCTTCTGGATTTCATGGCCGATCACCATCCTGTTCGCGCTGTTCACGCCGCGGCGGCAGATGATTCACGACCTGATCATGGGGACGCTGATGGTGCGCAAGTCGCCCATGATGCGGCATTGGCAGCGCATGCGCATGGCGGATCAATACGGCGTTTGAGGCGTTGCTGCTGCGACGGCGGAGCGCTACACTCCGCCGATACGCATCAACGGGTCGTAAATGACCGACCAGACGCCCGAGACAACCCAGCTCTTCCTGACAGCGGCCCTGCCCTGCCCCTATCTGCCGGGCAAGATGGAGCGCAAGCTGTTCACGCACCTGAGCGGGCGGCGCGCCTCCATGCTGCACCAGCTGCTCAGCGATAACGGTTTCCGCCGCAGCCAGAACCTGATTTATCGCCCGGCCTGCGAGGGCTGCAATTCCTGCCAGTCGGTACGGATCGTCACGCGGGAGTTCTCGCCCAACAAGCGTTTCCGGCGCATTCGGCGCGGCAATCTGGACGTCTCGGTAACGGTGCAGCCGACTGTTGCGACGATGGAGCAGTTCGAGCTGTTCAAACGCTACCTCGATGCACGCCATGCCGGCGGAGGCATGACGCAGATGAGCTACCAGGACTATGAATACATGGTCGAGGATACGCCGGTGCAATCCGTGCTGGTGGAGTACCGGCTTGCCGACCGGCCTGACGCTCCGCTGGTGGCAGTGGCCCTGACCGATGTGATGCCCGACGGGCTATCGATGGTCTACTCCTTCTACGACCCGGACCTGGCGCATCGAAGCCTCGGAACATTCCTCATCCTCGACCATATCGAACAGGTCCGGTCGGCTGGCCTCAGCTACGTCTATCTCGGCTATTGGGTGAAGGATTCGCCCAAGATGGCCTACAAGGGCGACTATCGTCCGCTGGAAGTGCAGCGCGGATCGCTGGGCTGGACGCGGCTCGAGAGCTGACTCACACCTCGATATCGAACACGATCAACCCGTTGCGCTCGCCTTCGAGGGCGGCGACGAGACGGCTGCCAGCGGCCTTGTGCGCGGGGTGCACGAGATAGGCATCGCGCGCAGCCGCATCGACGAAGTCGATGGCGAAGGCATCGGTATATCCCTGATGCAGGCCTTCGGGCGAGATATTGGGGCCGGAGCTGATGGTGAGGTAGCCCGGGACGACGGATTTGAGGGCGGCAAGATCGGCGTAGATCGCGGCGCGTTCGGTGTCGGGGACGTCGGCGCGGAAGCGGTGGAGGACGATGTGACGGATCATTTTGGTGAGTCCATAGAGTCGGTTGGCGCGGAAACTGAACGTGGTTTCGAGGGTTGAAACACCCCCACCCTAGCTTTGCTACGGCCCTGCGGGCCCAGCGTCGCTACCCTCCCCGCAAGGGGGAGGGTGGGCGCGGTGGGTGTAGCGGCGCGGCGGACGGCCGGCCCTCAAGCGTAGCTCTCGGGCGTTCGGTCCTAAAATCGCTCCACCGGAGCGATTTTCCACTTCGCGGCGGACGGCCGGCCCTCAAGCGTAGCTCTCGGGCGTTCGGTCCTAAAATCGCTCCACCGGAGCGATTTTCCACTTCGCGGCGGACCTCACCCAACGAATTTGTTGTTCCGCGGGAAACCTGTCGGCGGTTGGCGGCCGGCGCTGGCGCGGTCACCATTCCAGTCGGTCAGCTCTTCGGCGGGCTTGGTGTACGTTCGGCCGGAACTGTCAGTCCAGGTCAGGCCATCGGCTGCGTAGAAGGTCTTGATGTCGGAAATGCCGCCATCCTTGTAGCGCTGGAGACGGACGCCCTTGCCGCGGCTCATGGTGGCCAACTGCGCCATCGGGAACACAAGCAACTTGCGGTTCTGACCGATCACGGCGACGCGGTCGCCTTCGCTCGGCACGATCAGCCTGGCCTCCTCGGGGGCGCCGACATTGAGGATCTGCTTGCCCTTGCGTGTGTTGGCGACGAGATCGTCCTCGGGGACGATAAAGCCGTAACCGGCCGACGAGGCGATGATGCGCTGCTTGCCCGGACGGTAGACGAAGAGATCGACAATGTCCTGGCCCTCCTCGATATCGACCATGATGCGGACCGGTTCACCCTGTCCGCGGCCACCGGGCAGCTTGTCGGCCCCGAGCGTGTAAACCTTGCCCCCGGTCGTAAGCATAAGGAGCTTGTTGGTGGTCTCGCATTTGATGGAGAGCTTCAGGCGATCACCCGTCTTGAAACCCTTCTCGTCATTGACCTCCACGGCGTGACCACGCGGCGCGCGGATCCAGCCCTTTTCGGAAAGGATGACCGTGATCGGCTCGCGCTCGATGAAGGCTTCGGTGATCTCGGCCGCGTCGGCGGACGGCGCATCGCCCAGGATGGTGCGCCGGGCGCCCAATGGATGGGGCGTGGTCCCGTCGGCCTCGAACAGCGGATAGGCTTTCTTCAGCGCCTCGACCTGCCTGGCGATTTCACCCCACTGGCGCTTGTCGGAGGCGAGCAGCGCTTCGAGCTTGCCCTTTTCCTCGGTGAGGTTCTTGTGCTCCTGCCTGAGCTCGATTTCCTCGAGCTTGCGCAAGGACCTCAGACGCATGTTGAGGATGGCTTCGGCCTGATTGTCGGTGAGGCTGAAGGTGGCCATCAGGCTTGCCTTGGCATCATCCTCCTCGCGGATGATCCGGATCACCTCGTCGAGGTTGAGATAGGCAATGATGTAGCCTTCGAGCACTTCAAGGCGACTGGCAATCTGTTCGAGCCGATGCTGCGAGCGACGAACCAGTACAACCTTGCGGTGATCGAGCCAGGCGCGGAGCGCATCGGCAAGGCTCATGACGCGAGGCGTCATGCCCTTGTCGAGAACGTTGAGATTGAGACTGAAACGCAGTTCGAGCTCTGTCAGCTTGAACAGTTGCTCCATGAGTATAACCGCGTCGACCGTACCGGCGCGCGGCTCGAGCACCAGACGGATGTCATCGGCGCTCTCGTCCCGCACGTCCTTGAGGAGCGGCAGCTTCTTGGCAAGCAGGAGTTCGGCGATCTTTTCCACGAGGCGCGATTTCTGCACGCCATAGGGGATCTTGGTGACGACGATCTGGTAGACGCCCCTGCCCTTGTCTTCCTTTTCCCAGATGGCCCGGTGGCGGAAGGCGCCGCGACCCGTCTCGTATGAATGGACGATGGAGGAGCGGCTCTCGACCAGTTGTCCGCCCGTGGGGAAATCGGGGCCACGGATCAGATCGTCCATCGAGGGGGGCGCGGTCAGATCGGCGTGAATGAGTTCTTCGGTCGTGGCTGCAGGATTGTGGATGAGTTTGAGCGCGGCGTTGCAGAGCTCGACGAGGTTGTGCGGCGGAACGGACGTCGCCATGCCCACGGCGATGCCGGTGGAGCCGTTGGCCAGCAGATTGGGAAAATTGGACGGCAGCACGACGGGCTCTTCGTCCTCGCCGTCGTAGGTGGGCTTGAAGTCGATGGCATTCTCGGTGATGCCTTCGAGCAGGCGCGTGGCCACGTCGGTCATGCGGCTTTCGGTGTAGCGCATGGCCGCAGGGCTATCGCCATCGATGTTGCCGAAATTGCCCTGACCGTCGACCAGCGGGTAGCGCAGCGCAAAATCCTGCGCGAGGCGCACCAGTGCATCGTAGATGGACTGGTCGCCGTGAGGGTGGAACTTACCGATGACGTCGCCAACGATGCGGGCGCTTTTCTTGTAGCCCTGGTTGGGATCGAGACGCAGCAGACGCATGGCGTGGAGGATGCGGCGATGCACGGGCTTGAGGCCGTCGCGCGCGTCGGGCAGCGCGCGCTGCGTGATGGTCGATAGCGCGTAGCTCAGATACCGCTCTTCAAGCGCCTGCTTGAGATCGACGATGCGCTGATCGTCAGGCGGCTGAATGGTCTCGGCGTCGGACATGCGGTGCTCGGATCAGGAGAACGAATCGGGAAGTAGAATATACGAGGCGCTCCCCGAGCAGGCAGGAGAATCGCGTTTTGCCCAAGAGTTCCGCGGGTTTTGCAGGACCACCTCAACCGGACCCCGGTCAAAGGTCCGTCAACATCTCGATCAGCTTTTCGCGTGTCGGTGGCGCGTCGATGTGGCGGGCGGACCAGACATGCGCGTCGAGGAAGTGGCCGGTCAGCCGAAAAGCATTGCGCAGATCATCGGGGGAGGCGTTGCCGCGCGCATGGAGGAAGCTCGGCAGTGGCAGGAGACGGTCCTTGTAGGGCTCGGCAGCGGCGCGGGAGACGGCTCGGCCGGATCTCGGCGAAACATGGGTCAGATCTTGCGTCGTACCGGTGGCGGCGCAGGTTTCGAGATCCAGGCCGAAGCCGAGTTCGTCGAGCAGAGCCAGTTCAAAACGGGCGAAGGCGACGGGATCGGGGTCGTTGTCGAGCAAAGACAGGGCCATGCCCAGAAGACGATCATGCGGATCGCGCTCGGGCAGAAGATGGAGATGTTCGCAGACGGTCTGGGAGAGGTAGAGGCGCTTGCGATCGGCGAAGAGGGTCGCTGCGCGGGTCTGGAGAGGCTCGACCGCAAACGTGCCCAGGTGGTCTTCGAGGCGGGCGCGCCATGTCAGCTGGATCGTATTGCCGGGCTGGAGGGTTGCAGCCAGTTTGGGTGAACGGCCACCGCGGATGAGACCGGCATAGCGGCCCCGCCCGGCGACCATGGCTTCGGCGATGACGCTGGACTCGCCGTGGCGGCGGACGCCAATCAGCAGGGCTTCACCGGTCCATTCCAATTATTCCTCTCCCCATAGGGGAGAGGACAGGAGGGCCTCATCCCTTCCCATGCGGAAATTCCAGGCCCATCTCGCGATAGCGTTCCGGGTCCTCGGCCCACTTCTCGCGGACCTTTACGAAAAGGAAGAGGTGGATCGGCACCTCGTACATTTCCATCAGTTCGCGGCGGCTTTCGGCGCCGATGGCCTTGATGGTCTGTCCGCCGGCGCCGAGCACGATCTTCTTGTGGCTCTCGCGCGAGACGTAGACGACCTGGTCGATCTTGTAGGAGCCGTCCTTCTGGATCTTGAAGCTCTCGGTCTCGACCGTGGCATTATAGGGGATTTCGTCGTGGACGCGCAGGAACAGCTTTTCGCGCGTAATCTCGGCGGCCGTGATGGCCATGGTCAGGTCGGTGAGGTGATCCTCGGGGAAGTGCCACGGGCCGGGCGGAATGTGCTTGATGCACCAGTCGATGAAGTCCTTCACCCCGTGGCCCTTGAGCGCGGAGAGCATGAAAGTGGCTTCAAAACGCAGGCGCTCGTTGAGCGACTGGCTGAGGGCGAGCAAGCTCTCGTGCTTGACGGTATCGATCTTGTTGAGGATCAGCACCTTGGGCTGGCGGATGTTTTCGAGGCCTTCGAGAAGCGTCTCGATATCGGGCGTGACGCCACGATCGGCATCAAGGATAAAGGCGACGATGTCGCTGTCCCCTGCCCCACCCCAGGCGTTTTCGACCATGGCGCGCTCGAGCCGCTTCTTGGGTGCGAAAATGCCGGGCGTGTCGACGAAGACAAGCTGGGCCTGCTCAAGCGTCAGCACGCCGCGTACCTGCGAACGCGTGGTCTGCGCCTTGTGCGTGACGATGGACACCTTGGTGCCGACGAGCGCATTGAGCAGCGTCGACTTGCCAGCATTGGGTGCGCCGACGAGGGCGATGAAGCCGCATGAGGTGTCGGCAAGCTGGTCGGGTGTATTCATTTGCGTTCCTTCCAGACATTCTGGCGGACGAGAAACTGTTCGGCGACGCGATGCTCGGCGATCTTCTTGGATGGGCCTACGGCCTCCAGCGGATCATAGCCGGCAATGTCGACACGGATGGTGAATTCGGGGGCATGGTCGGGGCCGGTGCGCTCGACCAGGATATAGTCGGGAGGCTCAAGGCCGCGGCCCTGCGCCCATTCCTGGAGCGTGGTCTTGGCGTCGGCGCGGTTGGCCTGGCCGTCGGCCAGGTAATCCCCGAAGTGCTGCTCGATGAAGATCCGCGCCGGTTCGAGACCACCATCGGAGAATATGGCGCCGATGATGGCTTCGGTGACGTCGCCCAGGATGGCGTCCTTGTCGGCGCCCCCCGAGCGGGCTTCGCTTTCACCCAGGATCATGTCCCTGCCCAGATCGAGCTGGCGGGCGATTTCGGCGCAGGTTTCCTTGCGCACCAGCGTGTTGAGCGACCGGCTCAGCTCGCCCTCGTTGGATTTGGGATAGCGCTGGTAGAGCATGTCGGCGACAACGAGGCCGAGAACGCGATCGCCCAAAAATTCAAGGCGCTGGTAGGACCTCTCGATGCGCTTGCCGGGGGAAACGGCGCTGGAATGGGTCAGCGCGCGTTCGAGCAGGTCGGCATTGGTGAAGGTGTATCCAAGCCGGGCCTGCAGCCGCTCGTGGGTCTTGTCGCGACGGCTCACGGCGCGTCCAGATTGGTATCCGGCTGATCGCCGTAAACCGACGTGAACATGCGGTTCCAGCGGACATTGGCAGGCCACTGCCAGACCTGCCAGGGCGGCAGGTTGTCCTTGATGGAGAAGAAGCGGGCCTCGGCCTTGGCGATCAGGTTCACCGCAGGGACGTAACCAACCTGGCTGAGGACGCGGCTGTCGGCGGAGCGATCGCGGTTATCGCCCATCATGAAGTAGTGGCCGGCGGGCACGACATATTCGGGCGTATTGTCGAGCGAGAGATTGTCGCCGATTTCCTGGATCAGGTGCGTCGTGCCTTCAGGGAAGGTCTCACGGTAGATGGTGACTTCACGGGTGTCGCCGTTGCTGTCGGTGTCGAGCGCCTTGCCGACCTCCTCGCGCTCCACCATCGTGCCGTTGATGTAGAGACGGCCGTCGCGCATCTGGATGGTGTCGCCGGGCAGACCGACGACGCGCTTGATGTATTCCATGGTCTGCGGCACCGGGCGGAACACGGCGATGTCGCCGCGATTGGGCTCGCGACCGAAAATGCGGTTGTTGATGGGCAATTCGAAATCGAGCAGGGCGAAGTCGCCGTAGCGGCCCAGCGAGAACGAATGCTTGCCATAGCCCCAGACGTATTTGTTGGCGACGAAGTAGTCGCCGATCATCAGCGTCTGCTGCATGGAGGCCGTGGGGATGGAAAACGGCTGGTAGAGGAAGAAGCGCAGGACGATGGCGATGAGCAGCGCCTCGACGATCACCACGAAGGTTTCCACCCACTCGTTGGCGGCGGACTTCTTGACAGGCTTTTCGGCAGGCTGGCTCATATTTCTTCCCGGATATGCGGTGCGGAAGGGTTAGGCGTTTGCCCGCCCTGGGTCAACGTGATTGATGAGGCCCCGCGCCACGCTTACTTGATCGGCAGGGCCTCGATGATGACGAAGGCCTGGGCCAGCCCCGCATCGTCGGTGATGGTCAAGTGGATATGGGGCTCGTGCCCATCGGGAACAAGCCGGGCGAGAGCCTTTGCCGCACCGTTGGTCAGCTGCATGGTGGGCTTGCCCGAGGGCAGGTTCACGACCCCCATGTCGCGCCAGTAGACACCCCAGGAAATGCCGGTTCCCAGAGCCTTGGAACACGCTTCCTTGGCGGCGAAGCGCTTGGCGTAGGAAGCGGCGCGCTGAGCGCGGCGATCGGACTTGCGCCGTTCAATCTCGGTGAAGCAGCGCTGGGTGAAGCGATCGCCGTGGCGGTCCAGCGTCTGCTGGACGCGGTGGATCTGGATGAGGTCGGAGCCGAGGCCGATGATCATTCTTTTGTTCCCTGGCCCGAGAAGGCCCCCCACCTAGCCTCCCACTTCAAGGGAGACGAACAGGACTGCGCCTGGAGCGATGAAGCGCCAAAACCACCAGCCCGACTCCTCATCCTGGCAGGAGGACGTTGGGTGGGGGCTTGGGCAGGCACTATTTCACACCCTGAATGCCGCGGCTGCCGGGCTTGATGGCGGGGATGGCGGCGAGTTCGGGGGGCAACTGATCGGCAGGATAGGCCGGCACTTTGAAATCGATCAGCTTGACCAAGGGCACGCCGACATCGGCCTCGCCGCCCGAGCGGTCGATGAGGCAGGCGGCTGCCACGACATTGGCGCCAATCTTGCGCAGCGCATCGACGCACTCCCGGATCGACAGGCCCGTCGATACGATGTCTTCGACGACCACGACCTTGTCGTCGGCCGAGATTTCGAAGCCGCGGCGCAGTTCGAACTGACCATCGACACGCTCGGTGTAGAGTGCGGGAACGCCGAGGTGGCGGGATGTTTCATAGCCGGGAATGATGCCACCGATAGCGGGTGAAACCACCTTGGTGACACCGGGGATCTCGGCACGGATCTTTTCCGCCAGCGCCTTGCAGAGCTTTTCGGTCTGGGCAGGATACTGAAAGACGCGGGCCTTCTGCAGGAATACCGGCGAACGCAGACCCGAGGACAGAATGAAGTGTCCTTCAAGCATGGCGCCGCAATCGCGGAAAACCTGCAGTACTTCGTCCCTATGCATCGCGCGCACTCCTATCGACACTGCCATCCCATTCGAGGGTGGAGATCATTCCAGACTCCCTGATACCGGCCCGCTGGACGGCGGACAGGCCAGGACTGCGCTTGAGCGTTGCCAGAACATCGGTCAGTTGCGCAAGGTCGCGCACTTCGATTTCAAAGATCATCTGGTGGAAGTCCGGCGAAATCATCCGCATGACCAGATTGTTGATGTTGGCGTCGCACGCTGCGATGGCAGAGGAAATCTGCGCCAGCGATCCCGGTCGATTGACCGATTCCATCGAGATGACCGTGGGATAAAGCTTTTCCTCGCTCCGGCCGATGTTCCAACGCACATCGACCCAGGCGACATCGCTGTCGTGCTTGGCGATCAGCGCATCCGAGTGAATAGGATAGACGGTCAGCGGGTTGTGCGTCTCGAGAATGCCCACGAGGCGGTCGCCCGGGACGATCCCTTCCCCCGATACGGTAACGGGCGTATGGAAATCGAGCTGGGCCAGGGCCGCCTTGGCCTGTGGTCCGGAGCGCTGGCCGCCGGGCACGCGGAAGCGGAACTGGTCGGAGCCGCGCAGGGCGAACCAGCCGTCCGCCGTATCGGCCACCGGCAGGTCCAGCTTGCGACGGCGCTTGCGGAGGCCCTTGACCTGGGCAAGAGCGGCCGACAGCGGCTCGGACCCAATCTTGCCTTCGCCGACCGAAATCAACAGGTCACGCTTGTTCTGCTGTTCGAGGACCTCGGCAAGTACCTTAGCCTCGCTCTCATCGAGCATTACGCCTTCGCGCTCGAGCATCATGTTGAGCACGTGCTCGCCCAATGCATAGGCACGCTGGGCGGCGGCCTGGCGCACGGCACGGCGAATAGCAGCGCGCGCCTTGCCGGTGGCGGCAATACCGATCCAGTTCGATGGCGGGCGGTGGTTCTGATCGCGCAGGATTTCGACTTCGTCGCCCGAGCGCAGCTGGGTGACCAGCGGCAGGATCAGGCCATTGATCTTGGCGCCGACACAGGTGTCGCCGATATCGGTATGGAGGGCATAGGCAAAATCGATGGGCGTCGCGCCACGGGGCAAGGCAATGAGCCGCCCACGGGGGGTGAAGCAGAACACCTGATCCTGGAACAGCTCGAGCTTGGTGTATTCGAGGAAGTCCTCGGTCGAAATGCCCGACGTCAGATGGCTGATGGTCTGGCGCAACGAGCCATAGGCATGCGATTCCATCTCGATGCGGCCAAGATTGGCCGACGCGCCATCCTTGTAGAGGGCATGCGCGGCGATGCCGAATTCGGCCACGCGATCCATGGCCTCGGTGCGGATCTGCAGTTCCACGCGCTGGCGGCTCGGGCCGACGATGGTGGTGTGGATGGACTGGTAGTCATTGTGCTTGGGGACCGAGATATAGTCCTTGAACCGGCCAGGCACGACTTTCCAGGTCATATGAACAAGACCGACCGTGCGGTAGCACTCCTCCTCGGACTGCACGACGACGCGGAAACCGATCATGTCCGACAGCTGTTCGAGCGCAATCGACTTGCGCTCGATCTTGGAGAAAATCGAATAGGGTGACTTCACGCGCGCCTTGACCCGCGCGGTGATACCGGCTTCGGCCAGGCGCTCGCTCAACTCGGCGGTAATGGTATCGATGGTCTCGCGATTGTCGGCCTGCATCTGATCGAGACGGGCGGTTATGGCCTCGTAGTGATCGGGCTGCAGGATTCTGAAGCTGAGATCCTCGAGCTCGTTTCGCATGTCCTGCATACCCATGCGGCCAGCGAGCGGCGCATAGATATCCATGGTTTCCTGGGCGATACGGCGCTGCTTTTCAGGCGCCATGAACTGCAGGGTACGCATGTTGTGCAGGCGATCAGCGAGCTTGACCAAAAGCACGCGAACGTCCTGGCTGATGGCGAGCAGCAGCTTGCGCAGGTTTTCCGCCTGGGCTTCCTCGCGGCTGACCAGATTGAGGCGCTCGATCTTGGTCAGGCCATCGACGATAGTGCCGATCTCGCCGCCAAAGAGCTGGTCGATCTCGGCCCGCGTGGCGTCGGTATCCTCGATGGTGTCGTGCAGGAGACCAACCGCAATGGATGCGTCATCGAGCTTGAGCTCGGTGAGGATGGCCGCCACTTCGAGCGGATGATTGAAGTAGGGGTCGCCCGAGGCGCGCTTCTGCGAGCCATGCTTTTGCATGGCGTAGACATAGGCCTTGTTCAACAATTGCTCGTCGGCGTTCGGGTTATAGGCCTGAACGCGTTCGACAAGCTCGTACTGACGCATCATGGGAGTAGCCGCTCGCTCGCCGATGTGAGCTTAGCGCCTGTATCAGAAATGAAAAGAGCGCCCGACGCATGCCGGACGCTCCCTGATATAATCGGATCGAGGTGAGCCGCAAGGCCGGAACCTCCACCGCTCGCCATTCGAGCTGCCTCTCAAGCGTAGCTTTCGTGGCCTGCTCGCCTCAAATCGCTCCACTGGCGCGATTTGCCCTTGCGGGACGGCTCTCAGTCATCGCGCCTTTCGGGCGGGGCGAGGCTTTCGATGCCGCGCAGCAGTTCTTCTTCGCTGATGGTGTCGAAGTTGATCGCGTCATCGTCACCGGCGCTCTCGATCATCGGAGCGGCGCTGGTTTCGGGCTCGTCGACCTCGACATACTTCTGCAGCGAATGGATCAGGTCCTCGTGCAGATCTTCAGGAGAAATGGTGCCGTCGCCGATTTCACGCAGGGCAACGACGGGATTCTTGTCGTTGTCGCGCGGAACGGTGATCTGGCCGCCGGAGGAAATCATGCGCGCGCGATGGGCGGCCATGAGGACGAGATCGAAGCGATTCTCGACCTTTTCGATGCAGTCTTCAACGGTGACGCGTGCCACGAACGTCTCCACACTTGGGGGGAAAGAATGGCCGCAATACACGATGAAGGTCGCAATGACAAGGCTTGGCGGGCCATGGACCCTGCAGAAGCACCTGCTTTACGCGGCATTGGGAATGTGCGAAGAGCATTTACGATTTTAAAGATACCGGCGGAATTTATTGTCGCCGCCCGGGGCCAATTGCAGCGTCGGCAGTCCCCTGCCCTGTTCGGGAGTTCATTTATGGCCATTGATCCGCGCGAGAAGATTGCTCTCTTCATCGACGGGGCGAACCTCTACGCCACCTCCAAGGCCATCGGCGTCGATATCGACTACCGCAAGCTCCTGACCGAATTCAGTTCGAAGGCTTATCTGCTGCGCGCCAACTACTACACGGCGCTCGTCGAGGATCAGGAATATTCCTCGATCCGTCCGCTGATCGATTGGCTCGACTATAACGGCTATACCGTGGTGACAAAGCCCGCCAAGGAATTCACCGACTCCATGGGCCGTCGCAAGGTGAAGGGCAACATGGACATCGAGCTCACCGTCGATGCGCTCGAACAGTCACCCTACTACGATCATTTGGTGCTGTTTTCTGGCGACGGCGATTTCACCGCGCTGGTGGCGGCGCTGCAGCGCAAGGGCAAGCGGGTGACGGTGGTGTCGACGCTGACCACCTCGACGCCGATGATTTCCGACGATCTCAGACGGCAGGCCGACTTTTTCATGGATGTGGCTGAACTGGCCAAAACGGTCGGCAGGCCCCAGGTGCAGCGGCCGGTCGAGGCTTGATCCCGCTTGATCCGTCACCCTCGGGCTTGACCCGAGGGCTCTGTACTTCGCTGCAAAATCGCTAAGTGAAGGGTCCTCGGGTCAAGCCCGGGGATGACGATCGGGGTCGCGGAGGCAGCCCGCCATTCGAGCATAGAACTCATGGCCTGCTCACCTCAAATCTCTCCACCTGAGAGATTTGCCCTTTGGTCCTGGCCACGGCAGCATAGCTCCAGCGGCCTTCTGGACTTGCCCGGCTCCACCGGAGCCAGGCATTCGCTCCGCGAACCGTCTGCGAAGTCAGCCCCGCCCGCCTTCCTTCATGATGCGGGCCTTGTCGCGGTTCCAGTCGCGATCGCGGGCAGTAGCGCGCTTGTCGTAGTTCTTCTTGCCCTTGCCGACGCCGATCAGCAGCTTGGCCTTGCCCTGATCGTTGAAGAAGAGCTTGAGCGGAACGATGGTGTTGCCGGCGCGCGCGACTTCCTGATCAAGCCTGGCCAGCTGCTTCTTGCTGACAAGAAGTTTTCGCGGACGCTTTTCTTCGTGGTTGAACCGGTTGGCCTGCAGATATTCCGGGATATGGGAATTGATCAGCCAGAGTTCGCCGCGCTCGGGCGAAGCGTAGGATTCGGCGATCTGGGCCTTGCCTAGGCGCAGGGATTTGACTTCCGTGCCGGTGAGGACAATGCCGGCCTCGATCGTGTCGCCGATCTCATAATCAAAACGCGCGCGACGGTTTTCGGCCACCTGTCCGTGGCTGATCCACCCACTCTTGTTCTTGTCGTTCTTGTTGGCGGCCATGGCTGCAAAGTCTCGAAATGAAAGGCCCGGCCCACGGAACAGGTCCGCGGACCGGGCCATGAAGTGTTCGCCTCTTAGATAAGGCCGGCGTGGCGCATTGCAAAGTCCATGGCGTCGGCCGTGGGCTTGCTGACCGGGACGAGCGGCAGTCGCATCTCGTTGGCGCAAAGATTGAGGCGGTTGGCGACATACTTGGCTGGCGAAGGATTGGGCTCCATGAAGAGATCCTTGTGGAGATAAGCCAGCTTGTCGTTGATCTCGCGGGCGGCAATGAAGTCACCGGCCAGCGAAAGCTCCTGCATCTGCGAACAAAGGCGCGGAGCGACGTTGGCCGTGACCGAGATGCAGCCGTGTCCACCATGGGCATTGAAGCCCAGCGCGGTGCTGTCGTCGCCGGACAGCAGGATGAAATCCTTGCCCAGACGGGACCGCTGCATGCTGGCACGCTCGAGGTTACCGGTGGCATCCTTGACGCCGATGATGTTCGAATGGGCATCGCGCAGCCGGACGATGGTATCGACGGTTAGGTCGACCGTGGTGCGGCCGGGCACGGAATAGAGCACGATCGGGATGCCGACAGACTTCGCCACCGCGGAGAAATGCTGAAACAGGCCTTCCTGGTTGGGCTTGTTGTAATAGGGGACGACCGAAAGGACCGCATCGGCGCCGGACTTTTCGGCATGCTGGGCCAGCGAAACGGCCTCGGCGGTGGCATTCGAGCCGGCCCCAGCGATCACCGGGACGCGACCGTTTGCGACCTCGATGCAGAGCTTCACGATGCGATGGTGTTCTTCGTGGCTGACGGTGGGGCTTTCGCCAGTGGTGCCGACGGGAACGAGGCCATGCGTGCCTTCCGATATCTGCCATTCGACAAAGCTGGCGAAGGCTTTCTCATCCACGGCCCCATCGCGCATGGGGGTGATGAGAGCCGTAATCGAACCACGCAGCATTTGTCGGTATTCCTCGGTTGGGCGCCGGTCCCGGCCGGCCATTCTATGCGATCTGATGGCCCGGCGCAGAGCACGGGACGGCCGGCACCATACTTTCAACAGCGGCCCGCCACAAGGCGCGCGAAACGGCTTGTGACTTGGCGGAGAAGGCCGGTAAATGAGCCCATGATCTCCATATTTCAGCGCCGCCGCTTGGTTCCCGACGCCCATCCGGCCTTCGCCGGGCTGCAGGCGTCGCCCGTTACGCTGAGCGACGGGAGAACGCGGGCAGCCGTGCACTTGCGCGGCGACTTCGGACCTGGCCGAATGCCGCTCGTGGGCCTGGCGGGCTATCACCGCAACATGAGCGATTTCACTGCCTTTGCCGATTATTTTCAACGGCTTGGGGGCGGCGGCTGGCCGCTGGTACTGATCGACCTGCCGGGTCGGGGACGGGCCGACGACCGACCGAAAAGCACTCTCTACAGCACGCTTTCGGATGCCCGGGACGTGGCGGATATCCTTGCCGCTCTCGGGATCGGGCGGGCGGTTATCCTCGGCCAGGGGCATGGCGGTCAGGTCGCCATGGCGCTCGGCACACGGCACCCGCTGATCGTGCGCGGGGTCATCCTGCTCGATGCCGGTCCGGTGACGGATTCGCGGGGGATCGTGCGCCTGCGCAACAACCTGGCCCATATCCATGGCCTGCGCGGCAGCAAGGCCGTCGCCGGAGGGTTTCGGCGCATGCTCGGTGGGGACTATCCGGGGCATGGAGAGGCAGAACTCGATGCCCTGGCGCTGCGTAGCCATTGGTTCGACAAGCGTGGACGGGCGCGCGCGCTTTTCGACGAGCGTCTCATCGAGCAGATCAAGGACATCGGCTTTGACGATGTGCTGACCCCGCAATGGCCGCTCTACGACGCGCTCAAGGCCATCCCGCTCATGCTGCTGCGCACGCAACTGACCGACCAGGTGCGCCGGGAAACATTCGAGGAAATGGTGCGACGGCGGCCCGATGCGGTCGCCATGACCATTGCCGGACAGGGTTCTCCGGCGCTGTTCGACGATCCGGCCGAAATCGAGGCCATAGCGGACTTCGTCTTCAGCGTTGGAAAAGGTCGTCGCCGCGCCGCGTAGCGGTAGCGACTAGGCCGGCACGGTGGCCGTCATCAGCAGAATGGCCTGCTCGACCCACTGTTCGCGGCGGATGCGACCCTTGATGGCGATGCGCCCTTCGAGCCAGTCGATATGCGCGGATGTCCAGTTCGCGATCTGGTCGTAGTGATAGACGCCCAGATCATGCAAAGCTGATTCCGTTTTCGCGCCTATGCCCTTGATTTTCCTCAGATCGTCGGGGGCGCCGAGGCGGGGCGCAGGCAGCGCAGGGGGGCGTTGCTGCGCGGTTGTCGCCACGGATTGCGCAGGCTCGGCCTCACGCCCGACCGCCCCGGCAAGGCGGCGGGCGGCCGACTTCCGCCCGGCCGGGGGCGAGGCCGCAGCAACGGCATCCACGATCGTCGCGACCCGCGATGCCTGAGCGGCGGAATCATAGCGCGGACGGCGCGCATGTGCAGACATCGTAGCGCGAGCCAGATAGCCTATCAGACACCCCAGACCGTAGGCTGCGAGGAGTAGCAGCGCAATTTCTACGGCGTGATCGACCGGTATCACCGCGCTTCACCGTGGCGCGCGGCACCATAATTCCACCATCCGGTGATCGCGCCGACAACAAGGGCGAGCAGCGCATAGGGCCAATAGACGCCGAGCAGGAAGAGCAAGGACTGCAGGATATGCACAAGCCTACCCCTCTTCATCGGCGCCGCGAATGGACACGACGATGCGCCGGTTCTGCCGCTTGCCATCCGCCGTGGCATTGTCGGCCACGGGGCGGCTTTCGCCATACCCGATGGCGTAGAGGCGGTCGCCGGAGACGCCGCGCTCGATGAGCGCTGTCACCACGGCTTCGGCACGCGCGACGGACAAGGCGAGATTTTGCTGATCGTCGCCATCGCTGTCGGTGTGGCCCTCGACATCGACCATGCTATCCGGACACAGCAACAGGGCCTGGGCAAAGGCATCGAGTTCGGCCGTGGCGCTGGCAGCGATGATGGCGGCCCCCGACTGGAACAGGATGGCGTTATGCGCCGAGAGTTCGGCCAAACGGGCGCGACATTGTGCAAGATCAGCAGCGGATGTCTGGGGCGTGACGGGCGCTGGCACGGGTTCCTCGCGGGATACCGTGGGTTCGGTAACCGTCGCCACCCCCGGCGGTTGCGATGCCGCATCCGTCGGTTCGGCAGGCGACACAGCCGTTTGCGATTCAACGGCCTCAGGATCGCTGAGCGTCAGGCGCCAGGCAGGCGCGTTGGTGCCGAGAACTTCGGTGGCTGCCGCGATGGCACCGGGGGCGAGGGCATTGCCGCTGGCCACCCACTGATTGCCGTCGAAAGCAACGCGCCCATCCCGAAGCAGCGCCAGGACGTCCATGGCCTGCAAGACATCGGAAGCAAAGCCGTCGGGGGCGTCAGCGCGCACCTCGGTTCGGTCTTCGACTTCGGCACCGGCGCGGACCGCGAGGAACCGCTGGAGGGATTCGGCAGGAACCGCGCCTTCGAGGGCGACCCCAGCAGACGTTTTCGTGGCCGACCAGGCGTAGGGGAGCGATGGAGCGGCCGCCGGGATACTGATGGCGGCGCCGTCCAGCGTGGCGAAACTGGCGACAAGCTCGGTCGCTGCGGTACGGGCCGCAGCATCAGCCGCGGTGCCGGACACCGCCCAGGTATCACCATCGAAGACCACCCTGCCCTCTTCAAGCGCCATCAGCGCGGCTACGGCGGCGCGAACGTGCTGGGCGAACTCGGGTGGCGCCCCATTGGCGACGCGGCTTGTATCGGCAACGCGGGTTCCGACATGCACCTTGAGCCACGCCTGTAGCGAAGCGGCCGGCACATTGCCGGCGAAGAGGAAACTGCCATCGGGCAGGCGTTCGGCAGACCAGAGATACGGATCCGCAAAGCCGGGGGCTTGAGGCGCCTCCGTCAACGCCAGCGTCCAGCGGGAGCTGGCCAGGCCGCGAACGGCGAATTCGGTCTCGATCGACCCCTGGTCGATGGCCGAATTCGGCTCTCCCTCGATAGTCCAGACGTCCCCATCAAAAGCGATCTTGCCGCTGCGGAGCCAGGGGATGAAGGCGATTGCCTGTTCGGCGGCCGCTGCAAAATTCTGCGGTTCTCCTGACGCAAAGGTCACGGTGGATGTGGCCCGCGCTCCGGCGGCGGTCAGAAGCGCGGACTCGAGCGCCGGGTCGGGTAGCAGGCCTTCGAGCGTCACCGATCCGCCTGCGTCGCGACGCACGGCGAAGGTGTAGTTTGCGGCCCGCGGCGCCTGGATTTCCTGACTTGCCAGGGTTACGCCTTGAGGCAATCCCGTCGACAGCAGCGATGTGGCCGACCGGTAGTCCGTGGGGGACAGGGCGACGCCCGAAATCGACACGGTACCGCCGGACAAGGAGAAGCGCCCCTCGGACAGGTGTCCAAGCAGTTCGAGGCCCAGATCGACGGTCGAGCGGTAGTAGCCCGGCGCGCCGCCGCCATACTTGAGGAAGCTGACGTCTGCGCCGGCTATGTCCGCAAAGGCATCGCGGGTTGGCTCATCGGGGACATATCCATCGAAGACGAGCGCGCCGCCGGATTGGCGATTGATGCTGACCCAGTAATCGGCGACGCGTGGCGCCGACAGTTGCACAATTGAATTCGTCCCCGACATCGCGTCGTTGACAGCCTGAGCGACCTCGACCGTCGGCGGCACGCCCACCAGCAGGCTCACGCCATCGGTGATACGGGCTTCGCCTTGTTCGAGGCGCGCGAGCTGCTCTACCAACAGCTTTGTCTGTTCGGCAAAGCCATCCGGGGCGCCAGAGGCGAGCGACAGGCCGGTGGCAACGGGAATGCCCGAAACATCAGCCGTCCGAAGGCGATCGGCGACCTGTTCTTCGGGAACGTGGCCCGAAATTGCGATGCGGTTGCCGTCGAACTCGGCACGCCAAGTATAGGGTGTGACGCGCATCGGTTCGAGGGCGATAGTCCCGGCAGAAATTCCTGCCGGCAGCGCAGCCAAGGCGATGTCCAGTTCGCCGAGCGCTTTTTCCGACCGGGCCCGGCCAACGGCATTGAGGGTGAGGCCTGACAGTTCGAAATACCCGTCGTCGACGTGAGCGGCCTGCGAAAAGGCAAACTCGACACCATTGCGCCAGAGCGCTTCATCGGGTTGTCCGGATCGGATTTGAAGATCGGCATCTGCCACATCGTGATCGCGCAGGAGCTGCTGGCGCAGTTCTTCGTTCGGCACGCTTCCAAAAAGGCTTACGCGACCACCCTCTACTGCTACATTAAGTCGATACGGCGACGCCAGGGGCGCGACGGTGACCGTCTCATCGACGGCGGCGAGACCCGAGATGAGCGAAAGCTCGGCGACGGCAGCATTCTTTTCGGCGTCGGACGAGGTGGTGCCGGTGAGGAGAACGTTGCGTCCGGTCACGGACACATGTGCCCATTCGGCGCCCGCGCGATGCATCGCATCCCTGCCCTGCTGCTCGAGCGTCTCTACCATTGCGGGTGTCGTCATCGCCAGGGCGACAGCGGTGCCCCCGGCGACTGTCAAAACACCCGGCGCCACCCACCTGAGGAGGTCCTTGATCATCCCGAATCCGCTGGAAAGCCACAACTTTCCGAAGGGTAAATGATTTGCAGCGAAAGGGAAATGCCGACTGGCGCCGTGGCGGCACCGTTACGGCCCGCGATGTCGCTTTGCACATGTGGGGGTCTGCGCGGCCGTTGTCAGACCGAGCGCAAAAAGAAAGGCCCGGCAGAGCCGGGCCTTTCCGAATTCAGCAGTAATCCAAGGATTACTTGAATTCCTTGGCAGCCTTGAAGGTGACCTTGTAGGCACCGGTCTGGTGAACCTGGCCCTTGACGGACGAGGTGAAACCACCGCCAGGAGCCCAAGCCAGTTCGGCAGCGCCGTAGAAGTCGTTCTCGGCCGGAGCAGGCTTGTTGGTGCCGTAGTAGCCGACTTCACCGGTGACGGTGATGGTTTCGGCAACAGCAGCAACGATCTGAGCAGCGATCTGGTACGACTCGTTGTTGGCGACAGCGGTGTCTTCGTCGAACCAACGACCACCGAGGTTCAGCTTCACGCCTTCGGTGACGGTGGCGCCGACGGAGCCGCCGAAACCAGCCTGGCTCGGCGAAGCCGAACCGCCGTTGGCTTCACCCGACAGGGCGATTTCGAAGATGTCGAACTGGGCCTTGGCGGAGCCGAGGACGTTCCAGTAGTTCACGCCAGCGTTGTTGGCACCGTAAGCGCCAGCGCCAACGACGGTGAAGGCGTCGAACGTGCCGGTGAAGCCAGCATGCACGCCCCAGTTCTCGACGACGCCGTCGAGGATACCACCAGCAAGACCGGTGACGTGAGCCTTGATGCCGTTACCAGCATATTCGATCACACCGACAGCCGAACCAGCCGACTGACCCTGGGTCAGGGCAGCGTAGCCGTTGTTACCAGCAGCAGCAGAGTCGCCACCGAGGTTCTCGAGACCAGCCTTGAGGGTCAGGCCATCAGCAACGGTCGAGACGACCTGGATGGAGTGACCGCCGGTGCGGATCGAGTTCTTGGCGAACATCACGCCGGTGTCGACGTTCTCGGAGTTGAACAGGCCGAGGAAGTTCAGCGGAACGTCGTCGCCGAAGTTGGCGATCGAGCCCTTCTTACCAGCCATGATGGTGGTGGTGTCGCCGACCGAGACGAAGGCTTCGTCAACGATCCAGATGCCATTACCCGAAGCAGTCAGGCCAGCGGGAACGACGCCGCCCAGAGCAACGCCACCGGTTGCGTCACCGCCTACGGCAACGACTTCGTTCGGAGCGTTGAAGTGATGAACCGACTTCAGCTTGATGGTGGCCGAAGCGGGACCGAAGTCGCTCGAAGCGGTACCAACGAACTTCAGCCAGGTTTCAACCTTGGAGTTCCAGTCGTTGTCCAGGCCAGCAACGGTGTCGTTGTCCGGAACGGTCACGTTGTCAGCAGCAAGACCGCCAGCGTTGCTGGCAATGGTGTTGGCCGAACCGTTGAAGTCGCCCCAGTTGAATTCGTACGAGACGCCGCCGGTGATCTGCAGGCAGTTGTCCGAGGACGAGATGGTGAGGCCGGAGATGCCGAGCGAGTCGCAAACGTCGAGCGAAGTCAGGACGCCCAGATCAGCAGCGTAGCCAGCGGTCGAGAGACCAGCGGCTGCAACAGAACCGAGGATAAGGCTCTTGAGTTTCATTAAGTGACCTCCAAAGTCAGTCATTTTTTGGTGCCGGTTACCCAGCGGTTTGTCGTAACGCGACCACACTATTCGTGGTGCAGTGTGTTGCCGTCGCGTCGCGACCGACAAACGATCCCATGCATGGATTCGCAAGACCCACTCTACGCATGCAAAAAGCAGACGCAATCGCGGCGTTGGGGTTTTGGGGCTGACACAATCTGGTTGCCCAGAACTTGTTGCAGATTCAGCACACAGTCGGAAACGGACTGTTAAACAGATTAAACAAATCCTTAAAATTGCCCACTGTCAGGGACTTTGGGCCAAGCCTTTGCGCCGGTAGAGCCGACTTTGTATTGGCCAATACGCCCGTTAAGCTGCTGCCCAAATCGCGGCAATGGCGTGGTGCAATCGTGGAGGACTGTCATGGCTGAGAGCAAAATCGCGCTGGTGACGGGCGGCACGTCCGGTATCGGACGCGCGGTCGCCGTGGGGCTGTCGCAGCTTGGGTGGCGGGTTACGGTTTGTGGCCGCCGGAGCGCGATGATCGAGGATGTCGCACGAGCCCAAGGGATCGATGGCGTCGTCTGCGACGTGACCGACCCCGAGTCCGTGGCGAAGCTGTTCTCGGAAATCCGGGTCCGATACGGGCGGGTGGATCTCGTCTTCAACAATGCCGGACGTTTTGCGCCGGCCCGCAATTTCGGCGACCTCGATGTGGCGACATGGCGCGAGATGATCGATACCAATCTCAATGGTGCGTTCTACGTCGCCCGGGAGGCGTTCCGGATGATGCGGGAGCAGAGCCCGCGGGGAGGACGCATCATCAACAATGGGTCGATCTCGGCCTATGTGCCCAGGCCCCAGGCCGCCAGTTACACCACCAGCAAGCATGCCATTACCGGGCTGACCAAGGCGATCTCGCTGGACGGGCGGGAATTCGGCATCGCCTGCGGCCAGATCGATATCGGCAATGCCGCCACCGACATGACGAGCGGTATGAGTTCGGGGTCGCTGCAGGCCAACGGCACTCTCATGCCCGAGCCCACCTTCGATGTCGCCCATGTGGTGGAGGCCGTCACCTATATGGCGGGGCTGCCGCTCTCGGCCAATGTGCAGTTCATGACGGTCATGGCGACCAATATGCCCTATATCGGACGCGGGTGAGCGTTCAGCCGCGCGACCAAACCCGGTCCCCCGCGATCCAGGTGGACTGGACCTGCCGGTCGTCGGAGAGATGGACGAAACTGGCCTCGGCGGATGGTCGGAGATGGCCCAGCCCAGCGCGGCCGATGGCCTGAGCCGGATAGAGCGAGGCCATGCGGAAAGCTTCGGACGGATCGAGGCCAAGGACATCGATGGCGAAGTTGACGGCGTCGATCATGTCGAGATCGGCGCCGGCCAGTGTTCCGTCGGCAAGACGCAAGGCACCGTCGGCCCGCGTTATGGTCCGGCCATTGAGCTCGAAGCTCGTGAGATCGGTGCCTGTCTGCGACATGGCATCGGTGACGAGAAAGACCCGTCCCGGCCCTTTCTTGGCGCGCAGGGCGGCGCCCATCGCAGCGGCATGGACATGGATACCGTCGGCGATCAGGCCGGCCGTCACGTCAGGGCGATCGAGCACGGCACCGACAAGGCCAGGCTCGCGATTGCCCAGCTGGCTCATGGCGTTGAACAGGTGGGTTGCCATGCTGGCGCCGGCATCGAAGGCGGCATTGGCCTTTTCGTAGCTGGCGTCGGAATGGCCGAGGCTGACGACGGCGCCGGCGTCGACCAGCGACGCGATCTGGGCGGGAGGCACAGTTTCGGCGGCGACGGTGCAAATCAGCGTCGGCAGATTCCGCGCAGCCGTACGGAGGCGCTCCAGATCCACCGGATCCATCGGACGAATGAAAGATGGGTCGTGGGTGCCCTTGCGTGACAGCGCCAGGTGCGGCCCTTCGAGGTGCAGGCCGATAAAGCCGGGAATGCGAGCCGCGACGGCGGCAATGCCGGCCGCAATGGCCTCGTCGTTGACTTCGGCAGTGTCGGTGATCAGCGTCGGCAGGAGTGCGGTCGTACCGAACTGGGCATGCGCCGCGCAGATGATGCGCAGCGAGTCGATGGTCGGCGCATTGTTGAACAGCACCCCGCCGCCGCCATTGACCTGGAGATCGACGAAGCCGGGTACGATCATGCCTCCGCCCAGATCCACACGATCCGCGTGAGCGGGGATGTCGGGTTCCGGAACGATTGCGGAAACGAAGCCGAACTCGATCAGCAGCGCGGCGTCGTCGTGCCAGTCGTGTCCGTCGAAAATGCGCGCGGCGCTGACCGCGAGAAGATCGCTCATACGGTCTCGGTCACTTTCTTGAGGGCCGGCGGCACGTCCGGGTTGAGGCCGCGGTGGCGGGACAGGGCTTCCACGAAGCCGTAGAAGGACACGATCAGAGCGAGGGGATCGGTGATGGGATGTCCGGTGGCGGCAAAGGGCAAGCGCTGGGCCGCGCCGGGCCGGTCGCTGGTAACGAAGGCCAGTGCCCCCTGCCCGGCCAGCTTGTGGGCCATATCGGCCACCGACGCTTCCGCCGCATCGCGCGCTGCCAGCCCAAGCACCGGATAGCCGGGCGTGACGATGGCCACAGGCCCATGCATCACCTCGGCGGCGCTGTAGGATTCGGCCTGGATGTTGCAGGTTTCCTTGAATTTCAGCGCGGCCTCGTTGGCGATGGCAAAGCCCGGTCCGCGGCCGAGCACGTAGAGCGCATCATGACCATACAGGGCGCCGACGAGGCCCGACCAATCGCAGTCGATAGCGCGCGACAGGCTTTCGGGAAGCGCAGAAATGGCCTTGCCAAGATCTGCGTCGCCGCTCCAGCGGGCGAGGAGCGCCAGACCGGCGACCACCGAGGTCACGAAGGTCTTGGTCGCCGCGACGCTTTTTTCAGCACCGGCATGCAGGTCGATGGTGAAATCGCTGGCTTCCGCCAAAGGCGACCCTGCGGTGTTGGTGATCGCTATGGTCGTGGCGCCGCTGCGCCGTGCCGACTGGGCCATGCCGACGATATCGGGGCTCCTGCCGGACTGGGAGATGGCGATGGCCGCGGCCTTGCCCAGCTTGAGATCGCGTCCGTAGATCGAGGCGATCGAGGGTCCCACCGACGCGACTGGAACGCCGAGAACCAGTTCGATCGCATATTTCAGATAGGCCGACGCGTGGTCGGACGACCCGCGCGCAACGGTCACCACGAGGGCCGGATCGAGGGCACGCAAGCGACCGGCAGCTTCATCCAGCGTAGCGGCAGAGGAGGTCAGGAAACCCGCCACGACGTCGGGGATCTGTTCCACTTCCTGGCGCATGAAGGTCTTTTCGGTCACGGTGTGCGGGCTCCATTGCTGGGATCGCCAAGGCGCAGCTCGGCGACAAAGTCATAGGTGTCGCCCCTGTAGGTGGAGCGGGTGAATTCGATGACGCGTCCCGTCGCGAGATAGGAGATACGCTCGATATGCAGGACTGCCGAACCGACTGGGACCTCGAGAAGATGGGCGTCATCCTCCGGAATATTGGCAGCGCGAATGCGCTGGATCGCGCGTACCGGGCGGTTACCGGATTTCTCTAGATGCTTGTAGAGCGAGTCAGCGATGGTCAATGGCTCGGGCAGGACACTGGAGGACAGACTGGCCCGCTCGATGGCAAGCGGCACATCGCCAGTGAGGCGCAGGCGGGATATGCGGGCCACACGCTCACCGGAGCCAAGCCCCAGGATGATTGTTTCCTCAGGTGAAGGCAGATAGAGGCCGCGCTCCAGCCATCGGGCCCGGACAGCCATGCCGCGACGCGCCATATCTTCGCTGAAAGAGGTGAGCTGCGACAGCGATTGTTCAACGCGTTGCGTTTCGGGCGCGACAAAGGTTCCGGAGCCATGCCGTTGGACGAGTACACCCTCCTGCACGAGGTGCTGAACGGCCTTACGAACGGTGACGCGGGAAACGTCGGCGCGCAAGGCGAGGTCGCGCTCCGATGGCAGTGCATCGCCGGGCTTGATCAGACCACGTTTTATGGCATCTTCAACCCAGCGCTTGAGCTGGAGATAAAGCGGCCCTCCGACCTGCAGCACGACCGGGCCGTCGCCAAAGATGTTTCCGGACTGGTCCGTCAAGTTCGCTCCTCGTGGTATCTCGCGGCAGCAAGCATGGCAGACCATGCGATCCGACACGATAATACCAATAAAATACCATTGACCAAGCGCTTTGTGGTCTTCGGCGGAATTTATGTGCCGATTACCTTGTGGATGCTATGCTTTTCCCGGTCATAGAATTGCTCTTGTGCCAACCCACGGGATAAGTGGTATTGGTTTGGCATTCAAGTACAGGAGATTGCGCGTGCTCGCTCCACAAACAGAAGGGCTGCATGCCGAAGCCGTCGGCCTGGATACGCGCGACGACCAGGATATTCTTGCCTTACTGGCCGCAGGCCAGAGCGCGGCGGCGGATTCGGTTGCCACTGCTGCGCCTGCGATCGCTGCTGGCGCGGTCCTGGCCGCGCAAGCCGTTCGCGACGGCGGACGCCTCGTCTATGCTGCGGCGGGTAGTTCCGGCCTCATGGCGCTGGCAGATGCCCTCGAACTTCCCGGAACCTATGGGATACCGCGCGAGCGCATCGTCGTGCTTCTGGCTGGTGGCAGTGACGCGCTCGTGGATATGAAGGGTGGTCCCGAGGATGATGGCCAGGCCGCGCGAAGCGCAGTCGAAGCACTTGGCCTCGGCAGCAAGGATTGCCTCATTGCCATTACCGCCAGTGGCTACACACCCTACCCCCTTGCCGCCCTCGATGCTGCGAGTGCCGCGGGGGCGCGGACCATCGGGATCGCCAATAACGCGGGCGCTCCCATACTGACGCGCGCGCAAGTCGGCATCTGCCTTCCGACACCGCCAGAGGTCATTGCCGGTTCGACACGGATGGGCGCTGGTACTGCCCAAAAAATCGCTCTCAACATGCTTTCGACACTGATGGCAATCCGCCTGGGCCATGTACATGATGGCTACATGGTGAATGTCGTGGCCGACAACGCGAAGCTGCGTGGCCGGGCCCGGGGAATTGTCCAGGCCATTGCAAAGGTGGACGCTGAAACCGCCGAGATTGCGCTCCTGCAGACCGATGGTGCGGTCAAGCCGGCCGTACTCGTTGCCCTGGGCGTCGGCTCGCATGAGGAGGCTACGACCATGCTTGGCCAGCACGGTGGCAACCTTCGCTCCGCCCTCGACACGCTGCTTCGGCGCTAACGGTTCACCAAGTCGTTCGCCGTGCGGAAGACAGGCGGTTGCCGCAGGTCGTCCAGGCCCAAGTCGAGCGCCGAGGTGATCGTGAAAACGTGCTCTTGCCCGGGGAAAAGCGTAACCAGCATGTCACTGATCTCGGCGACGGGATCGAGCCTGTCGACGAATATGCTGAGGTCCTTGAGCAAGGTAGTTGCTCTCACTGTCAGCTGCCAGTCGACGGGACCGATCCGGTCAAGTGTGCATTCGGCTGCAGGCACCGGCAGATCGAGGTCGATGTCCTCGGCAAAATAGTGGAATGCGGTCGTGTCATGCATGGTGGCGACGAGCATTTCGGACCGGATGTCCCCTGGTGTCGCGATGTCATCCGGGATCGAAAGTTCAGCGGCCGAGAGGCGGTCGGCGCAAAGCCGCCAATGTGTCCACTCGGCCATCACCGTGCCATCGAAGCGAATGCGCTTGACCGTCACCGGTCCGCGCCAGAACAGGGTCCGATCATTGACGGCGATCGCAGAAAGCCCCGAGCCGCGTGGCTGGATGGACAGGAAATGCGTCGCAAAGACGTTACGCAAAGCGTACCACAGCGGCTTCCTGCGCCCATACCCATCGATGGCAGACCAGGAGTTGACCGGCCAGCAATCGTTGAGTTGCCAGACAATGGCACCCATATTGAGCGGACGATGCGAGCGCATATGGGCGATGCCGAAGGCGATGGCCCGCGCCTGGTTGAGCTGGGTTGCGAAGTGCCAGTCGTCCATCGATTGAGGCTGCGGCAGGTGACCCTGGAGACCGCGGAGCAGCTTGTCGTTGCCGGAGGTCGCCTTCTGGTGGTGCCACACACCCGGCGAAGTCGGGGTGAGCGGATCGTCGTGAACCGCCTCGGTCAGAGTCGCCCATGTCGGCGGCGCCTGCCAACCGAATTCGGAACAGAAACGCGGCACGCTATCGGCATAGTGTTCGTAACCAACGTCGTTCCAGACATCCCACAGATGCGTGCACCCGTGTGCGGGGTCGTTGGGGTGAATATCCATGCTGCCCGAATAGGGCGAGCCAGCCCAATAGGGTCGTGTGGGGTCGAGTTGGGCAACCAGACGCGGCAGAAGGTCGAGGTAATACGCCGCTCCCCAGGTGCGCCCCTCAAGCGCCCCCTGCCAGCCCCAATCGAACCAACCCCAGATATTCTCGTTGTTGCCGTTCCAGAGAACCAGCGACGGATGGGGCATGAGGCGAACGATGTTTTCGCACGCCTCGGCCTCGATTTCGGCAGGGAGGTCGCCCTCTTCCGGATAGGCGGCACAAGCGAAAAGAAAATCCTGCCACACCAGCATGCCGGCGCGGCTGCAGGCTTCGTAGAAGGCTTCAGTCTCGTAGATGCCTCCACCCCAGACACGCAGCAGGTTGATGTTGGCACCCTTGGCCTGCGCGATGCGCTCGGCGTAGCGCTCGGGCGTTACGCGCGGGAGGAAACAGTCGTCGGGAATCCAGTTGGCACCACAGACATAAATCGGTGTGTCGTTGACGACGAGCGTGAAGGCGGAGCCGTGATCGTCCGCGCTGGTGTCGAGACGAACGGAGCGAAAGCCTATATCGCGCGACCAGGTGTCGACCACCACATCGCCATCGAGCAGTTCGACGGAGAGGACATAAAGCGGCTGGCCACCGAGATGATGTGGCCACCAAAGCTGCGGGGACCGCGTCCGCAATTCGATCAGCGCCGCTCCAGTGGCGATCGGCAACGTCTCCGTTACCCCGGCGACCGAGGCCCTGAGCGTGAGGCCAGCCGGTTCGCCATCGATTTCAACGTGCAGACGGACCAGACCATCGGCACCATCCAGCGTGATCTCGGGACGGACGCGGGACAGCCGCGCAGATGACCAGCTCTCCAGCGTCACACTTTGCCACAAGCCCGCGGTGACAAGCGAAGGACCCCAGTCCCAGCCGAAATTGCAGGCCATCTTGCGCATGAGGTTGGCAGGGCCCGGATAGTTGTTTGGCCGGGGCTCATACTGGCTTTCCAACGCAGCACCGCGCTTCCACGCGCTCCCGAAACTGACCACGAGGTGGTTCATGCCGTCGCGCAACTGGTCGCGAGAGGCGAACCGGTAGCTGCGGTTCATGTTGGCAGTGCGGCCGATCTCGGCGCCGTTGAGGGTGATGGTGGCGAAGGTGTCGAGCCCGGCGAACACCAGATCGACGTGTTCGTCGCCAGCGTCGGACCATTCGAAGCAGGTCTCGTAGCGCCAATCGCAACGGCCGATCCAATCGAGCGTAATCTCGTTGAGGTCCAGGTACGGATCGGGGATCAGGCCCGCCGCCAGCAGGTCGGTGTGCATCGTGCCGGGCACCGTCGCCGGAATGCTCTCCGGCAGGCCCGGACGCATGCCGGGACCGCCGAGGCAGGTCTGGCTCCAGCCCGAATTGAGAGAGCGGATCTGGCGCATCTGAAGCCTCGAAAACGTTTCAGATGCTTCCATACATGAGCGGACGGGAAATGCCAGCCGCCAAAAGAGAACCCCGATGCGTCGACCGCATCGGGGTTTCGCACTGAGAGCGTTGAAAGACTCAGGCCACGGCCTGACGGCGAGCGCCGCGTGCCCATGCGGGCAGCATGTCGCCATGGGCAACGAGGAGATCGTCTACGAGGCTCCAGATCTGCTCAAGATCCAGTTCGGCTGCGGTGTGCGGGTCCATCATCGCCGCGTGATAGATGTGCTCGCGGTTTTCGTCGACCAGCGCACGCACCGTCAGTTCCTGCACATTGATGTTGGTGCGGATCAGAGCGGTGAGTTGGGGCGGCAGATCGCCGATGAAGGTGGGCTGCAGTCCGTTGTCGTCCACCAGGCAGGGCACTTCCACCGCCGCATTATCGGGGAGCGAGGTGATGACGCCATTGTTCCGGAGATTGCCGTAGATCACCGAGGGCTCGCCCGTCCAGACCGAGTTCACGATGGAGGAGGCGTATTCCTTGGACGGCTTCACAGTGATGGTCTCGGCGGTACGATACTGCTCGGACGTCTTCTTCCAGCCCTCGATCTGTTCCACGCAGCGCTTGGGATATTCGTCGAGCGGGATGCCGTATTTTTCGATCAGGTCCTCGCGACCCTCCTTGATGAAATAGGGCGTGTATTCAGCGAAGTGTTCCGAGCTTTCGGTGACGAAATAGCCCAGGCGCGTCATCATCTCGTAGCGCACCTTGTTGGGGCAGCGCGGGTTCCAGCCCGGCTTTGGCGCGCGGCCTTCGCGATAGGCACGGTGCAGTTCGGGATAGAGATCCTTGTAGGAGCCGTCGGGCTGGCGATGCTCGAGCTTGAGATAGAAGGCCATATGGTTGATCCCGGCCGAGCGGTACCGGATGTCCTCGTAGGGTATGCCGAGATCGTGGGCCAGTTCATGCGCCGTGCCCTGGACGGAATGGCAGAGGCCGACCTGCTTGATGGTGGGGTATTTCTCGGCAATGGCCCAGGTGTTGATGGCCATGGGGTTGACGTATTGCAGCATGATCGCGTCCGGCGCGACCTCGAGCATGTCTTCGCAGATGCTCCACAGATGCGGAACCGTGCGCAGTCCGCGCATGATGCCGCCGACGCCCAGAGTGTCGGCGATGGTCTGGCGAAGGTTGTACTTCTTAGGGACGTCGAAATCGACGACCGTAGAGGGTTCGTAGCCGCCGATCTGGAAACAGACGACCACGAAATTCGTGCCGTCCAGCGCGGCGCGCTGATCCGCAAAGGTCTTGACCGTGGCGGGGACGCCCAGCGTCTTCACCAGCTTGCCGGCGATGATGGCGCTTTCTTCGAGACGGGTCGGGTTGATGTCCATGAGCCGGATTTCGGCGCCCGCAAGTGCCGGGCGCTGCAGGATGTCGCCGACGATGTTCTTCATGAAAACGGACGAGCCGGCGCCGATGAAGGTGATTTTTGGGTTTGCCATGGGATGCTCCAGAAGTGTCGAGCGGAGCTTACGACTTGCAAGGCTACGAACAATCCGGAATGCTAACAGCTTCTTCCGGGATTTACAGATTTCGATGACCAGAACTCTCGAGTACGGCGCGGTGCCGGCGGGCAAGACAGCGCCAAGACCCCTCTCTCGCCCGGATCGCAGCTTTTATGCCTCGGCCAAGGCCTTCGGCCGGTTCGGTATCCGCTCGTTCACGCCACGGACCATGCCGGAACCGCACAGCCACGGGCATATCGAGTTCAACTGGCTTTCCGCTGGCGAAATGGACTACCGGTTCGACGGCGGCGCAACAACCATTGGCGCGGGACGGCTCGTTGCTTTCTGGGCCGGCATTCCGCATCAGACCGTTGCGCTGCGCGGTGCCGAAGCTGCCCGGCAGCTCAATATCTACCTGCCGATGGACGCCTTCCTCGAAATGCCGCAACTGGGGCGACTGACCGACACGCTGATGGGCGGCGGCGTGGTGGAGCTCGCGGCCGGCTGCGCTGGCCTCGACATGCTGGAGCGCTGGCACGCCGACTATCGCAGCGGCAATGCGGTGCGGACGGACCTGGTGCGGGCCGAGATCGGCACCATGTTCAGGCGCGCCGCGATCGTGGGGTGGGAGACGCTCCTGCCACCGTGGCTGGACACTGCAGGCAGCAGGGGCAAGAGCGCCCTGCCCGTCCGGCACGTGGTGCGCATGGTGCGCCATATCGTCGAGAACATAACCGAGCCGCTGGCTGCGGAAGACATCGCCGCAGTCGTCGGGCTCCATCCCAACTATGCCGCAGACCTCTTTGCCAAGGTCATGAACATCTCGCTGCAAAAATTCGTGGTGCGCATGCGGCTGATCCGGGCCCGCTCACTGCTGTTCGACGGCAGTCTTTCCGTCGCAAACGTCGCGTTCCAGGCAGGTTTCGGCTCGCAGACACAGTTCTACGAACATTTCCGCAAAGCGTATGGCGTGACACCGGGCGACATGCGCAGGGATGTCCAACGATAGAGTCGTATCCGGGGACAAACTTCGGGTAACCGTGCCCTTCCGCCTTCACGGGAGCCGTACGGTGTGGGCCGGTTCGAACTCCGCCCTGCCGAAAGTGGCGCGGAGATTGTTTTCCGTCCATTCAAACGGATAGCCAAGGTTGACTGGCAGTGCCGCAGTCAGTTCGTTCCTGATCTCGGGAGGCAGTTCCAGTTCGCCGGCAACCAGGTTTTCACCGACCTGCCCCGGGGTCCGCGCGCCGATGATGGCCGCGGTGATCCGCTGGTCACCGAATAGCCAGCTGAGCGCAACCTGGCTGGGCGTATGCCCGAGCCGCTGCGCAACGTCAGCCACTTTTTCGACCAGCTTGAGCGCATCCTCGAACCAGTAGCGCGGCACGGTTACAGAGGCCTGAATGCCCATGCGCGACCGTGCATCCGGCGCCAACTGATCGCGATATTTGCCCGACAGCATCCCCGCTGCCAGAGGGCTCCAGCAAATGATGCCTACTCCCGCATCCTCCGCCGCCGGCAGGATTTCGCGCTCTATATCGCGGCGAATGAGATTATAGAGATGCTGCCCTGAAATCAGCCGCTCATAGCCTTTGGCATCTGCCAAGGTATTGGCCTTGGCGATCTGCCAGCCGTAAAAATTCGAGCAACCGACGTAGCGAACCTTGCCGGCGCGCACGAGATCGTCTGCCGCGCGCAGGCTCTCTTCGAGCGGGGTATAGGGATCGGGCCCGTGGAATTGATAGAGATCGATAAAGTCCGTCCCGAGCCGCTTGAGGCTGCGCTCGCAGGCATCGATGATATGCTTGCGCGATAGCCCCCGCGCCGTGACGGCGCTGTCGGTCGGAAACCAGCACTTGGTCGCCAGCACAAGGTGGTCGCGATCATAATCCCTGATCGCCATGCCCAGCATACGCTCGGATTCCCCAGCGCTGTAACCGTCTGCGGTATCGATGAAATTGCCGCCACCCTCGATGAAGCGGCGTACGATGGCGCTCGACGTGTCCTGATCGCACCCCCATTGGTCATTGCCGAAAGTCATGGTCCCCAAGCAAAGCCGCGAAACCAGAAGGCCGGAGCGTCCGAGATAGCGATACTTCATCCATTTCCTCCGTTCGGCTCAGTCGAAAAAGCCGGCATCCTCTTCGAGCAGATACTTTTTGGCGCCTTCGGCATCGATATCGAGCCCAAGCCCGGGTGCTTCGAGCAAATCGATGTGACTATCCCTGACGATCTGCCCTTCCGGCAACCCGATGACGATATCCTCCCACCAGGGATCGGAGGCGCTTGGATATTCAAAGGCAATGTAATTGGCCGGCAGGGTGGCACAGACATTGATCAGCGCCCCCAGCCCCAAGAGCCCGTTCGCCGTGCCATGCGGCGCCATCATGATCGAATGCATGTAGGCGTGCTCGGCAACCCATTTAAGTTCGGCAATGCCGCCGATATCGGCCGGGTCAGGACCAACGACGCGCACAGCCTGTGTTTCGATCAGCTCCTTGAAATTGTGCCGGAGATAGATCTGTTCGCCAGTATGGATCGGCGTCGATGTCGACATCGTCAGTTCGCGATAGGCCTGCGGATTGACCCAAGGCACATAGTCCCCGGTCAGCATGTCTTCGAGCCACATCAGGTCATATTTCTCGACCGCCCGCGCAAAGCGGATCGCGTCGTTGAGGAACCAGCCAGGGCCGCAATCGAGCGCCAGTGACACCTTGTCGCCCAACACTTCCTTCATAGCCGCGACGCAGTCGAGCATGTGGTTGAAACCACGCTCGGAGATCTGCCCCTGGTCCATGGCGCCATGATAGCCGGCCTTATTTTGGCGCACGCCATAGTGGAAGTTGTCCACCGTGTCCTTCATGTTCGAATGAAAGCTTATGCCCTGCTTGACCATGAAGAAGTTTTCGGGCCGTTCCATCATCCATTTGACGTCGGCGGCGTAATCTTCCGGCCGATCGCCGGTGCGCTTCTGACGGATCGAGCCATTATAGACCCGAACCTTATCGCGCACCTTGCCACCAAGAAGCTTGTAGACGGGCACATTGGCGGCCTTGCCAGCAATGTCCCAAAGCGCATGTTCGATGGCGCTGACCGCCGCGCCATAAGGCTTGAATGAACCGCGCTGCCGTATCTTGAGCATGCAGCGCTCGACATCTGTCGGGTCCTCACCGATCAGCGCATCTCGAAAATGCAGCACCCAGGGTTTGAGATAGGGCTTGGTGAACTCAACTTCACCCAGGCCATAGAGCCCCTCGTCGGTGACGATACGCACAATGGGATGGCGGCCGATGACGGCGCAGCGCAAGTCAGTGATTTTCATGTGCTTAGCTCCAGGTCCGGTCCCAGGAATACTCCTGGTCCCAATGCTCCGACGATTGCCAGATATCCTTGACGCCCGGCTGCAGGTGCTGCCGGATCACATCGTCGACGACGTCATCGATCCCGAGCCCGGGCTTGTCGGGCACAGTGATGAATCCGTTCTGCACCAACGGCTTGGGCAGGCCGGTGACGATATCGTCCCACCAATCGACCTCGACCGAATGGTATTCGAGCGCCATGAAATTCTCGGTCGCGATGGCAACATGCGCTGCCGCCATGGCCGCGATCGGGCTCTCGGCCATATGGATGGCCATGGCCACACCATGGTCCTGCGCCATGTCGCCGATTTTTTTGGTCTCCAGGATGCCGCCAGAGGTCAAAAGGTCCGGATGGATCACCGAAATTCCGGCCTTGAGAAGTGGTTCGAAATCCTCCTTGAGATAGATATCCTCGCCCGTGCAGATCGGCACGGTGGAGGCTTCCTGAAGCTGCCGATATTGCTCGGTATACTGCCAGGGGATGACGTCTTCGAGCCAGGCCGGGACGTATTTCTCGATCCGCCGGGCCAGCCGGATGCCGTTCTGCAGCGAAATATGGCCGACATGATCGATGGCGAGCGGCACTTCGTAGCCGATCACTTCGCGAACCTCGTGAATATATTGCTCGAGGAGATCGATGCCCTTGTCGGTAAAATGCAGCCCGCTGAACGGATGCCGCACATTGTGCGTGTCGTAGACCGCATTGCGGGCCCGCCGCTCATCCATCGACGTGACGGGGCCACGATCTGGATGCACACGATAGGCTTCGAGCGACCCCGCAGGCGACACCACGGCGCCCGGGATATCGGCGATCTGCATCAGCCCCAGGTCCATTTTCAGGAAGGTGAACCCCATTTCCATGCGTGCCTTGAGCCGTCTGCCCGTTTCGGTGCCGCTCGGCTTGTCAGCGTCAGTATCGCAATAGCACCGGACACGGTCACGGAACTTGCCGCCCAGCATCTGGTAGATCGGCACGCCATAGGCCTTGCCTGCAAGATCCCAGAGCGCGATCTCGATCGCCGAGACCCCACCGCCTTGCCGGCCGTGACCACCAAACTGCTTAATGCGGCGGAAGAGGCGGTCGATGTCGAGAGGGTTTTCGCCCAGAAGCCGGCTCTTGAGCATCAGCGCGTAAGTCGCGCTCGCCCCGTCCCGGACTTCCCCAAGGCCCACTATCCCTTGGTTCGTGTAGATTTTCAGCAAGGCCGACGTAAAAGGCGCACCGACGATCTCGGCGACGCGCAGATCGGTGATGCGCAGATCGCTGGGGCGTGAAGCGGTCCGTACATTGTCCTCGATCATCTCGGCTGTTGTGGATGTCGTCATCTGCCTACGCCCCGATCAATCGAACGCGATGAGATTGTCGGCGAGATAGTCACGGTTCATTTCGACCCCGAGACCCGGCGCCTTGTTGAGCTTGAGGCTGCCGCCGGAATTGTCGAGCGGCTTGTCGATCAGGTGATCGTATTTGGAGAGGTTCCACTCCGAAGTCTCGAGCCGGTAGAAATTGGGCACCGTCATCATCACCTGAGCACCGGCGACGACGTTGATCGGACCGGCCGCGTCGTGAGGCGAAACGGGAATGTAATAGGCCTCGCACAGCGCCGAGATCTTCTTGAGCTCGGTGATGCCGCCGGTCCAGGTGACGTCGGGCATGATATAATCGGCCAGCCTGCCTTCGAGGATGGGCACGAAGTCCCACTTGGTATGTCCCCGCTCGCCCCAGGAGATCGCGGCGCTGACCTTTTCGCGCACTTGCCGGAGCGCATTGATGCTTTCGGGCGGCACTGGTTCTTCAAACCAGTCGATATCGCCGGCTTCCTCGAGCGAGCGGCAGAGCCGGATGGCGGTCGGCACGTCGAAGCGCCCGTGGGCGTCGATGAGGATCTCGATATCGGGTCCAGCGGTCTCGCGGATCAGCGCCGTGAGCTCGGCGGCTTCGCGCTCGTCCTTGCGCGTCATCGACCCATCGAGATACCCCTCGGACTGTTCGCGCGCTATGCCGTGCACGTTTTTCTGGCCCTGCTGGGCATAGGGATCGAACTTCAGAGCAGTGTGCCCCGAGGCGATGATGTCCCGAATTTCCTGGACGACACCTTCCCTGGTCGTGAACTTGCGCTGGTCAGGGTGGGTGTAGAGGAGAATGTCATCACGCACCGGGCCGCCAAGCAGCTCATAGATGGGCTGGCCGAGCACCTTGCCGCGAATATCCCAGAGCGCGATGTCGATGGCACTGACGCATTCGACCGCCGCGCCACGGCTGCCCATGTATGTGAAGTTGCGGAAGACCTTGTGCCAAATGCGCTCGATCTGGGCGGGATCGTCCCCTTCGACGATCTTGCTGATCTGCTGGAGCATGACGCAGAGGGCGCGATTGGCGACGTAGGTGGTGGTGGTGATCTCGCCCCAGCCGGAAATGCCGGCATCAGTCGTCACTTCCACAAACAGAAACTCGCCCCAATAGGACGCGGCCGTCTTGATAAGCCACGGCTTCACGCCCGTGATCTTCATCGTCTTTCCTCCCTTCGGCCGTTTGCCGGCCGCTGTTATCCGGCGCGCGCAGCCTCCGCAGCACGCATCTGCTCAAGCACATGGCGGCCCGAGCCCTCCACATGCTGGGCCACGAGGGCAGCGGCCTTGTCGGCCTCGCCGTCCTTGATGAACTGGATCAACTGGCGGTGCTCGCGCAGCACCTGGGCGCGGCGGGCCAGCGTGAAATTGTAGCGCCGGCTTACGGCGCGCAGCACTTCGCGATGCTTCCACCAAAGCTCGGCGGCATGCTGGTTGTAGTGCCGCTCGTACATGATGGTGTGAAAGCGGGTGTCGAGCTCGCTGTGACGCATGGGATCGGCGAAATTGTTTTCCTCGATCTCGGCCTGCACCTTTTCGAGCTCGGCGATGTCCTCGAGCGTCGCCATGCCGACGAACCAGCGGGTCAGCGCAGGCTCTATGAGCACCCCGATTTCGTAGATGTCGCGCACGAAATTCTGGTCGATGGGGCGGACGCGCGCGCCACGATTGGGCGAGATCACCACGAAGCCCTCCCCGCGCAGCAGCTGAAGTGCTTCGCGAACGGGGTTTGTCGAGGTGTTGTGGCGCTGCGCCAGATCGGCGACGACCAGCCGCTCATTGGGGCTGAGCCTGCCCGAGATGATGTCGTCCCGGATCAGCTGATAAAGCGAGTCTCCCTGTTGGGATGCGCCTGTCGGCTCAATCCCGGCCGGAGGTTGCGCTTTGAAATCGCTCATTTTTGTCTCGTCAGCTTTCATAGTGTTCCGAGGCATGCCTTTAACGAAATTGCTGCCTCAGGTACCGAGACATTGCGCCGCATTGGCGCATCATGTGTTGCAAATAATGTATAATCCAATCCAGTTGACACGCAATATCCAATCTGCAACGTTGATTTTACGGCGAGATGTACATAAGAGGCCCAAGCCCGATGTATTCCGCTGCGTGAGACCCGGACGCGCGAGGGGCGCTTTCCGGGACAGAGGAGGACTACATGAGAAATTACCCATTGGGCCGCGCGCTTGCGCGTGGCGCATTCGTCTCTGCGCTCGCCGTTTCGATGATGAGCACGTCCGTACTTGGCCAAAGTGTCGACCTCAGCCAGTGGTCGCCCGAATACGTACGCTCGATCGCCGGCACCGAAACCTACGATACTGCCGAGCAGTGCGGTGCGGTCACCCCGCTGGACTACGAGGGCAAGCTGACCTTCTGGTACCAGGGCGTCTTCGAAGGCGACCCTGACCTGTTGCGTCAGTACTACAAGGACTTCTTCGAAGCCTTCCGCGCCACCTATCCCAATATCGACCTGCAGGAACAGGCGCTGACCTATAACGACTTGCTCGACAAGTTCCGCACGGCGCTTCTGGGCAATGCTGGTCCGATGGTCGTGCGCCTCCAGATCCTGGGTGGCGTCGAATTCGCCTCGAAGGGCTACCTCCAGGAGCTCAAGCCTGAGGATGTCGGCTGGGCGAGCGAGGATTTCTGGCCGGGCGCCATGAAGTCGGTGATGTGGGAGGGCAAGGCCTACGGTATCCCGACCAACAACGAGACGATGGCCTTTATCTGGAACGCCGACATCTTCGAGCGGGCCGGCCTCGATCCGGAAACCCCGCCCGCGACCTGGGACGAAGTCGTCGAATACTCCAAGAAAATCCACGACGAGCTCGGCATTGCCGGCTACGGCCTTGTGGCACGCAAGAATGCCGGCAATACGCCGTATCGTTTCATGCCGCAGCTCTGGGGCTACGGTGGCGGCGTGTTCGACGAGGCGGATGCCAACCCCACCTATGGCGAAATCCGGCTCGACAGCCCGGAAAGCATCCGCGCCCTTCAGGCGTCCTACGACATGTATGTCCGCGACCAGTCGGTTCCGGTCTCGGCGCTGACCAATCAGCAGGCTGACAACCAGCCGTTGTTCCTCGCCGGTCAGGTCGCCATGATGATTTCGCATCCGTCCGACTATAACGTGATGCTCGATCTGCAGGCCAAGGCCACCGGCGCCGACAAGGAAACCGCGCAGACGGTCATCGACAACATGCGTTATGGCCTGATCCCCACCGGTCCGGATGGCAAGCGCGCCGTGGTGTTCGGCGGGTCCAACATCCACATCCTCAACCCCGAATATGTCGAGGGTGGCGAAGTGGACGAGGCAGCGGCAAAAGCCATGGTCTGCTTCTGGACGAGCCCGGAGTGGTCGCTGAAGATGGCCTATGCGGGCTCCAACCCGGGCAACCTCAACGGCTTCAAGACCGAGTGGATGAAGGAGCGTCTGGACACCATCAAGTTCCTCGACGTCACCACCTCCATGCTGCCCTACGGCATCCCGTTCCCGACTCTGCCGGAAACGCCTGAAATCATGAACATCATCATCCCCGACATGCTCCAGAACGCATTGACCGGAGCGATGACGGTGGAAGAAGCCGCAGCAGACGCCGCCCAGAAGGTGCGCGACGTGACGGACGGCGGCGGCCTCTAGTCCTCCTCCCTGCAAAAGTGGCCGGCGGCTGCGCTGCCGGCCTCATCTCTGACAGGAACGAGCCAGATGACCATGATGACAGGCCAGCTGCAGGCGGCTCCCGACCATCTTACCCGACGTCCAAATATCTTGCGGCAGATGTGGAACAGCCGCGCCGACTACCTCTATGTGCTGCCCGCGATCGTGGTGATGCTCGTCGTCATCGCCTATCCGATTTACTACACGATCGATCTCTCGTTCTTCAAAACCCCGCCAGGGCTTCAGCTGCGCGACAAGATCTTCGTCGGCACCGAGAACTATTCGGCGATCCTTTCAAGCGATGTCTTCTGGAAGGTCACGCTCAATACCGTGATCTGGACCATTGCCTCGACGCTGATCGCTTTTGTGCTGGGTTTCGGCTGCGCCCTCGCCCTCCATCGTGATTTCGCCGGCCGCGCCATCCTGCGCGCCATTCTCATCATTCCCTGGGTGATCAGCGCGGTCGCCGCCTCCTACATCTGGAAGTGGATCTACCACTCCGATTTCGGCGTGCTTGGCGCGGTGCTTGTCCAGTTCGGCTTTCTCGACCGGCAGCCCAATTTCATCGATAACGTCAACAGCGTCCTGCCCTCGCTGATCGTGGTCAATATCTGGCGCGAATTCCCCTTCGCCATGATCATGCTGATGGCAGGCCTGCAGACAGTTCCCGAGCAATTGCTGCGGGCGGCCAAGGTCGATGGCGCCTCCGCATGGCAGCGCTTCTGGCACGTGACCTTCCCGCATCTGCGCGGCGTCTCGACCGTCACGATCCTGCTGCTCGCCGTCGCCAACTTCAATTCCTTCATCATCCCGTGGATCATGACCGGCGGCGGCCCCTCCAATGCCTCGCATATCTGGATCACCCACATCTACGAGCTGGCCTTCGGCCGCCAGCGCTGGGGCGTGGCCGCTGCCTACTCGGTGCTGCTGTTCATCATCCTGATGGTGCTTGGCTACTTCTACGTTCGCGCACTCAGCGGCAATGAAAAGGAGCACGGCGCATGACCATCGCTGCCGATACCGCCGCGCCCCGCAGCCGCAAGCGCATCGATGGATGGCGCTGGTCCGGGCGCATCTTCCTCCTGATCATGGTGCTCTACACAGCGCTTCCGATGGCGTGGATGCTGCTGACCTCGATCAAGTCAGGCTTTGCCGCAACGCAATTTCCCCCGCAATGGTGGCCGGCCGAGCCGACCCTTGCGAGCTACCAGAAGCTGCTCGATCCGCAGAACAGCGTCGGGCAGGACTTTCTGCGGTTTTTCTGGAACAGCCTCTTCGTCTCGGTCGTGACCACGATCCTTGCCGTCGTGGTCGCGGTTCCTGCTGCCTATGCCTTCTCGCGCTTCCGATTTCCGGGCCGCAAGTTCCTGTTTTTCTCGGTGCTGCTGCGCAACATGTTCCCGGCCGTGATCTTCCTCGTGCCGCTCTTTATCCTGATGCGCTGGCTGGGCCTGGTGAACACGCATGGCTCACTGATCCTGACCTATCTCACCTTCGGCCTGCCGCTCGCCATCTGGCTGCTCAAGGGCTTTTACGACAATATCCCGATCCAGCTCGAACAGGCCGCACGCATCGACGGCGCCACGCGGTTCCAGGCCTTTCTGCTCATCGTCACACCACTTTCGGTGCCCGGGATTATCGCCACGGCGATCTATTCCTTTATCGGCGCCTGGAACGAATACATCTACGCCGCGACGTTCCTCACCAAGAACGAACAGCTTACCCTGCCGGTCGGCATCCAGCGCTTCTTCTCTGAAAACACCACGGATTTCCCGGGCCTGATGGCAGCAAGCTTCCTGATGAGCGTGCCGGTCGTCGTGCTGTTCCTCGTCCTTCAAAAATACTTCGTGCGCGCGCTCACTGAAGGCGCCGTCAAACACTAGAGGTAATCCAATGGCCCAGGTGGTCCTCAAAGATCTCGTCAAGACCTATGGATCCGTCTATGCGGCCAAGGACGTTTCACTCACGGTCAACGACGGTGAATTCGTCGCCCTCGTCGGCCCCTCCGGTTGCGGCAAGACGACGACGCTCAATCTTGTGGCTGGACTGATCCCCATCACTTCGGGCGACATCGTCATCGGCGATCGCGTCGTCAACGATCTCGACCCCAAGGACCGGGACATCGCCATGGTGTTCCAGAACTACGCGCTCTATCCCCAAAAGACCGTCTTCCAGAACCTCGCCTTCCCCCTGCAGATGCGCAAGCTCCCCAAGGCGGAGATCGAGGCCAAGGTGCATGAGGCTGCGCGTGTACTGGACATCACCCACCTCCTCGAGCGCAAGCCGCGCGAGCTTTCTGGCGGCCAACAGCAGCGTGTTGCTCTGGGTCGGGCGCTGGTGCGCGATCCCGCCGTCTTCCTGATGGACGAGCCGCTTTCCAACCTCGATGCCAAGCTGCGCGTGCAGATGCGCTCCGAGATCAAGCGCTTCCACCAGGATCTCAAGGCCACGATCATCTATGTGACACATGACCAGCTCGAAGCCGTGACGATGGCCGACAAGATGGCGGTCATGAATGGCGGGCTCCTGCAGCAATATGACTCGCCGGCCAACGTCTTCGCCAACCCGGTCAATATGTTCGTCGCCAGCTTCATCGGCAGCCCTGCCATGAGCCTCGTGCCGCTCGAAGCGGGTAGCGTCGACGGACGCTCCGTGCTGACCAGCGCCGAAGGGTGGAGCCTGCCGCTTTCGGACCGCAATGCGCGGAAGGTCGCGGCCTCGACGTCCAGGAAGGTCGTGCTTGGCGCGCGCCATTCGACCATCAAGCTGCACAAGGGCGAGGTCGAGGGCACGGTGCCGGCGAAGGTCTATACGGTCGAGCCCACAGGCGACATCACCTTCGTCCAGGCCTTCCTATCCGGCGCCATCGTCAACATCAGCCTGCCGCCGACCGTGGCCTTGTCGCCGGATGAAACCGTGTGGCTCGAGTTCGACCAAGATCGTATCCACCTGTTTGACGGCCAGACCGAAATGGCGCTGCGCGCCGATTGAGACCAGCCATGGCCCCCAAGCTCAAGATCACCGCGATCAAGCCCTATCCGGCTCGCGTCGGCATCCGGAACCAGTTCCTCCTCAAGATCGAAACCGACCAGGGCATCAGCGGTTGGGGCGAAAGCGGGCTCACCGGCCGCGAAAAGGCCGTGGCCGGTGCCATCGAGCATTACCGTGAATTTTTGATCGGCCAGGATGCCATGCAGATCGGCCGCATCTGGCAGGAAATGTATCGCAGCCAGTACTTCGAGGGCGGCCGCGTCCTGCAGGCGGCGATCTCGGCGATCGACATTGCCCTCCACGATATCAAAGGCAAGGCGCTCGGGGTTCCCGTCTACGAACTTCTCGGCGGCAGGCAACGCAGCGTGATCCCGACCTTCGCGTCGACGGGAGACAGCGCCGGCGAAGGCGCCATCGAGCGGGCGAAGGAACTCAAGGCCATGGGCTTTGACGCTATCCGCTTTTTTCCCATCGGCCAGGACAGTCGCGACATCTTCGAGCCGCGCCAATCCATCGCCGCCACCGCTCGTATCCTCAATCGAGCGCGTGAGGAACTCGGCGGCGAAGTGGTGCTCGGCATCGATTATCACCACCGCCTGTCAGTCGCCGAAGCCGCGAGCTTCTGCAACAAGCTCGACAAGGGCGTACTCGACTTTCTCGAAGAGCCTATTCGTGACGAAACGCCCGAAGCCTATGAATCACTCCGCACAATGACCCAGATTCCCTTCGCTATTGGCGAAGAATTTGCGAGCAAATGGCAGTTCCTGCCCTACATCGAACGCGGCATCCACCAATTCAATCGGCTCGATGTCTGCAATGTCGGCGGCCTGACCGAAGCGATGAAAGTCGCCGGCTGGAGCGAGGCGCACTATGTCGATCTGATGCCCCACAATCCCCTGGGCCCGGTCTGTACCGCGGCGACCATCCATTTCGCCGCTGCCGTGCCGAATTTCGCGTGGCTCGAAACGCGCTCGCCCGAACGGGGTCTTGGTTTTGACAACGACGATTTCTTTCCCGT
Organism: Devosia lucknowensis; assembly: GCF_900177655.1. Lineage (NCBI taxonomy): Bacteria > Pseudomonadati > Pseudomonadota > Alphaproteobacteria > Hyphomicrobiales > Devosiaceae > Devosia > Devosia lucknowensis. The sequence goes on along the minus strand of NZ_FXWK01000001.1, from coordinate 707,295 downwards.
TCAACCCAAGCTCGACGGTGCGGTCTATCCCGTCAATGATGCTCCAGGGCTTGGAGTGGAGGTCAACGAGGACCTTCTGGCACGGCAAAGTTTCAGCTTCTGGGAGGCACCCCACCTCAGGCGCAACGACGGGTCGGTGACCAACTGGTAAATCCACCGGAGTGGAGAATTGGACGTGATCAAGACTAGCGACATCAGCCGGCCGCCAAAACATCTTATCGAAGGCCTGCGGCACCTGGGGGCCGCAACTATCGCAGGTACGCTGGGACATATGGGTTTCAAGAACCCGCATATGACCGGCATCCTGCCGCAGACCAAAGGCAAGACTATCTGTGGACCGGCGCTGACGCTGCAGTGTCTGCCGCAACGACCTGATCTCTTCAGCGAAGGCGAATATGCCGACCCCGAGACGCAGCTCCACCGTCACGTGCTCTACCATGTGCAGAAGGGTGACGTGGTGGTGGTCGACGCACGCGGCGACATGCGTTCCGGCATTTTCGGGGACATGATGTCCACCTATTTCAAGGGCCGTGGCGGCGCCGGTATCATCATCGACGGCGTCATGCGCGATCGGCCCAATGTCGAAAAGCTCGATCTTGCGCTCTGGCTCAAGGGCTGGTCGCCCAATTACCACGTTCAGACCGACATCTTTCCCAATGCCGTCAACGTCACCATCGCCTGCGGCGGGGTGACCGTCGTGCCCGGCGACATCATCGTGGCCGATGACGATGGCGCGGTGGTCGTACCGGTGTCGATGGCCGAGGCGGTGATGGAAGACGGCAAGAAGCATGCCGAATGGGAAGAGTTCTCCCGCATGAAGCTGATGGCCGGAGAGTCCCTGCAGCGCTACTACCCGCTGCATCCGGACGCCGAGGAAGAATACCAGGCGTGGCGCGTGCTCAACCCGATCAAGTCGACTTAGCCGACGCCCTCTGGCTTACGCTTTCCTGATCCAACCTAAGCTGGCCGGATCGACATTGCGGCGAGGATGGGAAAAGTGGCGGAGAGGAAGGGATTCGAACCCTCGAGACCGTTCCCGATCTGCACCCTTAGCAGGGGTGTGCCTTCGACCACTCGGCCACCTCTCCGGCGGGTCGGGTCTAGCGGGAGCGATCCGGGATGGCAAGCGCTTTTTGGATGAATGGGCGGAAGCGCACAGGGCGCCAGGGTCGTGGCGTCGGCGCGGTGCACGCTGCCCATTGGAGGATCGCCGTATTCCGGGCTAAATCCGCGCGCGGAATGACCGCCTAAATCGAACAGCGGGGAGCGGATCCATGCAATGCACAGGCCGGGCCAGACTGGCAGCGGGACTGCTCGCGGGAGTGTTGAGCGCGTGCGGAAGCGTAGGCGCCTTTGCGCAGACGGAAACCGTTGCGGTTCCTCCCTCTCCCGTCGAAGGCGTCTGGCGCACGCAATTGCTCTCGGAAATCACGATCAGCCCCTGCCTCGACGGATTTTGCGGGGTGTTGTCCCATATCGTCGTGCCCGAGGGACTGTTGAGCGGCGCTGAGGCAGAAGCGGCGGCGGCCATGACCGCGGACCAATTCTTCGATCACCGGAACGAGGACCCTGCCCTGCGCACGCGCCCGATGCTGGGGCTGCAGATCTTGACGCTGCGCGCGGGAGCCGAGCCGCATGTCTTCGATGGCGAGATCTATAATCCCGAAGATGGGAAGACCTATTCGGGTTATGTGGAAATCGTCGGCCCCGACGTGATCCGGCTCAATGGCTGCGTGCTGTTCAACGTCGTTTGTCGCGGCGAAGACTGGTCGCGCGTGCCTGCGGAAGACCTCGCAGCGCGGCTGGCTGCCGGGGCCGTGCAGATAGCCCCGGCGCCGTAATCAGGCGCGCGACACGCGCATGACCGGCTGCCCGTTGCCCCGACGATCGGGCGAAATGCCGTGGATATCCACAGTCGCCACCACGCGGTGGCGATAGGCCGCGAACATGAACGTGGGCGTCACGTTGACCGGCTCGTCGAACTGAATGGTCAGCGTGAAAGCCTGCATGTTGTGCGCCAGCTGCACGCCGATCAGCAGACCGACAAAAGGCTGTTCGAGATAATCGCCCTTGACCCGCATGCCGACCTGGAACGGCACGGCAACGCGGTCGGGCAGCGCCGCGCGGGCGGTATTCCAGTCACGGTAGCCGTGCGCGCGGGCGACATGCTCGAGCGCCTCGCCATGGGTCATGACGTGGCCTGAGCGCGCGCGGTCGTCGCGCAAAGTCCGGGCCTCGGATTTGAGGGTCTGGGCCGATGGCGTATCGAGAGAAAAAGACATGGTTCGGGTCTCTCCATCTGGAGGCGACTGTCACATGGGAGCCCGCATTGCCATGATGCGCCTTGGGAGGAAAACCGAAGGGATCACATGCCGTGTGCTGGACTTCACCAAGGATCATACCGATCCGCGGGCGGCAGGCGCCAGCAACCGTGGGCTAAATGCGCCTGACCGGCGGGCAAGTCAAGGGGCAGGCGATCACGCGTCGTGATGGACCGATCAGACAATTGCGTTAGGCGATGCAGACTGTACCGGTTAGGAGGTCCGAGGAAGAATCGGGGGCACGGTCATGACCGAGATATTGTTGTTTGTTGCAGGACTTCTGGGCGGTGCCGTCAACTCGCTGGCCGGGGGCGGATCATTCATCGTCTTCCCGGCGCTTCTGTTTGCCGGGGTGCCGCCGGTTCTGGCCAATGCCTCCAACACCTATGCTGCCCTTCCCGGCTATGCGAGCGGTGCCGTGGGCTACTGGAAGGCCATGGGGCAGTATCGCGACAAGCTGATCGTCTATGGTCTCGTTGCTGCGGTTTTCGGCTATCTGGGCGCCGAACTGCTGCTGGTGGTGTCGGACGAGCAGTTTTCAAAGGTGGTGCCGTGGCTCATGACCTTTGCAGTGGCCCTTTTCATCTTCGGCAATCAGCTCAATGCTGCACTGAAGGCGCGCAGCGGCGGCGGTCGGGGCATGCAGGCGCTCGGCAGCGTGCTGCTGCTGGTGCTGCTGGCGGCCGTCTGCACCTATGGCGGCTTCTTCAACGCAGGCCTCGGCATCCTGCTCCTGGCGTTCCTGGCCATGGCTGGCATGACCGATATCCACGCCATGAACGGGCTCAAGCTCTACGTGTCGTCCATCGTGGCGCTTGTGGCGGTGCTGCGCTTTGCGTTCAATGACCGGATCGACTGGTATCATGGCTCCATCGCGCTGGTCGGCGTGACAATTGGCGGCTACGTCGCGGCGCGGCTGGCACAATACATTCCACGCGATTGGATCCGCATCGGTGTCATCGTCTACGGCATAGGCATGACCGGCTATTTCTTCTGGTCGGCCTACGCCTGAGTGCGGAACGAGCGGAATGGCCAGGTCCGCACCCATCGAGAGCGGCACTCGGATCAAGTCCGAGGGCGTAACCTTGGGTGTGGCTGCCGGTCCAACCACCGAACTCAGATTTCAGCACGAGGCCTTTCGTATCCAGACCGCGGCGTCGTGGAACGGTGCGCCGCCAAACGGCGGTGCCGGTTCGGCGCTGGTCAGCATATTGATGCCCCGACCGCCGCGATGCGCCTTGTTGCGGTGCAGTCCTTCGGCAATGAGGACGCCCGTGCAAAGGCCGGTGTGCAGGAAAGCCGTCAGCTCGACCTGCCCGCGCCGATTGCCGACAACCACAGCGTCACCATGCACGATGCCCAGACGCACCGCATTCTCGGGGTGAATGAACACTGTCGGTTCGCCTTCGCGGCGGAGGCTTCCGGGTGTCTGGTTGAATGACGAATTGAGGAAGGCGCGCGCCGGGCTGGTAGCGAGCTTGAACGGATGCTCCAGGTCGGTCGCCTCGTTGACGGCCCAGTGGTCGGCGTAGCGAGGCATTTCGGCGGGATCGCAGACCCAGCGATAGCCCTTGCGATCGGCCACGGCCTGCCAGTCCGGCGCGAATCGATAGCGGCCATCAGGCCAGCCGAAGCCGCCGGCAAAGCGGGCAACCCCGTCGGGCCGCTCGCGATCGACGAAACCGGTTTTTTCGACTTTCTCCAGCGCCGGGTAGCCGGACCGAGCGAACGTGTCCGCGACAACATCGCGATCGCTGGTGTGAAACACAGCGTCGTCACTGCCGAGGCGCAGGGCCAGGGCATTGATGACGTCGTGGTTGGAGCGCGCCTCGCCGGGCGCTTCGACGACCTTGGCGCCGTAGAGAATGCGCGTATGGCCGCCACGAGTGTAATAGTCATTGTGCTCGAGGAACATGGTCGCAGGCAGCACGATGTCGGCCAGCTCGGCGGTTTCGGTCATGAATTGCTCGTGGACGACGAGGAACAGGTCATCGCGCATCAGACCTTGTCGCACCAGCGCCTGATCCGGGGCGACTACGGCGGGATTGGTATTCTGCACGATCATGGCGTGGACCGGCTTGCCACCCCGCAATGCCCGGGTGTCTCCGGTCAGGATCGGACCGATCTCGGACATGTCCAGAAGGCGCGGGCTGCCCTTTTGCAGATGGACGCCTTCGAGCCGCGACTTGTCGAGCGCCCAGGTACCGGAATTGGAATGGAAGGCGCCCCCACCCCGGTGCTGCCAGGCTCCGGTCATCGCCGGTATGGACAGCGCGGCGTGGACCGCCGTGGCGCCGTTGCGCTGGCGCGAAAAGCCGTAGCCGAGACGGAAGAAGGTGCGCGGCGTCTTGCCCACCAGATGAGCGAAGGCCTCGATTTCCTCGACGGTAAGGCCGGTGATCTCGGCGCCCCACTGTGGGGTGCGGAGTTGCAAATGTGATTCAAATTCGGGTGTGAAGTCAGTGAATTCGCGCATGTATTCGCGATCGGCCAAACCGTCGCGCAGCAACACATGCATGGTCGCGACAGCGAGCGCCCCATCGGTGCCGGGGCGGAGGACCAGGCCCATATCCGCCTGCTCCATGGTGGCATTGCGATAGATGTCGATGACAACGACCTTGGCCCCGCGCTGCTTGCGCGCCCGCATGGCGTGGGTCATGACGTTGACCTGGGTGTGCACGGCATTAGTGCCCCAGATGACCACGCAATCGCTCTCGGCCATCTGTTCGGGGTTGACCCCGCCCAGGAGCCCGGTGCCCGCTATGTAGCCTGGCCAGGAGAGGCCGACGCAAATGGTGTCGTACTGGTGCGAATAGCCGCGCACGGCGCGCAGGCGCTCGATGCCATCGCGATGCACATGACCCATGGTGCCGGCATAGAAATAGGGCCAGACAGATTCGGCACCGTTTTCAGCTTCGACGGCGAGAAAACGCGACGCGATTTCGTCCAGCGCCTCGTCCCAGGAGATTTGCTCCCACTGCCCTGCCCCCTTTGGCCCGACGCGACGCAATGGATGGAGCAGGCGTTCGGGGTGATGGATGCGCTCGGAATAACGCGCCACCTTCTCGCAGATGACCCCGGCCGTGTAGGGATCGTCCTTGGCGCCGCGAACGCGACCGATTGTGCCGTCGGAAAGGATGTCGACATCAAGCGCGCAGACCGAAGGACAGTCATGCGGGCAGACGGAGCGAATGGTGCGTTGGGGGATCGGTGCGTTCATGCGGCGCAGGATATCCGCACCCGGCGCCGCACGACAATGCATAGTTCTTATGGCAGGGATAAAGGGCGGTCATGAGACCGCCCGGATATCAGGACGCCGCGAAGGCCTTGGTTGCGGTCTCGGCGTTGCGACGCGCGCGGTTGGCGGCATGCTTGGCCAGCTGGGCCGCGCCGCTATGAAACTGCGAGAAGGTAATGCGGCCCGCGGTGCCGGTGATGGTAACGCCGCGCCAGTTGGGACGCACCGAACGGACATCGGACCAGTCAAGTGCAGTTTCCCGCCCGGTAGCGGTACGGTGCTTGACCTGGCGATGATCCCAGGACGTGTGCGTGAAGAGGCCGGCCATGCCGATGCCCAGGGACCCGCCAGCCAGCAGGACAACGGCGATGTAGGTCGCCACCAGCTGGGTCGTGTCGGCTGCGTGCCCCATAAAGATCACGGCAAACAGAAGCACGGCGGCAAGCGCGGCAGCACCGTAGCAGGCGAAGTATTCCACCATGGATGGACGAAGTTCGGCCCAGCCGCCGTCGACGACGATGGCGTCTTCCGGCTGGACCAGGCGCAGCGCGAGGAAAGCCGCATAGCCGAACGCGACAACACCCGCCGCCCGCGAAAGCGGCAAATGAGCAGTAGCAGGAATGTATTTGAGAAGGATGAGTACGGTGATCGTCACAAGTGGCAAAGCCACTTCCTGCCAACGCAAGGGCACGTTGATATTCTCCACGGTACGGGGGCCGGTGACGCAATCGGCAATTAATAGTGCCAAAGGTACGTGAAGTAATTGATTTGGCTATTCACAATTTCGCCATAAGTGGCCTCGCGACGATGGAAGCGCGGCACTGTTGCATGGCGGCTACGCCGGTAAGGGTCTTGGTCTTCCAGGAATTTTCACTGAACGCCACAATATGATTCAGGGCGTTCAGCTACTGCGTTGATTTAAATAATTAAACCATTATCGCGTGGCCATGGCCGGGGCACCGACCGCAGCCGCGGTAGCCGCTTCCTCGGCTTCGATCTCCGCCTCTGGCTCCTTGCGCAGTGAATTGGACAGCGGCAGCTCCTCTAGAAGGAATGTCAGGCCAAAGGCGAGGACGGATGCTGCGGCAGCCGTGAAGAACACCGGGTGCAGTGCGGCCGCGAAGGCTTCGAGCACCATGTTGCGCACTGGTTCGGGCAAGGAGGCGACGGCCTGGGCGCTGAATGCTCCCGTCCCGCCGCTGCCGGCCGGCATGACCTCGCCAAGGCGTGACGCCAGCCCGCTGGAGAAGATGGCACCGAAGACGGAGACGCCTATCGAGCCACCGATCTGGCGGAACAACGTCGTGCCGGCAGTCGCGGCACCGACTACGTCGCGAGACACTGCGTTTTGCGTGGCGGTGACGCTGACGCTGTTGACCGGGCCGATACCGGCTCCCACCAGAAACATATAGATGGCGATCTGCCAGGACGGCGTGTCGAGCTGCATGGTGGCCAGGAGCAGGAGGCCGATGGTGAGCACAAAGGTCGAAACCTGCGGCAGAAGCTTGTAGCGGCCGGTGCGCGTCATCAGGAAGCCGGACAGGGTCGAAGCGCCGATCAGGCCGATCATCATGGGCACGAGCTGGAGCGCGGAGTCCGTCGGGGAGACGCCCTTAGCAAGCTGCAGATACATCGGCAGGAAGGTGATCGACCCGAACATGGCCATACCCACCAGAAAGCCGACAACACTGGTGACTGCAAAGGTGTTGTTACGGAAGAGACTGAGCGGCAGGACCGGCTCGGCGGCGCGCGCTTCCACACGGAGGAAAGCGGCCAGCATGGCCACGGCAGCGATTACGAGGCCAATGATCTGAGCCGAGAACCAGCCGAACGTATTGCCGCCGAGCGACGTGGCAAGCACGAAGGCCGTGAGCCCACCCGAGAGCAGGACGAAGCCCGCATAGTCGATCGAATGCTTGACGCGTTCGCCGCGCGGCTTAAGCGCGACGGCGATGACAGCGAGCGCCAGTATGCCCAGCGGCAGGTTGATCAGGAAGATCCACTGCCAGGAAATGTGCTCGACAATGAAACCACCGAGCAAAGGGCCGACCACTGTGGCGACGCCAAACACGGCGCCGAAAAGCCCCTGTACCTTGCCCCGCTGGCGCGGCGGGATGATGTCGGCCACGACGGTCATCGCCACAACCATCAGCCCGCCACCGCCGAGCCCCTGGATGGTTCGCGCCGCAATCAGAAACGTCATGCTCGTGGCCATGGCCGAAAGAACCGCGCCGACGAGAAAGATGACGATGGCTACCTGCAGCACGATCTTGCGACCATAGAGGTCGCCGAGCTTGCCATAAACGGGCGCGACAACGGTCGAGCTGAGCAAGTAGGCAATGACCACCCAGGTGAGGTGATCGAGGCCGCCGAGCTGGCCGACAATGGACGGAAGCGCCGTCGAAACGATGGTCTGGCCCAGCGACGCCAGCAAGAGCGTTACGGCGACCGCACCGATCACCAGCTTGACGGATGTATCATCGGCGGGTTGAGCCGGTTGTGAAGTGTCGGACATTGGGGCATTCCTTGGTCTGCATGGCCGGCCTGAACCGTCGGCCCTTGCGAAATTCGTTCGTGGCGCATACATGTGCCTCAAGCAATTACATGTCAATAGCACGTAATTGTCGTTAGCATGCAAATTAGCGGTGGCTGCCATGCCTTCACGAAATAAGAGTCAGTTCAGCGCCCTGCTCTCGAATGCAGGCATCGATACCGAGACATCCGAGGCCGTCATGGAAATCGACGGGATTCTGCAGAACTGGCGGCGACGAGCGGTCAAGCGGGAGTTAGGCACGCGGGCGCTCGCCGACCTTGGAATTGCGCTCGAACTTGCCCAATTCGACGTGCTGTCGGTCATCGGAGCGCATGTGACCGAGCACGAGCAGGGCGAAGTCATGGTGTCCACGGTCGCCGAGCGACTGGGCATCGACCCGTCGCGTGCGAGCCGGCTGGTCAGCGAAATGGTGGACAAGGGCTATGCACGCCGGGCCGTGAGCCAGGCGGACGCGCGACGCACCATAATCGAGCTGACGGATCGCGGAACGGCCGTCGTCGACGCGGTCAGGGCGTACAAATTCATGGTCATGGGCGACTTCCTCGGCACATGGGACAAGTCAGAACTCGCCGCATTCCTGCCGATGATCCGGCGATTTGGCCAATGGATGGATGGGATCGGCGCCTCGACCGAGAAGCATGCCGCCGAGATCGAAGCTTTGTCCCGCAATCTGGCTGAGAGCGCGAAATCACGCGAAACAGCGTGATAGCAGCTATGAAAACGATTTATTAGACAGGCCGGAGCGATCACGCTAGCTCTGTTGCCGTCCTTGGGAGGGGGCAATGGATGGCTCAGACGCGCCTGCCAGTCACGGCAATGCTCGGGACAAGCATGTTCTTCTCGGGCGTCACCTACGCCGCAACCATGCCCTATGCATCGCTGGTCGGCGTCGACACCCTGGGCATGTCGCCGGGCTTCTTCGCGGCGGTCATGAGCACCGGGGCAATCGTCGGGACCTTCGTTTCCCTCGGCCTCGGATTTCTTTCGGACAAGGTGAGGGACCGCCGCCTGCTCGTGCTGCTGACCGCCCTTTCGGGCGTATTGGCGCACGGGCTGATCTATCTGTTTCCATCACAGCTCAGCTTTGCCATAGCCATGGCGCTGATCATGCCGTTTGCCGGCGCCAGCTACGGCCAGAGTTTTGGATATCTGCGCGTCTATTACCTCAAGCATTTGCCGGCACGGGCAGATTTCATGGTGACGGCCATGCGGACGGTGTTCACCGTCGCCTGGATCGTGGTGCCGCCATTGGCCGGATGGATCGCGGCCGAATACGACATTTTTGACGTCTACCTCGCGTCAACGCTGGGATATGCGGTGGTAGCCGGGGTGTTTGCCCTGTTTCTCGCCGATCCGACGACAGCGGTACAGATCCCGGTGCCACCGCGCGCCGAGGGTGCGTCCCTGCTCTCGGTTTTCGCCTTGCGGCCCGGGATTCTGGCGGGTCTCGCCGGTCTTGTCATCATGACCGGTTCGCTGCGGTTGATGAACCTGACGATGTCGCTGTTCATCGTCGGGGTTCTCGGGGGGTCCCTGGCGGATGTGGGGCTTTATGCGGGTATTACCGCTGCGACCGAGGCGCCGTTCATGCTGCTGCTCGCATGGCTCACCACACGGGTCACCAAGGAAACGCTTCTGGCCTGCGCGGGGCTGGTGGTCGCACTTTTCATCGGGTTGGCAAGTCAGCTCACCAACGTCAACGTGTTGTTCTGGCTACTCTTTTTGAACGGCCTTGGCACCGCAGCGCTGATGAGCGTCAACATTTCCTATGTGCAGGATGCCATCAAGGGACGGGTTGGCCTGTCGACATCGCTGATGGATCTCGTGGCGATCGGCGCCAATCTTCTGGGCGCCGGTGCCTTCGGATTGCTGGCGTCGAGCGGAGACTATCGCACCACCCTCATCATCGCGGCCGCGATTGCCGTTGTCGGGGCAGCCACGATGGCCATAGGCAACCTGCCCAGGTTGGGCAGGTTGAAGGCTGTAGCGGCCTGACGAACTAGTCCTGCGACCGCGACTTCTTGTGGTCCTTGGCCTTCGTCTTCTTGGCGGGCCGCTCCGCTCCATCGGCTGCGGGCTTGGACCACTTCGGCTTGCCCTTGTCCTTGGAAACGGTTTTCTCCTTTGCTGCCAGAGGCTTGGGCGGCCGCGCCTCGCGCGGCGGGCGGGGCGTTTCCATGAAGGCATCGAAGTCGTCGGACTTCGGCTTGCCGTAACGCTCCTTGCGATCCGCCTTTTCCGGGCGCGGCGCCATGGGATCGTAAGCCTTGGGCGGGCCGGGCGGACGGGTCCTTGGGGCCGGACGTTCGGACCGTTCACCGGGTCCGTCGACGGCATTGATATGCACGCCCTTTTCGCCGGTGCCGTTCTTGCCGACCGAACGGAGGAAGCCGTCGACCTTGTCGGCAGCCACTTCGAAAATCGTTTCCGTGTCGAAAATACGAATGGAGCCAATGGCTTGCTTGGTTACGCCACCGGCCTTGCAGATCATCGGGAGGAGCCAGCGTGGCTCGGCGCGCTGCTTGCGGCCGAGGTTGACCTTGAACCACGAGCCCCCGGCAAACGCTTCGCGCGTGCGCGGCGTGCGCTCGCCGAAATCCTCAGAAATTGCCGTTACGTCCTCAGGAACCGGACGGGCAGCGAGCTGCAATCGCAAATAAGCGACTGCCAGTGCCTCAGGAGCCCAATTTGCTAGCAGACTGCTAACACTTTCCCGCTCTTCGTCGGTGACCGCGTCGCTGAGCAGCGGATTGGTGAGAATGCTCTGACGATACCGCTCATCGATCGCCTCGGCGGTCGGGGGCGCGATGGTCTCGGCCTCGATCTTGGCAGTGCGCAGGATCGACAGGGCGACGCGCTTGCGGTGCGCCGGCGAAATGACGACGCAGGTGCCCTTTCGACCGGCGCGGCCGGTCCGGCCGGAGCGGTGCAGCAGCGTCTCGGCATTCATCGGCAGGTCGGCGTGGATGACGAGATCGAGATTGGGCAGATCGATACCACGGGCAGCGACGTCGGTGGCGACACAGATGCGGGCACGGCCGTCGCGCATGGATTGCAGGGCGCTGGTGCGCTCGGCCTGGCTCAGCTCACCAGAAAGCGTCACGACGTCGAAGCCGCGATTGTGGAGGCGGGCCGAGAGATGCTTCACCGCTTCGCGCGTCGAGGCGAAGACGATGGTGTTGGTGCTTTCGTACCAGAGCAGCGTGTTGATGACGGCATTCTCGCGTTCGGCGGCGGGAACGGCCATCAGCTTATATTCGATATCGGCATGCTGCTGGCCGGAGCTGGCGGCGGTGATGCGCAGCGCGTCGCGTTGGAAGGTCTTGGCCAGTTCGGCGATGGGCTTGGGGACGGTGGCCGAGAACAGCAGGGTGCGCCGATCTTCGGGCGCAGCGGCGAGGATGAATTCGAGATCCTCGCGGAAGCCCAGGTCGAGCATCTCGTCGGCCTCGTCGAGCACGACGGCACGAAGGGCCGACATGTCGAGGGCGCCGCGGGTGATGTGGTCGCGCAGGCGACCCGGCGTGCCGACGACGATATGGGCGCCGCGTTCGAGGGCCCGGCGCTCGGTGCGCTGGTCCATGCCGCCCACACCGGCAGCGGTCTGGGCATGCATTTCGGAATAGAGCCAATCGAGCTCGCGGCGAACCTGCATGGCCAGCTCGCGCGTCGGCGCGATGACGAGGGCCAACGGCGCACCGGGCGCGGGCAGGATCAGATCGTCGCCGAGCAAGGTCGGGGCAATGGCCATGCCGAAGGCAACGGTCTTGCCCGAACCGGTTTGCGCCGAGACCAGCAGGTCGCGCCCGTCGGCTTCGGGCTCGATAACGGCGGACTGAACCGGCGTGAGCGTTTCGTAGCCCTTGGCGGCGAGCGCGCGGGCGATTGGGGCGGAAATTGTTTCAGGCAGAGACATCAGGGGCTTTCATGAAGCGAACAGCCCCGGCAAACGCGATGTCCACTCCCAGAACTCCGGGACATCTTCGCTCGATAAGGGCGGTTGTCAGTAGAAAGGCTCACGCGCAGATGGGTGAGCGATGGACTTGAAGGTGCACCATAGCACAAACAAGCAAAAAGGCCGCCCCGATTGGGCGGCCTGAATTCTGAAGGTGGAGGGCCTCAGGAAGGCCCCCTCACCCGGCGCTACGCGCCGACCTCTCCCCCAGAGGGAGAGGTAGGGGTCGGCCCCGGCCCTTCGCAGGGCTCAGGGCGTAAGCCCCTCAAATCGCTCCACCGGAGCGATTTGCAGGCCGGCAAGAGCCGGCCGTCGGGTCTTATCCAACCAGCTCTTCGTCGGTGAAGAAGTACTTGATTTCCTGGGCGGCGGTTTCCGGGGCGTCGGAGCCGTGAACCGAGTTTTCGCCGACGGAAAGGGCGAATTCCTTGCGGATGGTGCCTTCAGCGGCGTTGGCCGGGTTGGTTGCGCCCATGATTTCGCGGTTCTTGAGAATGGCGCCTTCGCCTTCGAGGACCTGAACGACGACCGGCGAAGCAATCATCTGCTCGACCAGTTCACCAAAGAAGGGGCGTTCCTTGTGGACCGCGTAGAAGCCTTCGGCCTGAGCGCGGGTCATGTGGATCTTCTTGAGGGCGACGGGACGCAGGCCAGCTTCCTCGAACTTGGTGAGGATCTTGCCGATGAGATTCCGGCGGACGGCATCGGGCTTGATGATGGAGAAGGTGCGTTCGATCGCCATGGCGGTCATTCCTGCATTGCTTTGAAAAGGTGGGGCCTTTTAGCGGGAGCGGGTGACGGTGGCAAGACGGGGTTCGTTTCCCACAAACAGCGAGCCGCCTCGGAGTTGATCCGAGGGCCAGTTGCAACGATCGCGGTGTGGATGGTGGCCCTCGGGTCAGGCCCGAGGGCGGAACGGCGAAAGGCGAGGAAAGCCCCCTCACCCGGCTATGCCGCGCCACCTCTCCCCCCAATGGGGAGAGGAATCGTGCCGTGCCCAGCCTCAGTCCTGGTCGACGTCGGTCTGGCCCTTGGCGATGACGGTCCCGTCGGGAGCGGTCAGGGTGACGTCGATGAGCGAAACGATGTGTTCGGCCTGGATGGTCTGCTCGACGTCAATTTCGACCGCCTGCATGGTGCAGACTTCGGCGGTGGAGATGGTGGGGAAGGTCACGAAGAGCGTGCCGTCGACGACTTCACCCACTTCGGCCGGGCCAACCTGCTCGCAGGCGCCACCGGTATATTCGAAGTCGATGGTGATCTGGTTGGGGTTGATGCGGTCGGCATCAAGATCGTTGAAGGCAGCCGGTGCGGCCTGACCTTCGGCGGGCGCTGTTGCTGCGGGTGCAGCAGCATCGGCCGGCTTGGTCTTGTCCTGCGCCAGAGCCGGCGAAGCGACGGCCATGGCGAGCAATGCGACGAGTGCGATGCGGGTGGAAGGCATGAATGGTCCTCTTCTCGTTGGTCCGTAGAAACGTCCGCCCCGCCAAAAGGGATGCGTGCCGATTTCGGCGACAGAGTGGCGCGCGGTTGCCAGATCGGCCTCGAACGCCTAATTCCGGGGCCAATCGATTTATATGCGTCCCCCGCCCCCAACGTGGATGGGGTCTGACGCTTCTGCGGACGAACAGCCATGCTCAACATCACCAACCTGACCTACCGCATCCAGGGCCGCGTGCTGCTGGAGGATGCAGGCCTGGTGCTGCCCAACGGCGCCAAGGCTGGTTTCGTGGGCAAGAACGGCACCGGCAAGACGACTCTCTTTCACCTGATCCAGCGCCATATCGCTGCCGACAGCGGCTCGATCGAGGTGAACAAGAAGGCGCGTATCGGGGCGGTGGCGCAGGAAGCGCCCGCCGGCGAAGAAACGGTGCTCGACGTGGTGCTGGCGGCCGACAAGGAACGCACCGCGCTGCTTCAGGAAGCGGAAACGGCGACCGATCCCCACCGGATCGGCGAAATCCACATGCGGCTGGCCGATATCGACGCGCATACCGCTGAAGCGCGGGCATCGTCGATCCTCAAGGGCCTCGGCTTCGAACACGACCGGCAGAATGCGCCGACGCGCGAACTGTCGGGTGGCTGGCGCATGCGCGTGGCGCTGGCGGCGGTGCTGTTTTCGCAGCCGGACCTGCTGCTGCTCGACGAACCGACCAACTATCTCGATCTCGAAGGCACGCTGTGGCTTGAAAAGTACCTGGCCACCTATCCCTACACCGTCTTCCTGATCAGCCACGATCGAGACCTTCTCAACAAGGCGGTCAGTTCCATCGTCCATCTCGAGCATCGCAAGCTGACCTATTACAAGGGCAATTACGATACGTTCGAAAATACCCGCCGCATGCAGATGGAGCTCAACAACAAGCAGCGCGAGAAGACGCTGGACCAGATCGCGCACCTGCAGAAATTCGTCGACCGCTTCAAGGCCAAGGCGACCAAGGCCAAGCAGGCGCAGGCGCGCGTCAAGATGATCGAAAAGCTGAAGCCACCGGAGGCGATGTTCGACGAGCATGGGGCGCCGTTCCAGTTCCAGCAGCCCAAGGTGGAACTGCCCACCCCGATGATCACCCTGGATAAGGTGTCGACCGGCTATGGCGACAAGGTCATCCTGCGCAACGTGACGCAGCGGATCGACCCCGACGCGCGCATCGCGCTGATCGGCGTCAACGGCAACGGCAAATCGACCTTTGCCAAGCTGCTTGCGGGTGATATTCCGGCGCTCGATGGGCAGATGCGCATCAACAAGAAGCTCGACATCGCCCATTTCGCGCAGCACCAGATGGACAAGCTCATGCCCGAGCAGACGCCGCTGGAGCACGTGACCGAGCTCATGCCGCTCGACAACGAGGCGAAACGCCGGAGCCGGCTGGCGCAGATGGGACTGACTACATCGCGCATGGACACCAAGGCCAAGAACCTCTCGGGTGGCGAACGGGCGCGCCTCCTGATGGGCCTGATCACGTTCTCGGGGCCATCAATGATGATCCTCGACGAGCCGACCAACCACCTCGATATCGATAGCCGCGACGCGCTGGTCTACGCACTCAACGACTACGAAGGCGCCGTGCTGATCATCTCGCATGACAGGCACCTGATCGAGGCGACGTGCGACACGCTGTGGATCGCCGAGAACGGCACGATCCGCGAGCTCGACGAGGACCTCGACAGCTACCAGCGCAACATCACGTCCAACAAGGACAAGGGTGGAGGCGGCGCGGCCAATTCCGGTGACCGCAAGCAGTCCCGGCAGGAGGCCGCCGCCCGCCGGGCAGAACTGGCGCCGCTGAAGAAGAAAATCAGCGACGCCGAAAACAAGATGAACCGGCTCAAGACCGAGATCGACAAGATCGAGGCGCAGCTGGCCGATCCCAAGGTCTATAACGGGCCGCCGGACAAGCTGATCGCCCTCGGCAAGGACAAGGCGCGCTTCAGCGGCGATCTCGAGGCGCTGGAAGAAAACTGGCTGGAACTGAGCGCGGAGCTGGAAGAGGCGGAGAGGGCTTAGACGCGCGGGACAGGGTGTGGTGAAGCAGTTTCTCGCACTGTGCGGCCATCGGACTTGAGCGGAGGGCCACTCGAGACGTCCGTGCAATTGGCGAGTGGCCCTCGGGTCAGGCCCGAGGGCGGAACCGTGGGTGGGGATGATACCCGCGGGTGGGCTGAGACCCCCCGATCAGGCCCCCGCAGGAACGGCGGCGTGGAGGGTGACGGTTCACCATTAATCCGGCGGGCCGGTTGACTGTGTCGCCGGGCTGGCCTTTTCTGGTGGCAAACACGCGAGGCATGCCATGACCCGCCTGACGGCCCTGATCGCAGCACTTTTTCTCAGCATCGTCGCCCTGCCCGCGCAGGCGCAGGACCTTTCGGGCCTGAGCAAGCAGGAGCGCGCCGATACGCTGCGCTTTGCCGTGAACAATGGCCTGTTCACCCTCTACCACGAAGTCGCGCACTTGCTGATCGACAAGCTCGGCCTGCCTGTTCTTGGCAAGGAAGAGGACGCAGCGGACAATATCGCGACCTGGATCCTGCTCAACAAGAACACGCCCGATGCCAACCAGACGCTGGAAGACGCGGTGGACGGATGGGTGCTGACCGGGCAGCATTACGGCGACTATTTCGAGGGTCTCGACTATGTCTCGGGATATAGTCCGGACCGGCATCGGGCGATGCAAATCGCCTGCCTGATGATCGGCGCCGACGGATCGGCCTTCCGGAGCGTGGCGCGCGCCTACAACATTCCGCAGGAGCGCCAGCAGAGCTGCTTCTACGACTTCGAAATGATGAACCAGACGCTGGACGGCCTGCTGGCGGATACGGGCACGGGCACGCGGGTCGACGTGACCTATCACGACGGCGGAACGCGGCTGCGGCTGGCGGAGCGGGTACTGCGCGGCAGCGGCATCTTCGACAGCGTCGCCGAGGAAGTGCGCAAGGGCTACCGGCTCGACGGTCGCGTGAAGTTCACGGCGAAGCGCTGCGGGGAGTCCAACGCCTTCTACGACACCAACACCACGGAAGTGATCTTCTGCTACGAGCTAATGGAGGAATTTCTGCAGCTCTACGTGGACGACCTGCCCCATCGCAGCCGCAAATAGGGCTCAGCTGAACCCGACATAGCGGCCGGGCCGGTGATTGAGCGCGATGATCATGTTGAGCACCAGCGCGCCCAGGATCGAGTAGATCACGCGATCGAAGGGCAGCACGAAGAAGGCGATGACAAGGATAACGGCATCGACGCCGAGCTGGAAATAGCCGGCGCGGATGCCGAAATTCTCCTGCAGATACAGCGCCAGGATGTTGATGC
Source organism: Devosia lucknowensis (assembly GCF_900177655.1). NCBI lineage: Bacteria > Pseudomonadati > Pseudomonadota > Alphaproteobacteria > Hyphomicrobiales > Devosiaceae > Devosia > Devosia lucknowensis. The sequence continues at coordinate 690,423 of NZ_FXWK01000001.1, read as the reverse complement.
CGCCGACGCTGGCCTTGTGGCGGAACAGCGACAGGATACCCAGGCCCATGAGGCCACCGCCGACCAGCGCGGCAAAGAGCGGGTTGATCGACCCGATATCGATCCAGCCCGAGATCTGACCAGAAAAGCCCGAAACGATCGCCACGCTGGCCACGGTCTTGAGCGTGAACGGCAGACCCATGCGCAGGAAGGCGAGAAAATAGAACGGCAGGTTGATGGCAAAGAACAGCCAGCCGAAGGGGATGCCGGTGATGTATTGCAGGAGCAGCGCGAGGCCCGCACTGCTGCCCGTGGTGAGCTGCGCCTCGGCGTAGAAGGCGATGCCGAGCGACACCAGAGTGGTGCCGATCAGGATGGCGAAGACGTCCTCGTACCAGCGATGGTGGCTGGGCGAGGCGAGATCGGGGGTCATTGCCGGGTCCTGTCGATCCAGCGGCCGGCATCGTCCTGTTGCCAGTAGGTCACCTGATTGCCGGCATCGCGGAGCGTCCGATAGGCGATGCGCGCCTCGGCGACGGCGTCGGGATCGTGGCCGGAAAACAGGTAGACCAGACGCGTATAGCCCTCGCCGGACTGCGGCACGGCCCTATCGGCAAAAAAGCGGACGGTGGCGCCGTTCGGGTTTTCCTCGCCCGTGGTGATCAGCACCGGCTGGTCGGCATCGGTGTCGTCACCGGCCAGGCCATGGGGCAGGAAGCTGTCATCGCGAAAGGTCCAGAGCTGGGAATCGATCGCCTCGGCCCGCTCGCGCGAGCCCACTTCGACGACCGCGCGCCAGCCGCGTTCGAGCGTCTTTTCGAGCAGCAGCGGCAGGACGGCCTCGAGCGGGCGCGATTCGAGGTGGTAGAACAGAACTTCGGCCATGAATGCACCCTATCGTCCGCGCGGACCTTGCGCCAGAGCGTCGCAAAGGCATGCGGTAAAGGCGAAGGGCAATTGTGCCTTGCCGCGAACTGCAGCAAGGTGCCGCCCGATTGTTCCACGCCCATGGCAGACCGGCAGCCCCGACCGCATGACACGACTGACCCGCTATCTGACCAAGCTTTTCGCCACCGACGCCATGATCCTGTTCGGGATCGTGTGCTTCCTCCTGTGGCTGGTCAATTGCCTGCGCTCGTTCGACGTGGTGTCGGTCAAGGGCCAGGGCTTCGGCACGCTGGCGCTGCAGGCGCTCTACACGATGCCGCCGCTGGCGCTGTCGTTCTTCTACATCTGCGTGGGAATCGGCGTGGTGCGGGCGCTGACGGCGCTGCAGACCAGCCACGAACTGCATATCATCCACACCAGCGGCGGGCTTTCGGGGCTGTGGCGGGCGACGGTGACGACCTGCGCCGGGGCGATGGTGCTGGTGCTGCTGCTCGCGCATGTGATCGAGCCGCTGGCCAACCGGCAGCTCAATACGCTGTCGGCGGAGGTGGCGGCGGACCTCGTCAGCTCGACGCTGAAGCCGAACCGCTTTACGCAGGTGACGCCGGGAGTGATCCTGCTGATCGGCGGGCGGGCCGATGGCGGGCAGATCACCGAATTCTTCGCCGACGACCGGCGCGACCCGGAAACGCGGCGCACCTATATCGCGGCATCGGCGCGGGTGATGTCGATCGACGACGACTACGTGCTGCAGCTCCAGGACGGGACACTGCAATATCTCGAGGCCGATGGGCGGTATTCGGAGGTGCGTTTCGCGCGCTATGACGTCAGCGTCGACAGCCTCGCCCAACAGACGCTGCAGGTGGACCGGCTGGCCGAGACGGACAGTTTTGGCCTTATCGCGCAGGGTCTGTCGAGCGGCTGGGATCAATCCATCGTCACGCGGCTGGTGGATCGTTCGGCTGAGGCCTTGCGGGTGCTCGGGCTGGTGCTGCTGGTGGTGAGCATTGCCGGTTTCCCGAGCGGCAACCGCACGCGGATCAAGCTGCCGCTCGAGGCCTTCGTGATGCTGATCGCCTTCGGCGAACGCGGGCTGAGCGCCTACAGTCCCTATGGCAACGGCACGGGAGCGGTGGTGCTGATCGCGGTCGCGGTGGCGCTGCTGGCCTACCGACTGTGGCCGCGGCGGCCGATCCGGAGTGCGGTGGCATGATCAACCGTATCGACAGGGTGGTGCTGACGCGACTGGCGACGCGCATCGGGGCGACGGTGTTCATCTTCTACGGCCTCATCGCGCTGGTGGAATCGCTCGACACCTGGCGCTTCACGGTCGTGTCGAACGAGCGCGGGACGCATATGGCAGTGCTGATGGTGGCGATGAGCGCGGTGCGCTGGACCATCAAGACGCTGCCGGTGACGGTGCTGATGGGCGCCATCCTGGGGCTGGTGGACCTCAAGATGCGGCACGAGCTGACGGTGATCAAGACCAGCGGCATTTCGATCTGGCGGCTGCTGCGGGCACCGGTGCTGGTGCTGATGGCGGCGAGCTTCGTGATTGCGCTGGGGGCGGAAACCATCAGCACGCAGATCAATCGCGACCTGGCGCCGACCCCTCCCGGGCAAACAGCGCAACTGACGCCCGACGGCGAAATCTGGCTCGAACAGCGCGGATCGGGCGAGCACTACGTGCTGATGGCGCGGCGCATGTCCCAGGGCGGATCGCTGCTCAACGACGTGACCCTCTTCGACCTGGCCGGCGGCGACACGCCACGGCTGGAGGCCGAGGAAGCGCTGCTGCAGGATGGGTACTGGACCTTCTCGCGAGCGCTGGTGCGCTCCCCGGACGGCCCTGCCCGCGCGGTGTCGAACGCGCGCGTGCCCACCAGTTCGACGGCGGCTGAGATCAGCCTCAAGCTGGCTTCGACCGAGGACATGACCTTTTTCGAGCTGGCGCAATTGCTGCAGCGGGGCGTCAGCGATCCGAGCGTGCGGGCGGCGACGGCCATGCGGCTCATCAAGCTCCTGGCGCTGCCGCTGGTGCTGACCGGCTCGCTGCTGATCGCCTTCGCCTTCACCGCCGGATACAACCGGCGCACCCAGTTCGGACCGGCGGTGCTCTACGGGATCGTGCTGGGCTTCGTCGTTTTCATCATCACCGAAATGGCCGATCGGGCCGGATCGACGGGTGTGCTGGACCCGACATTCGCCGCGGTGGGGCCGGCCGTGGTGGCCATTGTCATCGGCGTCACCGTGCTGCTCCGACGCGAAGACGGCTGGACCTGACACAGGCGCGTTATCGACGGATTTTGGCCGTATTCATCGAACAATTGACAGCGTGGCCACAACGCCGCATTGAAGGCGTTACTCAAGAAGCGGACCAGACCATGACCTTTGCAGACCTTCGGCGCAGCTGTGGCGCCATGTTCATCGGCCTCGCCCTGTCACTGACGCCTGTCGTTCCCGCCTTTGCGGCGACCATCGTCACCGTGAACGGCGAGCCGATCAGCGACGTGCAGGTCGACCAGCGCCTGCGCCTGTTCCGCATGGAAGGCAACAGCACCGGACGTGACGGCGCGCTCAAGCAGCTGATCGACGAAGCGATCCAGCTGCAGGAGGCCAAGCGCCTCGGGATCAACGTGTCGAACGCGCAGGTGGACGAAGCCTTCCTGCAGATTTCGCGAAATCTCAATGTCAGCCGTGACCGCCTGACGCAGATGCTGCAGCAGGGTGGCGTGAGCGGAACGACGCTGCAGGACCGCCTGCGCGCCGCCATCGCCTGGAACGGCGTGACCGAGACGGCCGTGGTGCCGCAGGTCCAGGTTTCGGAACTGGAACTGGACCAGCAGGCCGCCGCGCAGCTCTCGGACTTCCAGAACTTCGACTACATTCTCAAGGAAGTGACGTTCGTGGGCGGCAGCCGCTCTGGCCAGGCCAATCAGTACCGGTCGAGCTTTGCCGGCTGCGATACCGCCGTCGACCTGTCGCTGGCCTATAATGACGTGGCCGTCGTCGATATCGGTCGCCGCCACGCCACGCAGCTGCCCGACGCCATTGCCAAAGAACTGGCCGGGCTCAATGTCGGCGGCATCAGCAAGCCGCGCGCCGTCGCCAACGGCCTGTCGATGCTGGCCGTGTGCCAGAAGGTGCAGGCCCAGGACCTGACCTTCGTGAAGGGTGGCCTGCGCGACGAGGCCGGCGGCGAAGCGGTGACCAGCCAAGCGGCGTCCTACCTCGAGCGCCTGCGCAGCGAAGCCAAGATCATCTACCAGTAAGGACGGGCGGCCGACGGGCCGCAGCCTGACGACACTGATATCGACGGCCGCAAGTCATTGCGGCCGTTCTGTCTTTGGGGGACGCAATGACAGCGCCACTGGCCATAACCATGGGAGAGCCGGCAGGGATCGGTCCCGACCTGCTGCTGCGCCTCTTTGCCGAGCGCGTCGAACGGCAGCTGCCGGTCTTCGCCGTTTATGGCCATGCAGGCTTCCTCGCGGCTCGCGCAAAGCGACTGGGCCTTGCCATCAGGATTGCCGAGGTGCTCATTGACGATGCCCGGGAGGTCTATGCCGATGCCCTGCCGGTGGTCCCGATCGACGGTATGGTCGAGGACGCGCCGGGCCAGCCCGGCGACAAGGCCGCATCGGTGGTGATCAATGCGATTGCCCGCGCGGTGAAGGACACGATGACCGGGCATTGCCGCGCGGTGGTGACGGCGCCGATCCACAAGGGTGCGCTCTACCATGCGGGGTTCCGCCACCCGGGGCATACCGAGTTTCTGGCCGAGCTCTGCGCCATTGATGGCCATGTGAAGTTGCCGGTGATGATGCTGGCCCATGACGACCTCCGAACCGTGCCGCTCACCATCCATGTGCCCATCAAGGACGTGCCCGGCCTGATCACGCGCGCGCTGATCGTGGAAACATTGCGGGTGATGGCGCATGACCTGCGGCAACGCTTCCACATCGCCGCCCCCCGCATCGCGGTGGCCGGGCTCAACCCCCATGCGGGCGAAGGCGGTTCGATCGGCCGGGAAGACGTGGAGATCATCGGACCGGCCGTCGCCGATGCGGTGGCGGAAGGCATCCACGCCGTGGGTCCCCTGCCCGGCGACACGCTGTTCTATCCGCCGCACTGGCGGCAATACGATGCCGTGCTGGCCATGTATCACGACCAGGCCCTGATCCCGATCAAAACCGTCGCATTCGACGCCGGCGTCAACGTCACGCTTGGCCTGCCGATCGTGCGCACCTCACCCGATCACGGCACCGCCTTTGACCTTGCCGGCACCGGCAAGGGCTCCCCTTCCAGCTTCGCCGCGGCCATCGCCATGGCAGACCAGATGACGGCACAAAGACCATGAGCCAGATCGACAATCTTCCGCCGCTGCGCGAGGTGATCGCCACCCACGGCCTGCGTGCCAAGAAGGAATTGGGGCAGAATTTCCTGCTCGACCTGAACCTGACTGCCCGGATCGCGCGAGTCGGCGGATCGCTCGAGGGAGTGCGGGTCATCGAGGTTGGACCGGGACCGGGCGGATTGACGCGCGCGCTGCTGGCCGAGGGCGCACGCGAAGTGATTGCCATCGAGCGGGACGCCCGCGCCCTTCCGGCCCTGGCTGAGGTGGCCGAAGCCTATCCGGGCCGGCTGACAGTGATCGGCGGCGACGCCATGGACATGGATTACCGGTTGCTGGCCGACGGACCGACCCGGATCGTCGCCAACCTGCCCTACAATATCGGCACGCAACTGCTGACCGGCTGGCTGACCATGGAGCCGTGGCCGCCGTTCTTCGAGAGCCTGACGCTGATGTTCCAGCGCGAGGTGGCAGAACGCATCGTGGCCAAGCCGGGCGAAGATGCCTATGGGCGGCTGGGCGTGCTGGCCGGGTGGCGGGCGGATGCGCGGATTGCCTTCAATGTGGGCCGCCAAGCCTTCGTGCCGCCGCCGAACGTTACCTCGGCGGTTGTCCATATCGTGCCCAAGCCGGTGGAAGAGGGTCTGCCGGTGAAACTGGTGGAACAGGTGACCAAGGCCGCCTTTGGGCAAAGGCGAAAGATGGTGCGGCAATCGCTGAAATCGCTGGGCGTGCCGGTGGAGGGCCTGCTGGCGGCTGCGGGGCTGAAGGGAGACGAGCGCGCCGAAGACCTGCCGATCGAGGCGTTTTTGGCCATGGCGCGGGCGCTGCCGGGGCTGCGCTAGGCTCTGTCGCCTACCCTCATGTTCAATCTCCCACCGTGTCGTCCTCGGGCTTGACCGGAGGACAAAGCTCTGGGTGGTCCTGGAATGCGCTGACAGCACGCCAAGGAAACTCGCAGCTTCAAGGCACGGGAGGTCCCGGCACCGTGGTTTCAGGGACCGGCAGCGGCGCGACGAAGACCAGGCGGATGGCCACCAGCAGCGCCAGGACGGCCGCGCCGCCGCTAACGAGCATGACGCCGGGCCAGGCCCAGGCGGTCCAGGCGTAGCCGCCCAGTGTGCCAAGGATCGATGCGCCGAGATAATAGGCGACGAGATAAATGGCAGATGCCTGCGCCTTGCCGGTGCGGGCGCGACGCGTGACCCAGGCGCTGGCCACGCCATGGGCGGCGAAAAAACCCATGGTGGCGATGGCGAGGCCGAGGATGACAACAACCGTGTCGTCGAACACGGTCAGCGCCATTCCCGAGCCCATCAGCGCAACCAGCGCCCAGAAGACGTTGCGGCGCCCGAGGCGCTGCGAGAGGCCGCCTGCCCAGGTCGAACTGACGCTGCCCAAAAGATAGACCAGGAAAATGGCGGCGATGGCCGAGTGGCTGAGCAGGAATGGCGGCAGAGCCAGACGGAAGCCCGCATAGTTGTAGAGCGTGATGAAACCACCCATGAGGAGGAATGCGCTGGCGAAAAGCCAGGGCAGCGCGGCGTCGTCGAACGATGCGCGACAGCGGCGAAGAAGCTCGCCGATACCAACGGGATCGCGCACGAACTTGCGCGGCCGCGGCAGGAGCAGCGCGACCGCAATGGCCGCAGCGAGGATCAGGCCGGCAAGGATGCCGGTGCCCAGGCGCCATCCGAGCCAATCGGACAGCACGCCGGAAATGACGCGACCGGCCATGCCGCCGATGGCGGTACCGCCAATGTAGAGCCCCATGGAAAAACCGAGGGCCTCGGGGTCCATCTCTTCGGAGAGGTAAACCATGGCGACGGCCGGAATGCCGGCCAGGGTCAGGCCCATCAGCGTCCGCAGGGAGATCAGCTGCCACCAGACCTGAGTGAACGGCAGGAGCGCGCCGAGAATGGCGGTGATCAGCAGGGCGCCGACAATGAGGCGGCGGCGGCCGAGGCGATCGGCCAGCAGGCTGGCGGGGATCAGCGCCACGGCCATGGTGGCCGTCGTGGCCGAGAGAGCCAGCGAGGCAGTGCCGGCGTCGCGCACCCAGTATTGCGCGAACATGGGCAACAGGGGCTGCACCGAATAGAGCGAGGCAAAGACCGAAAAGGCCGACAGGAAGAAGGCGATGTTGGCGCGCAGGAATTCGGGCGTGCCACGACGGATGGCGGGGGTTTCGCTCATCCTGGTCTCACCTCATCCTCCTAAAGTGAGTCTATCTGGTTCTGCAGGTCTTTGACAAAGCTGTTCAAATTCATCAACCGGTCGCGCTCGAGCCGGGCGGCAGCGAGGATGGATCGCACCTTCTGGGTGGACGCCTCGAGATCCTTGTTGATGATGATGTAGTCGTATTCGCTGTAGTGCTGCATCTCGATCTTGGCGTTGCGCAGGCGCTTCTCGATGGTGCCGGCGCTGTCCTGCGCCCGGCGTTCCAGCCTCGAGCGCAGTTCAAGAATGGTCGGGGGCAGGATGAACACCGTGACCATGTCGGCGCGGCTCTTTTCGTAGAGCTGCAGCGTCCCCTGATAATCGACGTCGAACAGGATGTCGTTGCCGGCCGCCAGCTGCTCTTCCACCCTGGCGCGCGGGGTGCCGTAGAAGTTGTCGTGCACCTGCGCCCATTCGAGCAGCTCGCCATTCGACTTCATGCGATCGAAGGTGGGCACGTCGACGAAATAATAGTGCGTGCCTTCGACTTCGTCGGTGCGACGCGCGCGGGTCGTCACCGAGACGGAGAGGCGGATGTTGGGGTCCTGCTGAAACAGCGAGCGCGAGATGGAGGACTTTCCGGCACCCGAAGGCGAGGCTATCACCAGCATGACGCCGCGGCGCTGAAATTCCATTTATCCCGTCTCTACTCGATGTTCTGAATCTGCTCGCGTAGTTGATCGATCACCGCCTTGAGGTCAAGACCGATGGCCGTCAGCTCCACCGCGTTCGACTTGGAGCAGAGCGTATTGGCCTCGCGATTGAACTCCTGGGCGAGGAAATCCAGCCGCCGGCCGACCGGCCCGCCCTCGGCAATGAGCTTGCGGGCGGCAGCAATGTGGGCGCGCAGACGATCGAGCTCTTCCTGGATGTCGGCCTTGGTGGCGAGGATCAGAGCCTCCTGGGCAATCCGCTCCTGAGGCAGGGACGCATCGGCCGCAAGGAGCGCCAGCTGCTCGCGCAGGCGCGCCTCGATAGCAGCGCGTCCGCGGGCGGGATGGGCCTCGGCAGCGGCAACGAGCGAGGCAATAGCATCGAGCTGGGTCAGCAGCACGCCGGTGATCTCGGCGCCTTCCTGGAGGCGGGCGGCCTTGAGGCGCTCGATGGCCTCGCCGGCGCATCCGAGCACCAACGCAGTCTGCTCGTCCTCGTCGAGGTCCCCCGCCCCGTCGTCGAGCTCCAGTACGCCCGGCAGGGCCAGGATGCCCTCGGGCTGCGGCATCGACACGGTGGCTTTGGTGCGCAGCTCATCGAGCGCCGCCAGCACGCCGGCAAGCGCCTGGTTGTTGATGCGGACCGTGCCCGCGCCGCCGGTGCGGTCAAGCGTCAGCGCGAGATTGAGCGAGCCGCGATTGAGCGCACGCGAGAGCGCCTGGCGCAGTGGAATGTCGACGGCATCGAGTCCCGGCGGCAGGCGCAGCCGCATGTCGAGACCGCGGCCGTTGACCGACTTGATCTCGATGCGGATGCGCACGGGACCGGCCTGCCGCTCGGCGCGGGCAAAGCCGGTCATGCTGGAAAGCGCCGTGCTCACTGCTGGGTTTCGCCCTCGGGCGCGGCTTCTTCGGCCTCCTGGGCCTCCAGAGCCTGGCGGGCGGCTTCGGCCTCGGATTCGGCCTGGGCAGCGGCCTCGGCGGCGATTTCCCGGTAGCGCGCGACGTTCTGCTGATGCTCGGGATAGGTCTCGGCAAAGACATGGCCCTCGCTGGGCGAGGCGCCCTTGGCCACGAAGTAGAGGTAGTCGTGACTATCCGGATGGGCGACGGCGCGCAGGGCATCGATGCCGGGATTGGCGATGGGCGTCGGCGGCAGCCGGTCAATCTGGTAGGTGTTGTAGGGCGTGGCCTGCTCGATCTCGGAGCGGCGAATGCCGCGGTCGAGCGTCGACTGGCCGTTGGTGATCCCGTAGATGATGGTCGGATCGGACTGCAGGCGCATGCCTTCGCGCAGGCGATTGACGAAGACCGCGGCCACCTGCGGGCGTTCGCTGGCGACGCCGGTTTCCTTTTCGACGATGGAGGCGAGGATCAGCATTTCGGCCGGCGATTCGAGCGGCAGATCGGGCTCACGGCCCTCCCAGACTTCGGCGAGCGCCTCGGTCATGGCGAGCTGCATCTTATCGAGCACGGACTGACGGGTATCGCCGGGCATGTAGTCGTAGCTGCCGGGCAGGATGGAGCCTTCGGGCGGGAGCTGGCCGATGGAGCCGGTCAGGCGGTCATCGGCATTGATGCGCTGGATGGCCTGCCAGACGGTCCAGCCCTCGGGGATGGTGACGGCGTAGCGCAGCGGATTGCCCTGGGTCAGCTCCTTGAGGATGTCGGACATGCTGGCGCCGGCGGGGATATTGAAATCGCCCGCCTTGACCACCGCGCGCTCTTCGACGCGGCTGCCGAACTGGCTGAAGATGAAGGAATTGCTGATGAAGCCCTGCTCTTCCAGGCGGCCCGCAGTGGTGGACAGGGTATTGCCCGATTCGACGCGGAAGACGCGGTCCTCGCGGGTCGGACCATCGCCGTAATATTGCGAGGCGACGAAGAAAACGCCGCCCCCAATGACGACGAGACCGATGACCAGAAGGGTCAGCAGGCCATTGAGAACGTCGATCAAGCCATTGCCCGAGCGGCGGCGGCGCTTGTTCCTGCGGTCGTTCATCTCATCCCTGTCAGTCGTCAGTGGCCCACTGGCCTACGCATCGACGCGCCGGCCGGGGCCTTGTTGTCATTGTTGTCGTGCCAAACTGTGGCGGGGCGCCGGCATTGTTCGCAATGGCAGCCGGCAAAAACAAGAGGCACATCGCATCGGTATGCGATGTGCCCCCTAGAATTTTCATCAAATGCTCAGCCGGGCCCATCGCTGACGCGACGGTCAGCTGACCTTGCGCATCACCAGCGTGGCATTGGTCCCGCCGAAGCCGAAGCTGTTGGAGAGGGCCACGTTGATTTCCTTTTCGAACGCCTTGTGGGGCACGAGATTGATCTCGGTTTCCACGGAGGGGTTGTCGAGGTTGAGCGTGGGCGGCGCGATATTGTCGCGCATGGCGAGCAGGCAGAAGATCGCTTCCACCGAGCCTGCGGCACCCAGGAGGTGACCGACGGCCGACTTGGTCGAGCTCATCACGGCCTTGGGGGCCGCATCGCCCAGAACGCGGGTGACCGCGCCCAGTTCGATCTCGTCGCCGAGGGGCGTCGAGGTGCCGTGGGCGTTGATATAGTCGATCTCGGACGCGGAAATGCCCGCACGCTTGATCGCCGCGCTCATGGCCCGGAAACCACCATCGCCATCGGGCGCGGGTGCGGTGATGTGATAGGCATCGCCCGAAAGGCCATAGCCGATCACTTCGCCATAGATCTTGGCGCCACGGGCCTTGGCCCGCTCGTAATCTTCGAGGACAACGATGCCAGCGCCCTCGCCCATGACGAAACCATCGCGGTCCTTGTCATAGGGACGGGAGGCGGCGACGGGATTGTCGTTGAAGCCGGTCGACATGGCGCGGGCTGCGGAGAAACCGGCCATGGACAGGCGGTTGATGCAGCTTTCTGAACCACCAGCCACCATCACGTCCGCGTCGCCCAGGGCGATGAGACGAGCCGCGTCACCGATGGCATGGGCGCCCGTGGAACAGGCGGTGACCACGGAGTGGTTCGGACCCTTGAGGCCGAAGCGGATCGAGACCTGGCCCGAGGCCAGGTTGATCAGCCGACCCGGAATGAAGAAGGGGCTGATGCGACGTGGCCCCTTTTCATGCAGGGTCACCGACGCATCGTAGATGCCGCCGACGCCGCCAATACCCGAACCGATCAGGACGCCAGTGCGCTCCTGTTCTTCCTGGGTCTTGGGTTCGACGCCCGCGTCCTGGATCGCCTGGGTAGCCGCAGCCATGGCGTAGACGATGAAAGGATCAACCTTGCGCTGCTCCTTCACCTCCATCCATTCGTCGGGGTTGTACTTGCCTTCGGCATAGTCCCCGAGCGGAATACGATGGGCGATCTGGCACGCAATATCGTCGATCTCGAAATCGTCGATACGCTTGGCGCCACTCTTGCCGGCAAGGATGTTTGCCCAGGTGGTTTCAACACCACAACCCAGGGGCGTGACTAGTCCCAGTCCGGTTACGACGACTCGGCGCAATTCCATGGTCAGCGGCCTAGCCCCCAGTCTTAGCTGGTGGCCTTGGTCAGGAAGGCGACCGCATCACCAAAGGTCTGGATCGACTCGGCGGCATCGTCGGGAATCTCGACCGAGAATTCTTCCTCGAAAGCCATGACCAGTTCGACCTGATCCAGGGAGTCAGCACCCAGATCGTCGATGAAGCTGGCCTTTTCAGTGACCTTCTCGGCATCCACATTGAGGTGTTCCACAACGATCTTGCGGACCCGATCAGCGACATCGCTCATATTTGACTTCCCTTTTTAGAAATCGAAGTTTCGTTTCGCTTCTTATTGGCGCAGAGCCAAATCATCAAGCGCAGTGTTGGTTTGTCCGGGCAATGTAAGCGGCCAGTTGGTCGCTCGCAAGGCAGCCCGGTCAGGTTAAACGCGGCGCGAGGTAACACGTTTCGTCACCGTTCGCCAAGGCGCTTTGCCCGGTTTCCAAGGCTTTTGCCCTGGCCTCGCCACTCGAGCACAGCTCTCGTGGCCTTCTCACCTCAAATCTCTCTACTGGAGAGATTCGCCCTACGGGACGGTTCGAAGTCAAATCATGGCCATACCGCCGTTGACGTTGAGGGTATGGCCCGTGATGTAGGCGGCGGCGTCGCTGGCAAGGAACACCGCGCAACCGGCGATCTCGCCCGCCGTTCCGAGGCGACCGGCAGGGACGGTGGAAAGGATCGACTCGCGCTGCTTGTCATTGAGTTCATCGGTCATGGCCGAGGAAATGAAGCCGGGCGCGATGGAATTGACCGTGATGTTGCGGCTGGCAACTTCATAGGCCAGGGCCTTGTTCATGCCGATCAGACCGGCCTTGGAGGCGGCGTAGTTGCCCTGCCCCGGATTGCCCATTACGCCAACGACCGAGGAAATACCGATGATGCGGCCCCAGCGGGCCTTCATCATGCCGCGCAGCACGGCACGATTGAGATGGAAGGCGGCGGTCAGGTTGACGGCGATGACCTCGTCCCATTCCTCATCCTTCATGCGCATGAAGAGATTGTCGCGCGTCATTCCGGCATTGTTCACGAGGATATCGACACCACCCATCGCGGCCTCGGCCGCCGGAACAAGCTTGTCGACTTCGTCGAGCCTGGAAAGATTGGCTGGCAGGATCGGACAATCCTTGCCGATTTCCCTGGCAGTATCCTCAAGGGCGGCGACGCGGGTACCCGAAAGCGCCACAGTGGCGCCGGCAGCGGCCAGTGCCTTGGCGATTTCGCGCCCGATGCCTCCGCTGGCACCCGTTACAAGGGCGCGTTTACCAGACAGATCAAACATTTAGGTCTCCTCCGGGGAGAAAGTGATTCAAGCGCTTAAGGTTCTGAATCAGGCGTTCAGTTGCGCGACGAAGGCGTCGATATCAGCGGGAGAGCCCACAGCCTGTGCGGATGCATCGGACGCAATGCGCTTGGCAAGCCCGGTCAGGACCTTGCCCGTCCCCAGCTCCACAAGATTGGTGACGCCGCCTGATGTGGTGAGCCAGGTGACGCTTTCAGTCCAGCGCACGACGCCGGTGACCTGCTCGACAAGGCGCTGGCGGATTTCGGCCGGCTCAGAGATCGGCGCGGCAAGGACATTGGCCACCAGCGGCACGACCGGAGCCTGCATCTGCACTTCCGCAAGGGCCGCGGCCATGGCATCGGCAGCAGGCTGCATGAGCGAGCAGTGGAAGGGCGCACTCACCGGGAGCAGCAGCGCGCGTTTGGCGCCCCTGCCCTTGGCAATCTCCACGGCGCGCTCGACGGCTGCGGTCGCCCCGGACACCACGACCTGCCCGGGCGCGTTATCATTGGCCACGTCGCAGACTTCACCCTGTCCGGCTTCCGCAGCAACGGCACGGGCGGTCTCGAGGTCGAGCCCCAGCAGCGCCGCCATGGTCCCGTGGCCCACAGGAACGGCCTTCTGCATGGCCTGACCACGGGTGCGCAACAGGCGCGCGGCGTCGGTGAGACTGAACGTACCTGCGGCACAGAGAGCCGAATATTCGCCGAGCGAATGGCCGGCCACGAACCCGGCGTGATCCTTGATCGATACGCCCCTGGCCTCGAGCACGCGGACAACGGCCACCGAGACGGCCATCAGGGCGGGCTGGGCGTTCTCGGTCAGGCGCAGGATGTCCTCGGGCCCTTCGAACATGGTGGCCGAGAGGCGCTCGCCCAAGGCTTCATCGACTTCCTGGAAGACCGCGCGCGCCTCGGGATAGGCGGACGCAAGGTCCTTGCCCATGCCGACGGCCTGGCTGCCCTGTCCGGGAAAGGTGAAAGCGAAATTGGACATGAGTGCCCCCTTTTCAAGCCAATGTGGCAAACCCGGAAGGGCGTGTCCACTTGCGGCGGGTTTGAGCGGGAGTGTGTGGCAGAGTCAAGGCGGGAGGGGCGCATCCTTGGGTCATGCGCCCCGTTTCCCAGACCTTATTGGAGGCCGAGTGCCTCCCTGGCGCGGCGTTCGGCATCGTCGCCAGCCTGCCGGACCTCGGCATCGGTGCGCCCCAGAACGCGCGCCGCTTCCTCGGCCACGGTGCGGGCGCTGGCCACGGCCTGGACCTTGGCGTCTTCGCTCATCTGACCGGCCTGCTGACGCAGGTTTTCAATGGCTGCATCGGGATTGGCGATAGCGTCCGCGGCCCCGGACATGGATTCGGGCACCTGGATCTGGAGCGTGGAGGAGCCATCGGGGTTGTTCTCCACCGTCACCGCATCATCGGGGGCGTCACCGCATGCGGCCAAGACAAATACAGGCAGAAGGGCCAGCGGGTAAAACAGGGTCTTGATGGTCATATCCGTTCCTCACGAGGTCGAGATCGCCATGTGGTGAGGAGATTGGGCAAAGATGTGGCGCGCGTTGAAAGGCGTCCTGCGCAGTGCGATATTTGGGGGACGTTGGAGGTCGAAATGCGGACAACTGTTACGCTGGATGACGAACTGCTCGCGCGGGCCAAGGAAACCACCGGCATAACCGAGACCAGCGCACTTTTGAAGGAGGCACTGAGGGAGCTTCTGCATCGTGAAGCGTCGCGGCGCCTCGCTCGACTGGGTGGTACGGAGCCTGATCTGAAAGCGTCGCCCCGTCGACGCTTCGAATGATCACGCTCGATACCTCTGTGTGGATTGACCACCTCAACAACGTCAATGAGCAGGTGTCAGAGTATCCGGACGCCAGCGAGGTCCTGATACCCCATGTCATTGGAGAAATCGCGTTGGGCACCATTCGTGACCGACGCAGGGTCCTGGATAGTCTGAACGGGCTCTCTCAGCTGATTGTCGCCAATACCGAGGAGGTCATGACGACAATAGAGAGGCATGGGCTTGCAGGATCGGGCATCGGATTCGTCGATGCCAATCTCATCGCTTCCTGCCTGCTTACTCAGGACTGCCTGCTGTGGACGAGAGACAGGCGCCTTGCTGCGGTTGCCGACAGGCTCGGGTTGGGTGTCAGGATGCACTAGCCTTGCCTTCCCGTGCCCTTTCCCCTATAGAGCCGCCAGCAATTCGTTTGGCCGGGGGCTGAACGGAGGGTTTTCCGTTTGGAAGATAGGGCTTTTCGAGTCCGGCCTCCCGTGTTCCCGCTCTTTGCAAGACTGCTTTGACGCCTTTCCGGCTTCGAAGGGGCTCCGCGCCAAGCATTGCTGAGTTGAACTCGAAAGGAAGGCGCATCCATGGCCCTTTACGAACACATCTACCTGGCCCGCCAGGACGTTTCCCAGCAGCAGGTCGAAGAACTGACTGCACAGCTGACCGAAGTTCTCGGCCAGGGCGGCGGCAAGGTCACCAAGAACGAATACTGGGGCCTCAAGGGTCTCTCCTACCGCATTCGCAAGAACCGCAAGGCTCACTACACCCTGCTCAACATCGACGCTTCCCCGGCAGCCGTTGCCGAAATGGAACGCCAGATGCGCATCAACGAAGACATCCTGCGCTTCATGACCGTGCGCGTCGACGAGCTGGAAGAAGGCCCATCGGCAATGATGCAGAAGCGCGATCGCGATGATCGCGATGGTGGCGGCCGTCCCGGCGGCGACCGTGGTGGCTTCTCCGGCGAACGCCGTCCGCGCCGCTTCTAAGAACAAGGAACGTTAGCAAATGGCAATCAAAGACCTTACCACTTCCCAGGCTCGCCGCCCGTTCCAGCGTCGTCGCAAGACCTGCCCGTTCTCGGGCGAAGGCGCACCAAAGATCGACTTCAAGGACGTTCGCCTGCTCTCGCGCTACGTCTCCGAGCGCGGCAAGATCGTGCCGAGCCGCATCACCGCCGTTTCGGCCAAGAAGCAGCGCGAACTGGCTCGTGCCATCAAGCGCGCCCGCTTCATCGGCCTCATGCCGTATGCCGTCCAGTAAGCTCGCTGGGCTGGCGATCTAGCGGCGGTCCGCTGCGCTTCCGGTGCTCACGTACTCATGTACGCTCCGCTCCGGTTCTATCGGACCACCACTATCTCATCCAGCTCAACGGCTTCCTGTTTGGCCTACTCGTGCCCGTCAAAGGCACACCCGCTGGGGTCGCGAATGGTTCGCGGCTCCTAACCGTCCGACAGGGCGGGACAGCCAAAGGATTAGAAATATGAAAGTCATTCTGCTCGAGCGCGTTGGTCGCACCGGCACCATCGGCGACGAAGTCAACGTCAAGGCAGGCTTTGCCCGCAACTTCCTCCTGCCCCAGGGCAAGGCGTTGCGCGCAACGGAAGCCAACCGCAAGAAGTTCGAGAACGAGCGCGCTCACATCGAACAGCGCAATGAAGAGCGCCGCAATGCCGCCGCCGGTATTGCCGAAGGCCTCAACGGCCACACCTTGACCATGATCCGCCAGGCGGGTGAAACCGGTCAGCTCTATGGTTCGGTCGCCTCGCGCGATATCGTGGAAGCCCTCGCTGCCGACGGTTTCACCGTGCAGCGCAATCAGGTCGACCTGCCCGACGCGATCAAGACCGTCGGCGTGCACACCGTGTCGCTGAACCTGCATGCCGAAGTCGCCGTCACGATCACCGTGAACGTCGCCCGCTCGCCGGACGAAGCCGAGCGCCAGGCTGCCGGTGAAGACGTCACCGTGCACACGTTCGAAGCCGACGAAGCTGGCGACTTTGCCGCCGGCCAGGCCGACGCTGCCCAGGACGACCGTTACGAAGAGTAGTCTTCGTACCGTTCCAGACTTACGAAAGGGCCGGGTTTTCCCGGCCCTTTTTGTTTGCGCCGAGGCCGAAGCAACCTGCAAACAGCGGTGGCCGCCGGGCGCGACTCGCCCATAATGCCACCACAAGAGCGCTGTAGCTCAATCCCCGTTGTCCACAGAGTTCACAAGGCGGTTAGGGCAATCTTCAGCTCCGCGCCGGTAGCTCAAGACTCACGCGCGAGATGCGTGATTAAGAAAGGTTAACCGCCTCAGGAACTGCCATGGCCCAGCTCGCACTCGTGCCTTCCCAAGACGACAAATCCTTCCGCGTCGCGCCGCACAATGTGGACGTGGAGCAGGCGCTGCTGGGCGCGATCCTGATCAACAACGACGCCTTCTACCGCGTCGCCGATTTCCTGATGCCCGAGCATTTCTACGAGCCGATCCACCGGGAAATCTACGAACTGGCGGGCAAGATCATCCGTGCCGGCAAGGCAGCGGAACCGGCGACGCTCAAGACCCACCTGCCCGACCAGCTGCTGCCCGAAGTCACGATGATGCAGTACCTGTCGCGGCTGGCGGCCGAAGCAACCACCGTGCTCAATGCCGCCGACTATGGGCAGGCCATCTATGACCTCGCCATTCGTCGCAACCTGATCCTCGTGGGCGAGGAAATGGTGTCGACGGCCTATGAATCCGATGTCGAGATGACGCCGGTCAAGCAGATCGAAAAGGTCGAGGGCGAGCTGTTCCAGCTGGCGGAAAAAGGCCGTTATGACGGCGGCTTCCAGGCCTTCGGCGCGGCGCTCAGTGCCTCGATCCAGATGGCGGGCGAAGCCTTCCAGCGCGATGGCGGGCTTTCGGGCGTCGCCACGGACCTGCATGACCTCGACCGGCAGATGGGCGGACTGCAGCGAAGCGACCTTATCGTGCTCGCCGGCCGTCCCGCCATGGGCAAGACCTCGCTCGTGACCAATATCGCCTACAATGTCGCCAAGAACTGGCGCGGCGAGGTGACGCCGGACGGGCACAACAAAACCGTCAACGGCGGCGTCGTGGGGTTCTTCAGCCTCGAAATGAGTTCCGAGCAGCTCGCCACCCGTATTCTGGCGGAGCAGGCGGAAATCTCCTCGTCCGACATCCGCCGCGGCCGCATCCACGACAATCAGTTCGCCAAGCTGGTCGACGTCTCGAACATGATGAGCAAGGTGCCGCTCTATATCGACGATACCGGCGGTATCTCGGTGGCGCAGCTGGCGGCGCGGGCACGGCGCCTGAAGCGGCAGAAGGGTTTGGATCTCCTCATCGTCGACTACCTGCAGCTGCTCTCGGGCTCGAGCAAGGCATCGAGCCAGAACCGCGTGCAGGAGCTGACGGAAATCACCACCACGCTCAAGGCGCTGGCCAAGGAACTGGAAGTGCCTGTCATTGCGCTCAGCCAGCTGTCGCGCCAGGTGGAACAGCGCGACGACAAGCATCCGCAACTGGCGGACCTTCGCGAATCGGGCTCTATCGAGCAGGACGCGGACGTGGTTCTGTTCGTTTATCGCGAAGAATATTATCTCAAGAACAAGGAACCCAAAGAGGGCACGCCCGAGCATCTGACCTGGCAGGGAGAGATGGAGCAAGTGCACGGCAAGGCGGAAGTCATCATCGCCAAGCAGCGTCACGGCCCCACCGGCACAGTGCAGCTGAGCTTCGAGGCGCAGTTTACCCGCTTTGGTAACCTTGCTCGGGCAGACTACCTGCCTGAACGCATGGAATAGGCATGGCGCTGACTTCAGGCCTGGGCGGCCAATTGAGTATCGATCTGGGGGCTCTCGCCCGCAACTGGCGCGCCCTGGACAAGGTGAGCGCCGGAGCGCTGACGGCCGCCGTGGTCAAGGCCGATGCCTATGGCACGGGCATCGAAATGGCATCGAAGGCCCTGCATGCCGCGGGCGCCCGGTTCTTCTTCGTGGCGACGCCCGACGAAGGCATGGCCGTCCGCGCGGCCCTACCCGACGCGCATATCTTCGTGCTCTACGGGCTATATCCCGGAGCGGCCAATCTCTACATCCGGCAAAACCTGATGCCGGTGCTGTCGTCGATGACGATGCTGGAAGAGTGGCTGGCCAAGTGCGTCGAGCGCAACGAGGCCTATCCCAGCGCCTTTCATTTCGACACCGGCATCAACCGCATCGGTTTCCGGCTCAATGAAGCGAGCCAGGTGCGCGAGCGTATCGAGCGCCTGGGATATGCGCCGCAGATGGTGATGAGCCACCTTGCCTGCGCCGATATCCCGAACCACGAGAAAAATCGCACGCAGCTGGCCCTGTTCGGATCGGTGATGGCGCAGTTTCCGGGCATTCCGGCGTCGCTGGCCAATTCGGCGGCGCTGATGAGCGGCCGGGATTATCATTTCCAGATGGTGCGGCCCGGCATCGCGCTTTATGGCGGGCGCGCCGTTTCCGGGCGCAAGAACCCGATGCAGCCGGTGGTGACGCTGCATGTGCCCATCCTGCAGGTGACGGAAGGGCGGACCGGCGAGACCGTGGGCTATGGCGCCACCTATACGCTCAACCGGAATTCCCGGCTGGCGATCCTCGGCTACGGTTATGCCGACGGGTATTTCCGCTCGATGTCGGGCACCAATGCGCGACCGGGCGGGAAAGTGGTGATCCGCGGCAAGGTCTGTCCGGTCATCGGCAAGATTTCGATGGACCTCACCGTGGTCGACGTCACCGAGCTGGGCGCTGACCTGCCCTCACCCGGCGAGGGCGCGGAAGTGCTCGGACCGCAGCTGGGCGTCGACGACCAGGCCGATGCCGGCGGCACGATCGGCTACGAGGTGCTGACCAGCCTCAAGGGCCGCTACAACCGCATCTATGTCGGGGACGGCCGCCTGCCGAAGTAGTGGCAGCTCCGACCTTATGGTCACAGTGCCTCCCCCATCCGAGTTCCGCGCTCGGGCTTGAAACGAGGGCCTGTCGAACCGACAGCGAACGTTGAGAGCGGTCCTCGGGTCAGGCCCGAGGACGGCACGGTGGGTGTTTTGAACAGCGCGCCCATCACCCCCCTTCTGGTTTTTATCGCGGCGGCGGTCTTTCTGCTAAGTTTCCTGGCGCTCATAGACGAGGAATCGCCATGGCCAATTCTCCTGACCTCTACGTTATCCTCCTTCGCGCCATCGGACCGGTGACGCACAAGCTGATGGGCATGGCGCAATGGCGCGAGGCGGCGGAGAAGGCCGGGTTCACGGAGCCGGTGACGGTGCTCAATACCGGCAACATGATTGCAGGCTTTCCGGGCAGCATGGGCGAGGCGACACGCGACATGACCGCGGTGCTGCGCCGCTTCGGGCTCGGCGAGAATGTCGTGCCCGTTCTGCGCAGTCCCGACCTGCTGCAACGGCTGCTGAAGGCCGACCCGGTTCCCGACGCCGCGCGGGAGCGCCCGAGCCAGACCGGCGTCTATTTTTTCGCCGACGCTTCCCCGGATTTTGGCTGGCTCGAGGGCTATGACGGGCCCGAGGATGTGCATGTGGTGGAAAAGCATCTGGTGGTGGATTTCACCCGTGACGTCGCGGAGTCTGGAAGACTGATCCGATTGATCGACAAGAGTTGCGGGACGAATACGTCCCGGAGCTGGAGCAGCGTGACGAAGATTGCAGCGGCGGCGGCTGAGCACCCCCACCCGGCCTCCCCCTGAAGAAGGGGGGGAGAGGAGCATCGGCGTTTGGCTCGATAGCGCGGCACGCACGGCGCATCCCTTCCCGGTCTTCGTGGGCAGGTGGAGAGTAGGCTGGTTCTCTTTTTGTTCTTGCCACATCCGCCCTGCCCCACTACATGTTTTCCGCTCAACACGGTGGATCTCTTGGCCAAGAATCGATCTCAATTCATCTGTCAGTCCTGCGGCGCGGTTTCGACACGCTGGACCGGACGCTGCGATGCTTGCGGCGAATGGAACACCATCGTCGAGGAGTTGGTCGATTCCGGCGTTGGCGCTGGGCCCAAGGCGGCAAAATCCAACGGACGGCCGGCCAATCTGGTGCCGCTGTCCGGCGAGACCGAGAGCGCGGCGCGGGTCGTGACTGGCATTGCCGAGCTCGATCGCGTGACCGGTGGCGGCTTCGTCAAGGGTTCGGCACTGCTGGTGGGCGGCGACCCCGGTATCGGCAAGTCGACGCTGCTGCTGCAATCGGCGGCGGCGCTGGCGGCAAAGGGCAAACGCGTCATCTATGTTTCGGGCGAAGAGGCGGTGGCGCAAGTGCGCCTGCGTGCGCAAAGGCTGGGGCTGGGGGATGCGGGGGTGCTTCTCGCCGCCGAAACCAATGTCGAGATCATTCTTGCGACGCTGGAAAGCGGGCCTCCGCCCGATCTCGTCATCATCGACTCCATCCAGACGCTCTGGACGGACCGCGTGGACTCGGCGCCCGGCACGGTGACGCAGGTGCGCACCTCGGCCCAGGCGCTCACGCGCCTTGCCAAGAAGAGCGGCGCGGCCATCGTGCTCGTCGGGCACGTCACCAAGGACGGGCAAATCGCCGGGCCGCGCGTGGTCGAACACATGGTCGACGCCGTGCTCTATTTCGAGGGCGACAGCAGCCATACGTTCCGCATCCTGCGCGGCGTGAAGAACCGCTACGGCGCGACCGACGAGATCGGCGTCTTCGCCATGACCGAGCGCGGGCTCGAACAGGTCGCCAATCCTTCGGCGCTGTTTCTCGACCAGCGCGACAAGGATGCGGCCGGCTCGGCGGTGTTCGCGGGCATGGAAGGCACGCGTCCGCTGCTCATCGAGATCCAGGCGCTGGTCGCCCCTTCCCCACTGGGCACGCCGCGGCGCGCGGTGGTCGGCTGGGACAGTTCGCGGCTATCCATGGTGCTCGCCGTGCTCGAGACGCGATGCGGGGTGCGGATCGGCGCCAACGATATCTACCTCAATGTGGCGGGCGGTCTGAAGATCAACGAGCCTGCGGCCGACCTCGCCGTTGCAGCGGCGCTGATTTCGTCGCTGACGGGGGCCGCGCTGCCCGCCGATGCGGTGTATTTCGGCGAAATATCGCTGGCAGGTGGCGTCCGTCCCGTGGTGCATGGCGCCCTGCGGTTGCGAGAGGCAGCCAAGCTGGGATTCGGTTCGGTGGTGACCGGCAAACTGGGGAGCGCGGATCGCAACGGCGAGCTCGAGGTTACCGAATATGCGCAGTTGACCGACATGGTCAGCCGTATCGCGGCCCAGGGCAAGCGAGCGATGCCCGAACCGGAGCCGGAAGGCTGGTAAACGAAGTGTTTCCGGGGAGATCGTGGCCCATGGGGCCGGCTAGGCTTGGCAGGGCGCGGCAAAGCCGCTAAAGGTCCAGCAAAAGTCAGGGAAGCTCCCAGGCCATCCGTGACGGAAAGACAAACAGGGCAAGACATATGCTGACTGCGTTCGACGTTGGTGTGGGTGTGCTGGTGCTGATCTCGGCAATCCTGGCCACAGCGCGAGGCTTGACCCGTGAAGTGCTGTCGCTGGCGACCTGGGCCGGTTCGGCAGCGATCGCTGTCTATATGTGGCAGTACCATCCCGAAATCGCCCGGCAATATGTCGCCGAGCCTGTTATCGCCGACATCGCGACCGTGGTCGTGACGTTCATCGTGTCGCTGATCGTGCTGCACCTGCTCACCATGCGCATCGCCGATTTCGTGGTCGACAGCCGCATCGGGCCGATCGACCGCACGCTCGGCTTCGTCTTCGGTGTCCTGCGCGGTGTGCTGATCGCCATCGTCGTGACCATTTTCGGCCTGTGGCTCTTGCCCAACAACCTGCCCGACTGGGCGGCCAACTCTCAGTCGCTGCCTTATCTGCGCGACATGGGCAACACGTTGATCTCCATGCTGCCGGAAGGTCTCGAGCAGCAGGTGACGGACATCCTGCAGGGCGGCGGCGCCAACCTGACGGATGATCCGCAGGCTCCGGAAGCACCTCTGGACGGCGCCACTGATCCCAATGACGGCACGGTGGATCCGACCGATCCGGTTGCGGACCCTGCCCCGGCCCCTGCGGTCTGACCCCTTAAGGGGCGGAGCCTAGCAGCCGCCTCAACCCTGCCGACCCCAGATGTCATTGGTGGCCGGCGGGAAAAAGCGCTATCTGGCAACCACGCGTTTCTCACACGGAGCCCCCCGGTGACCCATCCCAGCGATGATGCTTTCGATATCGATGGAGACACGCTGCATGAAGAGTGCGGCGTGTTTGGCATTTTAGGGCATGACGACGCCGCGACGTTGACGGCGCTCGGCCTGCATGCCCTGCAGCATCGTGGCCAGGAGGCAGCGGGTATCGTCAGCTTCGACGGCCGCCAGTTTCACCAGGAAAAGCGCATGGGCCTGGTGGGTGACCACTACACCGACCCCGCCGTGCTCGCGAAACTGCCGGGCAATATCGCCATCGGCCACACGCGGTATTCGACCACGGGCGAAGTGGCGCTGCGCAACGTGCAGCCGCTGTTCGCGGAGCTGGAGGCGGGCGGCATCGCCATCGCCCATAACGGTAATTTCACCAATGGCCTGACGCTGCGCCGCCAGATCATCGCCACCGGCGCCATCTGCCAGTCGACCTCGGACAGCGAGGTGGTGCTGCACCTGATCGCCCGGTCGCGCCACTCATCGACCACGGACCGCTTCATCGACGCCATCCGGCAGATGGAAGGCGGCTATGCGATGCTGGCGATGACCCGCACCAAGCTGATCGCGGCGCGCGATCCGGTGGGCATCCGCCCGCTGGTCATGGGTGAACTCGACGGCAAGCCGATCTTCTGCTCGGAAACCTGCGCGCTCGACATCGTCGGGGCCAAATATGTCCGCGACGTCGAAAACGGCGAAGTGATCATCTGCGAAATCCAGCCCGACGGATCGATTTCGATCGATGCGCGCAAGCCGGCGCGCAAGGTGGCCGAACGGCCGTGCCTGTTCGAATATGTCTACTTCGCCCGCCCCGACAGCGTCGTTTCGGGCCGCAGTGTCTACAAGGCGCGCAAGAACATGGGCATCAACCTGGCCAAGGAAGCGCCGGTGGAAGCGGACGTGGTGGTTCCGGTGCCCGATGGCGGCACGCCGGCGGCCATCGGCTATGCGCAACAGAGCGGCATTCCGTTCGAGCTGGGCATTATCCGCAACCACTATGTGGGCCGCACCTTCATCGAGCCGACCCAGCAAATCCGCGCCTTCGGCGTGCGCCTCAAGCATTCGGCCAACCGGGCCGAAATCGCCGGCAAGCGCGTGGTGCTGATCGACGATTCCATCGTGCGCGGCACGACGTCGGTCAAGATCGTACAGATGATCCGCGATGCCGGCGCGACCGAAGTCCATATCCGCGTCGCCAGCCCGATGATCTTCCACTCGGATTATTATGGGATCGACACACCCGACCCGGACAAGCTGCTGGCCAACCAGTATGGCGACCTCAAAGCCATGTGCGAGTTCATTGGCGCCGATTCCCTGGCCTTCCTGTCGATCGACGGGCTTTACGAAGCGGTGGGCGGCGAGAAGCGCAATGCGCAGTCGCCGCAGTTTACCGACCACTATTTCACCGGTGACTATCCGACGCAGTTGACCGATCTGCATGGCCGCCCCATGAGCGATCCCAAGCAGATTTCGCTGCTCAAGGAAGCGGGTTAATGACTGACACAACCGAACTGGCCGGCAAGGTCGTCCTCGTCACCGGCGCATCGCGCGGCATCGGCTATGCGGCCGGCATCGAGGCGGCGCGGCGCGGGGCGCATGTGATCGCGGTGGCCCGCACGGTGGGCGGGCTCGAAGAGCTCGACGACACGATCCAGGCCAATGGCGGTTCGGCCACTCTGGTGCCGCTCGACCTGCGCGATGGCGACGCCATCGACCGTCTCGGCGCAGCCATCTTCGAGCGTTGGGGACACCTGGACGGGCTCGTCGCCAATGCGGGGCAGCTGGGCGTCCTCAGCCCTGTCGCGCATATCAAGCCCGACGAGTTCGACAAGGTGCTGGCGGTGAACGTCACCGCCAACTATCGCCTACTCCGTTCGCTCGACGTGCTCCTGCGCCAGTCGGAAGCGGGACGCGCGGTGTTCGTGTCTTCGGGCGCGGCCCGCTCGGCACGGCCGTTCTGGGGCCTTTACGCGGCGAGCAAGGCGGCGCTCGACGCGCTGGTGAAATCCTATGCCGGCGAGATCGCTACCACCAAGGCGCGCGTCAACGTGTTCTATCCCGGCATCGTGCGCACGGCGATGCGGGCAAAGGCGATGCCCGGCGAGGATCCCGAGACGCTGCCGACGCCGGCCGAGGTCGCGCCCAAGCTGATCGACATGCTCAGCCCCAAGCTGCAGGAAAACGGCCGGCTGTTCGACGTCGACACCGGTGCATTCGAAGACATCTGAGCCATGGTGAGCTTGCGCCGGTATCGCCCCGCCGATCTCGATGCGCTCTATCGCATCTGTCTCGAGACCGGGCAGGCCGGCGCGGACGCCACGGCGCTGCACCATGACGGGCATCTGGTGGGCCATATCTACTCCGCACCATACGGCGTGCTGGAGCCGGACAAGGTGTTCGTGGCCGAGGACAGCGCTGGTGTCGCCGGCTATATCGTGGGCACGCATGACACGGACGGGTTCGACGAGCGGCTCGAGCGGGAGTGGTGGCCGGCGCTGCGCGAACGCTATGCGGATGCCGAGAACCTGACGGAGGCCGATCGCATCCGCGTGGCGGCGATCATGGAGCCGCACCATCCGCCGGCCGAACTCGTGGCCGCCTACCCTGCCCATATCCACATGAACCTGCTGCCGCGGCTGCGGGGGCAGCGCGTGGGGACGCGCCTGCTCGACATGTGGATCGAGGAGGCGCGCGCGGCCGGTGTCAGCGGCATCCACCTGGGGGCCAGCGCGACGAATACGGGCGGGATCGCCTTCTGGACGCGCAGCGGGTTCGCGCCCTTGATCGAGGCGCCGGGTGTGGTCTGGTTCGGGATGCCGCTTCGGGGTCGGAGCGCGTGACGTTTCACCACGCGATGCCGGTGGCGGTCGGACATTCCGTATCAGACAACCAAACAAATATCCCGGCCAATGGCCGGGATTTCAATTGGCGGGAATGTCAGCCGGGGCGTCAGCTCGGGACGACGACCGGCGAGATCAGCACCTTGTCGATGCGGTGGCCGTCGAGATCCACGACTTCGAAATGCCAGCCTTCATGCGTAAAGCTCTCGCCCACCGCGGGGACGCGATTGAGCTGGGAGAGGATGAAGCCGGCGAGGGTCTCGTAGCGCGCATCCTTGGGGACGGCCACCTTGAAACGCTCCGAGAAATCGTCGGCCGGCATCCAGCCAGCCACGAGCCAGGAACCGTCCTTGCGCTGGGTCACGGCCGGTTCGTCGCCCGGCTCCTCGTTGTAGACGCCAGTGATGACCTCGAGCACGTCGCCATAGGTGACGATACCTTCGAAGTGGCCGTATTCGTCGACGACGAGAGCCATCTGGGCGCGACCGCCGCGCATGGTCTCGACCACGCTCAGTGCATCGGCATGTTCCATGACAACCGGCACGGGCTTGACGAGGCTGCGCAGGTCGGGTTGCTGGCCGGCGACGAGGCTGGGCAACAGATCAGACTGCGACAGGACGCCGATGATGGAATCGGCGTCGCCATCCTGCACCAGCACCTTGGTGTGGGTGGTTTCGAGGATTGCCTTGAGGCTTTCCTCGTAGCTGTCCTGAAGATCGATGCTGATCACATCGGGACGCGGGGTCATGATGCCGCGAGCCGAACGGTCGGCAAGGCGCATCACGCCCGAGATCATCGAGTGTTCCTCGGTCTCGAAGATGCCGGCTGTGGTTGCCTCGGCAATGATGGTGCGGACTTCCTCCTCGGTCACCGATTCCTCGGACTGGCCGGACTGCCCCAGAACGCGCAGCACCAGCTTGCCGGAAATGTCGAGCACCCAGACGATGGGCGTGCCGACGCGGGCGAGGATGGCCATGGGCTGGGCGACGCGGGAAGCGACCGTCTCCGGATTGCGCAGCGCCACCTGCTTGGGCACGAGTTCGCCCAGGATCAGCGTCGCGTAGGTGATGGCAACGACGACGAGGCCAGTACCACCGATATCGGCAACATTGGCCGGGATACCGATTTCGCGCAGCCACTCCGACAGGCGCAGGCCCAGCGTGGCGCCGGAGAAGGCGCCGGACAGGACGCCGACGAGGGTGATACCGATCTGGACGGAGGAGAGGAACTTACCCGGATCCTCGGCCAGTTTCATGGCCGTGGCGGCACCCTTGTTGCCTTGGTCGGCAAGAACTTTCAAGCGGGCTGAGCGGGAAGAGACGACGGCCAGTTCGGACATGGCCAGGGCGCCGTTCACGAGGATCAGAACGACGACGATGATGATTTCTGTAAGCAACAAAGTGCAATGTTGGCACGCCGCGACCGATGGCGGGGTGTTACGACGCGCGCACTATAGGGGAAGTTTGCGACATTTGAATAGGCCAGCGGCCCGGAGCTCTCGATCCGGACGCGCCGCCAGAAGGTTTCCCACAGGCGCAGGCAGACAAAAAGGCGGGCGAGCCGCCGATCGCTACGACTTCTTGTCGGCGTAAGGATTTTTGCCGCCGCGCAGCCAGAGGCGGATTGGCGTGCCCTTGATGTCGAACGCTTCGCGCAGCCCGTTGACCAGGTAGCGCTGGTAGGAGGCAGGGACGGCATCGGGACGCGAGGCGAAGATGATGAAGCTGGGCGGCCGCGTCTTGGCCTGCGTCATGTAGCGCATCTTGAGGCGGCGGCCAGAGACAGCCGGAGGCGGATGGCTCTCGGTCATGCCGGCGAGCCAGCGGTTGAGCCGCGAAGTCGAGACGTGGGCGTTCCAGCTGCGCTCGATCTCGAAGATGGCCTCCATCAGGCGATCAATATTGCGCCCGGTGAGGCCGGACAGGGTAACGAGCGGAATACCCCGCAGCTGCGGCAGCAGACGCTCGCAGGCCTCGCGCAATTCAGAGAGAGTCTTGTTCTTGTCCTCGATCAGGTCCCACTTGTTGAGCGCGATGACCATGGCGCGGCCCTCGCGCTCGACCAGATCGGCCAAAGCGAGATCCTGCTTTTCGAACGGGATGGTGGCGTCGAGGAGAAGAACGACCACCTCGGCATACTGAAGCGAACGCAGGCTGTCGCCGACGGCCAGCTTCTCGAGCTTCTCGGTGACGCGCGAGCGGCGGCGAATGCCGGCTGTATCGACGAGGTTGATCGTCCGGCCTTCCCATTCCCAGGGCACGAGAATCGAGTCGCGGGTGATGCCGGCCTCGGGCCCGACGAGAACCCGGTCCTCGCCCACCATACGGTTCACCAGGGTGGACTTGCCGGCATTGGGACGGCCAACGATGGCGACGTTGAGATAGCGGCGCGGGTTCCAGCGGAGCGTGGCATCGTCACCCTCGCCTTCAAGCATGTCGGGCGTGATGTCGACATCGACTTCCGGCATCAGATCGAGGTCGCCGGACAAGGCGTCTTCCTCGGCCTGCTGCGCCTTCTTTTCCTCGGCCTTGTCGATAGCGGCGGAGACGATGGAATAGAGTTCGGAAAGGCCAAGTCCGTGTTCGGCCGACAGCGGTATCGGCTCGCCGAAGCCGAGCTTGAACGCTTCCACCAGGCCAGCCTCGGCCGAGCTGCTCTCGGCCTTGTTGCCGACGAGGTGTACATGCTTGCCAGCCTTGCGCAGGACCTGAGCAAAGCGCTGGTCGAGCGGGACAACACCGGCGCGGGCGTCGATCATGAACAGGATGATATCAGCTTCGCGGATCGCCAGCTCGGTCTGCTGGCGCATGCGATCCTCGAGCGAACCATCACGCACGTCTTCATAGCCGGCCGTGTCGAGCACCTTGAAGGTGAGGTCAGCAATGCGACCCTCTGCCTCGCGGCGGTCGCGGGTCACACCGGGCGTATCATCGACGAGCGCGATCTTGCGACCGACGAGGCGATTGAACAGGGTCGACTTGCCGACATTTGGACGGCCAACAATGGCCAGCGTGACCGTCATGGCGGTGTTCCTTCTCTTGCCGGCCTATTGCTCGGCGGCTGGCTCTGCTGCGGGCTCGGCGGCCGGGGTGGCAGCCGGCTCGGCGGCGGGAGCCGCATCACCCTCAACGATGCTGTCGATGGCTTCCGCAGCGGCCTGTGCCGGCTCGGCGGGCGTGGTGGCGCCTTCGGACAGCATCTGTGCGAGGTAATAGGCCATGCGATTGCGGATGCCCGACTGGGCCAGCGGATCGTTGAGAACGGCCTCGAAGCTGGCTTCGGCGGCGGCATAGTCGCCGGCCTTGTACTGAGCGAGACCGATCAGCTCGCGCGCAACACGGCGCAGCGGGGCGTCGTCGGTCGCGAGGGTCGAAATGCGCGCCTCGACATCGGCAAGCGTGCCGCTGTCGACGAGAATGTTTGCCGCGAGCAGCAAGGCCAGTTCGCGCAGGCGCGGATTGGACTGCGCATTGGCTAGAGCGTCATAGGCGGCAACGGCACCGGCGGCATCGCCTTCTTCGGCCAGCAGTGCGGCCTTGCGGAATTCGGCGAGCACCGGATAGCCGCCCGAGCCATCGGCCGCCAGCGTATCGAGCTGCGCCTGCGCACCGGCGAGGTCACCGGCTTCGGCAGCATCGAGTGCCGCGTAGAGCTCGGTAGACGAGGCGGAGGACTGGCTGTTGGAGTACCAGGACCAGCCTTCGTTGACCGCAACCAGCGCCACAATGGCGAAAGCCCCGCCAATGACGAAGGGCGCCAGACGGCGCCACAGGGCGCGCATGCGATCGGTGCGCAGTTCCTCGTCGATTTCCTTGAAGATATTCTCGTTGGACATGGCCGGCCTAGCGTCGAAAATCAGTTGGGGGGAGCATTATCACGCGTCCTCGCGAATGCAAACCGGCTCGCCTTGGCGAGCCGGAGATTGAGCGATCGTTCGGGAGGATGTCCGGCCGGAGACCGGTCGCCCCGCCCTGCGAGCATAGCTCTCATGGCATAGCTCTCCGGGCGTAGCCGCCTAAAATCGGTCCACTGGACCGATTTTGCCGCGCGACGCGCAGATCGTACCCGTTGATGAGCCGGGCCCTGCGAGCATAGCTCTCCGGGCGTAGCTGCCTAAAATCGGCCCACTGGACCGATTTTGCCGCGCGACGCGCGGCCCGGCAGCTACTCCCATTCAATCGTCCCGGGCGGCTTGGAGGTCACGTCATAAACGACCCGATTGATGCCACGCACTTCGTTGATGATGCGGGTGGCCGTCTTGCCCAGGAAGTTCATGTCGAACTGATAGAAATCGGCCGTCATGCCGTCGACCGAGGTGACGGCGCGCAGGGCGCAGACGAATTCATAGGTGCGGCCATCGCCCATGACGCCGACGGTCTGGACCGGAAGCAGCACGGCAAAGGCCTGCCAGATCTTGTCGTATTGGCCGGACTTGCGGATTTCATCGAGATAGATGGCATCGGCCTGGCGCAGGATATCGAGCTTTTCGGGCGTGATACCGCCCGGGCAGCGGATGGCAAGGCCGGGTCCCGGGAAGGGATGGCGACCGATGAAGCTTTCGGGAATACCAAGCTCGCGGCCGAGCACACGCACCTCGTCCTTGAACAGCTCGCGCAGAGGCTCGACAAGCTGCATGTTCATGCGCTCGGGCAAGCCGCCCACGTTGTGGTGCGACTTGATGGTGACGGAAGGACCGCCGGTGAAGGATACGCTTTCGATGACGTCCGGGTAAAGCGTACCCTGGGCCAGGAATTCGGCGCCGCCAAGCTTCTTTGCCTCCTCCTCGAACACTTCGATGAACAGGCGCCCGATGATCTTGCGCTTGGTTTCCGGATCGGACTGGCCTTCGAGCTCGCCCAGAAACAGCTTTGCGGCATCCACATGGACGAGGGGGATGTTGAACTGATCGCGGAACATGGTCACGACCTGCTCGCTCTCATTGAGGCGCATCAGGCCATGGTCGACATAGATGCAGGTCAGCTGGTCGCCGATGGCTTCGTGGATCAGCACGGCTGCCACGGATGAATCCACGCCACCGGAGAGACCGCAGATGACCCGGCCGGAGCCGACCTGGTCGCGGATCTTCTCGATCATCTTCTGCCGGTAGGCCGACATGGTCCAGTTGCTGGCGATGCCGCAGATCTGATGGACGAAGTTGGCGTAAAGCTTGCCGCCGTCGGGCGTGTGAACCACTTCGGGGTGGAACTGCACCGCCCAGATGCGGCGCGCCTCGTTGGCGATCATGGCGAAGGGCGCATTGGGCGAGGTGCCGACGACCTCGAAGCCTTCGGGCAGCGCGACGACCCGGTCCCCGTGGCTCATCCAGACCTGATGGTCAGTACCGATGCCCCAGACACCTTCGGACAGCGAGTTGGCTTTTTGCAGCGTCAGCTCGGCACGGCCGAATTCCCGGTGATGTCCCGCCTCGACCTTGCCGCCCAGCGCCATGCAAAGGGCCTGCTGGCCATAGCAGATGCCCAGGATCGGCACATCGGCGGACAGAATGGCCGGATCGATCGTGGGCGCATTGGCATCGAGCGTCGATGCCGGGCTGCCGGACAGCACCACGCCCTTGGGACGAAGCGCCAGCATCGCTGCGCCTGCCGACTGGAACGGGTGGATTTCGCAATAAACGCCGGTTTCACGGATGCGCCGGGCGATCAGCTGCGTAACCTGCGAGCCGAAATCGACGATCAGGATGGTGTCGTTGAGGGGGGCGGTATCTGGGTGCTGCATGGCGAGGCTTTAGCCTCGCCAACCGATTAACGCAAGCATGGCGTTCGGGATGAATGCCATGCTCCAGAGCGGGGGCTCGGGCCTCTGACGACGCTAGTTCAGCAGGGCGATCGACAGGTTCAGGTAAGTGGCAAAACTCACCCAAGCGAGATAGGGCACGAAGAGCCATGCCGAAAGGGCGTCGCGGTGGCGGACCGACATGATGAAGCCCACTATCGACAGCCAGAGCGCGATGATGATGGCGAAAGCGAGCCAGGGCATGTTGGCGCCGAACCAGACCGGGGACCAGGCCCAGTTCAGCAACATCTGCGCGCCCCAGAATTTCATGGCGGTCGACTTGGGCTCGTCAATCCAGACGCGCCAGCCAGCGACGGCGATCAACACATAAAGAGCGAACCAGACCGGGCCGAACACCCAGTTGGGGGGATTGAGCGGCGGCTTCTGGAGCTGTTCATACCAGGCGCCGGGTGCAGTCTGCGTGCCGATAAGGGCACCCACGCCGACCACGAGCGCCAGAAAGATGGCCAGGGTTATCCAGGATTGAGGGCTGCGGTATGCGCTTGTCGCCGCGGACATGTCGGGTCTCCGTTTCAACGGTGTCGAAAGGGAGAACGTGGGCGGCGCCCGGTGGTTCACCGAGGCGTCAAAATCCTCAGGGACAGGCGGCGCAATGCGCGCACTAGGCCTTGCGGAGCAAGTGGCAGTAAAACCCGTCGGTTCCGGTGCGATGGGGCGTCAGACAGATGCCACCACCTGGTGTGGCGAGGCCCGGCGGGATTTCGGTGATCAGCGCCTGGCGCCAGGCGGAAGTGATATCGACGCTGGAAAAGCCGGGCGTGGACGCGAGGAAAGCGGCGACCTGGTCATCGTTCTCCTCAGGCAAGATCGAGCACGTGATGTAGACGAGCGTTCCGCCGGACTTCAGGTAGCGCGCCGCTTCCACCAGAAGCGCGGCCTGCTCGGCCTGGCGTTGCGCAAGCAGTTCCGGGGTCAGCTTCCACTTGGTATCGGGGCGGCGACGCCAGGTGCCAGTACCTGTGCAGGGCGCATCGACGACCACGCGGTCGAGCTTGCCCACCAGATCGTCCAGTGCGCCCGGGTGTGGCGCGCGGACCTGGGCATTGCGGACGCCGTTGCGCTTCAGGCGATCGTAGATGGGCGCAAGACGCGACCGATCGCTGTCATAGGCGAAGATCTGGCCCTTGTTTCCCATGGTGGCGGCCAGCGCCAGGGTCTTGCCCCCTGCCCCGGCACAGAGGTCGAGCACCTGGTCGCCTTCACGCGCACCAGCAAGCGCGGCAACGATCTGGCTGCCCTGGTCCTGCACTTCAAACCAGCCCTTGAGGTATCCCTCATCGGTCGTGACATTGGGCGTTCGCGCATCGCGCGGGCCGGCCGGCATGGTCACGCCGAACGGGGCTATGGCGGCGGGCTGGGGCGAGAAGCGGGCGAGAGACTTCATGACCTTTTCAGGCGCGGCCTTCAGGGCATTGGCGCGCAGGTCGAGCGAGGGGCGACCGGCCATGGCCTGTCCCTCAGCGACCCAGTCGGCACCGAAGGCGCGCTGGAGCGAGGGCGCCAGCCAGTCGGGGAAATCGGACTGGACCACGGGCGACGCGCCGCCAAGGTCGGCGGTGGCGCCGGCGGCTTCTTCGGGCGACAGCGCGGCAGGCGCGTGGTTGTCTTCGGCGAAGGCGGCGTCGAGCGCTGCAGGCGTTTCGCCCCAGTCGCGCATGGCGACGCCGAGCACAAGCGCGCGCGGACTGTCGCTGCCCATGGCGAAGGCGTGCGAGGCCCGTCGGCGAAGGGCGTCATAGACGAGGTTGCCGATCGCAGCCCGGTCGCCAGCGCCGGCGAAACGGTTGTTCAACCCCCAGGATTTGAGGGCCTCCGACACCGGACGCTTGCGCTGCTTGACATCGGCGAGGACTTCAATGGCGGCGGCAAGTCGGCCGGGAAGGCGCATGGGTCAGATACTCGGGGCGAGGAGAATACGGATGAGCAGCCATAGCCAGAGAACGGCAAGGACTGCAAGGCCGGCTGCATAGGCTGCAAAACGGCGATGCACGCGATTGGTGGTGACGTGAATGCCGGCGTGGAGAATGCGGAGGCCGACGAAAAGCCAGGCCAGGACAACCTCGATCCAGCCGACGAGCCCGACATGAAGCGCCAGCAGTGCCGCCACGAAAAACAGCACAGGCAGCTGGAACTGGTTGTCGAAGCTGTTCGACAGAAGACGGGCTTTCAGCGGATAGGCGGTGCGTTCCACGGCAATGTCGGCCACGCGAATTTCGCCGCTCATGACCCGCGGCACGCGCTCGCGACCCATCAGAACCAGAATGACAAGCGTGAGCATGACCTGCGCGCCGATGGCGAGGATGAACAGCTTTTCGACCAGTGGCATCATATCCTCGCTCGAATGGCGCGCTCTGGACGCCTTATGGGCGCGTCAGGCCTTGTCAGACCCGGACCGCCACACCGTTTCGGTCGACGTTTCGGAGTCCTGGACGATCACCTCGGCCGAGGCATCGCCGGATTGGCGGGCTTCCTCGATAGCCGCCTCGATCGCCGTTTCCCGGCTGCTGAACGGCGCCGAAGTGGTGCCACGATTTGAATGCTGCCAGGACCCGTTGCGCAGATAAACCAGGAAGTGACTTTCGCTCATCCCGTCCTCCTCTATGCGACCTACAACGTGGCACCGGCGCGCCGCGTTGCAGGCCGCATGGAGCATGGGTCAGCGTCCGCTGCGGTAGTTGGGGGCTTCGCGGGTGATGGTCACGTCGTGCACGTGGCTTTCACTGAGCGCGGCGCCCGAGATTTTCACGAAGACCGAGTTCTCGCGGAAGTCCTTGAGGGTGTGCGCGCCGGTATAGCCCATGGAGGCGCGGAGGCCACCGGCGAGCTGGTGCAGCACGGCATTGACCGGGCCCTTGTAAGGCACCTGGCCCTCGATGCCCTCGGGCACGAGCTTCATCTGATCGCGCACGTCCTGCTGGAAATAGCGATCGGCCGAACCGGCGCCCATGGCCCCGACCGAGCCCATGCCGCGATACGACTTGTAGGAGCGACCCTGATAGAGGAAGACCTCGCCCGGCGCTTCGTCGGTGCCGGCCAGCAGCGAACCGACCATCACGCAGGAAGCGCCGCCCGCCAAGGCCTTAGCCATATCGCCTGAGAATTTGATTCCGCCGTCGGCGATGACCGGAATGCCCGACTTGGAGGCTTCCTCGGCGCATCCCATGACGGCAGCCAGCTGCGGAACGCCCACACCGGCGACGATACGTGTGGTGCAGATCGAGCCCGGGCCGATACCGACCTTGACCGCATCCGCACCGGCATCGATCAGGGCCCGGGTGGCTTCTGCGGTGGCGACATTGCCGGCAACGATGCGGGTGGAATTGCTTTCGCGCTTCACTCGCTCGACGGCCTCGGCGACGCGAACCGAGTGTCCGTGGGCGGTATCGATGACGAGGAGATCGACTCCGGCGTCGATCAGTGCCAGGGAACGCTCGAAGCCGTTGTCACCCACCGTCGACGCCGCCGCGACGCGAAGGCGCCCCTGCTCGTCCTTGACAGCATTGGGGTGCAACTGTGCCTTCTCGATATCCTTGACGGTGATGAGACCGATGCAGCGATAGTCCTCATCGACGACGAGGAGCTTCTCGATGCGATGCTTGTGCAGCAGCACCTTGGCCTCGTCCTTGCTGACGCCATCGCGCACGGTGATGAGGTTCTGGTGCGTCATCAGCTCGCGGATCGGCTGCGCGGGGTGGGAGGCGAAGCGCACGTCGCGGTTGGTGAGGATGCCGACCAGCTTGCCGATGGCGCGGCCGCCTGTGCCGCCGTTTTCGACCACGGGAATGCCGGAGATACGGCTCTTCTGCATGAGCGCCAGCGCGTCGGCCAGGGTGGCCTCGGGTCCGATGGTGATCGGATTGACGACCATGCCGCTTTCGAAGGACTTGACCATGCGGACCTGCTCGGCCTGTTCGGCGGAGGTCAGGTTCTTATGGATCACGCCCATGCCGCCGGCCTGGGCCATGGCGATGGCCATATTGGCTTCGGTGACGGTGTCCATGGCAGAAGACAGGATGGGAAGATTGAGCGCTATGTCCTTGGTGACATAGGTGGAAACATCGGTTTCGGTGGGCAGGATGTCGGAACGGGCCGGCTGCAGCAGCACGTCGTCGAATGTCAGTGCCGCGTCGCCGGTGATGGTAGTAATAATCTTCGCCAAGGCCAGACCCTTCCTGCCTTCTGATAAAATACAGAACTGTTGGAATGTGAACCGGCGCCGAGGAGTCGCGGGTTCAGGTTGGCGAGGGTCAATAGCACCGGCGCAGGGCTTTGCCTAGGGGCCGGATTGCGGCATGTTCGGCATGAGGAGATCGATGATGCAGCGACTGGCTTTTTCCGTGGCAGGCCTGATTTTGCTGGTCTCGCCAGTGTCGGCCCAGGACCCGTTCGAGCTGGTGCCACAGCAAGACGGCGCGACCGCCTGTTGGCAGCGGGTATACGACGAGGGGCATCTCGCCGCGCACCCCAGGCAGAGCGTCACCACCATGACCTTTGCCGCCGGCTTCTATGCGCACGATGAGCCGGAGCCGGAGGATGCGGGGCTTACCTTGTTCGGCATGACCGTCACGTTGCGCGACGGCACGAAGGGCTATACGTCCGGCGGGTGCTGGCCGGGCGAAGGCGGCCTCCTCAGATGCGGCGTCGACTGTGACGGTGGTGGCGTGGCTGTCAGTGCCGCGAGAAACGGTGGCTTGCTGATCGACCTCGAAGCCACTGGCTACATCCGCATGGAAGGAGAATGCGGCAGCGACGGCGAAGCAGAGAGTTTCTCCCTCGAACCGGGCGCGGACGATCGACAGTTCCGGCTACCGGTCGCAGACGCCAAGGCCTGCAAGGGACTGCTGCCCGTGTGGTAGCCGCATGCGTCTAAAGAACGGGCATTTTGGGGCTAGGCGTGGCGGAGCGAGGAGCCCATAGTGGTGGGGTCGCATCTCGCGGCCACACCCCGACTCATTCCGGTTCCTCGCCTTGATCCGCGTTACCCCGCTCATCCTGGCGGTCGCCCTGTTCATGGAACAGATGGATTCGACCGTCATCGCCACGTCGTTGCCGGCCATTGCGACCGATATCGGCACCGAGCCGATTGCGCTGAAGCTGGCGCTGACGGCCTATTTCGTGGCGTTGGCGATCTTTATTCCGATCAGCGGCTGGATGGCGGACCGGTTCGGCGCCAAGAACATCTTCCGGCTGGCGATCTTCGTGTTCATGCTGGGATCGCTCGCCTGCTCTTTCGCCTATTCGCTGGAGACGTTCGTAGCCTCGCGATTCTTCCAGGGGATCGGCAGTTCGATGATGACGCCGGTCGGGCGCCTCCTTCTGGTCCGCTCGACGCCGCGCAACGAGCTGGTTTCGGCCATGGCCTGGCTCACCGTCCCTGCCCTCGTCGCGCCCGTCACAGGACCGCTGATCGGCGGATTTCTCACGACTTATCTCAGCTGGCACTGGATTTTCTGGATCAACATCCCGATCGGCATTGCCGGCATCATCCTTTCCGGCATCTACCTGCAAGTGCCCGATGAACGCACGCCGAGACCCGTCGACCTCGTCGGCTTTTTCATTGCAGCGGTGGCCTTTTCGGGCACGGTTTTCGGCCTCTCGGTGGTCAGCTTGCCGGCGCTGCCGATCATTTACGGTTACATGACCCTGGCCATCGGCGTGACGGCGGCACTGCTCTATCTGCTGCACGCGCAGAAAGTGCCGTATCCGCTGCTCGATCCCAGATTGTTCCGGCATCCGCTGTTCCGCTCCTCGATCACCGGCGGTTCGCTGTTCCGCATCGGTGTCGGCGCGGTGCCGTTCCTGCTGCCATTGATGCTGCAACTGGGATTCGGCCTCAACCCGTTCCAGTCCGGCGCGATCACCTTCGTCTCGGCCCTCGGCGCCATCGGCAGCAAGTTCATCGCCGAGCGCGTGTTCGCGCGGTTCGGCTTCCCGCGCGTACTTGGTTTCGCGGCCATTTTCGGCGGCCTGCTGATCGCCGCCCAGGGCGCCTTTACGGCCGAGACATCGGTGCCGGTCATGATGACGGTGCTGATCGTGGGCGGCGTGCTGCGCTCGATGTTCTTCACCGGATCCAACGCCATCGGCTATGCCGATATTTCCGATGAAGAAGCCAGCCAGGCGACTGCCATCGTGGCCGTGGCCCAGCAATTGTCGGTGGCGTTCGGCGTTGCCGTCGCAGGCGGCATCCTCGAAGTCACGACCCATTTCAGTGGCGGCGAGCTGACCCTGTTCAATTTTCAACTCGCCTTTTTCGTGGTCGGCGGCCTCAGCGCGCTGGCCGGTTTCGTTTATTTCGTGCTTCCACCCGATGCGGGCAGCAATGTTTCAGGCCACAGGGCCATCAAAGAGTGAGCGGCCCGTTGGGGCCGGATGATATGTGTCGCGTACTGTTCCGCTGATCCTCGCCACCGCGCTGTTCATGGAAAACATGGACTCCACGGTCATCGCCACATCGCTGGCGGCCATTGCCGCCGATATCGGTACCGACCCGATTTCGCTCAAGCTGGCGCTGACGGCCTATCTCGTGGCGCTCGCCATCTTCATTCCCATTTCGAGCTGGATGGCAGACCGCTTCGGCGCCCGTCGCGTGTTTCGAATCGCCATGCTGGTGTTCATGGCCGGCTCCATCGCCTGTGCGTTCTCGGGCTCGCTGGCGCAGTTCGTGGGCGCCCGCTTCCTGCAGGGCATGGGCGGCGCCATGATGGGGCCGGTGGCGCGGCTGGTGCTGGTGCGCATGACGCCGCGTCACCAGCTGGTCGACGCCATGGCCTGGCTGACGATCCCCGCCCTGATCGGCCCGATCGTCGGACCGCCCTTCGGCGGCTTCCTGACGACGTATTTTTCCTGGCACTGGATTTTCATCATCAACGTCCCGATCGGCGTGCTGGGCATCGTGCTGGTCGGCTTCGCGCTGCCCAACGAACAGCGCAACCGGCCGCGCAGTATCGATGGCAAGGGCTTCGTGCTTGCGGGGCTGGCCTTTGCGCTCTTCGCCTTCGGCTGCTCGGTGGTGAGCCTGCCCGCCCTGCCCCCGGCAATCGGCATGGTCGCGGCGGTGGCCGGCATGGTGCTGGGTTATTTCTACACGCGGCACGCGCTGGCGAGCGAATATCCGCTGCTCGATCTGCGGTTGCTCCGGGTGCGGAATTTCCGCATCACCATCGTGGCCGGTACCTTCTTTCGACTGGGCCAGGGGGCGACGCCGTTCCTGTTTCCACTGATGCTGCAGCTCAGCTTCGGCCTGTCACCGTTCGAGAGCGGGATGGTGACCTTTGCCGGCGCCATCGGCGCGCTGGTCGCCAAGTTCGTCGCCAACTGGATGTTCGCGCATTGGGGCTTCAAGTATCCGCTGGTGATCTCGAGCGGCATCGGGGCGGCGGGCATCCTGGTCATGGGCTTTTATGACCCGTCGACGCCCATTCCGCTGATCCTCGCCATCCTGGTCTTCACCGGCTTCTGGCAATCGACATTCTGGACCGGCTCCAACGCCTTCACCTTCGCCGACGTGGAGGACAAGGACGCCGGACAGGCCAATGTGATGAGCCAGGTCTGGGGCCAGTTGATGTTCGCCATGGGCGTGGCGCTGGGCGGCGGCGTGCTGGAACTGGCGCACCGCCTGCGCGGCGGAGGCGAGCTGGCGCTGGCCGATTTCCATGTCGCCTTCTACGTGGTGGCCGCGGTCGGCTTCGTCGCGACCGTGCTGTTCGCGCGCCTGCCCCGCAATGCCGGACACCAGCTTCTGGGCGGGCCACACGTGCATTGAGTTTAACCACTAAAGCAGAGCGAGGCTTGTGACATCGCGGCTCAGATCGCAGATAAAGCGCATGACGATGCGACGAGCGATTTGGGTGGTGTTGTGCGCAGCCTGTGGTGCCGGTGCGGGCGCCTGGTTCGGCTTGCAGTACAATCTGGCCGGTGCCGCGATCCTCGGCAGTCTTGGCCTCGCCTTCGGCGCCGGCATCGGATTTTCCAATCGGTGCCAGTTGATCGACGGGGTACTACAATTCCTCAACTGACTCGGGCTGAACCGCCTTGAACCCCTTCGCCACAAGATAGGCCTCCGCCGAATCCTTCCGGCTCGAGGGCGGCTTGATGTGGAACGTGGTGTTGAAGTGGCGCTTGAGCATGTGCAGCAGCTCATGCTCGGTGCCGCCCTGGAACACCTTGGCGACGAAGGAACCGCCGGGATTGAGCACCTGGATGGCGAAATCTGCCGCGATTTCGATGAGGTGGACGATGCGCAGGTGATCGGTGGCGCGGTGGCCGGTTGTGGGCCAGGCCATGTCGCTCATCACCACATCGGCCTTGTGCCCGCCCAGCGCCTCGATCAGCAAGGCAGGGGCGTCGTCCTCGGTGAAATCCTTCTTGAACAGGATGACCCCCGGAATGGGGTCCATGTCGAGGTAGTCGATGCCCACGACCAGCGGATTCTCGATGGTCGAGCCGACCGCCTTGGCCGCCACCTGCGACCAACCACCGGGCGCAGCGCCCAGGTCGACGACCCGCATGCCCTTCTTGAAGAACTTCTGCTTTTCGTCCATCTCCTTGATCTTGAAGGCGGCGCGCGAGCGATATCCTTCGGCGCGGGCCCGCGCCACATAGGGATCGTTGAGCTGGCGCTCGAGCCACTTGGTCGAAGCGACCTTGCGACCCTTGGCGGTCTTCACCCGGATCTTGAGGTCCTTGTCGGACTTGCGGCCGCCGGTACCCAGTGCCTTGTTATTGGCCATTGCCCGGCCTCCTCGGATAGCGATTGGGACGCTTTTGCGCGCGATCGGCATCCATCAGCGAAATCAGGATGCCTTCGCGCAGGCCGCGATCGGCGACGCGCACGCGCTCGGTGGGCCATTCACGCCGGATCGCCTCGAAGATGGCGCAGCCGGGCAGGACCAGATCGGCGCGGTCCTTGCCGATGCAGGGGTGGGCGACGCGACGCTCGAACGGCATGCCAAGCAGAGCACGCATGGTCTCGTCGACCTGTTCGCGCCGCATCCAGAGCCCGTCGACCTTCTGGCGCTCGTAGCGTTCGAGACCGAGATGGAGGCCCGCCAGCGTCGTGACGGTGCCGGAGGTGCCGATCAGGTGGACGGGATGGGTGCCGATCATCTGCCGCAGCTTTTCACGCCCGCGGAACTGGCGAAGGTGGGTGCCGACGAAGTCCACCATGGCTTCGAAGACATCGGCGGTGACATCGACGCCGCCGAATTTCTCGGCGATCGAGACGACACCCACCGGCATGGATTGCCAGGAGCGGATCGAAGCCGACATGCGCCCCTGCGCCCGCGGCCGGCCGCCCCTGAAATCGAGCCAGGCCAGCTCCGATGAACCGCCGCCGATGTCGAACATCAGCGCGCCCTGGGCTTCGCCATCGATGAGGTCGGCGCAGCCGGTGACGGCGAGTTCGGCTTCCGTGCGGCGATCGACGATCTCAAGCTCGAGGCCGATCTCGTTCCGGACGCGATCGAGGAAGGCGGGACCATTCTCGGCGGCCCGGCAGGCCTCGGTGGCGATCAGCCGCATGCGCGTCGGCTGGTGGTCGCGCAGCTTGTTGCGGCACTGGCGCAGCGCATCCATGGTGCGCTCCATGGCGGCGTCGCCGAGCCGGCCGGTGACCGACACGCCCTCGCCCAGCCGGACGATGCGCGTAAAACCGTCGAGGACACGGAAACCGCGATCATGCGGGCGGGCGATGAGGAGACGGCAATTGTTGGTGCCCAGGTCGAGCGCCGCGTAGAGCGGACCGCGGCCGCGCCGCGGATGGGAGGGGGCATGCGTCCGCTGATCCGTCGCGTGAGCAGACGGCGGCGAACCGCCCCGCTCCTTCCGGCCATTGCCGGAAGATGCGCCAGACCCTGCCTCGTCCACGAGGGACGAAGCAGCGGCGGACCGAAGGGAATCGGTCACTGAAGGCTCCTTCGTGCGCGGTCGCAAAAGACCGGTCACCCGGCCGCGCCCGAACGCACATCATTGTTGCGTTGTCGGGGACGACGGTAGAGCAAGGGGGGCCAAAGCGCAATGGAGTGGTTGTCCC
Source organism: Devosia lucknowensis (assembly GCF_900177655.1). Lineage (NCBI taxonomy): Bacteria > Pseudomonadati > Pseudomonadota > Alphaproteobacteria > Hyphomicrobiales > Devosiaceae > Devosia > Devosia lucknowensis. The sequence goes on along the minus strand of NZ_FXWK01000001.1, from coordinate 648,895 downwards.
CCAAGTCGCTGCCGCCGCTCAAGGAGTTTTCGCCGCGGGCGTTGAGCCCGCGCGGCAGGGCGACACCCCTGCCCCAATTTTGCACCTCATGCCGGCAGTGGCACGGTGCCCGCCCGGCACTGAGACCCGACGCCGACCGATCTTTCCACATTTCCGCGGCGCACCCTGTCCCAGACGCTTGCAATCTCTCCAAGCTTTGTCTAATGGAGACCCCGCGCCGCCACCGCAGCCCCGCTGCACCGCGCCGCCAGCCAGCAGGCACCTGCTGGGGAATAGTTCAATGGTAGAACAGCGGACTCTGACTCCGTCGATCTTGGTTCGAATCCAGGTTCCCCAGCCAATTTTTCCACCGCAGCAAGCTCGCCCGCACCTCGCGGCTTTCGGCGGATGGCTGCGGCGGACGCTGGAACGGGTGCAATCGCGTTAAGTTCTGGCTACCCTGACCTAGCTTCAAACCTCAGGCCGCGGGACATTTCATTTTCAAACCAGCGACGGACGGTTTGCATCGTGCGGTGGGAGCGGTCTTCGCGCCAGGCCAGAAACCAGTGGCCTTGGCGGGTGACCATGCCGAGCGGCGCGATGAGTCGGTTCTGCTCAAGGGCGTCCCAGATGGCCGGGCCAGGGCCGATGGCTACGCCCTGCCCGGCTTCGGCGGCCTGCACGCTGAAGGAAAGGCTGTCATACCAGACGCTTTCCTTGGGCGGTAGGTCGATGCCGGCTTCGCGCGCCCAGTTGGTCCACATGTCAGGCGGCCAGCGGATATCGAGGCGCGGCATCTCCCAGAGGGCCGCTGCGCCGATTTGCCGCCCGCGGGCAATCATGGGGCTGATCACCGGCCCGAAGGTTTCCGGCGCCACCGGACTGACCACCATGCCCGGGATGTCGAGCAGCTTGCCGACGCCGACATAGATATCGATGGAGCGGTCGGCGGGATTGATCTCGCGCGACCAGGTGGTGATCCGCACCGACACTCCGCCCAGTGCCTTTTCGAGGCCCTGCAAGCGAGGCACAAGCCAGCGCAGCAGGAAGGTGTCGGGCGCCGTCAGCATGATCGTCGACTGGTCATGCAGGGCCTTGAGGTGCTCGGTGCCACGATTGATCGAGGCCAGGGCTTCGCTCAGCGTCGCGGCGAAGGTCGCGGCGGCGGGCGTCAAGCGCAGCGAACGATTGCCGCGTTCGAAGAGCGGCACGCCCAGTTCGTCCTCGAGGTTCTTGATATGGCGGCTGACGGCGCCGTCCGAAACGCGCAGCTCCTCGGCCGCGCGCTTGATGCTGCCGAGCCGGGCAGCGACCTCGAAAGCTCTCATGGCGTTGAGCAGATGCAGCACGGCTTGCCTCAGGAAAAGTCAACTGAAAGCCAAAATAGTCTGCTGTCGCACTTCTGTCATCTGGCCTAGCCTCACATGCATATTTCGAGGCGCCAAAGGGTTGGGCAGCGTTTCAAGCCTTGGCCCCCGCGCCTCAGCAAAACTGCGCCATGGAAAGAGTTTGCCGCCTTGAGTGACATTCACCGCATCATCATCGACTGCGACCCCGGCCACGACGACATGGCGGCGATCCTACTCGCGGCATGGCATCCCTCGATCAAGCTCGAAGCGATCACGACCGTGTGCGGCAACGCGCCGCTCAATCACACCACCAACAATGCCCTGCGGATCGTCGACGCATTCGGGCTCGACGTTCCGGTTTACGCAGGCGCCGAGCAGCCATTGCTGCATCGCTATGCTTTTCCCGCCGAGTTCCACGGCCCGAGCGGCCTCGACAGTGCCGGCGAAGACCTGCCGCCGGCCCGCGGCACGGTGCAGACGCAGCATGCGGTCGATACCATCATCGAACGTGTGGAAGCGGCCCCCGGCGAGATCACGCTCGTCGTAATCGGCCCGATGACCAATCTGGCGCTGGCGCTGGCCCTGCGACCGAGCCTGGCGCAAAAGCTCAGGCAAGTGGTGTTCATGGGTGGCTCGGCGACCGAGGGGAATGTCACCCCTGCGGCGGAATTCAATGTCTGGGCCGATGCGGAAGCGGCGCGGATCGTCTTCCGCTCGGGCGTGAGGCTCGTCATGTTCGGGCTCAACGCGACGCACCAGACTCTGATGCGTCGGGAAGACGTCGCCAAAATCCGCGCCGCGCAGCCGGGCAGCAATCCGGTGGCCGATATCATGGATTTCTATTGCGGCACCTATTTCCGGTTTGCCGGTGCGGACAAGCCGGGCGCGCCCATGCACGACCCCTGCGCCATCGCCTACCTGATCGAGCCAACGATCTTCGAGCTCACCGAGCGCCCCGGCGAGGTCCTGGTGAGTGCCGACGGCGGCTACGGCCAGACCCTGATCGACATGCGTCCGCAAGATCCCGCACACGACACGCGGGTCAAGAATGTCGCCGTGGCCATCAAGGCCGATCCAATTCGCTTTGCCGCGCTGGTCACAGAAGCCCTAAGCTGGGCGGCCGGCCGAATTTCCTCAACCAGATAAAGGGTGCCTAAGATGAAGACCATGACCTTCGCCATCGCTGCCGGCCTTGCCGCCAGCCTTCTCGCCGGCACCGCGCTGGCTCAGGACAAGACGCTCAACATGATCGTCATCGAGGGCGGCGACACCACCGCCATGCAGGCCGTGGTCGATGCCTACAAGGCCGACCATCCCGGCATCGCCATTAATCTGCAGTCCTACCCCTTCGCGCAGTTCTTCCAGGTTGCCGAACTGCGCCTGCGTTCGGCCGATACCGGCATCGACCTCGTCTATGTCGATGCCCCGCTGCTCGCGAGCTATGCCTCGCGCGGCTTCCTCTCGCCCATCGATCCGGCCATCAGCACGGGCGAGCTCGTGCCTGCCGCCGTACAGGCCGGCCAGTATGACGGCACCCAGTATGCGCTGCCGATCAACAACTCGGCCCAGGTGCTCTATTTCAACAAGGCGCTGTTCGAGGCCGCCGGCATCACCCCGCCAGCCGGCCTGACCAAGGGCGAAACCGCCACCCAGGCGGAAGTCGACACGCTCGCCTCGTCCGAACGCTGGACCTGGGAGCAGGTGGCCGACGCCGCGCAGAAGCTCACGGTCAAGGACAATGGCCGCACCACGACCTACGGCTTCACCGTCGAGCAGTTCGGCGAACTCTACCAGCTGCAGCCCTTCGGCGAGTCCCTCGGGAGCCCGGTGATCGGCCCGGATGGGTATACCGCCAAGGGCTATCTCGACAGCGAAGCCTGGACCAAGGCCGCCACGTTCTGGAGCGACCTCTACAACACATGGGCGGTGAGCCCGAAGAGCCTCGGCTATGGCGAGGCTGCCTCGCTCTTTGGCAATGGCCAGCTGGCCATGTTTGCCGGCGGCACCTGGAACCTGCCGATCCTGTCGGCCACCGACATCGACTTCGGCGTCGCGCCCTACCCCTATTTCGAAGGCGGCTCCGTCGTTACCCCGACAGGCTCCTGGTATGTCGGCGTCAATGCCGCCTCGGCCAATCAGGCCGAGGCCATGGATTTCGCCAGCTACCTGACCACAAGCGACGCGGGCACCAAGGCCTGGTTCGACAGTCTCCAGCAATTGCCGACCTATAAGCCGCTGCTCGATACCATCAGCACCTCTGCCGACTACGACGCTTTCCCGCAGAACGTCTTCCGCCTCGGCGTCTATGACTCGCTCAACACCGCGGTCGCGCGGCCGGTGACGGCTGCCTATGGCCAGTTGCAGGATGCGTTCCGCACAGCTTTCGTCGACATCGCCAATGGCGTGCCAGTTGCCGATGCGCTGGCGAGCGCCGTACAAAAGTTCGAGTCCGCCGCGGCGCGCGTGGCACAGTAAAGTCAAAGAGCGCCCGACCTCCCGCGGGCGCTCCGAGGGAAAACGACATGTCCAGATCGCGCACCCCGGTCCTGCTGATTGCAGCTCTCCTGGCCCCCGCAATCATCGGGCTTGTCGTTTTCCGCCTTTATCCCGTCGCCCTCGCCGTCAGCGACAGCTTCTTCAACATGGTGCGGGGCCAGCAGGTCTTTGTCGGACTCGACAACTACCTGTCCCTGCTCGCCGATCAAACGTTCTGGAAATCCATGCAGGTGACCTTCTGGTTCAACCTGCTGATCAATCCCATCCAGATCGCCCTGGCGCTTGGCCTTGCGCTGCTCTACGTGCAGAATTTCAAGGGCGTGACGCTCTATCGCGTCCTTTTCCTCATCCCCATCGGCGTATCGCTGCCGACAGCTGTCATCATCTGGCGCATCATGCTGACGCAGGACGGCCTCGTGAACGGCCTCATCGGCATTGCCGGCGTACCGGCGCAGCCCTGGCTCACCTCCGAGAGCCTGGCGCTCTATTCCATCATCGCCATCGCGACCTGGAAGGGCATTTCCTACTGGATGATCTTCATCATCGGCGGGCTGCAGACCATCTCTCCGGAGATATACGACGCCGCCCGCATCGATGGCGTCAAGGCGTGGCAGCGGCTGATTTTCATCACCATTCCCCTGCTCCGCCCGACCCTGCTGTTCGTTTTGGTCGCTGACGTCTCGATCAACTTCCTGCTGTTCGCACCGATCTTCATGCTGACCCAGGGCGGTCCTGCCGACAGCACCAATGTGCTGATGTACGAGGCCTACAAGTCCGGCTTCATCTTTGGCGACATGGGCCGCGCAATGGCCATCATCGTCGTGGTGGTGGCCATCCTCCTTGTCATCGTCGCCGCCCAGTTCAGGCTCCTCTCGGGCCGGGAGGCACGCTCATGACCGCGCGCACGGCAAAGCCCGGCAAGGTGCTCAGTTTTGGGCTGAAACACCTCGCCTATCTCCTCATCGCCTTCATCTTCGTGCTGCCGCTCTGGTGGGCGATCGTCTCATCGCTGCGCCCCAATGGCGCGATCTTTGCCGATATTTTTCCGTTCACGCCCAAGGCGCTTCTGCCGACGCCATTCACGACCGAGGCCTATACCGGCATTTTCGAGCGTGGCTTCGGCCTTATCATCGCCAACACCATGCTGGTGGCCTTCGTCACGATGATCGCGGGGCTAATCGTCAATGGCGCAGCCGGCTTTGCCTTCGCCATGTTTGATTTCAAGGGCAAGAAGATTGTGCTCTCGGCCATCATCATCAGCTTCATGCTGCCTTTCGAGGCCATCGCCCTGCCGCTCTACACGGTAACGCAGCAGCTCGGCTGGCTCGACAATATCGCGGCGCTGATCGTGCCGAGCATCGCCAACGGCCTTGCGGTTTTCCTGTTCTACCAATTCTTCAGCCAGGTGCCGAAAGACTATGCCGAAGCGGCCCGTCTCGATGGCGTCAGCTGGCTGAATATCCTCCTCCGCATCTACGTGCCGCTGTCGCTGCCGACCTGCATCAGCGCCGCGCTGCTGCTGTTCATCTTCCAGTGGGAAGCCTTCCTCTGGCCGCTGCTCACCATGCCGAGCCAGCAGTTCAAGGTGATCCAGGTCGGCATGGCCGCTTTCCAGCAGCAGTACCAAACCATCTGGAACCAGCTCTTTGCGGTTTCCGTCATCACTGCCCTGATCCCCATCGCCCTGCTGCTGCCGCTGCAACGCTATTACGTGCAGGGTCTCGCTGGCGCCGGCATCAAGGGCTGAAGGAGTTTTCCGTGGCGAGTCTCACGCTTTCAGATGTTCGCAAATCCTTCGGCGATACCGACATCATCCATGGTGTCGATCTTGCGATCGAGAACGGTGAGTTCGCGGTCTTCGTCGGGCCTTCGGGCTGTGGCAAGTCGACACTATTGCGCATGATCGCGGGCCTTGAGACTGTCAGCGCCGGCACAATCACGATCGGCGAGCGCGACGTGACCGATCTCGACCCATCCGATCGCCGCGTGGCGATGGTCTTTCAGTCCTACGCGCTTTATCCGCATATGAGCGTACGCGACAATATCGGCTTTGGCCTCCGCATGAATGGCGTGCCGCGCGCCGAAGTCGATCGCAAGGTCGCTGACGCCGCCGCGGCGCTGCACCTGACGGAACTGCTCGATCGCAAGCCCAAACAACTCTCGGGCGGCCAGCGCCAGCGTGTCGCCATTGGCCGCGCCATCGTCCGGCAGCCGGAAATCTTCCTCTTCGACGAACCCCTCAGCAATCTTGATGCCGAACTGCGCGTCCAGATGCGGCTTGAAATCGCCCGGCTGCATGCCGACCTTGCCGCTACCATGATCTACGTCACCCATGATCAGGTTGAGGCCATGACCCTTGCCGACAAGATTGTGGTTCTCCGCGCCGGCCGTGTCGAACAGGCCGGCACGCCGCTCAGCCTCTACGATGATCCGGCAAACCTGTTCGTCGCCGGTTTCATCGGCTCGCCGCGCATGAATTTCCTGCGTGCCGAACGCGGCGCCGATGGCCAGATCCGCTTGCCTGACCATGGCAATGTCGTCGTGCCCCTCGCGATCACTGCCGCGGCACAACAGGGTCAGGATCTGCTCATCGGCGTCCGTCCCGAACATTTCGGTCCCGACCTGCCGGTGCGCCTCTCGGTCACCGTCGATCTCGTCGAACATCTCGGCGGCGCTTCATACGCCTATATTGGCTCTGGCTCTGCTCATCCGCTGACCATCGAGATGCGCGACGCCCGCACTGTGGGCCGCGGCACCACGCTTGCGACCGGCTTCGACCCCGCCCGCGCCTTTCTCTTCGATGCGACGACTGGAGCACGCGTGCGATGACGGCCCCTGCTCCCTCCCCAGTCGCGGACCTGCCAAAGGTCGAGTTGCACCTGCATCTCGATTGCTCGACGAGCTTCCAATCCGTCAGCGCTCTCGTGCCCGGCATGACGCTGGAACGCTATCGCGCCGACTTTCTGGCACCGAAGAAGTGCGTCAATCTTGTTGACTACTTCCGTTACCTGGCGGCGCCGCTAGCCCTGTTACAGACAGAACGAGCTCTGCGCATCGCGACCATTGACCTCCTACGCCAGCTTGCCGACGACAATGTCGTCTATGCCGAAATCCGTTTCGCGCCGCACCTGCACCAGCTGGAGGGGCTGCGAACCGAACAGGTTGTCGAGATCGTTCTTGCCGCGCTCAACGAGGGAAAGCGGCTGCACCCCGTCGAAGCGCGGCTGATCCTTTGCACCCTGCGCCCGGACGACACCGCGCAAGGCTTCGAGATCCTGGCTTTGGCGGAAAAGTACGCTGAGCAAGGCGTGGGCGGCATCGACCTTGCCGGCGACGAGGCGGGCTACGGTCTTGCTCAGCACATCCCGGTTTTTCGCCGCGCAGCCGACCGGGGCATCCGGATGACGGCGCATGCTGGCGAGGCGACAGGCGCCCAGAGCGTCCGGGAAGTGATCAGCGAACTTGGCGTCCGCCGCGTTGGCCACGGCGTGCGCAGCATCGAAGATCCTGCCGTCATCGACCTGATCCTCGAACACGAAGTCCACCTCGAAGTCTGCCCATCGTGCAACATCCAGATCGACGTGTTTCCAACCTACCCCGATCACCCCATCGATCGCCTCCGCCGAGCCGGCGTCTCGCTCTCGGTCAACACCGACGCGCGCGGGCCGACAGACCTGACGTTGCGAGCAGAATACCAGCGCATGCACGGCGTCTTCGGCTGGGAGGCGGACGATTTCCGCAGCGCTAATCTGGACGCCCTTGCGGTCAGCTTTCTCGAGCCACCGCAGCGCCGGCAGATCGAAGGCTTCCTCAAGTAAAGAGGCCAGGTGCTTTGCAGCACACCCAGCCTCCTGCGTTACCTTATGGCCTCAAGGATTGAGGCGGAGGCCCTGGGCGTCGAACAGGTGGGCCTTGGTGGGGGCGAAACCGACTGACAGGGTTTGGCCGAGCGAGCATGGTGTGTCGCCGTCGAGTGCCACGATGAGCCCCTGTCCGTCGCTCAGCGTCAGATTGACGATGGTTTCATTGCCCAGATGTTCGACCAGCGAAACCTTGCCCGTGAAGGCGCCTTCCGGCAGGGGCTTGAGTTCGTGGGGACGGACACCGAGCGTGAGCGTCGAGCCGACCGAGGGAGGCTGACCATCGAGCGGCAGGGTCTGAGCCGCCATTGTCGGGCCGGAGACGCGAACCGAGGTCGCATCGCTTGCCTCGACGGTGACCGTCGCCAGGTTCATCTTGGGTGAACCGATGAAGCCGGCGACGAAAAGGTTGGCCGGGCGATGATAGAGATCGAGCGGCGAGCCGACCTGCTGCACGATGCCGCCGTTCAGCACGACGATCTTGTCGGCCAGGGTCATGGCCTCCACCTGGTCGTGCGTCACGTAGATCATGGTGGCGCCAAGGTCTTGATGAAGCTTGGAGATCTCCATTCGCATATCCATGCGCAGCGCCGCATCCAGGTTGGATAGCGGCTCATCGAACAGGAAAACTTCCGGCTGGCGCACGATGGCGCGACCGATGGCGACGCGCTGGCGCTGGCCGCCCGAGAGCTGGGCCGGCTTGCGTTCGAGCAGGTGTTCCATCTGCAGGATGCGCGCCGCCTCGCGGATCTTGGCATCGCGCTCGGCCTTGGGCGTGCGATTGATCCGAAGGCCGAAACCGACATTGTCGTAGACGGTCATATGCGGATAGAGCGCGTAGGACTGGAACACCATTGCCACGCGCCGGTCTCGCGGCTGCACGCCATTGACCACGCGATCGCCAATCCTGAGTTCGCCATCGGTGATGTCCTCGAGGCCCGCGATCATGCGCAAGAGCGTAGACTTGCCGCAGCCGGAAGGGCCGACGAAGACCACGAACTCGCCATGCTCGATTTCGAGATCGACGCCCTTGATGACCTCGACCTTGCCGTAGGTCTTTCGGATTTGGGACAGGCTCAGACCAGCCATGATGTTCTCCTCGATCCCTAGACTTTGGCGCCCGGGGGAAGCTTGTCGAGTTCGGTGTGCAACAGGCGTTCGGCATCCACCCGGACCGGAATGGGATCGGACACCTGGCCAATGAACGAGCCATCGGCGGCGTCATGGAGGAAGCCCATGAACATCAGCCCGGCATCGGTTTCGACGATCTTGCCGGCATAGCGACTGCCCTGAGCGCCGTCGAAAAACGGGCCGGGCGCGACGTCCCACGGGCCCTGCGGGTCATCGGCGATGAGATAGTGAGTGCCGCGAACCGGCTTTTCCGGATTGAAGCGCTTATACGCCTCGGACCAGTGAGAGCCATCTGTGCAGAACAGCATGTACCACTTGCCGTTCACTTCGAAGACCTGCGGCACTTCCATCTGGCCGAACATTTCGCCGGCATAGACCGGTGGCTGCAGCGTCCATGTATAGAGATCGGGCGAGGTGGCGAAGCCAACCGTGCCGCCGGCATTGGGCTCTGCGGTGCCGGGCTTGCGGGCGACCATATACATGATCCAGCCCTCGCCCTTCGGGTTCTTCATCACCCACGGATCGCGGAAGGCACGGTCGTGCCAGTGGCCGGGCGTGTATTCTTCGTAGTCCGGGCCCGAGATATCGAGCGCGAGGCCATTGCCGACGCGGGTCCAGTTGTGACCATCGGTCGAGGTGGCGTGGCCGATGCGCTGCTTCATGCCCTCTTCGGCATGTTCCGTGCCGGTATAGAAGAGGTGCCAGAGCCCGTCGTCGTCACGCAGGGTCGAGCCGGTCCAAGTGGTCCAGTCGTCCCAGGCGGTCGGGGCGGAAGGCGCAAAGGTCGTGCCGAGATGGGTCCAGTTGATCAGGTCTTTCGAGACCGCGTGGCCCTGGGTGACATTGCGATGGCGCATGTCGGGGTGAGCCAGGGTGTTGTCGGCCTGAAGGAAATAGATGTGGTAGTCATCGCCATCGCGATAAATCCAAAAATCCCAGATCCATTTGTCTTTAAGTGCGAGAACCAAAATCGTGTCTTTCTAGATGGAAACGCTCTAGCCCTTGATGCCCGTGGAGGCGATCGAGGTAATGAAGGCGCGCTGGAGGAAAAGGTAGAAGGCGAGGACCGGCAGGGTGATCATGGAAAGGTAGGCCATGACTTCGCCCCAGGCGGTGTTGAGCTGGAAGAAATATTGCAGGCCCACCATAACGGGCCGGAACTGCTCGGACTGCGTGACCATGAGCGGCCAGAGATACTGGTTGTACATGGCGAGGAATTTCAGGATCGCCGCGGTCGCAAAGACCGGGCCGGCGATCGGCACGATCACCATGCGATAGACCTGGAACCAGCTGGCGCCATCGAGGCGCGCGGCCTCGATCAGTTCCCTGGGCAGATCGCGGAAGAACTGGACGAAGAGGAAAATGGTGAGGGCATCGGCCAGGAACGGCACGATCTGCACGTGATAGGTGTTGAGCCAACCCCAGGTGATGCCGTTGCCCCCGATCCATGGCAGCGAATTGACCACCATCAGCATCGGCACGGCGATGGTTTCGAAGGGCACGATGAGCGTTGCGATGATGATCGAAAGCAGAACGCTCTTGCCCCGGAATTCCATGAATACGAACGCAAACGCTGCCATCGAGCACAGCAACAGCGAGCCGATCACCGTGATTACGGTGACGAAGATGGAGTTGAAGACGAACAGCCCGACCGGTGCGCGCCGAAATGCGGCGAAGTAGTTGTCGAGCGAAACGTCGCCAACCGGCAGGAAGGCGTTGAACGAGGAGGTGTCCCGCAGCAGCTGCGCGTCGGGCTTGAGTGAACTCATCACCATGAACACGATGGGGAACACGAAGACCAGCGCGACAAGGATCAGCAGCAGGTATTTGAGACCGGTCTTGAGGTTCTGATTTGGCGACATGACTGCAGCCATGATCAACGCTCCCTGGTGACGTAGCGCTGGAACAGCGAAATGACGAGGACGATGAGGAAGAGCAACACCGATATGGCAGAGCCGCCGGCAATGTTCTGTTGTTCGTAACCGCGCTGGACAGCCTGGAAAACGAGAGTCTGCGTGGAGTCGAGCGGACCGCCATTGGTCATGACGTCGATCTGCGCGAACAGCGCGAAGGCCTGCATGGTGATGACGACGAGGATGAGAACCGCCGTATTGCGCAGGCCCGGCCAGGTGACGAAGCGGAACTTCTGCCAGGTGCTTGCGCCCTCGATATCGGCCGCTTCGTAAAGCGAGGTCGGAATGTTCTGGAGGCCTGCGAGCCAGATCACCATGTGGAAACCCACCGCCTGCCAGATGGACATGACGATGATGGCCAGCATGGCCGTGTCGGGATTTCCGAGCCAGTCGACCGGCCTGAACTGACCGAACGAGATGAACTGCAGCAGGTTGTTGAGCAGGCCGCTACGGCCGTCATAGATGAAGCGCCAGAGCAGCGACACGACCACGATCGACACGACCACTGGCATGAAATAGACGGTGCGGAATATGTTTATGCCGCGCAGCTTCTGATTGATCATCAGAGCCAGGAGCAGAGCCAATGCCGACTGGACCGGCGCCACCACGGCAACGAAGAAAAGCGTATTTGTGAGCGCCTTGACGAAGACGAGGTCGCGCGCCAGCACCATCGTGCGGTTCTCCCCCCAGTCCCAGCTGAACCATTCGCGCATGCCGTTGAGATGGGGATAGTCTGGATTGTTGCGGGTGTAATCGCGGGTGCGCGGATAGGTCAGGGCGCCGTCGGCGCTCACGACCAGGCTGCCATCGTCGGCACGCTCCGGCTCAAGCGTCAGCACGCCGACGCCAAGGAGCTGCTCGTAATTGGTGAGGCCCACCAACTGCGTCGGATTGGGGGAAATCAGGCGCTGATTGGTGAAGGAGAACCAGAAGGCCAGGAGGAATGGCACGATCAGGAACAGGGTGATCAACGCAAAGGCGGGACCGCTCATCAGCCATCCGGCCAGCGTGTGCGATTCCAGAGATTTCGATTTCGTTTTGCGCATGACTGACCCGATTGGCTCGCACTGGTTCGGGCCGGTCCGAAGGTCATCCGGGCCGGCCCTGTTCGTCAGGGGAGGACGTTACCGCGCCGCGTAATTGTTGTTGCGGCTGATATCGTTATTGATGGCGTCGGTGGCCGCATCCAGCGCGTCGACGACGTCGGCACCATTGGCGATATCGGCCAGTGCCTTGCGGAATTCGAGCGCTTCGAACACGTAGCCAGGGGTCACCGGACGCAGCATGGCCTGGGCTTCCGAGAGACCGTAGAAGACTTCCAGAGCGCCGCCGGGCTTGTAGTTTTCGGTGAGCGCAGCGGCTTCGGCCGTGGCCGGAACGAGGCCAATCGCGTCGGAGAATGCGGCCAGGTATTCGGGCTTGAGCGCGAATTCGATAAAGGCGCTGGCGCCCTCAGGATGCTCGGAGGTTGCCGCAACGCCGAACTGCCAGGATGCGCCGCCGATCTTGGGACCGTTGCCGAAATCCGGTGCGGGCAGGAACAGCACGTCGTCACCCAGGGCTTCGAGCGTCTTCACGGCGACCCAGTTGCCATTCCACTGCAGGGCATACTTGCCGTCGATGAAGCCGGTCTCATGGTCAGCCATGTCCTGGCTGGTGCCCGGGGCATATTCGTTGGTGAACAAGCTCTGCCACCACTCGCCGAACGCTACCGCTGCATCGCCATTGAGCGCGCCCTCGGCGGTTTCGTAGGTGGTGCGATCCACCATGTCGCCACCGAAGCTCCAGAGGAACGGGCCAAAGGCATAGGGATACCATTCGCCCTGATCGGCCATGCCCAGGTTCAGCGGATATTCAAACTCGCCGGAATCCTTGAGCGTTGCCAGGATGTCGTCGAATTCCTCGCGGGTCCACGGCTCCTCAAGGGTCGGCACACGAATGTCGAACTTCTCGAGCGTCGACTTGCGGGCGTACATTGCGATCGCCGCGTCCCAGAGGCCCACCGAATAGACTTCGCCGTCATATTCGCCGATGGCGCCCGGCAGGAAACCGTCGAGAGCGCCTTCCGAGAGCTGCAGGGGCTGCATGTAGCCGGCCCAGGCCCAGTTCGGCATGTTGGGGCCGTCAACGTCGAGAATGTCGGGCAGATTGCCGGCGACAGCGGCGGCAACGACGGAATCGTTGTAGGCGGCCTGCGGGAATTCCTGCAGCACGACCTTCCACTCACTCTGCGAGGTGTTGAAGTCATCGATGATGCCGACGACGATGTCGCGCTCAACCGGCTGGCCGGCACCGTGGTACCAGAAGCTGAGCTCGGTCTGTGCGAATGCTGCCGTGCTCATCGCGGTGGTCAGGGTCAGGCTTGTGGCCAGAATGCGCAGGGACGTCATGGATCTTTCCTCCTTGAGTGTAATTGCGTGACGACGCCGTCACGTGTTTGGACGCTTTCGCGCCAGGCGACCGGAGCCGAGACCACTTCCCGGTTCGGCTCGTTTGGTTTGACGGTGCCGCCAATCAGACGCAGCAGCTTGTCCGCCGCGAGCGCGCCCATGGCGGCATAGGGCAGCTCGGCGCTGGTCAGGCGGGGATGGAGGTGTTCCGCAATCATGCGGTAGTCGTCGTAGCCGGCGACCGAAATCTGCTGTGGAATGGCGATGCCCCGCTCGCGCAACAGCCCGTAGACCCGCATCGCCATCTTGTCGTTGGCGCAGCAGATTACCGTAGGTTCGGCGCGCAACACGCGATCGAGAGCGTCCCAGAGCAGGTCGAATTCGTTGACGATGCTGGGCAGAGCGCCGATCTGTACGAGGCCTTCATCGTAGTCGATGCCATTCGCGGCCAGCGCGCGCGCATAGCCATCGACGCGAAGTCCGGAGGCGATCTGCGACTGGGGCAAGGTCAGATAGCCGATGCGCCGGTGCCCCCGCTTGACCAACCCGTCGACCAGCGCGAACTGACCGCCTTCGTCGTCCGGCAGGATGGCCGGAGTGTCTGCGGCGTCGAAGCAGTTCACCAGCACGACCGGCCGATCGCGCACATTGAGCGGAAGGCTGACTTCGCGGTGATACTCGGCAACGTAGAGGATACCCTCGACGCGATGCTCCAGAAAGGTCTGGAGCAGCGCCGGAATGCGTTCGGCGGAACCGCCGCTGTCGGCGATCAGCAAGGTACGGTTGCTCTGGTCGATGACGCGCTGGGCGCCCTGCACCAGGTAAATTTCCGGCAGGCCGGTATCTTCGAAATGATGGCTCGTGCTAATGGCGCCGGTGATCATGCCGATAAGACCGGAACGCTGCGAGCGCATAGTGCGCGCGGCACTGGAGGGGACATAATTGAGATCGAGCATGGCCCGCTCGACGGACTCGCGTGTCTGCTGGTTGACCGGCGCGTCGCCGTTCATCACCCGGCTGACCGTCTTGGGCGAAACGCCTGCGGCTTTGGCGACATCGTAAATCGTGGCCACTCATTCCTCCTCCGGATCGATCCGCGGCCACTATGCGATTCCGCTGCGGCTTCTGGGACCATCCGACATGCACAACCCGATGACATCGGTGTCATGACATCGGTGTCATTTATGAGACGGCGAACTGACATGTCAAGCGATGCAGTGGAAAACCTCGTCGGCGAGCGTGGTCGTTGCAGGCGAAAAACCGGAATTCGCAGTCAGTTCATACAAACTACAGCATGCCGGAAGGTCGGCTGCGCGTGGCGCTTGCTCCGGCCTGCGCACGATGCTAGACGGGCAGCGTCGCCGGTATAGCTCAGTTGGTAGAGCACCTGATTTGTAATCAGGGGGTCGCGGGTTCGAACCCTGCTGCCGGCACCAATGAATTCAAGGGCTTAGCAGTCTAATTGGCCGCTAAGCCCTTTCTTTTTGGTTGCAATGAATGCAATCAGACAAACTTATCTAAGTGGCTGTAAGTGCTTGCAAATCCCGGCTGTGGACCGCGAGGGACAGGCAGGGAGTTTCTGCCAATTGCAACGAAAAATGCAACT